>JBAXSC010000001.1:0-321411 GCA_037130925.1 Candidatus Nomurabacteria bacterium
GATTAGTCCTGCTATTGGGAATGTTGGTCCGTTGACTTTAGAGAAGATGAGATAGGGAATTGAATAATTGGTTAGAAATACTCTTAAAAATATCCTCTTATTAAAAGGGGATTTTTTAATGTTATAATTTATAACATTAAATGTTATGGAACCATTTCCTCCAATTTTCGCTTATATAATATTCGGATTTATATGGTTTTTAGAAGTTATTTTTACTCTTTTTGTTGTGACTATACCAGTCGCTATGATTATTTCTATATTTGATGATATTTTAATAATTTTTTGGCTTTGGCTCAGAATGGGTCCTGAGATGATATCAAAATTTAAAGGAAAAAATGGTGATAAAAAAATGTTAAAAAGATTTTTAACTCAATGTGCAGGAGAACTTATTCCTGTCGCTGATTTGTTTCCTTGGAATTTGTGGTTTATTTATAAAGTTCATAAAGACGAAGTGGCTGAATATAGAGAAAAAAGATCAAAGTTAGACGCAGAAAGGGAAGAGATTAAAATGAATAATATGGAAGTTGAAGAGGAAGACGATGAGATTAGACAAGAGATAAATATGCAGAAATCTCAAGAAGAAAATCAAACAGAAATACAGAAGCAGGATTCTAGACAACAAGAAAATTCTAATCCTTGGATAAAATCTAGAAATAAACCCTCAAAAACTTCTGAAGAAAACAATATAGAAGATAATCAAGAAAGTAATAATATTCAAAAAAAGAAAGAAATCAAAAAAGAAGATCTTCCTGCGGAATTAAGATTAAAAGAACAATTAGAAAATCCGGACTCTTTAACAAGTAATCAAACTGATTATAGTAAATTTGAAACATACCAAAAACAGAATAAAGAAAAAGAAGACAATAAAAGACAAAAAGAAATTTTAGATAGAAAAAAGTCAGAAGAAAGAATAATAAAAGTGCAAAGTGGACAATTAAAATCTCAAGAAAAGAAAGCTGATGATGCAGAAAATAAATATGGCAAATCGGCAGCGTTTGTTCAAAGATTAAAAGACAGAGTCAAAGATAAAAAGACAGAAGGTGATGATGATTTGATTGGTTTTAATGAGAAATAATTTATTTGACTTTATTTATTAAAAGTGATAGTTTTGAGTTAGTTAAAATTCAGATTATGAATATACAAATTTTCTTCAGTAGTCTACTGATCTGGTTTTTCTTTGGGGTTTCTATGATTTCATTTCTTATTTCTTTGTTCGGGAAAGTTATATATCAATTTAAGAAATATATAGTATCTGTAATTATTTTATTTATAGTATATCTTATACAGATAAATCATCCAGGCAAATTGTCTCTTAGTAAGATAAACTGGCTGACAATGTATTTCTTGTTGATAATATTGGTAGCATTCATTATCTCTGTAAATGAAGAGATTAAAGAAAAGAAAAAAGAAAATACTGAAAAGTAGTCAGATTTATGGCTCTCGATTTGTAAGGATTGGGAGTCATTTCTTTTATTAAATATATTGACAAATAAATTGCTTTGTGATATACTATATATCTTATTAAATAAGTATTGGGTAAATTAAAAATAATCAAGTTTTATAAGCTTTATTTATTAATAATTATAAATTTATGAAAAAAATATTTACAAAAATAATCACTGTGTATATCATTGTTGCGTCACTCGCAATACTTTTAAAAGTTGGTGATAATATGCTTGCAAAAGCTTCTGTTTCTAATACTGTTGATCAGTGTGGAGTAAACAATGGATGGATTTGGAATGGTACACAATGTGTAAACTTCTGTGATAATTATCATCCTTGGGATTCTGCACAACTAAAATGTTCTAATGGTTACGGTTATTCTTATTATGGAAATAATTTAGGATATGTTCCTGGTAGTTCAAATTATATGGGATCTTGTATTGCTTATGGGTCAAATTTTTACTGGAATGGGTCTAGTTGTTCTCAAATAGTTCCTGGAGTAAATAATTCTTATTACGGAGCAAATCCTTATAGCGGAACAGGTTATACTTATATTAATCCAGTTAATCCAGTTAATCAAATTCCTTCTGTTCCTGTTATTAATTATTCAGATGATTATATAAATAATTATCCTTATAACAATAATAATTATACAAATAGTTATTCAGATTATTCAAATGGTTGTAATAATTCTTGTTGGAAAAATCCGGCTCCAAAAGTTATAACTACATATTATGTTTATACCCAAGAATCTTATCCTCAGTCATATAATAATCAAAATTATATTTATTTAGGTAATCATTGTGATTGTGGTGGTAATTGGATTGGAAATAACAATGTTATACCATATGGTAATGATGCACTTAACGGTACAATTTATTATGATAATGGTTATTATGGAAATTATAATAATTCAATATATTATCACTACTAAAAAATAAAAAAAGTTTTTCAAACCTCTATAGAAATATAGAGGTTTGTTTTTTAATGATATAATATTTTTATCAATAAATATTTATTATTATGTTCAATTCTCAAGAATCATTATCGGGTACAGGTTCTGAACCAAGATTTTCTTCTCCAGAAGAAGAGATAAAATTTTTACGTGAAGAGATTTCTAAAAGGCGTGAAGCGACAAAGAATTTTGGAGATAGAATAAGTAAAGAAGATCATGTGAATGATGTCTTGAGAGAGCATCTTTCGCAGGCTCCCAAAAATATTTTACCTGGACAATACGAAGTAAAAGATTATGAAAAGAAAAAGCTTTTAAAAGATCTTGAAGAAAAAAAGACAGATGAACAAGTTTCTGATCTTGTTTCTATTATGATGGACAAAGGAGTGCATAGTGCTATGTCTTTGGTTAGAGAAATGAAAGATAAGGAAGTTGAATCTGATTTTCATAGATTTATAGTAAATTATTTACTTACACCTCATGATCAAAATATAGAAAAGGGATTAAGTAAAACAGAATGGAAAGCTTTACATTTTAAATTGTATGAAATAGTCTTGCCAGAAGTAAAAGATAAAAATGATAATAAAGACCCTAAAAAATTTATTGCTTTTATGGAGCAATTCTATGCTAGTATGCTCAGTATTGCTAGTGATGTAAATAATAAAGAAAATAATTATTACACTCTCGAAATGGCAAAACCAAATAATTCAAATGAAGTTTCATTTTTTGTTTCTATTTTAAATGAAATGGCAGATCTTTTTGAAAAAACTTTATTTGGACTTTTTCCTGATGCTATTATTAAATATTCAAAAGAAGATTACAACGTCTTTTCAGGTGTTGGTTTTCAGGTTGCTGCTTATGCTGCTCCAGTAAAGACCTCAGCTCTCCCATTTCACACTTATGACAAAATGGAAGGAGATCCTATATCATTAATTATTTCAGCTTTTACAAAATTACAAAGAGAGGGTGAGGGTGCAGCATTACAAATAGTTGTTCGTCCTACCGGTGATGTTTTTTTGAAAAAATATTCTGAAATGATAAATAGTTTAAAAAAAGGTGAAACTTTAAAAAGAGTTTTAGATAGAGAATCTTTTATAAAAGATTTTTTTGCAACTTTTAAAGAGTCAACTAAATCTCAAGAAGAAATAGAAAAAGAAAAAACAAAACCAAAAATAGTTAAAATAGAAGATGAAAAAGCTCTTGCAAATATATCAAAAAAAGTAGAGTCTACTATTCTTGATACAAATCTTCGTCTTATAGTAAATGCCCCAGATCTTTCGAGAGCAAAAGTTATTTTAAATGAACTTGCTTCTACTTTTAGACAATATTCTGAAGCTGATGGAAATTCTTTACAATTTAAGATGTTAGAAGGTTCTAAATTAAATGAAGTAATTCATAATTATATTTATAGACTTTGGGATCAAGATCAAAGTATCCCTTTAAATTTTAAAGAGCTTGCAACTTTTTATCATTTACCAAGTTATGTAAAAGATTATAATCAACTTCATAAAACTGACGCAGCTACAGCACCAGCTCCTATGGATTTACCACAAACAGGACTTTATCTTGGTACAAATGAATACAGACATTTAACTACTAAAGTTTATTTGCCAGAAGAAGATAGACTTCGTCATGTTTATGTTATAGGACAAACTGGTACAGGAAAGTCGGTCATGCTTAAGAATATGATTATTCAAGATATTGTTATGGGTAATGGATGTTGTTTTATTGATCCTCACGGAGAAGATTTACTAGATATAATGGGAAATGTTCCAAAAGAAAGATGGGATGATGTTGTTTATTTTGATCCTGCATATACAGAGATGCCTATGGGATTAAATATGCTCGAGTTTGATCAGACTAAACCAGAGCAAAAAAGTTTTGTGATCAATGAGCTCTTTTCTATTTTTAAAAAACTTTTTGCCGATTCAAGTCCAGAAAGTATGGGTCCAGCTTTTGAGCAATATTTTAGAAATTCGGCTGGTCTTGTGATGGAGCATCCAGAAAGTGGTTGTACTCTGATTGATATTTCTAGAGTTCTTTCTGATAAAGATTATCGTGAATATAAACTTGCTCATTGTAAAAATCCTCTTATTAATCAATTCTTTAAAAATGCAGAAGCGACGACAGGTGAACAAGGTTTTGAAAACTTTGTCCCATACATTACGAGTAAATTCGACGTATTTCTTTCAAATGAAATAATGCGTCCTATTATTTCTCAAGAAAAGTCATCTTTTAATATTCCAGATATTATGGATAATAAAAAAATCTTTTTGGTAAATTTATCAAAAGGAAGACTTGGTGATATAAATGCGAATCTTATAGGTCTTATTCTTGTCGGTAAATTCTTAATGGCCGCTCTTGGTCGTGAAGATCCAAAAAATAAGCCGCCATTTTATCTTTATCTTGATGAGTTTCAAAATATTTCCACACCGTCTATTTCAGCCATTCTTTCTGAAGCTAGAAAATATAAATTATCATTAACTGTGGCCCATCAGTTTATAAAGCAGCTTGATGAAAAAATTAAAGCGGCTGTATTTGGAAATGTTGGAAGTAAAATAGTATTTCGTATTTCTGATGAAGACGCAAAAACTTTAGAATCTAGTTTTGCTCCAACTTTTACTTATGCTGATATTATGAAAATAGAAAATTTGAATGCTTATGTTTCACTTTTAATAAAAGGATATCCACAAAAAGCATTTAACATAAAAGAAGTTTATCCTCCTAGAGGAGAAAAGAGTACAGTTGATGCATTAAAACAATTGTCATATCAAAGATTTGGTCGTCCTCGCGCAGAAGTTGAGGAAGAAGTGACAAAGAAATTTAATTTAGGATAAAAATAAAACCAACACTCGAGTACTGGTTTTATTTTATTTAAATTATTTACTTGCTCTTTCTACGTATTCGCCAGATTCTGTATTTACTACTACTTCATCTCCCGCTTCGATAAATAATGGTGCTGTGACTTGTGCTCCAGTTTCAAGCGTTACAACTTTTCCACTTGAGCTTCCAGCTGTGTTTCCTTTTATTGATGGAGGTGCATCTGTAACTTTTAATGTTAATTTGATTGGGAGTCCGACACCAATAATAGTTTCTTCATCATCGTCATTTGTAAATATTTTTACATCTACAATAGAGTTTGGTTTCATGAATTTTATTTGATCACCAATAATGCTCGCATCGATAACAAATCTGTTTGATGGATCTTTTTCATTGCAGAACCAATTTTCTCCCTTATTTGTAAATAAGAATTTAACTTCTTTTTTTGAAATATCTGCTTCATCAACCATATCTGACGCATGAAATGTTGCGGGTATTACTTTACCATTAATAAGATTTCTCATCTTTACTTGATTTTGTGGTTTTCTTTGTTGTGTACGAGCCACATGATATTCAAGAACTTCATAAGGAGCATCGTTATAGATAATATATTTTCTAGGTTTGATTTCACTGTATTCTAATTTTGCCATATAAATATTTTTAAAAGTTTGTTTATAATGTTTTTGATTTTAGCATAAAAAGTCTGTTTTTAAAAATAAAAAAAGGCGAAAGAAAAAATTCTTCCGCCTTCATCAACTTTTTTAACAAAAATAATTATTATCTTTGTTAAAGATCAAAAGTTGATGTCGTTCGCTTACTAACCCATTAAACCCACTAGATTCGCCAAATAGGTTTAGTGCATACTAACACACTTATTAAAAAAAGAAAAGGGTAAATCTAAATAGTTTTTATACTTGACTTTATTTATATAATATAATATAATATATATAGTTGGTCTTGCAGAGTTTTTGCAGACAAAATTAAATCAATTCTTTCTCAATATAATAAAAACAAACAATTTTTTCTCATCATCAAAAAAATCAAAAGATGAAAAAGCAAATCAAAGTTTTAAGTTCGCTAACAGTAATTGCGATCTTAATTATGTTTTTGAGCACAGGTTGCTCAAAAACTTCTAGTCCTGTACCTGCAACTCCAGTGGATCCACATCCAAATTGGAGTAAGGTAATTAGTTCTGTGACCTTTACTGGTCCAGCAACAATTTCTAAAATAGTTCCCGGACAAAAAAAGTCAATGGGAACTGTTACTATTAATGCAACTGGTTCATCTACTGTAAAATTAGTTTTTACATTTAGTGGTGCTGGCGCAAGTGCTGTAGCGGATATAGCACAAAGCTCTACTGTGTTTGTGGTAAGTAATAATAAAATTGAAATTTCAATACCTGTGAATTCAGGATTGAATAGTGTCAATTTAAATTATGATATTGCTACAATTATTCCTACCGGTGTTGGAGATGGGGCTGCTATTTTTGTTGCTTTAACAAGTTTTGCAGAATCGACTGATATAGGCGTTAACATGCCCGGATCAGGGAATTATTCAAATACTCCAGTTGCTTTAGATGTTATTTCTATTCCAACTGTAGTAAAAGCAAGTACTTGGTTTGCAAAGCCGAACATTAATATTAATTCCATTTTTCAGATTAACCAAAATGCTCAGAGTGATACTATGAAGATGTTTCTACAAAACACTTCTGCTATGACAAAAAGTTTGGTTTCAATGACTGGGAATTTCGGTACTTATGGCTCGGCAGTGAAGATGCTTCGTTATAAGATTGGAATTAATGGATTATGGAATGTACTCACTGCATCTGCTGGTACGATAAATTTTACAAATTTATCTCTGCCCGCAGGATATGACACTTTGTTCTGTATATTTGCGATTAAGGCTTCGGCTGGTGTTGCAGATAATTCATCTTTAAGTTTTACAATATCATCCATTGATGATGGAGCAGGAATGAATACCCCAACAGGCGGAACATTTCCTTCTTCATTAAATGTAGGCAGTGTAGATGCTATTACGCAAGCAACAACGTTTACAAGTAATTGGATAGGGTATATGGGTCAGATAGGTTATACTCTTAACCCTAATGGGTCAGGTAATGCATCTTTGTATCACGTTACTAATTTAAAATTTTCTGGACCCGGATCTGTATTGCTGTATTCAATGAGATTTAAGAATCCTTATTATGGAACTATTCTCTATTTTGATAATTCAACTTGGTCTGTAAATGATTATTTTGTAAAGACGTCTAATATTTCAATTCCTCAGTCTGGTATTTTATGGAATCAAGAATATGTAAGTATAAATTTTCCTTCAACAATAATTTTTGGAATAAATTATTATAACCAGCTTGATTTAAATGTAAATATTGGTAACACTTCTAGTGTTCAAACTTTTGATAGTGATAATTACACTCCAGGAGTATTTGGTCTTCAAATGGTCAATAAGTATGATTTGGTACTGAAGAATTCCACCAATCAGGTGATTGATTTGAGTGATGCTGTTATCCAGTTTGGAAATATTGTATTGCCAAATTAAAACAAATTGTTAAATTAATTATTTTTTTTATTATTGAAATTAAAAAGACTGCTCTATTTTTATAGGGCAGTTTTATTTTTATTGAACCCTCCCAATAGATTTTAATTAAATTTACAAATTTCGTCTTTACCTCCCTAATAAATTAGAGAGGAGTATTATTTATTTTTTATACATTTTAAATCACTTAATAGTTTTTCTTTTATCGTTTCATTGTTATTATTTAGAATAAAATCATTTGTATATCTTATTATTTTAATTTCAAGTCTGCTTTTTAAAAAGTTTTCTCTTTCAACGTCTCTTTCTTTTAGATTTTCATGAATTTTTCCATCTATTTCAATAATCAGTTTTATATTATGACAATAAAAATCAGCTATAAATTCACCAATTATTTTTTGTCTCAAAAATTTTAAGTCATTTATTTGTCTATCTTTTATAATATCCCAAAATTTCTTTTCAGATAATGTTTGATTTTTTCTCATTTCTCTGGCGGGGATAAATAATTTTTTATAATTATTATATGTTTTATTTTTATTGTTTTTAAATTCCATAATTTAAATTTATCACAAAATAAATATTTTCCTCCCTAATTTATTAGGGAGGTGAAGGTGAATAAAAATAATTTTTAGAAAGATTATGTTAGGAGGGTTCTTATTTTGTGTATAACTTTTTATTTTAAATAATTTTGAATGCTATAATTTTAATATAATTACAAGCTTTAAATTAAAAATCTATATGTTCAAAAAATTTTATTCATCATTATTTATTTTAGGAATATTTTTTATATTATCTGTTGGTCATTCTTTCGCTTTAGTTAATAAGGTCTGTAATCCTGGAACATATACTGCTTCTGAAAAATGTTCAGGACAAGTAATAGTTGCTAATGATTTTAAGGGTGATACTATAAATGTTTTAGCTACCGATGATGCAGGAGATTCAGAAACTTTTTATGCTGATTATCATGACGGTGCTGGCTCTGTTCCTGTTTCTGGAGCTATACCTGTTGTGACAGGAGGAGGGTCTATTGGAACATCTACGACTTATTTTAATCATGATTGGGCATCAATGTCTCTACCGTTACCAATTTTACCAAAAACATATCAGATAGATATTAAGGCTCAAGATGGAAGTGGTGCTTTTTCTGCCCCTGTTACATATAATATGAACTTAGACTACGCTCCTATCACTCTCACAAATGATATAAGTCTTTCAAATAATGGAAATGTTTTGTATAAAACTGTGATGAATTTTACTTGTACAAATACCACAGACATGACATATGATGGAACATTGGTAGGAAGCTATGCTTGGTATAGTGGTACAAAATTTAGTTATAAAGCGATAAATAACGATGCTACGACTACGACTCATACTGTAGTTTGTAAAAATATTGGTGGTACAGTAAATCAGCAAGTGTTTACATATACTACAGGTCCAGCAACTACGACTATGACTGGTACAATATCTGCCTCTCCTGCGGCTTGTACTATTGCTCTTGGTGCAAGTAGTTGTACAACTTCATTGACTTGGTCTATTACTAATCCTGTCTCAACATCAGCTGTGACAAGTGATACTGATAAATACGGTACCTCAGCACCAAATACTTCTATAGGTGGCGGAAATAGTAATACACTGGCTTCAGTGACAATTCCATATTCAAGTCGTAATTTTTATTTATATAATAATGCACAATCTTTAGATCAGGTGACAGTAAATTCGGATTGTGGATCTAATATTTGGGAAGCAAGTACCAGTAAATGTGTTCTTAAGACAACAACTGTAACTTGTCCTGACGGGTCAGTACATAACGCTCCCTATACTTGTCCAAAGACAGTAACTTGTTCAGATGGATCGGTACACAATGCTCCTTATACTTGTCCTACAACTGTGACATGTTCTGATGGTTCAACACATAATGCGCCATATACCTGTTCAATTAATTCTACTTCTACAAATCCAAACGTCCCACCAAGTTGTAGTTTTACTGATAATACTTACAACTTTGTTAAATGTACAGGATCTTGTAGTGATGGAAGTATTCCTTCTATATTTGTATTATTAGACGGCACAAAGACTCAGGTTGATACCACAGTTTTTCCTTGGGCAAGTAATCAGTATCAATATAGTTTTGTTTGTCCTACAGGTACTACGCTTTATGGATTGAATACAGATTCTCAGTCATTACCTTTTATAAAGAGACCATACACACACTTTGTAACATTTGATGTGTCTGCGGGATATGTAAGAAAGGGATCGGAAATAAATTTAAGTTGGATAGTACAAGAGCCTACAAGTACATGTAAGATTATTGGTACAGATATAAAATCAGGACTTACTTTATTTGATAGTACTGATGTTACAAACAATGGTAAAATTAATACTTCTTTAACAAAAGCTATGCACACAAATGGACAGGGTATGTTTGGTATTTCAACTGATAATTATTCCCATTTAATGGGTAGTTATTATCGTATTAATAGCTCTACAAGATTTACTGCAAGTTGTGTAAACGATCTAAAAAGTACCTATAAACCTGGTCCAAATCAGCTGATCAGAGATGTATATGTGACAGGAGAAACTCAGCAATAATTTCTAAATCTAAATAAAATTTATAAAAACCATCTTTTCAAAAGATGGTTTTTACTTTTGTAGTTGACTTTTATCTCAATTTTTGCTAATATTCCTTTAACAAATAAATCTATTTTATTTAGAGTATTTCTTACTTTAAACCCTTGGTTTATTTTTTAAATAACATTATGTCAAGATCAGCTAAAAAAGGCCCATATGTAGATGAGAGAGTTTTAAACAAAGTTCTCGGAAAAAGACCGGAAAATACACCGGTAATAAAAACATGGATTCGTTCATGTGTGATTTCTCCTGAAATGGTAGGATTCACTTTTGGTGTTTATAATGGTAAGTCTCATATCGAGGTTTTAATATCAGAAGATATGGTTGGACATAAGCTAGGTGAATTTTCTCCAACACGTAAATTCGTAAGACACGGAGGAAAGATGCAAAAAGAAATCGATCAGAAAGCAAAACAATCTGAAATCGATGCAGCAAAAAATGCTAAATCTACAACATCAGCACCAGCAGCAAAGAAAAAATAATTAATCAAGTAAAATAAATATAGGTTTCCAATCAATTATTTAAAACAATAATGAAGACAGGAAAATAAAATTAATCGTAAAATTATGAAAGCAACTCTACAAAATTATCGACAAGCACCAAGAAAAACCGCTCTTATAGCAGGTATTATTCGTGGTAAAACTGTAAAAGAAGCGAGAATTATTTTAGCTAATCTTGTAAAAAGAGGTGCTAATCCAACTCTTAAGCTTTTAAATTCAGCTGCTGCAAATGCAAAAGAAAACAATAAAATCAGTAATGTTGATAATTACGTTATTACAACTTATGTGAATAAAGGAAAGGTTTTGAAAAGATGGAGACCAAGAGCAATGGGTCGTGCTTTCCCAATACATAAGCATACTACTAATATGGTAATAGAGCTTAAAGAAGTAACAAAGTAATTTAAAATAATTTTATGACACACATAGTAAATCCATATTCACATAGAATCGGTATCGTACGCGGATGGAAGTCTCGCTGGTTTGGTAGTAAAGTAAATTATGTTTCAAATTTAAAAGGAGACGTTTTACTTCGTAGTTATTTAGAAAAAAGATTACGTGGTTTCTACGTAGCCGGTATTGAAATTGAAAGAAGTCAGAAAGAATTTAGAGTAATTATCCACACTTCACGTCCAGGAATGATTATTGGTCGTGGTGGAGACGGAATTGAAAAATTACGTAAAGATATCGCAAAAGAAATGAAAAGAGTAGACATCGTTTTACCTTCAAATTTCAAACTTGATATTTCTGAAGTTGCTTCACCAGAAGCTTCTGCAGCAATTGTTGCTTCAATGGTAATGGAGCAATTAGAAAAAAGAATTCCATTTAGAAGAGTTTTAAAAACAACTATTGAGAAAGTAATGGCAAATCGTGATGTACTTGGAGCTCGTATCGCTGTTTCAGGTAGACTAGGAGGAGCTGAAATGGCTCGTCGTGAGCAAATTAGAAAAGGAGGTATCCCACTTCAAACTTTACGTGCTGATATTGATTTCGCTAAAGAAAGAGCAAACATGGCATACGGAGTTATCGGTATCAAGGTTTGGATTTATCGTGGTATGAAATATGAAAAAGATGCACATTTAAAATCTTTCAATGTTTCTAATCAAGAAGGTGGAAATCAGAATTTTTCTGATAAAAGAAAAAGATAATTATTAATTAAAGTAAATTTATGTTATTCCCAAAAAAAGTAAAACATCGTAAATGGCAGTCAAAAAGATCCTCAAAAGCAAAAGAGGCTCGTCCTGAAACAAAGGGTATTACCGTTGCTTTTGGTTCTTTTGGTCTTAAAGCAGAGACTGATAGAAGAATTACAAGTAATCAGATTGAATCAGCACGTCGTGCTATGGTTCGTTCTGGTGGTAAAACAGCTAAGTTTTGGATTCGCGTTTTCCCTGATAGACCATTTACTCAAAAAGGTGCTGAAGTGCCGATGGGTAAAGGAAAAGGAGATCCAAAAGGATATTGTTTCGAGGTTCGCCCAGGAAGAATACTCTTTGAGATCGACGGAGTACCAGAAGTTGCTGCAAGAGAAGCTCTTCGCAAGGCTGGAACAAAGCTTCCGGTAAAAACAAAGATTGTTGCAAGAAATTAATTATAATAATGCAGCTCTTGAAAAATAACAAAAAATTTAGTATATTAAAAAACTATGAACACACAAAACACAACCAAAAATAGAAAAAAGATTGATGGCGTAGTCGTGTCTGATAAAATGGACAAGACGGTGGTTGTTAATGCTCAAAGATTTGTAAAACATAAGAAATATGGAAAGTTTTACAAAATCGATAAGAAATACAAAGCTCACGATGAAAACAATGAATACAAGATCGGAGATAAGGTGACTATCGAAGAAACCAGACCAATCAGTAAGAGTAAGAACTTTAAAGTCTTAAAAATGAGATAATTTTATAAATAATTAATAAATATATGTTACAAGCAGGATCAAATGTAAAAATAACAGACAATACAGGAGCAAAGATGGGAAGAATCTTTAAAGTTCTTGGTGGTTCAATGAGAAGATACGCAAGTATTGGTGATCTTGTTTGTCTATCTATTAAAGTTGCTGACCCAAGAAAGCAAGTTAAAAAGAAGGATGTTGTGTATGGTATTGTGGTTCGTACTACAAAAGAATTTAGAAGAAAAGATGGTTCATACATTCGTTTTGATGATAACGCTGTAGTTATTGTTGATAAAAATAAAAAAGAGCCAAAGGCTAGTCGTGTTTTCGGTCCAATTCCAAAAGAAATTTCAGAAAGTAAAAACGACAGTATTAAAAAGATTGCCACTATGGCCCCAGAAGTAATTTAAAAATTTATGCAAATCAAAAAAGGAGACAAAGTAAAAATATTAGCTGGAAAAGATAAAGGTAAATCAGGTACTGTATCTAAAGTTTTCCCAGAACTAAACAAAGTAATTGTTGATGGTATTAATATTTTCAAACGTCACAGAAAAGCTAAAAAACAAGGAGAGAAAGGGGTTATAGTAGAGGTCGCTGCTCCTATTGATGCAAGTAATGCAAAAAAGATCTAATTAAAGATTTAATTATAAATATATGAAAGAAGAATCAAAAAAAGTAGAATATAAAATCAGGGCAAAGGTAGCAGAGGCTTTTGACTTAATGAAATCTGAATTTCATTATACAAATAAATTGCAAGCTCCAAGAATCACAAAGATTTCTGTTTCTGTTGCTACAGGACGTGCAATGAAGCAAGATAAAAAGAAAAACGAATTTGTTATCGGAAGACTTACAAAGATCGTAGGACAAAGAGCTGTTGAAAGACAAGCAAAGAAAGCTATTGCTACTTACAAGACTCGTATTGGAGATAAGATCGGTGTTGCTGTGACACTTCGTGGTCCAAGAATGTATGGATTCTTAGAAAAACTTTTAAATGTCTCTCTTCCTCGTACAAAAGACTTCCGTGGTATTACAAAGACTTCAGTGGACCAAATTGGAAATATTACTTTTGGTATTAAAGAACATACAATTTTCCCAGAAATTCGTGATGAAGAATTAAAAGATATTTTTGGAATGGCTATCACAATTGTTACTACAGCAAAAACAAAAGAAGAGGCTACAAGATTTTTCGAAATTATCGGACTTCCTTTCAAGAAAGATTAATCTTAAAAATTTATATAAACAAAAAAGCAGCGATCGAAAGATCTCTGCTTTTTTAACTACTTATTAATTTACCATTAGTCTTGTGTTATTTTATTGTGACACTGACAATGGTATGATCTTAGTTTGATCATAAATTTTTGTTCAACTTCACATAAAATTTCCCCAGATTCTTCTAAAGGAGTGGGAAATTTGTAAAGCAACATTGGTTCACTTTTGCTTATTTCCTTATAGGCTTTTAAAGTATTTTTCTCTCCATCTTTTTTTAGAGATACAGTTACTTTTTCTTCTCCCATTTTTAAAAGAGAATTATTAATACAAGTTAGTATTTCTAGGTTTTCTCCAGAAAATTCATAAATTGTGATGTCAGGACTTTCTTTTACATCGTAAATTTCCATTTTACAAGCATTTAATAGTTAGTTAGTAATTTATTTAATAAGAACAGCGAAAAATAGTATATCATATTCATGTTAAGAGTCAAATAAAAAAGAAGTATAAATATTTAAATTTATACTTCCTGTAATTGTTGTGAATACATCTTAAAGATGATCAGGTGGATTTTGTGAACCATAAGCTGAAGACAAAACTAATGTTCTGACACCTACAGTTTGAGGTTTTTCTTCAGCTACCACTACTACTACTTCTTCTGTCTGAGGATTTGTGTTTACCTCGTTGGAATTTTTTCCCATATGCTTTATATTTAAGTTAACTAATGAACGATTGGATTACTAGTATACCAAATATAATGATAAAGTCAAATAAAAAAGCCTCCCGTTAAGAAGGCTCTCTTTTTCATGTTTTGGCAAGCTTATGCTCTTTTCCAGTTTCTAACTTTTCTTTTAAAATAATCTGTAATTGAAGTTCGAATCTTTCTTTCTTTCCTTGTCTTATTCTGAGGTTTTTCTTTTGGCTTAGGATAAGATTTTGCTTTTTTCTCAGCTTCTACTAAAGCCATTTCTAGGGCCAAATGCTCTAGATTGTGTTTTCCTTCAAAAGAAAGAACTGAATACTTGGTTTCCAAGACTGCATGGTAAATAGTTTTACCTTTTACTTTTTTTGTAGTTATTTCTTCTTCAAAAGAAACTCCGAACACTCTTTTGTGTTCAATTTTTAATAACGTTAAGCGGTGGGTAACTGCATTTGCAGGATCCAATGTTGGCATAAAAAACAAATTTAATAGTTAATAAAAGAACGAGTTGAAAGTATATCATATAAAAAACTACTGTCAAATAAAGGGATTTTATTTTAGATTTTAGAAAATGATATAATCCAAATATGATTTCTAAAAGTCCTAATCAAGTAAATCTCGATACTGAAATAAATAAAATAACAAAGCTTTCAAAAGATCATTTTGTGGCTCTTAAAAAATTAAATCTCAATACATTAAGAGATGTTTTAAATTATTTACCAGCAAGATACGCAGACGAGAGAGAAAATAAAAATATTAGTAATTTAACAAAAGGAGAACAAGTGACTTTATTTGGAGAAATAAAAAGTTTAAAAATTAAAAGAAGCTTTCATGGCCATATACCAATGTGTGAAGCAAAATTAATAGATGCGACTGGAAGTATAAAACTGGTTTGGTTTCATCAAGCATATATTGCAAAAATGTATCAAGAAGATGATTTTGTAAAAGTATCTGGTCTGGTACAAGAAAAAAATGGATTAGTCTCATTAATGAATCCAAGTATTGAAAAAGTTAGTCGTGATCATATTTTTTATGAAAATAATATTTTCGCTGAACAAGATATAAATAATAAAACTCAAAGTGAATTAATTCCTATTTATAAAGAAACAAAAGGATTAACTTCAAACTATATTAATTCTCTGATTAAAAGAATAGTTTTAGAATATAAAATTTTAGATGAAGTAAAAAAAATTGATCCGATACCAAAAAAGATTTTAGAAGATTTTCATTTGCCGGATTTGGACAAAGCTTATTTATATGTACATATTCCAAAAGGAAAAGATTTAAAAACTACAGAAGATCAGATATTGGTAGCGAGAAAAAGATTTTCTTTTGAAGAAATATTTTATATACAATTAATAAAGCAAATTGAAAAACAAAAAGCTAAAAATAGTTTAGCTTATAAAATTTTCTCTACAAAGGACACTCTTTCAGAATTTACTTCAAAAATAGAAACAAAAAATAAATTTAAATTAACAGGTGCACAGACCAGAGCTTTAAAAACTTTACAAGAAGATCTAGGAAAAGACGAGCCAATGAGTAGGCTTTTAGAAGGTGATGTAGGTAGTGGAAAGACTCTTGTAGCTGCTGCTATGGCTCATTTAGTCACTCACAATAGCAATAGAGATAAAGACACAAGAAAGAGACTTCAAGTCGCATATATGGCACCGACTGAGATACTCGCAACTCAGCATTTTGAGTCATTTATAAAATTCTTTGAAGGGTCTGGAATTGAAATTGGTCTTTTAACTGGAAAGGTTTGTAAAAAATTCCCAAGCAAAGTAAATCCTAAAACGAGTACAGATATTTCAAAGCCACAATTAAAAAGAATGGTTGAAAATGGTGATGTCTCTATTGTGATTGGTACACACGCACTCATACAAAAAACTTTAGTATTTCATGATCTTGCTTTAGCGATAATTGATGAGCAACATAGATTTGGAGTAAAGCAGAGAGCTGCTCTCGCAAATAAAAAATCTTCTTCGACAAAAGTCCTTGCTGCGAATGATTTATACAATCTCACAAATAAAAAACAAAAAATAGTTTTACAAAAAGAAAAGTTGCCACATTTAATTTCAATGACAGCGACACCTATTCCGAGAACTCTGGCTCTGACTATTTTTGGAGATCTTGATCTGACTGTACTCGATGAATTGCCAAAAAATAGAAAACCAATAAAAACAAAAATTGAAACAGAAGGAAATAGGGAAAATGTTTATCTTGAAATAGAAAAAGAAGTAAAAGCTGGATACCAAGTATATGTGATAGTTCCTCGTATAGATGAGGCAGATGAAGAGGAAATGCAAAAAGCTAAAAAAAGTAATTTGAGATCTACTGTTAGTGAATTAAAAAATTTAGAAGAATTTTTTAATAAACCCACCCCTAACCCCTCCCTAAAAATTAAGGAGGGGAAAATACAAATCAGAGCTATTCATTCTAAATTAAAAAAAGAAGAAAAAGAAAAGATAATGCAAGATTTTGCTGATAATAAAATTCAAATCCTTGTCTCGACATCTCTCGTAGAAGTTGGTGTGAATGTGCCAAATGCGTCTCGTATGATAATCGAAGGAGCTGAGAGATTTGGACTTGCTCAACTTCATCAACTGCGAGGAAGAATTGGTCGTGGAGAAAGAGAAAGTACTTGTTATTTATTTACAAATTCTAATTCTGAAATTACAGCAGAGAGATTATCTTCACTCTTAAAAGCAAAAAATGGCTTTGAGTTGGCAGAACTAGATTTAAACCAAAGAGGAATAGGATCTTTACTTGCTGGAAAGCAGTGGGGAGTTTCTGATTTAGCGATGGAGGCTATAAAGAATTTAAAATTAGTTGAAGCAGCTCGAGAGGAGGCAAAGAAAATAGTAATGGAAGATATGGAATTAAAAAATCATCCAGAATTAGCAAAGATTATTCTTGATAAAGAAAAAGCACATATGGAATAGCAATGTGTATAACTTTTTGGTTTATATATTTATATGTGTAATAATTAGCTTATTAATAAGCTATATAAATAAATTTATGATTTTTAAAAAGATATCAGGTTTCGTTCTGGCTCTGGTTTTTTTGTTAAGTTTCGGTTTCAATTTTACTCACGCACAATCTACTTGTCTTGATTTAACTAGTAATTTAAAAGTAGGATCTACAGATTCTAGTACGAGTGGTGATGTGACACAATTACAAGATTTCTTATATCAAGGAGGATATTTAAGTAATTCTCCTACTGGATATTTTGGTTTAGCTACAAAAAAAGCTGTTGCTAGTTATCAAAAGTCTTTAGGATTAACAGGTTCTGGTGTTGTTGGAAGTTATACAAAGAAAGCTATTTATAGTAATTCTTGTCAGACTGCTAAAAAAGGAAGTGGTCCTGATGTAATAGTTAAACCTATTGATATTCCTCCAGTAATACAACCCGTATCTACAACAACTCCAAGTATCACAATTACTTCTCCAAATGGTGGAGAGATATATAGTCCTGGACAGACTATTTCAGTTAATTGGAAGGCTAGTAATATTCCTGCTGGAGCAGTAGCTAGTATTAGTTTAAATTTATACGACTCTAATAATAATGAAATAACATCTTTTACTGATGCTTCAAATGCTTCTTTTTCTATTGATAATATAACAACTCATAGTATAACTTTGCCTTCATTGAGTATGTTATCTTCAGCCGGAGCTGTTTTTGGGCAACATTTTAAAGTTTCAATGGGCGTTGCATTAAATACTCAGAAAATGGTTGTTGATTTTTCTGATAGTTTATTTACTATCATTCCTGCAACATCAACTCCTATTCAACCAATCAGTGAGTTTCAAATTCCAGCAAATGGGCAAATAATAGATAATGGAGTTAGTGTTATAGATCAAGGAAATTATGCTGATCATAGTTTAATTTTATTAGGAAGTTTTGCATTTATAGGTAATGGAACAATAACAGATCTTAGATTTAAATTGGATGGTACAGCAGGTATTCAAGTTTTATCTTCTGTTTCAGATGGGTCAAAAGAAATTTATATTGATAAAAGTGATTATAGTATTGGTTATTATGCAAAAGTTAATGACCCAAATAATATAACTATGCCTTCTAATATTGCTGGTATAAATTTATTTGCAGTTAATGGTTCAACAACTGTTAATGTTTATGCTTATCTTAATACTGGATATATTGGAAAGACTATTGGTGTAGATTTGCTTAGTTATACAACATCAGATGGTCTTATACATAGTGTGACGACAGCTCTTAATCCAAGAATTATTACTGGAATAAATAATACTGCTTCTACAACTCCTAATGCGACATCAACTGTACAAAGTTATACAGTATCATTTAATTCAAATGGATATGCTACTACTCCTAATCCAATGGTTGTAAATCAAGGATCTTCAATAGCACTACCAGCTCTTGCTTCAACACCTAATAATTTATTCACTGGTTGGTGGATTAGTCCTACAAATTGTAATGGTGGAGCATGTTCTAGTGTATTTTCTGGAGGAGCATCATATACTCCTACAGCAAATGTGACTCTTTATGCGATTTGGACAACTATAACAACTCCTTCTTCTGCTTCCGATTCTACTCCTCGTATTGCTTATTGGTGGGGAAAAGTAAATCAACATGTTGATAGTAATGGTAATTGGCTAACAGATCCAGATGGAAAATCTGGTGCAAATCTTGATAAATTAGCTTATTGTCAAAAATTCTGGCCAAATACTGTGAGTGTTTCTTCTTATAAAACAGAAAATATAACTACATGGCAAGGTGCTGGTAATGCTGGTGGACCATATACCAATCTTGTAGCTACAGATATGTGTGTACAAGGTTCAAATCCTACTTCTCCAAATACAGAAATTAATCCTATTGTTCCAAAGACTGTTAATCCTGCTAAATCTGGAAAGGTATTAGGTATATCATCTTATCAATTTGTTAGATCTTTAACATTTAGCATGAGAGGGGATGATGTTAAAATGCTTCAAAAGTTTTTAAATACTCAAGGTTATAATGTTTCAGAAAGTGGATATTATGGTCAAGATACAAAAAATGCTGTAATTAAATTCCAAGAAGCTCATAAAGATGAAATTTTAACTAAAGCAGGATTAGAAAGTGGGACAGGTGATTTTTATACTTCTACTTTAAACTTTGTTAATAAATTATTATTAAATTCAAGTATTAATCTTTAAAAATTAACTACTCAAATTATTTAGTAATTTAAGTTTTAAAATAAAAATACCAATAATAAGTTGGTATTTTTATTTTATTTATATTACTGTTATAATTTAAATAACTTATATGAATCTTTTTAAAACTATAAAAAATATTTTTGTATCTCATAAAGATAATAATCATAGACCTCATATTTTAAGAGGTTTAACTCTTATAATAATTTCTGCTATTTTAATATTTTTGCTTGGGATTTCTTATGGGAGACATGTTTTTTTACATAAAACAGTTTTAGGTCAGTCTGTAGAGTCATCAGTCTTGATCGATCTTACAAATGAGGCAAGATTAAAATATGGGGATTCTCCTCTTTTAAAGAGTGACAAATTAGAAGCTGCTTCTTTATTAAAAGCTAGTGATATGATTGAAAATAATTATTTTTCTCATAATTCCCCAACAGGAGTATCTCCTTGGTATTGGATTAAAAAGGCTGGTTATAATTTCATTTATGCTGGAGAAAATTTAGCTATTGATTTTACAGAATCTTCAGATGTTCAAAATGCTTGGTTGGAGTCTCCAGCACATAAAGCAAATATCTTAAATGATAAATTTACTGAGATAGGAATATCCACAAAGCTAGGTAATTTTAATGGTAGTAACACTATTTTCGTTGTGGAAATGTTTGGTACACCAAATAAAAATCAAGTTTCTGATTCTGAATCTAAAAAAACAATTCAAGACACATCAGAAAATCCATCTATTTCTTCACAAAAAGCATATTCAGGAAACAAAGAAAATAAATTAAATACTCTGATTGAAAATAATGATTTAATTGTTGTTTCAAACAGTAATACAGATACAGGAAAGGTTTTAGGGGAGTTTGTAGATACTAATATTAAAAATATTAAGTATTCATCTTTTTTTGATAGATTTATATTTAATTTATGGTTCAGATTAAATGTTCTTTATAAGATAATAATTATATTAATTTTAATATCTTTACTTTCTTTCTTTTTTGTAGAATTTAAAAAGCATCACTGGAAACATATTTTATATGGGGTATTATTTATTTTATTTATAATGATCTTATTATACTTGAATTATTTGATCTTATAAGATTTTATTCGACTATTGACAAATATATTATTAAGGTATATACTATATATAGTTATTTAGCTCTGAAAAGAGTAACCAGACAAGCAGAAAACTGGGTAAAAAATAAGTATGCAAATTTAATTCTTTTTCAAAATGAAAAATGGTTTTATTGAAGCTAAGGCTTTAGAAACAAAAAATGGTAATTTCTTTTTTAATTGCGGAAATTTGTGTTTTTTTGCACCATCCGGTAATTCATTGCTAAGTATTTCTACTTCTGAACATTGGGAGTATGCAGAAAAAAACTGGAATACGCCAGTTTTAGAGAAATTGGTATATTTAAAAGTAATAAATTCAATTTCAAAAGCTATCGATGTTGACGAATCTTATACACAAGATGATCTTGTAGAAGGTTATACTTACACTGAAATTGGTAAGAGGTATATTATTTATCAGCCTGATGGGAATATTGAAAAAATAATTTACATTACTGGTCGCAATTTGCAAGGGACAGGTTATGAACCTTTACCTGAAGTAAAAATTATAAGATTCATTAATGGGTTAGAAGTTAAAAAAATAATTTCTGACTCTAAAAAAAGAGTTTCTAAGTAAAAAATTAATATAAAAGGTGTCACGAAAATAAAAACGTGACGCCTTTTTTGTTTATATCTTTTTCATTTTTTACTGATTATATGTAATAATTAGTTTATTAATAAATTATTTAAATAAAATTATGATCTCGAAAAAGATAATTGGTTTGGTTTTTGTTTTTTTAATAGGGTTTGGGGTTAATTATTCACATGCACAATCTGCTTGTATTAATTTGACTAGTAATTTAAAAGTTGGGTCAGTCGATACTAATACTGGTGGTGATGTGACTCAATTACAAAACTTTTTATATCAAAAAGGATATTTAAAAAATTCTCCAACTGGATATTTTGGTTCAATGACAAAGAAGGCAATATCTTCTTATCAAAAATCTGTCGGGCTAAGTAGTTATGGTAATTTAGGAAATCTTACAAAGAAATCTATTTATAATGATTCTTGTCAGACAGCTAGTAAAGGAAGTCTTCCTGTCATTGCAAAACCTGGCGATATTCCTACAGCAGTTGAAGTTGCTACAACGACTTCAAATACAGCAAGTTCAACAAATTCTAATAGCTCTTCTTCTGTTGTTATTTTTACACAGAATAATAATGAAATATATCAGCAAGGTTCTCCAATTAAAATTTCTTGGACTGGAGGAAAAAATAAAGTCGTAGTTGGATTAATTGATAGTTCTTATACTGGAGGTCCTACAGGAAGCTCTATTGTTGGATGGATAAGTATTAATGAAAAGCCAAATTCAAGTCTTGTTTGGGATGGTAAATTATTATCGCCTCTTAATGGAATAATGAATATTCCTGTTGTTCCAAATAAAAAATATAAAATTTTAGCAGTTTCTGAAGATTATAATACAAATTACTGTTCTTGGGCATTTGATAATAGTTGTAATTTTTATATTACCAATCCTATTTCAATAAATTCTGCGTCATCAACAGCTTCTTCAACATCAATAACTTCTCCATTGATTACAATTATTTCTCCAAATGGTGGAGAGGTATATAAACAAGGACAACAAATAACAGTTAATTGGAAAGCTATAGCAAATGCTAACGCTAACGTAAATATTGATTTGGCAATTAAAACAGCAACAGGTATTCCAAATACTTTTCTTATGAGTTCAAGTGCTTTAGCCAGTGATGGTAATAAGACAATGACTATTCCATTAAATGTTCCTAACGGAAGTAGTTATGTAATCCATTTAGATCTTTTTGATTCTGTATTTCCAAATAATGCATATCCTGCAGTAAGTGCGAATCCATTTACAATTCAGAGTAATGCGACAACATCTACAACACCGACAGGTGATACTACTCATCGTATAGCATATTGGTGGGGCAAGGTTAATCAGCATACAGATTCTCAAGGTAATTGGTTAACAGATACAGATGGTACATCTGGGGCAGATCTGGATCAATTAACATACTGTAAAAAATTCTGGCCAAATACTACAAGTGTATCTTCTTATAAAACTGAAAATATTTTAACTTGGAAAAGAGCTTCATATTTTGAACAAAGTGATTATTCAAATACTGTTAGTTCATATCAATGTTTACAAGGTGCAACAGTTTCAGCTTTATCTGGAAATGATATAACTATTACACAAGCATCTGGATTTCAGGGCAGCGGAAATGTCCAATTAGGTGATGTCGTATTATCTGCTTATACTATAACTGCAAATAAGACAGGAACTCTTTATTCTACAACTCAATTTTCATCTTTATTGAGTACTAGTGATTCTAATCCTGAGGCTCGTATAAGTGGTCTTTATTTATGTGCTGATATTTTATGTAATAAAAAATTAGCCGATTTGTCTTCCTTGAATAATTCTACTAATAATATAGCTACTTTGGGTAACTATTCTACAAATTTTACTTTTTCTTTTCCTCAGACAATTTCAGCAGGTCAATCGCTTACTGTTTATTTAAAAGCTAAAATATTGGGTAGTCTTGGACAAAATGGTAGAACACAAGTATGTACTCATATTGCAAGCACTCCAACTTTTTCAGATTTTAATAATTCTTCAAGTATGAATTATATATCGAATTATCCTAATTCAAATTATTGTCTTACAAATTAATAATAAATTATTAAAATAAAAGTTTTTAAAAATCATACATGTATAAATGTATGATTTTTTTGTTAATAAAATAATTTTTAGAATTTTTTGTATGATAAAATATATACATGAAAAAAAATTCTTTATCAAAAAAAGTTATTAAAAAAAGTATTATTAAAAAAACACAACAGTCTATAGAAAAGAAGCTTGATCTTTCTTCTCTTAAAAAATATTTACGTCTTGTGAATTATATTTCTGCAGCTCAGCTTTACCTAAACGACAATTTTTTCTTAGAAAGAGAATTAAGAAGTGAAGATATAAAAAACAGATTGCTTGGTCACTGGGGTGGAGCGACAGGGGTAAATTTCCTTTTATCTCATTTGAATTTTTATTTAAAACAAAATCAGACTAAAAATCATAAACTGAGAGATATAATGTTTGTTCTGGGTCCTGGTCATGCATTTCCAGCATTACAAGCAAATTTATTTTTAGAAAAAAGTTTATCTAACTATTTTGATAGTACAAATAAATATATAAAAAATATTTATGATTTTGATTTGTCTTATGATAAAGAAGGTCTTTCAAATCTTATAAAGAATTTCGGATCACCGCTCGGATTTCCAACTCATGCATCACCTGTGACTCCGGGAGCGATACTCGAAGGTGGAGAGCTCGGATATTCTATTTCGAATGCTAGCGGAGCTGTGATGGATAATAAAGACCTCATAGCTGTGACTATGATTGGTGATGGTGAGGCAGAGACAGCATCTCTCGCTACTAGTTGGCATGCTTCTAAATTTATAAATTCAAAAGACAATGGAGTTGTTCTTCCTGTTCTTAATTTAAATGGATATAAAATTTCTGGTCCGACTATTTTTGGACGTATGAGTGATGAAGAACTTACAAATCTTTTTAAAGGTCTCGGATATGATCCATATATTTTAGATGCGAGAAGTGATACAAATATTTTCGCAAATAAAGATAATCATGATTTAGAAAAAGATAATGTACATATTTTAATGCAAAATATTTTAGATAAATCTTTTAATAAAATTTTTGAAATGAAAAAGACTGGCGAGACAAAAGGTCTTCCAATGATTATTTTAAAAAGTGATAAAGGCTGGTCTGGTCCAAAAACTTTCAAGAAGATAAAAATAGAAGGAAATTGTGAATCTCATCAAGTTCCTTTTCCAAATTGTAAAACTGATAAAGACGAATTAAAGGCTCTTGAAGAGTGGCTACAAAGTTATAGAATTCATGAATTGTTTTCTTCTTCAGAAAATACAGCTGATAGAATATTAAAATCAAGATTAAAAACAGAAGATGGATTATTTTTAGAAGAAATAGAAAATATAATTCCAGAAAAAATGTGGAGACTTGGTCAAAATATTCATGTACAGCAAAATGGAAAAGGTAAATTAAAAGAATTAAAATTACCAAATATTACAAAAGTTTTTAAAGCTTCTATTTTAAATGCAAAAAAAGATTGGGATTATCACTCTCCAATGAGCTTAACAGGTGAATACTTAAAAGAAGTATTTAAATTAAATGACGCTACAAAAAATTTCAGATTCTTTTCTCCAGATGAGACTTATTCAAATAAATTAAATGCGATTTTTGAAGAAGAATCTAGGGCTTGGGTAGAAGAAATAAAACCATGGGACAAAGATCTTAAAAAGAATGGCCGTGTCACAGAAATGCTCTCAGAAAATACTTTGATAGGAATGATGATGGGATATGTTTTGACTGGTAGACATGCATTTTTTGCGTCTTACGAGGCATTTGTACAAGTTGTCACATCAATGGTTGATCAGTATTTGAAATTCTTGCGCGTCGCTCAAAAAGTAAATTGGCGTGGAGATGTTGGAGGATTTAATATTATTTTAACTTCACCTGGATGGCTACAAGAGCATAATGGATACTCTCATCAGAATCCTGGGTTTATAGATGATATGCTAAATAGAAATTCAAGCTTAGTTGATATTTATTTCCCAATTGATGCTGTTGCGACAGGATTTGCAGTGGAGGCAATGTGTAAATCAAAAAATAAAATTAATATTCTTTGTGCAGGAAAAGATGATGCTCGCCCTGTGATTTTAGGAGAAGAAGAAGCGAAATCAAATCTAAAAGAAGGAATGGGTATTTTAAGAAATTATTCTGACAAATTAAAAGCTAAAGAAAATTATGATTTGGTTGTTTGTGGAGTTGGCGATTATCTTTCACTTGAATGTCTTGCTGGTATTGATTTTATAAATCAAATATTTAATAAATCAGGATTAAAGAAAGAAAGAAAAAATATCAAAATAGGATTTTTAAATATTTCTAGACTTTCTAGTGGTGATGCTGATAGTAATGAGAGAAAATTATTTACAAACAAGCTTTCTAATATTGTTGGCAATGCAAAAGTTTTTGCAAATTTTCATGGTCATCCACAAACTTTAGAAAGATTTTTCTATGAAGCTGGTATTGAAAGAAAGAATTCAGAAGTTAGAGGATATATAGAAAGAGGCGGAATAACGACTCTTCTTGATATGCATATCTTAAATAAGACAAGTAGATATCATGTTGCACTTTGGATGATAGAAAATTTATTTGCGATGAAAAAGATAGATAAATTAACTCATGATTTTGTTCAAAAAGAAATAAGAAAAGACATGGGATCAGAAGTGGAATATATAGATAAGAATTTCATGGATAGCGATAAAATAAAAAATTGGAAATTTAGTTATTAAATTATGAGAACAAGAAGTAAAATAGCAAAAGACAAAATAATATTGGTTTCAAATATCGGATCTGCTTCGAGAAAGTATTTTGTTTATTCTGTTTCTCATAAAGATGATGAAATTAAAGAGCTTTTTAGTATTCAATTTGATGGTAAAGAATTTTATCCAAAAATAAAATTAGAAGATGCTATTTTAGAATTTTTTGAAATTGCAAAGAGAGAATACAAATTTTCTATTAGTGACATAGATATTATAGCTGAGAGAGTTGTAGCTGTCGGCGATTCCTTTTTGGAAAATAAAATAATAAATGAAAAATATTTTCAAGAATTAGAAAAAGCCAAAGAATATGATTCTCTTCATACCGAAAGTCTTTTACAAGAATTACAAAAAATATTTTTGATTCGAGAAGTTTGTTTTAAGAAAAATATTAAATGTAAATTTAAAGTGGTCGGTATTTCTGATTCCGCTTTTCATAATTCTATAAATAAAGAAACATACACTTATGCGATAAATAATATAGGTGATAATAAATTCAGAAAATATGGATATCATGGTATCTCAATGAGTGAAGTTTCAAATACTTTAAATAATAAATATAAAAATCTTATAGCTATTCATCTGGGTGGTGGTGGATCAGTGACTGCTATTAAAAACAGTAAAAGTGTTTATAATTCTTTTGGTATGACTCCTGTCTCTGGACTTATTAATCTGACTCGTGTCGGAGATATAGATCCATTTGTAGTTTTAAAGATTTTTAAAAATCACAAAAAAGCTTTTTCACTTTTAGATGAAGGTGATGTTGCTTTTAATAAATCCTCTGAAGACCTTTATAAAAAAGGTGGACTTTATTCTCTGACTGGAGAAAAAGATATGAGAGATATTTTAAATAATTTAAATTCCAAAGATAAAGAAATAAAAGAAAAAAATAATTTTGCTCTCGATGTCTATGTAGAAAAGATAAATGAATATGTCGGCTCAGCATTTGCTCATCTTGGTAAAACTGATGCTCTCGTTTTAACTGGAGCTATTTTAGAAAAATCAGAAATTTTCAGAGAAAAATTACTTAAAAAAATATCTTGGTTAAAAGTTAAAAAAGAAAATATTTTAGTTTTAAGTACAGAGGAAGAAAAGGAAATTGCGAGATTGGTTTTAGAAGGGGAATTTATTTAGAAAATAAAATTATAAAATAAAAAATGCCGAATAAAAATACTCGGCATTTTATTTAATTCTTCAAAAGAATTTAAATTTTTAATAATACACTCCAAACAAAGTGTAGTCGGCTCCAATAGGATTGAACCCATTGTTTGCTCCCATACTCATACTGAGTCTAGTTGCTCCAGTACGATTAACTGCTTCTTGCACCATTAACAGATTGTCACCCATGATGGCACAATTAATTCTTTCTTTCGAAATGTAAATTGTACCTTCGTAAATTCCGTAGTATTTGTGCACTTGTAACAAGTACCAATACCCTTGTTGGAAGGTGCTTTGTGCTCCTTGGCACGGAGCATAGTAGCCTTTTAACTCCTGTGAAGACAAATCTTCGCTTTTTGCATAACCGGTGTAGGCTTGCAAATAAATCTGGTTTGGAGCCCAAAGCTCCTTTGGCGGATTATCTGTCTCCACTACAGAAGGTAAAAGGGTTGTTTTATTACAACTTGTAAAAGTTATAACAGCTAATACTAAAACTGAAAAGAACGATACTTTTTTCATCTTAAAAATGTTTTTTTGTTTGAAAATAATTTACATATTAAATATATCATATTTTAGTAAAATGTCAAGTATTAATTATTTGTTTATTTTGTTGTAGTTTTTGTTTTTTGAGCTATTTTTTGCTATAATTTCCTCAATAAAATATATCGAATAAAGGTTGCTGATATTATTTATTTATAAATTTAGGCTTTTTAATCAAACTATGAAAGAAAAATATTTAACTTACCGTGTCGTCGCCTTATGGCTTCTTGTTTTAGCTGGTGTGATTTGGTTTTTTTTAATTTACAAAACTCCATCATTCAAATATGGACTTGATCTAAATGGTGGTACATCTCTTACTTATGTAGCAGATTTATCAAAAATAAATCAAGCAAATGTGGATGCCGCAAATGCTTCTACTTCTGTTTCTACTACTACAGGACAAGTTGTTCAAACAGTAGATAATACAAAATTAAATATCGAAGATAGTATGGGCGGTCTTCGTGAAGTTATTGAAAAGAGAATAAATGTTTTTGGTGTTTCAGAGCCAATTATTCGTACAGAATATTCACAATATACAGATGAGCACAGATTAATTGTTGAGCTTCCTGGTATTACCGATATTAATAAAGCTATCGCAACTATAGGTGATACTCCAACTCTAGAATTCAAATTGGTTGAAATTGAAAAAGCTATTGATGGATCAACTTCTACAAAATTGATTGAAACAGGGCTTAATGGTAATTATTTACAAAAATCTATTTTGAGTTTTGACTCTTATACAAATAAGCCTGAAGTTATTGTAAATTTTAATACTGAAGGTACAAAAATGTTTGCTGATATTACAAAAAATAATATTGGAAAACAAATGGCTATTTATCTTGATGGAAATGTTGTTTCTTCGCCTGTTATTCAAGAAGAAATTCCTGGAGGAAGAGCTACAATTTCTGGTAGTTTTACAACAGAAGAAGCAAAGATTCTTGTAACAAGACTAAATTCTGGAGCTCTCCCTGTACCTATTAAGCTTGTGTCACATCAGGTTGTTACTGCCACATTGGGTGATCAAGCAAAATCTCAAGGATTATTAGCTGGAGAAATTGGTATTGCAATTATTATTATTCTTATGATTCTTTGGTATAGACTTCCTGGAGCTATCGCATCAGTTGCTTTACTCGCATATGTAGGAATAGTACTTATGATATTTAAACTCGTTCCTGTTGTTTTGACTGGAGCTGGAATAGCCGGGTTTATAATCTCTGTCGGTGTCGCAATAGATGCGAATATTTTGATCTTTGAAAGATTGAAAGAAGAAATTAATAGAGGAAAAAATTTAGCAGAAGCTGTAGAAGAAGCATTTGCGAGAGCTTGGACTTCTATTCGTGATTCAAATATTGCCTCAATACTCGTAGCTTTAATTTTATATAATTTCGGATCGGCATTATTGGCAGGATTCGGACTTGTATTTGGAATAGGCGTACTAGTGTCTATGGTTTCAGCAATGTTTATTTCAAAATACTTTATGAGAGCAATTGTACCAGTCGATACAAATAGTAAAAATTACAAGCGCATGAAGTTCTTATTCATGTCAGGATTCAGTAAATAATTAAATATATGTTTATCATTAAATACAAATGGATATTTTTAACAATCAGTGCTGTTTTGGTTTTTGGTTCATTAATTTTAATTGGAACAAAAGGAATTAAAAAAAGTATTGATTTTACAGGAGGAACAGAAGTTGTAGTTTCATACAATGGATATACTTCTACTCCAGAAGGAAAGATAGATTTAAATTTTATTAAAGATAATTTAGTAAAAAATAATTTTTCAGTAAAAGATGTTTCAATACAAAAAGAAAACTTAGATGGAAGTATGCTTGTTGATATTAAATTAACAGGTGACTTGTCAAATGATCAAAGATTAAATTTTGAAAATGCTTGGAGTTTTAATCATGATTCACATTATGAAGCAAAACAAGTTTCTGAGACTACAATTGGTCCATCAATCGGAAAAGAATTAACACAAAAAGCTTTTCTTTCTATTATTTTAGTTGCTTTAGTTATTATTCTTTTTATCGCCTTCTCATTTAGTTCTGTATCAAAGCCTGTTTCAAGTTGGAAATACGGATTGATAGCAATTGTTACTTTGGTCCATGACGTGGCTATTCCTACAGGAATGTATGCTGTGTTAGGACAAAGAAATGGTGCAGAAGTTGATTCTCTATTCGTGATCGCACTTCTTACAATTATGGGTATTTCTATTGCGGATACTATTGTGGTATTTGATCGTATTCGTGAGAATTTGAAAAATAGAAAATCAGGTGAGACTTTCCCAGAAATAGTTGGTCACTCATTAAGTCAGACTTTACTCCGATCATTTAATACTTCATTTGCTGTCGTATTAGTACTTATTTCATTATTCTATTTTGGTCCTGCATCAATTCATAATTTTGCTTTGACTCTAATAGTTGGAATGATAGTTGGTACTTATTCATCAATCTTCGTCGCTTCACCATTACTTGTTCTTGTTGAAAAATGGCAAAGAAAAGGTAAATAGGAATTAAATATTCATTTAACTTCAGAATGAAAATCTTAGTAAATAATAATATTGTAAATTATAAAGATATAGGAGACGAAAATAAGCCTGTGGTAGTATTTTTACACGGCTGGTTAGACAATCTTTCTTCTTTTAAAGATATGGAAATATTGCAAGATGATTTTCGACTTATATTTATTGATTTACCAGGATTCGGAGAATCTGTTATTGGTAATAAAAATGCTGATTTGTCTTATTATGTAGATTGTTTAAATGATTTTTTAAAAAAAATAAATGTAGTACCTTATACTTATGTTGGACATTCTTTTGGAGGGAGAATTTTAATAAAAGGTTTTGGTTTAAAATATTTAAATTCTAAAAAAATAATATTAATAGGCTCTGCAGGTATCAAAGAAAGTATTTCTGTTAAAAATAGAATATTATTTGTTTGTGCAAAAATTTTGAAAATTTTATTATTTCCTTTTAAAAAATATCAACAAAAGTTTAAAAACAAATTATATAATTATATTGGCAGTGATTATACAAAATCTTCAGAGTTAAATAATATTTATAAAAACATTATTTCTGAAGATCTACAAAAATATGCTAAAAATATATCAGTAAAAACTTTATTGATATATGGTGATAATGATAAGACAACACCTATCTCTTATGGAAAATTATTTAATAAATTAATAAAAGATTCTAGACTTGTTATTATTAAAGATGCAGGGCACTTTACACATATGGATAAGAAATCAGAAGTTATTGATTTAATAAAATCTTTTTTAATAAATTGATTATGAAATATTTATTTTCTTTGTATTCTTTAAAATTTGTAAAATCATTAGTTTATTTAATGCAAAAGTGTGAATATTTTGTAATGGACTTTTTAGGTGTTTTGAGACATGTTTCTGATTTTAGAAAAGTAGAAATTCGAGGTAAATTAGTTTTTACTATTAAGGCTAATATTATATATATAATATTAGAGTTATCACGTATTATTTTATTTTGTTTTGCTTTATATAATATATTTTATTTAAAATTATATTTTAATATTATCTTTTTAGTTTTAATTCCAGTTCTGATAATTATAGAATTAATTATAATTTCATTATTGGTTAATTTTTTACAAAAACCTTTAGAATATTATTTAATATATAAAGCAAAAAGAAAATTAAAAAATATAAAGGCTATAAAAATAGGAATTGTTGGGAGTTTTGGTAAAACTTCAATGAGAGAGATTTTGTTTTCTGTATTAGATGGCGGCAAAAAAGTCGCTACTGTTTCTGAAAATCATAATACCCCTTTAGGTATTGCTAAATTTATAATGAATTTAAAAGGCGACGAGGATATTTTAATATTTGAATTTGGTGAATATTATAAAGGAGATATTAAGTATTTATGTAATTTTATAAAACCAGATATGGGTATTATTACAGGAATAAATGAAGCGCACATGGAAAGGTTTAAAAGCATTAAAAATATTATTTCTACCATTTTTGAAATATCTGATTATTTAAAAGATAAAAATGTGTATGTAAATACAGATAATCAATTAGTTGATCTTAATAAAAGAAAAGTTAATATACCATTTAATGTTAATGGTATTGAGAATTTTTTAACTTCTAATATTAAATCTGATTTAAATGGTACCAGTTTTTCTCTTGACGAAAATAATAAGATTGTAAATTATAAAACAATATTAATAGGTAAACATAATGTTTCTTATATTACATTATCTATTTTTTTGGCTAAAAAATTTGGTTTAAGTGATAATGAAATGATGAAAGGTGTTGAAAATATCAAACCAATAAAACATAGATTAGAATTAAAAAAAATAAATAATAATTTATCATTTTTAGACGATTCTTATAATGGTAATATTGATGGATTTATGGTTGCTTTAGATTTTTTAAAAGGAATAAAAGATAAAAGAATTTTATATGTTACTCCTGGTCTGGTTGAATCTGGTAGTGCAAAAGTTGAATTGCATGAAAAAATAGGTAATTCTATAGCAGAATCTAATATAAAAAATGTTATTTTAATAAAAAACTCTGTTACTCCTGTTATAGTTAAAGCTCTTAATAATGCTGGATATGATGGTGAAATAATGTTTTTTGATACTATGTTGGACCTTCTTAAGAATTTACAGTATTTTACTCTAGAAAATGATTTGCTTGTAATACAAAATGATTGGGGTGATCATCATTTTTAGTTATGATATATTAATAATATATGAAGACTAATAATAAAAAGAATATAGCTGTAATATTTGGTGGTAAAAGTGCTGAGCATGATGTTTCTATTGTTACAGCTCACATTCCTATTATAGATAGTCTTGTCATTTCAAAAAAGTATAATATTATACCTATATATATAAATAAAGAGGGAATTTGGTATTCTTCTAAAGAAATGATAAAGCTTTCATTTTTTCAAGATAAAGATTATTTAAATAAATTAAATAAAAAAGATAAGGTGCAAATTTTTATTGAAGATGGATTTTTTGTAAAACAAAACAATCTTTTTTCTGAAAAAATAAAAATTGATTTAGTTTTTCCTGCTTTACATGGAACTTATGGAGAAGACGGTAGTCTTACAGGTCTTTTACGTATGGCAAATGTTCCTTTTGTTGGTTGTGATATTTTCGCTTCAGCTGTTGCTATGGATAAAGTTTTAACTAAACAAATTCTAAGTAGTGAGAATATTCCTGTGACTAAGTATGAATGGTTTACAAAGAAAGATTTTGAAATAAAAAAAGAAGAAATATTAAACAGTATTAAAAATTTAAATTATCCATTATTTATAAAGCCAGTACATTTAGGCTCTAGTATAGGAATAACTAAAGCTAAAAATGAAAAAGAATTAATAAATGGTATTGAAGTTGCTTTATTTTATGATGATAAGATTTTAGTTGAAGAAGGTGTTAATAATTTAATAGAGGTAACATTACCAATGATAGGAAATAATGAGATCCTTTTTGGAAACATTGAACGTCCTTTAAGCAAAGAAGATTTTTTTGATTTTAATACAAAATATATAAACAGTAATAGTAAAATTAGTAATAATGGAGTAAATACAGAATATAGTGAAATTCCTGCAAAGATAGATCAATTTTTTAAAGATAAAGTTTTAGATTATGCTAAAAAAACTTTTAATATTTTAGGTTGTAGTGGAATAGTTAGAATAGATTTTTTAATAAACGAATTTACAAAAGAAGTTTTTGTAAATGAAGTTAATACTTTGCCTGGTAGTCTGTATGCACACAATTTTAAAAAGTCTGGTATCACTAATTTAGAATTAGTAGATAAGTTAATTGATTATGCTTTTGAAAGATTTGAAAGCAAGAATGCTATCATAAATAATTTTGATTCAAAGATATTGCAAAGTGTCGGTGGCGGAAAGAAGCAATAATTTTTAAATGTTATAATTTAATCAATAAAATAAACAAATATATGTCAGATCCAAAAGAAATTATCCTTAGTTTTCTAAATCATTATATGCCGATTTTAACTTTAATTGGCTTTATATTATTAGTTGTAGTTTATATTCATCATTTTCATTTTCATTTTACAAAAAAAGAATCAAATATTTTAAATAAGATTTCAAATATTTCTCTTCCTTTAGGATTTTTTGCTTCACTTTTTGCAATGCTTATTTCTTTGATCTATTCTGATTATTTAGGACAAGCAGCATGTGGGCTTTGCTGGTTTCAAAGAGTTTTCATTTATTCTCAAATAGTATTATTTGCTATCGCATATGTGAAAAATGATTTAAAAATCTTTCAATATACATTTTGGCTTTCTGTTGTCGGTGGAGCCATAGCTATTTATCATGAGTATTTACAGCTTGGTTATTCAGAATTGATTCCTTGTCCTGTCGTTGCTACGACAGTTGATTGTGCGAAGCCAACATTCTTATCTTTTGGATTTATTACATTTCCATTTATGAGTTTGACTCTATTTTTATTCTTAATTTTACTTGCTATCTCAGTTAAATATCACAGAAAGGAGAAATAAAAGCTTATTAAAAATATGAAAAATTTTCTAAAAACAATTTTACCTATCATTATAGTAATTATTTTAGTATTGTTAGTTTTATTTTTTTATAAAAATTCTAAAAATGATTCTGACAATTTTATAAATAAACCTATAGAAAATACTGTTGCAACAACAACTTTAAATAGTGGTGATAGTTCTACAACTTATTTATATAAAAATCATGGATTTAGTATTGAATTACCAAAAGGGTATGTTGTACCAACAGAGTCAGTAAATGGAAGAGGGACTTATACTGAAATTTATTTTCCTAACAGTACAATGACTTATATAACAGATGTTGTTAATCAGGATAATAATTTATCAAAATTTGAAAATAAAGGAGAAGAAAAAATTGGAGATACAACTTTTAAGATTTATTTTAATAAAAGTATGAATGCTTATCTTTATTGGTTTAAACAAGGAAAAGTTGGGTATTTATTTTCTGGAGATAAAGATTTGTTAAAAACTTTTAAATTTATTGGTTGGCAATAATATTTGTTTTTTAAAAAAATAATTATTTTACCTTTAAAAATCAAGCTTATTTAGAGGTTTATGAAAGAGCTTTAAAATAAGGACTTTTCCTTGCATTATTTTTTTCCTTATGCTAATATATGTGAACTTAACTAATAGGTTTTTATTTACTCTAATTCTTGAAATTAAGTATAAAAATACTTACTAGTTTGGGTGCGCTATTTGTAAACAAAATATTTAGATTAACACATTTACGAATCTATCCATCTCAATCGGATAGATTCACAATTAAGAGAAAAAGAATTTTATACAAATTTCTTTTGCTCCGTTTTTATTTTTAGAGTTTGATCCTAGCTCAGGATGAACGCTGGCGGCGTGGATAAGGCATGCAAGTCGAACGGACTTTTTATTTCCAGAGATGAGATTATATCAAATCAAAGGTCGTTTAAAGTTAGTGGCGAACGAGGTAGTAATACATAGGAACTTCCCCCTAAGTCGTGAACAACTCACCGAAAGGTGAGCTAATACACGATAGTCTCTCCGGAGTAAAGTTTTTCGCTTAGGGAAAGGCCTGTGAAGTATCAGCTAGTTGGCGGTGTAAAGGACCACCAAGGCTATGACGCTTAGGGGAGCTGAGAGGCTGACCCCCACCGATGGGACTGAGACACGGCCCATACACCTACGGGTGGCTGCAGTCGAGAATCTTCCACAATGGACGAAAGTCTGATGGAGCGACGCCGCGTGATGGATTAAGTACTTCGGTATGTAAACATCTTTTATGAGGGAAAAAGTTTATTGATGGTACCTCATGAATAAGGACCTGCTAAACTCGTGCCAGCAGCAGCGGTAATACGAGTGGTCCAAGCGTTATCCGGAATTATTGGGCGTAAAGGGTCTGTAGGTGGCATGATTAGTCTCCCGTTAAATCTTCAAGCTCAACTTGAAGTCTGCGGGGGAAACGGTCAAGCTAGAATATGTCAGGGGTGTGCGGAACTCATAGTGTAGGGGTGAAATCCGTTGATATTATGGGGAACACCAAAAGCGAAGGCAGCACACTGGGATATTATTGACACTGAAAGACGAAAGCGTGGGTAGCGAATGGGATTAGATACCCCAGTAGTCCACGCCCTAAATGTTGCTCTCTCGCTATTAAGAGTATCGACCCTCTTAGTGGCTTAGCTAACGCGGTAAGAGAGCCGCCTGGGAAGTACGAGCGCAAGCTTAAAACTCAAAGGAATAGACGGGGAGACGCACAAGCAGTGGATTATGTGGTTTAATTCGACGGTAAACGAAGAACCTCACCAGGATTTGAAACTAAATTGAAAGGCCTAGAAACAGGTCCCTCGCAAGACAATTTAGCAGGTGATGCATGGCCGTCGTCAGTTCGTGGTTTGAGCTGTTCCCTTCAGTGGGGTAACGAACGCAACCCTCATCGTATGTTACAAGTGTCATACGAGACTGCCCCTTTTCGGGGGAGGAAGGCGAGGATGACGCCAGGTCAGCATGTCCCTTTGACATCCTGGGCTACACACATAATACAATCGCAATGACAGCGGGTCGCGACGGGGTAACCCTGAGCCAATCCTCAAACATTGCGTCAGTTCGGATTGAGGGCTGCAACTCGCCCTCATGAAGTCGGAATTGCTAGTAATTGCGGGTCAGCTATACCGCAGTGAATACGTTCTCGTCTCTTGTACTCACTGCCCGTCAACTCAAGGGAGCCGGGGGTGCCCAAAGGCTTGAGTAATCAGGACTAAGGTAAAATCGGTGACAGGGAGTAAGTCGTAACAAGGCACGGCTAGCGGAAGCTGGTCGTAGATTAATTCAATTTGAAAAATCGTGCACACCGAATTCGGTGCATGCATTTGTCGAACAATCTTTATGGTTGTAAAAGTTTATTGAAACTCAAAATCAATCGAGCTACTTCGAGATGTAGAAAAAATCGCGTGCACAAATGAGACAATCTTTATTGTCTCGCAGGATAAATCGCGTTGGAAGCGGAGCAAAAGAAAGTGGTATAATTTCTCTCTTTATAAATGTGTTAAAAAACAAACTTAAAAAATGATTTAGGTATTTTTTGTTTTATTTGTAGTATAATTAAGACATTAATATAATAAGTTTAAATTCTATGAAAAAATATTTTTTATCAGTATTGTTATTTGTGGTAGTTTTTGTTTTTAATATTTCTGTATCTAATGCACAATCTAATTGTGTAAATTTAAGAAATAATTTAAAAGTTGGTTCAAGAGATGTTTATACAAATGGAGAAGTTTCAGAGCTCCAAAGTTTTTTATATAGTAAAGGATATTTAAATACTAATCCAAGTGGATATTTTGGTCTTGCTACTAAAAGAGCAGTAATTATTTATCAGCAAAATAAAAATCTTTTTCCATCTGGATATGCTGGATCTTTAACAAGAAATGCTATTTATAATGATAGTTGTGGTTATATCCCAGTTCCGACACCAATTCCTACCCCAAACCCAAACCCAAACCCTGTTACTTATTACTGTAATTTAAATAATCAAACTTATTATAATTTAAATGATTACAATAATTATTGTAGATCTTCTTCTCTTCCAGATTATTTTGTTTCTATTTCTTTATATTCTACAAATTTATATAAAAATTTGTCGAAAAATAATAGTGGATATTATGATTCAACAGGAGCTAATGGTAATGTAAATTTCACGATTGATACAGGTAATAACGCTTCTTGTTCGACTTATTGGAAAGGGCAAGGAGATAGTTCTTATTCTTTGATTTCAAGTAATAAAAATTTTTCACAAAGTTATGATAGTACTGTTTCAGGAATAGATTCCTATAAAGTATCTTGTGGCGATGGTGTAAATTATAAAAATATCGATCAATATTTTTATGTTCAAACAAACCAGCAAACTAGCCAGTCTTACTATTGTAATTTAAATGGACAAACCTATTATTCTCAAAATGATTACAATAATTATTGTAAAAGTAATACTGTGACTTATTGTGCTTTAAATACTGATTATCAAGCAGAGTCTCTTGTTATAGGAGGAGGTGCGAATTGTACTTGTCCTTCAGGATCTGTAATAACTTATAACTCTACAAGTTTCAGATGTGTATCACAAAATACTCAAAATATTTGTCCTACAGGTCAAGATTTTTATGGTAGTAGTTATCAAAATTGCTCATGCCCTTCCAACTTTATTAAAGTTTCTTTGTCTGGTTCAATAAGTCCAGAATATTGGAAATATAGATGTACTGCTCCAGTTACAACTTGCCCTATCACAAGTAATTATTTTTATGATTACGATTATCCGTCATGTGGTTGTCCTGGCGGATACACTAAAACTATGTCTACTATGGTAGGTGGTCCAGGTCAATGGATTTGTAAATAATAAAAATATATATTTTTATTTAATTAATATTTAAGTTGTAATTTATATTGTATAATTTAAATATGCATTACAGTGATCAACTTATAAAGTACATAAAGAATCAGATAATTTATGGCACACCTGAAGAAGATATTCGTCAGGCCTTACTTGGTGTTGGTTGGAAAAAAGAAGATGTCGATGGAGCTTTTCAGATAGTTGCTGATCTTATAGATAAAGAAGATCTTGAAAAGATTTCTTCTAAAAAGATAAATTTTGCTATCATTTTATCTATGATTCTTTTGTCTTTAATTATAATTACTGGATATATGACTTATTTAAAAGTTACAGATGTGAATATTCTTTATAAAGAAGTTGTAATTAAAAAAGAAAATCCTGCTCCAGTTAATCCAAATCTTAGTCAGCAGCAATATGTAGAAAGTCTTTATAATAAAATGAATCAGAAAAATAATTCTACTTCCTCTGTCAAAAAAAGTAATTAATAAAAATGATACAGGCTTTATTTAATATTTTTAGACAAAAATTTTATAGAAAAATATTTTTTATATTAAATTTAATTTTTTTATTTTCGTATTTTTTCTTTACAAATTTTTTCTCAGCAATACAGATTTTTTTTGTGTCGATATTTTCTAAATCAGAGCAAGTGAATATATTTCTGAATTCTTTTTTTGATACCAGTTTGTTAAAAAGTATAACAATATTGATATTAGTGATATTATTTATTTTTTCTTTATCATTATTGTTTTTATTAGTTTATATTTTATTTAACGAAACAAAAAAGATTAATAAAAAAAGAAGTCTTTTAGGTTCTGTTGGGATTTTTATTTCAATACTTGGTTTATCTTGTGCGACTTGTGGAATTGGCCTATTGCCTTTTTTTTTGTCTTTATTTGGATTATCTGGATTAATAGTTTATTTTCCTTTACATGGGCTAGAATTTGGATATATAGGGGTCATTATTTTAAATGTGACAAGTTTATTAATCTTAAAAAGGATAAGAAATCCTTTTATTTGTTAAATTAAAATAATTGCCCTTATTGAGTTTTTGTGATAAAATGTGTTCTATCTTTAGAGGATGTTTGCGCGAATAGCTCAGCTGGTAGAGCACTCGACTGATACTCGAGCGGTCCTAAGTTCGAATCTTAGTTCGCGCACAAAATTGTGTCTATAAAAAAATAAAAACAGGTCAATCTTTCGATTAACCTGTTATTTAAATCTTTTAAGAATAAATTTTTAACAAATTTGTGGAATATTCATATTTAAAGCAATATGATCTTTCCAGAATTTTGTGTACATTTGATGTACTTTGATTACTTCTTGAGATTTATCTTCTATCATCTTTTTAAATGCTGCATCTTTTAATATTAAGAATAAATGTATTTTTCCTAACATTATAACTTCGGCAATAAAAACCACTAGAAGATCTCCTGTACTTTCCTCTTCTACTTTGAATAGTTCTTCTAAGGAATTATGTCCAGGGAATTTATATTCATCATTACCAGACAACCTGAGTCTTTTAGACTCAAAAATCTCAACTGTATTTTTAAGTTTAAAACCATAGTTGTTTCTGTACTCTTCAGGAGAAAGAGGTTTTTGCATTTCAAGCAATCCGGAAGGATTTGCTTCTATTAGACTTTTAATACTTGCTTTTTGCTTTTCCATTTTAAAATTTTTTGATTGTTTGTGAATTTGATTAACTTCTTTCAATTTCTATCAAGAAACTAAGAGAAGCTAATAAATAAAACAATTAAAATACGACTATATATAATATATCATACTAAATATTATGTGTCAATGATTATTCATAAAATCAATTAAGATCAACCTATATATTGTTTCAAACAGTTATTTTTTTAATTTAACTGTTACTAATTTCTTCAAAGTCAGTCGGTAAAACTTTATTCTTTGGTGCAAATATCCAAAGTGTAATATATAGAAATGCGATAATTGGATGTAGAAAATCTATATTATCAAAATTACTAGATATTGCAATAATAATTACTATTATTGCCCGGACTAGCCATGTTGGAGTTTTGGTTTGATATGCCACACCTACACAAACTCCTCCAATCCAACTTCCTTCTTCGAAACGGCGAAATTTTTTTATTTTTTCAAACATTTTTAATAAATTTAATTTGTGAAAAATTCTAATAATAATTTATCATATAAAAGTATATGTGTCAATTGTTTTTTATAAATAAAAAACGGCTATAGATTTTTAGTTTATAACCGTTTTGTTTCAATTCGAACATTTTTATTTTCCAAGCCATAATACCCATTGAGAAGTTTTAGGTTTTTTCTTTTTGTGTAAAATATAATTTTTTTGAGGAGCTATGTCAGCCAGTCTTTTTTTGAAAGCAGCTACAGATTCCTCTGGAATTATATAAACATTTAAAGGTTTCCCTTTGTAAAAAATTCTTGTACATTCACTGAACAAGCTATTTCTTGTAAGGTATTCAGCAATGTTTTGTTGAAGGGTCGGGTCTGTGGCAAATATTGCCCAGTCCTGCTCATAAAAACTTTTTGGAACCGGTGGAGTTGTGTTTCTCCCTCTTCCTGGTAATTTTTTTAATAATTCTTCAGAAGAAAGATTATTAATTTCTGTAATGTCTTTTTTTAAATTAATTTTACTCATTGTTTATATATTTATTAGTGAAAAATATTTTGAAAGGACGAGTTTCTATTCTACAACTTTTTTAGAAAAATGCAAGATACAAAATAAACCCTTCCTCCTCCTAACTCTGTTCGGAGGTTTCCTTCCCTAAAATTTAGGGAAGGATTAAGGATGGGTTCTGGCTTATTTTATGATAAAATTATTTTACTAATTATATGAAGATTTTTGATTTTGCCAGGAAAATAAAGAATGAATTTTTTAAATATGAGAATTCTGTTGAAGTTTTCATTTCAGAAGAAAACCTTTTACATAATTTAAATGAATATAAAAATAAATACAAAGATATTTCTTTTGCTCCAGTTTTGAAAAGTAATGCATACGGTCACGGTTTACTAGAAGTTGCAGAAATTCTAGATAAAGAAAATCTTCCATTCTTTGTAGTTGATTCACTTTATGAAGCTCGTCTTTTAAAATTAAATTCTATTAAAAAAGATATTTTAATTATTGGATATACAAGATTAGAAAATATTAAAATTTTTAATTCCTCACAATTTATTTTTACTGTTATAAGTTTAGATGAACTTAAAAATCTTTCTAAAAATTTTTCAAAGAAAATTAGAATTCATTTGAAAATAGATACAGGGATGCATAGACAGGGAATTATGATAAATGAGATAGAGGAGGCTATGGATATTTTAAAAGAAAATAAGAATTTTATTTTAGAAGGGATTTGTTCTCATTTTGCCGATGCAGATAGTCAAGACAAATCTTTCACAGAATCACAAATAGAAAATTGGAAAAAAGTTGTAGAAAAATTTAAAAATAGTTTTGAAACTATAAAATATCTTCATACTTCTGCGACAGCTGGATCTTTTTATAATCAAAAAGATTTTGGAAATGTTATTCGTCTTGGGATAGGTATCTATGGGGTAAACACTTCTCCTTTTTCAGATTTAAATTTAAAGCCAGTCATGAAAATTGAAGCAATAATTTCTTCTGTTAGAAATTTAAAGAAAGGCGAGAGTGTTGGATATGGTCATACTTTGACTTTAGAAAAAGATTCTAAAGTTGCAACTATTACTATGGGATATTTTGAGGGAGTTGACCGTAGACTTTCAAATCTCGCTCATTTTAAAATTGGAAATAATTTTTGTAAAGTTTTAGGAAGAGTGAGTATGAATATGTCATCAATAGATGTGACAGATTTAGATATTAAGTTAGAAGATAAGGTTATAATTTTGAGTGAAAAGAAAGAAGATTTAAATTCTTTAGTAAATTTGGCAAAACTAGCAAATACTATTCCATATGATATATTGGTGCATATAATGCCTCATTTAAAAAGAAAAGTCTTAAAGAGTTTTAATAATATTAATTAACACAAATTAAAACAAAATTATTTTCTCAAGTTTCCTTAACCCATAAATGGGCTCCGACAAAAACTCTCGAAAACAATTTTGTTTTAAATAAATTTATGAAAGAAAAAATAGAAGAAAAAGTAAAAGAGAAAATATATTCAACTTTTTATATAGTTGGTACTCCGATTGGAAATTTAGAAGATATGACTTTTCGTGCTGTTCGAATTTTAAAAGAAGTAGATTTGATTTTATGTGAAGATGTCTCTAATGCACAAAAAATATTAAAGCATTTTGAAATTGAAAATAAATGTACAAATTATTTTGCAAATTCTAGATTAAATAAAATAGATGAAATTATTGGAAAATTAAAAGAAGGGAAAAATATTGCTATGATATCTGATGCTGGGATGCCAACAATTTCTGATCCGGGAAGTCTTTTGGTAAAAAAGATTTATGAAGCAAAAGAGTCTGATCCTGCTATTGATATTAGAGTTGTCCCAGGTCCGACAGCTATTACGAGCGCTTTTGCTTTATCAGGTTTAACTGGCAATGAGTTCACTTTTTATGGCTTTTTACCGCATAAAAAGGGTCGTGAGACGATTTTTAAGGAAATAATGGATAGTGACAAGGTTTCTGTATTTTACGAGTCTGTACACAGATTTTCTAAATGTTTAGAAAGTTTAGAAAAAACTTTAGATGAAAATAGGCTTGTAATAGTCGCTAGAGAATTAACTAAAATTCATGAAGAAACTGTTAGGGGAAATATCAAAGAAGTTAAAGAATATTATCTTCAAAATCAAGATAAAATCAGAGGTGAATTTGTGATTTTAGTAGAAGGAAAATAATTTTATGGAACACACAGTTATTCAAATATTTTCTAATCAGTGGTGGATATATACATCTATCACATGTTTTTTAATTGTTTTTGCTTTATTAATTTCTAAAAAAATTAAAAAAGATAATCTTGTTAAATATTTTAAATATTTTGGATATTTAATTTTAATTCAAATTTTATTTACTCAAATATATTTATTTTATGTACATCAAACTTGGTCATTTGAAAATTCCTTACCACTAAGCTTGTGCAGAGCTTCTATTATATTTGCAGCTTTAGCTTTGATAAACAAAAAAATATTTTTTGTAGAATGGTCTGTATATTTAGGAATTTCTGGTGGCATTCAATCTATTTTAACTCCAGATCTTTCTTTTGGTAATACTTCCTATATTATTTTTGATTATTATTTTGTACATGGATTATTACTTTTTGTGCCTATATTTTTAATATATATCTATAAATTTAAACTAGAAAAATTTTCTTCACTTAAAGCTATTTTGTATGGAAATATTATGATGTTGATAGTTTTTCCTTTGAATTATATTTTTAATTCTAATTATATGTATTTAAAAATAAAGCCAACAGTAAGTAATCCTTTGCTATTTGGTGGTTGGCCTTGGTATATTTTTGGTTTTGAAATTGTTGGAATTGTATCTATTTTGATTATGGATTGTGTATTTAGATTAATTCCTAAATATTTAAAATTATAAAATATAAATGATATAATCATATTCTTAAATATTTAAATATAAATTATAGAAAATTATGCCTGGATTTAAAATAACCGGTGGAAGAAAATTAAGAGGAAAAGTTAAAACGAATACTTCAAAAAATGGAGCTGTAAATATGATAGTGGCTGCACTTTTAAACGATGGCGAAACAATTTTGCATCGTATTCCAAAAATTGAAGAAGTCTTTCGTTATATTGAAGTTGTGAGAAGTATAAATGTTGAAATAGATTGGGTAGATGAAAAAACAAAAGAGAAAGATGAAAATGGTACGAGTCTCAGAATTAAAATTAAAAAAGGTGGAATTAATGTAAAGAATTTAGATATCAAAACAGCGAATATGATTCGCAGTTTCACTTTTGTTGGAGCTTTGATTCACGCACAAAAAAGTTTTTCTTGGCCTCATTCTGGTGGATGTAAAATGGGAGAGAGAACTGTCGCTTCTCATAAATACGGATTAGAATATTTTGGTGTTGATATAAAGACGAAAGAAAATTCTTATGAAATTAAATCAAAATCTCTTCATCCTGCAGAGCTTATTCCTATGTATGAATCGAGTGATACAGGAGCTATTACCCTTCTCGTTGCTGCTAGTAAAATAAAAGGCGAGTCTGTTATTAAATTTGCCCCACCAAATTATCAAGTTCAAGATGTTTGTTTCTTATTAGAAAAATTCGGAGTAAATATTGAAGGTATAGGAACAAGTACTTTAAAAGTTCAAGGTTTAGAAAAAATAAATTTATATGTAGAGCATTATAATTCTGAAGATCCTATTGACGCTATGTTTTTTATTTCTTCTGCGATTGTTACAAATTCAACTTTAACTATCACAAATGCACCGATAGACTTCTTAGAGTTGGAGCTTGAAAAATTAAAACGTATGGGAGTTAAATTTGAATTAGGAAAAAAATATTTGAGTGATAATGGAAAGGCAAAATTAGTTGATATTAAAATTTTAGCAAGAAAAGAAGACGAGAAATTAATTGCTCCTCATGACAAGATTCATACAGGCGCATTCCCGGCAATAAATAATGACAATCTTCCGTTCTTTGTGCCTATAGCCACACTTGCGGAAGGTATTACTCTTATTCATGATTGGACGTGGGAAAATAGAGCTATCTATTTTACAGAATTAAATAGACTTGGCGGAGATCTTCGTCTGGCGGATCCACACAGAGTGTATGTGAATGGTGTTAAAGAATTAAAAGGTGCAGAAGTTGTTTGTCCTCCAGCTCTTCGTCCTGCGGCTATAATTTTAGTCGCTATGCTTTCTGCGAAAGGTGTTTCTATTTTGAGAAATGTCTATTCTATAAAGCGTGGATATGAAGGTATAGCAGAAAGGCTTAATAAAATAGGAGCAAAAGTAGAGGTTTTAAAAGACTAATAATTTTGTTATAATGTCTGTATTATAAAAATAAAATATGACTAAAAAATTTTTCCAGAGATCAATTTTGACTTTAATTATTTTGCTTACAATGTTTATTCATGTACCAAGTATTTTTAAGGACACTTTAATTATTCTCTTTGTTTTATTTTTATTTTTATCAACATTTGATATTTATCCAAAAAAGAAGAACAGAAGTGAGACTATTGTTGGATAGTTTTTCACTTTGCATTCTATAATATTTTTTGCTATAATTATACTCATCAATTTGATTGATAATAGAATATTCCGTATTAGCTCAGCGGTAAAAAGAATATAGACAGTTGGCTCAGCCAATATAAATATAGATCTTTTTAAAAATGAGTTAGTTTTTAAACAAAATATTCCGTGGTAGCTCAGCGGTAGAGCAGTTGGCTGTTAACCAATTGGTCGTAGGTTCGATCCCTACCCACGGAGCCAAATAATAGAAAAATCAGTCTCAAAAGGACTGATTTTTCTATTTGAAAATTTAGATAATTTTTGGTATATAATTTAATTATATATATGGAATTTGGAAAATTTAATTTAAGTTTGAATAAAAAAGAAAAAGTTTATGATTATAAATATTTTACTAATAAAGAAAATAGAAAAAATATTTATGAGTTTGGTAAAGGCGTTACAGAATATTTACATAAAGAAAAAATAACAAATTTAATTCTTTTAGATAGATCGCCTAGACCTTTATGGGTTGCTGTAGATGAATATTGGAAAACTAATTATAAAGAAGAAAAAAGACCTGATATTTATTTTATTAATCCAGATGCTTTTAATAATCTAAATTCTTCTGGAATGGAAAGTTTTTTTAAAAAACTTATTTACAGTTTGTCTGATACAAGTGAAAATGAAGAGCTTAATGAAGAATTTGATTCTATTTACAAAAAACTAGGAAATGAAAAAGATAAACCTTTAGCTATTTTTGATAATTGTATTCATTCTGGAGACACAATAGAGCCTGTTATAGATTTTTTAAAAGATTATGGTTTTAAAGATATTAGAATATTAATAGGAGATACTTCTGCTAATTTTTCTTCTGTCAATATAGATAAATACTGTACTGACAATGCTATAGGTCTTTGTAGTGTATTTGGTAAAGATTTTGGTATTTATAAAGACAATGAAATTCTTTCTAAATATTATCCAACAGCAAATCGTGATAGGGTTGTACAGTCTCGTAAAGAAGTTAGACAGATAATTAGAGATAAGGGTAGATAAAATTATATATTGACAAATACTTATTATTGTGATAGACTATATTTAGTTGTGTTTTGACGTATTTAAATTGAAAGGATTTAGGAAATCATTTTGTTTTTCAGTATTGGAAAATAAAATGATTTCCTTAATCTATTATTTAATTTAAAATGTTTTTAAAATGAAAAGTTTATTTGTCAGTTTATTTTGTATTTTTTCTTTATTTTCCTGTAAAACGAAAATTGTTTTACCTGAGAATTTTAGCGATTCAGTAAAAGTTGTTAAGATAGTTAATCATTTAGATAGTCTTACTCTTGTAAGTCATTTAAATATTGATATGGGGTATTGGTACCACTCTCAGAGGATAATATATATTAATGACTTAAGTTTTTTAGAAATGTCACTGATTCAATCAGATAATAATTACCATATAGGTGATAATTTTTCCTGGGGGTTTACAGTAAGTCGTATATGGGTTTACCAAGGTAAATGTTATATAACTACATTTGCTGACGGAGACAAGAACGGAATACCAGATTGTATTATTGAAAATGAATATGTTAATTTCAAATACAAACCTAATAAAAATTTGTTGGATTATTTTAATACTTATGACAGTATTAAAGAAGTAATGCCTGTGATTAAATTTAAAGATTTGTCTACAGGTAAACAAAAAACTTATCAGTATGAGTATTCTGAAATCTTAGAAACAATTAAAGAAAAGCAAGATTCTATTAAAAAAGCAAAGTGGCAAAAAGATTAGCTTTTTTAAAATGTTTGGAAGTCCGGTCTAATTTTTGACCGGACTTTTTATTTTTTTTATACATAGTGATATAGGGTGTGGGGTATATTATCCTTTCATTATTTCTATTCCTTTTTTATTATTCTAAAATAGATAGTAAAGTAAAATTTTAAGTGCTATACTCCAACCGTATGGAAAAATACGAACACCCCTTTAGTTGGAAATCTCTTATTCGTATTACTGTTCTAGGAATTGTAGTTTTTCTTTGCTGGAGACTTTTATCAGTACTTTCTATTATTATCCTCGCTTATGTTTTAACGGTAGCTTTTTATCCAGTTGTCAAAACAATTCAGAACAAAACAAAAATACCTCTTCTTTTATGTATTTTTTTTATTTTAGTCATTCCTTTTATTTTGTTTTTTATTTTAGGATTAATTTTTATTCATCGTATCATTCTAGAGGCACCAGTTTTATTATCTAGTATTAATTCTGTTATTGTTAATTCCTCAATGATTCCAGATTTTTTGAAAAATTTCAGTCTTATTTCATATATTCAATCTCATCTTGATTATGCTACCGCTACTGTGAATGTTACGGTTATAGTATTTGACGTGATCACTACTATTATTTTAACTTTTTTCTTAATATACGATTTTGAAAGATTATTTGAGTTGTCTTTACATCTTGTTCCTGGTAGAGAAAGAGATAAAATTAAAGATCTGTTAAAAGAAATTACTTTTGTTATAGGTAAATATATTCGTGGCAATTTACTAATTTCAGTCATTTGTGGAACTATTTTGTTTCTTGGTCTTACTATTTTACATGTGTCTTTTGCTTTACCGTTGGCTATTTTTGCTGCTGTTATAGATTTACTACCATTGGTAGGGGGAACTATCGGTGCTATCCCTGCGGTCATAATAGGTTTTGGTGTCTCACCCTTAACAGGTATTTTAGTTTTAATTTTACATCTTATATATCAACAAGCAGAAAATGCTATTATATCTCCGATGATTTATAATAAAGCGCTAAATCTTTATCCTTCTGTTATATTTTTATCAGTTCTGATCGGGGGAAGTTTGTTTGGTATTCTTGGAGCTTTTCTTTCTCTTCCGATTGCCGCAAGTATTCCGGTGATAATTGAGTATCATAAGAATTATAAAATAAGAGACAATCAAATCCAAAAAATGAATTAGTTTATTTTGTTTTGGTAAGTGGTATTGTTTTCTTGTTTCTCTTTAATTATGTTTTTTCTAACATTGTTTCATGTTTTGAACAAAGCTTTACAAATATTTATTAATATATTAGTATATATTCAGTCGTATTTGTTATCTTTTATTAAGTCATCTTTGTTTCTTTATGGAATTAGAGATGGCTTAATAAATATTTATAACAATTTAAACATTTTACAATGGAAGAGTTAATTATTCTGTTAGAGAAATTAGGTTTTTCTAAAAAAGAAGATTATCAAGAACCGAAAGGGGTTGTTGGTGATGATGAAAAAATCATAGGAGAAATGATTGATGTTGAAAAACATCTTTACACCGTTTTAGAGTTTTGTGACAAGAAAGCAGCTGAATTAATAACAGAATTATCTGTATTATCAGCCAAAAGTAGAAGCCGCACAACTGAAAAGAAGATGGAAAAGATTTTCGAAACTCTTGAAAATCTAAAATTTACAAGAAAGGTAGCTAGTCCTCTTTTATGGTTTTCTATAAAAAATAGATTAAAACCACCAAGGACTAAGAGTTTAGCTTTCAGGGGTTTTAAGGTTGTTGAAATGTCAACTAAAGATTTTATTACTTTTACAATTTCTACTAAGTGGTAATTATAGGTTAAGAGGGAAATAGGGCAGGTCGGTCTTAGTATCGGCCTGTTTTTTTATTTATTTTTGACAAATACAACTGAATATATTAGTATGTATTCAGTTGTATTTTACGTATTTTAATTGTTGTCTTTATTAAGTTCTCTTAGTTTCTTGATAGAAATTGAGAGAACTTAATAAATAATTTTAAATAACAATTAAATTTTACATTAGATGAGAGTTAATATAAGTATTTTTAAAGAAAGTCCTATAAATTATATAGGAGTAATTTATATAACCGGTAAAAAAGTATGTCATTATAAGTTATTGATTAATCTTCCTATTGAAGAAATCAAAGTTATGCTTATACCAAATACTGAAGAATCTTTATTAAAATTAGCTGTAGACTTATTTCAGTTTACAGTATTAAAAGATAAAGAAGTAATTGTGATAGATGAAGATTTGTTTTTATTTCTTGTTGGCCTTATAGTCGATAAAGTTATAGAGCTTTTTGATTTTGAAAACAAACTTCCGGTTTCAGGATTGAAAAAAATTTCTTCACTCATGATATTTTCTTTTGAAGTTGATAAGATTCCAGAATCTTTATTTTTACATTAGCATGAACTTATTTTGGTTTAGAAAAAGTGGCAGGTTAGTCTTAATTGACTGCCTGCTATTTTTATTTGTATTGACAAATATTTATTAATATTGAAATAGGTGTTCCGAGAAAAGAATCTGAATCTACATCAAAAATGGCCAAGCTTTTAAATATTTAGCTAGTATGGTTTTTCTGATATAATCATATTATATTTTATGAGTATATTTTTATTGCACCCATTATTAAATATTTTATTTTTTGCTATACCTTTAGCTTTGTTTGAAATTTATATAGAAAGAGATCATGGTTGGGGAAGTGGCTGGTCAAAAGATAAGTGGTATGCCAAATCTATTCTAAGAGGAAATAAGTTTGGAAATATTATTGTTAAATTAACAAAACTTGAACCTCCACTCAATTATCATCTTTTAGTTTCTTATACTTTATTTCCTCTTATTTTTATACTCGAATATATCTATGGTTATAGAAATATATTTTTAATTTTAGGAAGCTTGTTTGCTGTATTAATATTTGCAGAATTAACATGGTTTTCTTGTAATTGGTATTTTAAATCTTGGACAGAGCTAACTAAAGGACCAAAGGGGTCAATTTTTTGGCATAAAGATTGGGTTAAGATTTATAAAGATAGATATCTTCCAGAATCATATTTTATTTGGTTATTTTTAATGATTATATTTTTATTGCTTGCTTATTTTTTTCATTAAAAATAAATAAATAAATTTTATGGAAAATATGTTTACTGAAAATAGTTTGAATATAATATTATCTCCACATTTAGATGATGCTGTTATTTCTTTAGGGGGATTTATTTATAAACATCCAGATAATACCAAAGTCATTACAATTTTCTCAGGAAAACCGAAAACAAATAAAGTAAGAATCTGGGATTTATGGTGTGGTTTTAAAAATTCATCTCAAGCTTTAAAATCTAGATTGACAGAAAATGATACAGCTCTAACATCTTTAGGGTTAATTAAAGCAAATATTATTAATCTCGATTTTTTGGATTATCAATATACAAATAAAAAAGAAAGGGAAAGAAATGGAAATATTATGAATGAAATTTTATCTGATAAATTATTAGATACCCTAAATAAGGGAAAGTGTAAAAATATTAATTTATTTGCCCCTATAGCAATAAAACACAAAGATCATGAATTTGTTCATAATTTTTTAAATTATTTTAAGAAAAATAATTTAAATAGTAATTTTAATATACAATTCTTTTTTTATGAAGATTATCCTTATTTTTTTAAATTTAAAAAGTCTAAAGGATATTTTCAATATTTAAGTCATGAAAAAGAAAATTTTCTTTTAACAAAAAAAGATTTAGAAATTAAAATAAATGCAATTGGAATATATAAATCACAATTTAAATTTCCATTTACAGTTTTAGCTAGTTTTTTTAGACAGATTAAAAAAGATAAAAAAAATATTTTTGATAAAGAGACGGTTTATAAATTAATCTAGATTATTTTTTTCTTTTATATTTCTTATTTCATTATTAATAAAAATCTTATAAGCAATAAATCCTACTAATATTGTGATAATCGATACAGCAATAGCTTTGGTTGAAGAGTTCATTAAATCAAATAGATAAATGTATGCCCCACTTGATAGATATCCAAGTAGTACAAAAAATAAAGATTTAAAAACTGTTATTATGGAAACATTTTTTATGTATTTTTTTATATCAGGTTTGAAACTTCCTATTGTTATAAGTCCTAGAGGTCCCATAAAAGGGGAGAATTTTACAAAAATTAATGATTTTATGGGGTGTTTCTCTGTTAATTCTTTTAAATTTAAAAATTTTTTTAACCTGTTTTCATCTCTTTTAAAGATTTTAATTTTTGTTACAAGAGAATTCCCGTATCTTCCTATTAAATAATATACTATGTCGGGCACTATGTCTCCTAATATAGAAATTATTATTACAAAAAATATATTAAAATATCCAATTCTTGCCAATATCCCGCCGGCAGTACCAATTAAAGATCCTTCTATGCAGCTAAAAATAAAGAAAAATAAATATCCATGGGACATTAAAAAATTGGTTATATTATTTAAATTATCAATAGTCATATTTGTTATTTTTATCTTTTAATCTTATTGCACGTGGAGGTATTATTGTTTTTTTTGTAAAAAGACAATAAACATAATCAAATAAATAAAAAATCACAAAATGAAGAAATCCTTTATTCATTCTTCTTCCAGAAGTGTAAACTTCATTATCAAAAAGAAAAACTATTTTCCCTCTTTTCCCTAACTGTCTTGCTAAAGCTATCTCATCTCCACCAGCATTCATTTTTACATCATATCCTTCCCACTTTGATTTTTTAAATGCGGTGTTGCTTCCATATAAAGTAACTTTATTAAAAGAGATTTGAAATATTCTTACTGAATATTTAAAAAATACATTAACTATATTTTTCCACTTAGGTCCATCTATAATAATAAAATGTCCACCAACAGCCACAATCTCATCATCTTCTTTAAATTTTTCTACTATATTTTTGATCCAATTTTTATTATGTGTAGTATCAGCATCAGTTGAAATTATTATTTCCCCAAGAGCAATTTCTGTGCCAGCTTGTCTTGCATAGCATACTCCAGGCCTGTCTTCTCTTATTATTTTTATACCTTCATTAATTGCTAGTTCTCTAGTTTTATCTGTACTTCCATTATCGGCTAAAATAATCTCAACTTTCCCAGTATATGATTGATTTTTGATAGATTTAATACAATTAATTATATTGTTTTCTTCATTGAAAGCCGGAATAACAACACTTACTAACAGATTATCGAAATTAATCTCCTCAGACATAATTATATTTTATAATAGACAGTATAGCATTTTTAGTATAAATAAACATCTTTAATTATCAGTTAATATTTACAGGAGGGTAAGTTGGATTAAGTTATAAATCTTGACCATTTTTTAAATATCTAGTATAGTTAAAAGTATTAATGTAGATGCGAATAGCCTACCCTATGTGATAGTGGTGAATCACTTAATAGCTACTCAGTTAACTTATAAGATAAATTAAACTTATATTTTAACTTTACAACTCTGACCTATTAACTGGCAATATATTTCTGCATCTATTACATTTTTTTATTCTTAATAATAGAAATAAATAATAATTTTTAATATTCATTCAATTTATAATGTTGCGATTTGAGATTAGAGTAATTACAAAAAAAATAAAATCAAATCAAAATTATGAACAAAATTAACTTTTTAAGTAGCAAGATTCTTGCTGGTGCTGTTTTATCTATTCCATTATTTTTTGGAATAAGTGGTGTCTCAATGGCATTTAATCCTATTACTTCACAGATGGATCTTGGAAGCAAGGGTGATAATGTTACAAATTTACAAACTTTTTTTTCTAGCAATTCTTCTATTTATCCAGAAGGTTTAGTTACAGGATATTATGGAGGTTTAACTGTGAATGCTGTAAACAGATTTCAATCTGCTTATGGTCTTGATCAGGTTGGACGTGTTGGCCCTTTAACTATTTCTAAGATTAATTCTCTTATAGCAAATGGAGGATGGGGAGATGTTTTTGCGCCAATGCTTTATTCTCCTACTGTTAACATAGGAAGAAATTCTGCAACTTTTTCTTGGACAACAAATGAGAATTCTGTATCAGAAATATTTTACAGTAATACTCCTGTAGTTATCAATGAAGGCGATATTGATTCTAAAGGATTTGGAGTTGTTAGTGGTAATACTGCTTTAAATAATAATATTGCAGGAATTTCACAACAAGTAACTATTAATGGTTTACAATCTAGCACTACTTACTACTACATGCTAGTTTCAACAGATGTATCAGGAAATGTTAGTGTTGCTTCTGTTAATAATACTTTTGTAACGACAAATTAATTTCTTATCTTTTAGATATTAAAAAATAAAACCAGTATTTTTACTGGTTTTATTTTTATTTATATTTAAGAGGGTGTTATCCTAAATAGTTTTGGTGTATAATTTGATAATGGAAGAAATTGATAAATCAAAACTTGAACAAAAAGAAAAATTACCTATTTCTATAGAGACATTAAAAACTGATTCCTTAATTGATTTAATTTATAAAGGAAATAAATTGCCAGAAGATAATCGTTTTTTAACTACTGAAGAAGGGGGTGTGTTTAAGTATTTTGAATTAAAAGATATTCAGAATCATAAAGAGGATAGATTTTTCTCGATAATTAAAGTCGATGAAAAAATAGTAGGATTAAGTGAATTATTAAAAGACCCTTTTAATAACAGGAATCTTTGGATTCAATTTTTGTCTATTGATCCTAAAGAGCAAGGTAAAGGTTACGCATCTAAACTTGCTAAGGAGATTTTTGATTTTGCTAAAGAAAAAGGTTATTCATTAGAAGCTTCCCGTTATACAGAACAAGGAATGTTGAAAATGAGATCTGTATTTGAAAAATTATCAGGAGAATATCCGGAAGTTGTTTTTATTAATAAGGAAAAACTTTAATAATGTATTAGTTATTATTGTTTTAGTTATATATAGTTTTACATTTTTTGTTTGATCTAGACAAGATTGGATTATTTTTGTTATCATATTAAATATGAAATCAGTAGGAATAATTGGTGGTGTGGGTCCAGAAACAACTTCAGAATTTTATTTGAATGTTGTATTTTCTTGTCAAAAAATAAATCGTACAAACAGACCATCTGTTGTTATTGCTAGTGTGCCTTTACCTTATCAGATAGAAGATGATGCAATTTCTAAAAATATTGGAATAGAAAGATGTTTACCATTTTTAATTCAAGAAGCTCAAAGATTAGAAAAGTCTGGAGTAGATTTTCTTGTTATGCCTTGCAATTCTCTGCATATATTTATTGAAGATATTAGAAAGTCTGTCGAGATACCGGTTTTGAGTATTGTAGAAGAAACTGTAAAATTTTTACAAAAAAATAATTTTAATACAGTTGGTATTTTATCAACATCAGCAACGATTCAGAATAAATTGTATGAAAATGCATTTCAAAAAAATAATATAGGTTACGAAACCCCGGATGATTTCCAGCAGGCAAAAATGGGTAAAATTATTTTAAATCTCGTCACAGGTCAACAAAACAATAAAGATAGGGAAGGGTTTATTGATATAGTAAATGAATTTGAAAATAAAAATGTTGATTGTGTTGTTTTGGCTTGTACAGATCTACAATTACTTATACCAAATCATCCAAATTTAAAAATATTTGATACTATGAATATTTTAGCCGAATCTGCTGTAAATTATATAGTCAGTTAATTTTTATACTTTTCCTAAATTATATTTTTCTGAATATTTTTTCGTTATCATTCAAAGTTTTTTTATCCTTGCATAGTTTCCAGATAAGTATATGATGAATATATATGAATAAAAAACAAATAATAATATCTACAGTTAGTATTGTTATTTTATTTGTGACAGTTATATTCTTTTTGAGAAATAGTATAAATAATATTTCTTCTTTAAAGATTCCATTTATTGTAAATGCTTCTTCTGGTATTATAGAAAATTCTTCTACAACATTATCAAAAGATTTATCCCGATATGTCGAAGTCATTGATGGTTGTAATCCATATTTTGTTGGTGAATGTGTAAATATGAGAAATGGGCCAGGGACAGAATATCCTGTCGTTGTACATCTTCGTACAGGGGTTGTTTTAAGAGTTTCTGGGACGGTTACTCAAAATGGATCTACTTGGTATAAAATTGAATTTGCTCATGACCTTCTTTATCCAGAAAGAGTAAAAGGTGACTGGTATGTGAATGCACAATTTGTAGAGCTTATCACAAATGAAACTGATCATGAATTAACTAAAGGTGAAATTGTAAATACTGCAAAAAGAATTGTTGTGGATGTGTCAGAACAAAAGCTTTATGCATATGATGGTGATAAATTATTTATGGAAGAATCTATTTCTACAGGTCTAGAATTTACTCCTACTCCACGTGGAATATTTACAGTGTTTAAAATGACTCCAAGTAGATTCATGCAAGGTCCCACTCCTGGTGTCAGTGATCAAGTTTATGATCTTCCTGGTGTTCCTTGGGATTTATATTTTACTTCTGATGGTGCTGTCATTCATGGTGCATATTGGCATGATCATTTTGGTAAACCCTGGTCTCATGGATGTGTAAATCTTTCTCCCCAAAATGCAAAAAAACTTTATGATTGGGCTGTAGTAGGAATAAAAGTTACTGTTCAAAATTAAGGTTTATATCTTGATTGTTAAGAAGGTCCTTGCAATATTAACTGTATCTGCCATGATGAATCATATGATATTTAATATACCTACATTTACCACAAGTATTCCAATTGCTCCAATTTCTAATACTGTTCCTGAGATACCTTTCTATTCTCAGTTTCAAGATATACATGCGATATCTTGGCAAAAAGTTGGATGTGGAATTACAAGTCTTGCTATGATTATAGATTATTATTCTACGGATTCAATTTCTGTAGATAGTTTATTAAAAGAAGGGATCACAAAAGGAGCTTATGATAAAAATGCTGGATGGATACATCAGGGTCTAATTTCTTTATCTAATAAATATGGATTACAAGGGAGTGGTTATGATGTATCATCTCTCAGTAAAGAAAAAGCTTTTTCTAAACTAGAATCATATTTAATAAATGGTCCTGTTATGGTTTCTGTTCATTATAAGTTTAATCCAAAAAGTTCTATACCTCATATTGTTGTGCTTGATGGTATTAAAGATGATATTATTTATTATAATGATCCAGCCGCCAAGGTTGGCCAAAAGACAATTTCTATTGCAGATTTTCAAAAAGGCTGGAAAGATAAATTTATTGTTATTAGACCGGTTTAAAAATAATACATGGTATCATATCTTTATATGATAAAAGGAAATTTTTTAGGTGCTGCAATTATTGCAATAATATATACAATTTATATTGTATGGAATCCTATTTCTACACGTCTCCATACAGTTTTAGTATTAGTTATTTTGAATGTTTTAGTTATTATATTAATGTCTTTTGCATTTAAACAATAAATATTTAATTTTATAAGTGATATTGATAAATATGACTGAATATATTCAGACATATTTTAGTTGTTGTATTTTATTAATTTCTTGATGGGGGTTGAGGGAAGTTAGTTAAATTTATTTTTTTACAAAAACAAACCCATCAAAATTTTATTTTGATGGGTTTAAGTTTTATAAATAGTAATTATTATTTAGCTAATTTTTTGAGAGCTTTAATATCTTTTTTGAAAGCTGAAATGTCAGATTGTAGAGTTATTCTTATTCCTTTTGCTTGAGCGAAAATATTTTCATTTGAAGCGATGATAGTCTTGTCACCATTATCTATTTTTAATGTTGAAATTAAATTTAAATAATTTGTTGCTTGTAGACTTGCATCAGCTAATTTTGTTGAAGCGTCAGATAATGTTGTAGAAGCTGTTGTTAATGTGACTAGTTTAGTTTTTAAATTTGCTAGAGTCGTAGAGGCATCATTTAATTCAGAAACTATTTTGTCTATTTTTGCTACAGCTGTTTCTTGTGGTATTACAACTGAATAAATTCTATTATCTTTAAATATTGCAGAATAATCTGCTTTTGCAGAAACTAGATCTGTCTCACTATCGATCTTAGTTTTAAGTGTATTTAAATTTGTTATAGAAGTATTTAATGCTGATACAATTTTACTTGTCTCATCAGATGATAAATGTTTATAACTTCCTATTTTTGTAATAGTTTTATTTAAAGAATTTATTCTTTTTGTAATTTCTTTGTCTGATTTTGTTATTATCTTTTGAACATTTTTTGGTATAGAAATACTACTTGTGGCTATCGTTGTGCTAGCTACTTGCGCATTAGCTAAAGCTAAAAATGTAATACCTATTAATGCTGAAGATATTAAAATTTTTTTAATTTTCATATTTTATTATTTAGTTATTAATTTTAATAAAAAGATATTCAATATTGTCTGAATATATAAAATTATTATAATATAAAAACATTATTTTTATAAAACTATCTTAACAAAGATTTAACATTTATTTTTTTTAATATTTACAAGGTCCTTATTTTGTAATATTTTTAATATTTAAATGTATTATAATTTAAGAAGTCTTATTTTAGACTTTGTTAATATATAAATAAAATTATGACAGAAGAAAAAATGAATTCAAAATGTGGAGAATGTTGTGGTAAATATGGTAATGGTGGACATCATGGACCAATAGGATTGGTATTTAAAGTGTTAAAAATTATTATCATGATCGCTATTGCGGTTATTCTTGTAAAAGTAGCTGTAAATTTTGATCATCCAGGTAGAGGATTTTCTAGAGAAGGTCAAAGATTTTCTCAAGACAGAGGAATGACTAGATTTGATGATATTTCAGCATCATCTACTCCTGTTCAAGCTTTATCTACAACTACAATAAAAAAATAAGTTTTACTTATTAATTTATAAAAAAAATAAAACCAGTATTTTTACTGGTTTTATTTTTTTTATTTAACTTTTATTTTGTAATAGTCATATTCATAACAACATGATTTGAATATCCTAAAACTTCAGGATTTAGCATTCCTGCTATCATTGCGATATGTGCAACAACTAGAAAGATTGCTACAAGTATTGCATGTAGTTTTAATTTTTCATTTTGATTTTTCTTTTTTCCAATTATTCCCATTTCTAGCAAAGCCATTCCCACTAAAGGTATAATACCTAATAGATAAGACGATACTGCTATAAAGTCAGCAGGGCCACGCCATGATCCTGTGAGTGTGATAGGAATAAAAGCATTTTTCATTAAATAGATAAATACACCTAAAAAGTATATTCCTACTATTATGCTAGATATTTTATTTATTTTAGTTGCTAATATATTATTTTGTCTTGTGAATAAAATGTATAATTCTGTGACAGTTATAGTCTCGGCAAGTATTACTGGTATAGCCATGAATAAAATAAGATTCCAAGGTTGATTGGTAGCTAAAAGCTCCATGTAGTGTGTCATTGTCATAAGTTTGATTAAATTTATATTAATATATTTTAATAAACTTTAGTATTTAAAATTCCTTTAGAAAATAAATGAGTTAATATTATCGGAATCTTGTATTCTTTTTGATTTTTCAGATAAAAGATTTTAAATAAATAAAATAAAGAGAAATAAAAAGTTAGTAAAATTATTTTCATTAAAAATGAATTTGCAAATAAATTATTAAAATTCAAATAATTAAGATTGATTAAATCTGTAGTTTTTTTATAAGAAATATTGCAAAGAATATTTTCTCCAAATACAAAAGGGCAGTTTTCTTTTGTTTGTCCCATATCATGATTTTTATTCATTTCTGTTATATGTGCTGGTATGAATATTGATAAACTAAAATAGGATATTAAAATAGTCAGGATTATAAAAAAAGTATGTAATTTTTTTATTTTCATTTTATTATTATACATTGTTTTTGGTTTTGTCTCAATATATGTTAATTTTATTAGAATTATTTTCTAAACTATTTTACTTGACAAATAAAACAGTATATGATATACTCTTATTAGTTTTTAATTATTAAAATCATTTATCATGGATATCAAGTATGTTTTAGTAACGATCTTTGTGATCTTATTAGTTTTATTTTTTGTTTTTTATTTCATGTATCTTTCAAGAAATAAAAGAAGAGAGAAAGAAAATAAAAAATTTAACAAAAAAATTGAAGAGTCTATTGTTATTGAGCAGGAAAAAAATAAAATTCTTGATCGAAAGTTAGAAGAAATAGATGAAAAATTGAAAGCCTTCAAAAAAGAAGGCCAGTATGTGATTCAAGATTTTAATAAAAGTACTTATGACTATAAGTGATAAGTTGCTTTTGTTTTATTCTGAGCTGTGCCTATTTATTTAGGCGCAGTTTTTTTATTTTTAAATAAAAATAAAAGGAGCTTAAAATAAGCTCCTTAAAAAATTGATTAATGTGTTCAATAAAAACGCAGAGGGAGTCAGGGCAATAGTGGACATTATCACACTCATTAGAAAATATATTTTAATTTTCCAACCTTTCATACCGTCATATAAATAGAATCCTTTTCTAAAATATATAACAAATATTGACGGGTCCCAACTCAGTAATACTAAAAGAAGTAAAACTTTTCCTGATACTTTTCCTCCCATTTTTAATAACTTTGTTATTTTTTTTGTGGCTAGACTATTATCTTTTTCATCTAATTCCAGATTTTCGAATTTTGCTTTTTTGAAAGCTTCGATTGAAAACCAGTCATCTTTAAAATAGTCATATAGTTTAATTCCTATATAAAAAGCTATTAAAGAAGTAACAGACATTATTTTTATTGTTAATAAATAATTTCCTGTATGGTGAGTTAGATACAAAAACATTATAGTTGTAGGACCATTTATAGCACGATTAATCAAAAATTTTTTTAAAAAAGAATTCTTTTTGATTTCTGTTTCCAATTTGTACAATTTTATTGTTTATGATTTTGTTTTTACTTGTCTCATACTACTATAAAAGGGGATATTAGTAAATGAATCTTTATTATATTTATTACTTGACTTAATTTATCAAATATGCTAGACTATATATAGTTATAAATTCTTTGATATTTTAATTTGATTGTTATTTTGTTTAGATCTTTTAGTTTCTTTATGGAGATTAAAAGATCTAAATAAATATTTTTTAACAACAAATCAATTTTATGAATTCATTAAATGTAAGTCAGTTATTAGGGGTATTAGAAATATCTTTAATGTTATCATTAGTTTTCTTTATTTTTTTATATTTTAGAAATAAAGATATAAAAGTGAAATTAAAAAAAGCAGAGGAAAACCTGGGTAGACCGTGTCTTTTAAAGGAAGTTGCGGTAAAAATCTTTAATTTGTTTGATGATAGTAAACCTTCGAATATTTTCTATCTTAATTCTTGTGTTTTAAGCAAAAAGAGCGAAGAAGATAAAGAATTTACTTATTTCAAACATGGAACAGGATTAATTTCTAATCCTGATTATAAATACAGTCCTATTTATACAGAATTACTATTTAAATTTGAAGAAATAATTGAACCTGATTCGTTATATATTTTAAGATATGACGAAAGTATTCAGAAAAATTATTTGGAAAAGGTTAAAACTTCTTAAGTGGATTTATCCACTTGGGCAGGGTTAGTGAGCAGCGGGTCGATCGAAAGATTGGCCTGTTTTTTTATTTTAAAAAATTATTTGAGTTATAATATTTAATATGCGTATATCTATTATAGGACATTCGGGTAGTGGTAAAACTATTTTAGCTAATAAGATTAGTAAAAAACTTAATATTCCTTATATGGAAATAGATAGACTTTGGTTTGAATCTAGGGGAAATAAAGTGAACGGAAATAATGAAGACGAGAAAAATAAAGTAAGATCTTATATGAAAGAAAAAGTTTTAAATTTTATTGAACAAGATTCTTGGGTTTCTGATGGATGGTATTCAAAACTTCAACCTTTTATTTCTGAAAAAGCAGATCTTATTATTTTTTTAGATATATCACTTTATCGTCGTTTATTTAATCATCTTAAAAGAATATTTGGAAAAGATAAACATAGAGAACTTACAAAATGGGATGATATAAAACATTTTTATTCTATAGTGAGAGGACATTTAATTATGGATAAAAATATCAGAGATTTTGCTAATAAATATTCAGATAAAGTTAAAATTTTTAAAAATTATAAAGAATTAGAAAAATTTGTAGAAAGTTTATAATTATATTATAAAAAATAAAAACCCCTTTTGACGGGGGGTTTTTATTAAATTAATTTTAATTAATTTAATTATGCTACTACTTCAGCATCTTTTACTTCTTCAACTTCCTCTGTTACTTCTACAGGAGCTTCTACTTCTGTAGCTTCTGTTGGAGTTTCAATAACTTCTTCTGTTTTGATTTCTTCTTCCATATTTTTATTTTAAAATTAATTTGTTAATAAGCTATTGTAACACACATTATCAAAATATCCACATAAAAATAAAAAGCATTATTTACAAAATAAATTTCATAAATAATGCCTTGTAAATGTAGTTTTAATTCCAGTACAAATGTTCTATTTTAAAGAAAATTCCTTTTTTGTTTAAAATAGAGTCGGGGTTACTTTTCATGCTATTCATAGCAGTCTCGGCTCTTTTTACATCTGGATAACCGTGCTGTGGTTGTCCGTCAATCTTCTGTTGAGTGTATTCTTTCGTTTTTCCTTTTACTAGGATAATCTGCATTATAAAATGCCCAAATTTTAATTCTGCCATAATACTAAGTTTTAATTAATGAACAATATTTGCATATTATAATAATTTATTAAGAAAAATAAGTCAATATATTTTAAGTAGGTATAAATGTTATAATTACTAAATTATGAAAAATCATCCAGAAACAACAGTTGGTCATATACATTTAACAGTCTCAGATTTAGATAGGGCTTTAACTTTTTATAGAGATTTACTTGGTTTTGAAATATCTGCTAGATATGGAGATTCTGCAGTTTTTCTTTCTGCTGGTGGATATCATCACCATATTGGATTGAATACTTGGTCAGGAAAAAATGCTACACCCTCACCAGAGGGTCATGCTGGCATGTATCATGTAGCTTTTCTTTATCCAAATAGAAAAGAACTAGCAAGGGTTTTAAAACATATAATAGAGTCTGGGTATCCAATTGACGGAGCTGCTGATCATGGAGTATCAGAGGCGATATATTTGCGTGATCCAGATAATAATGGGGTTGAAATATATGTTGATAGACCAAAAGATACTTGGAAAGTTTCTAATGATGGTATGGTAGAAATGATAACAGAGACTTTAGATTTTGAATCTTTATTAAGAGAAATCGATTAAAAATAAAAACCAGTAAATTTACTGGTTTTTATTTAATATATTTTTATTTTTAAAAATTATTTTGCTGTAGATACAACAAGTGTATTTGTTAATCCTGATTTTGTTCCAAAAGGAATGCCTGCTGAAATAACAATTCTATCTCCAGCTTCTACTATTTTTTGTGTTTTTAAATAAGTGTTAATAACTTTCTCTGCTTCTTCTAGGGTTCTAAATTTTTTAATAATTAATGGATAACACCCATAAGAAAGTATTAGTTGTTTTGCAATATGCTCATGAGGGGTAATTGTTAAAATAGGTTGCTGTGGTCTATATCTTGCGATAAGTCTTGGTGTTGTGCCAGACATTGTCATTGATACAATAACTTTCGCTTTAACATCTTCTGCGATATGTACTATTGACGAAGAGATAGAGTCTACAAGACTATCATGGTGTACCTTAAATCTGTTATGTGTACCAATTTCTTGCTCTACTTCTAAAGCAACTCTTACCATTGTTGAGACAGCTTCGACAGGGAATGAGCCAAGAGCTGTTTCTTCTGAAAGCATGACAGCATCAGCACCATCAAAAATAGCATTCGCTACATCAGATACTTCAGCACGAGTCGGAACTGGTGTATTTATCATTGATTCGAGCATTTGTGTTGCTACTATGACAGGCTTTCCTAATTCATTACATTTTCTAATAATCATTTTTTGTGCATTTGGTACTCTTTCTGGACCGATCTCTACTGCAAGATCTCCTCTAGCCACCATGACCGCATCTGTAGTTTCAATAATTGAGTCTATATTTTGTAGAGCTTCTTCTGTCTCTATTTTTGAAATTATAATTTGATTTCCCCCATGAGATTTAATTAACTCTCTCAAGATTTCAATATCTTTTCCTGTTCTTACAAAAGATAATGCGATAATATCTACGCCCATTTTAATTCCAAATTCTAGATCAGCTTTATCTTTTTCTGTAATTGCAGAAATTGAAAGATATGCTCCAGGAATATTTACTCCACGTCGAGATTTCATTTTTCCTCCAACATCTACATGTGTATAGATATCTGTACCGATAACTTTCGTAACAGTTAATTTTTTTCTTCCATCGTCGAGCATTAAAACCTGTCCTTCTTTAATATCTTTTTTAATATTGGGATAATTAAAGTATACTTTTGTTGAGTCTCCTTCACATTTTTTACCTGATAAAATAAATTCTTGCCCTTCTACTATTTCTGCGAAACCTTCTTTGAAATCACCAATTCTTATTTTTGGTCCTGAGAGATCAAGTAGTAATGCAATGTCTACTTTCTCTTTTTTTGCTACAGCTTTGATAGTTTTTATTCTTTTAGAATGTTCTTCATGATCACCGTGACTCATGTTTGAACGAGTCACATTTACTCCTGCATGAAAAAGCTTTGCTAATGTTTCTGGTTTTTCGGAACCAGGACCGATAGTTGCTACTATTTTTGTTTTTCTAGATGTGTGCATTGTTTTATTTTATCTTACTTAAATTTTAAAGTTTGATTATAGCATAAGACTTTATTTTTTAAATAATTTAAAGGAGTTTCTAAAAGAAAATATGTTATTATGTATATAACTTATTAATTTGTGTGAGCTAATTTATCAATTCTATGAATATAAACCAAATCCAAACTTCTTCTTTTTTTGAAAAAGTAAAAACAGTTTTTCTTGAAAATCCTAAAAAATTAATTTTCTTAATTCTTGTAATTATTTTTGCTTTTTTCTTTTTTAATAATAATTCTACAGCTATTTCTATCGGTCATTTAGAAAAAGGAAATTTGCAAGAAGTTGTCTCAGTTTCAGGAACAATTACTCCAAGCCAGGAGTCTTCTATGGCTTTTGAGAAAGCAGGTAGAATAGAAAAAATAAATGTTAAAGTCGGAGATAAAGTTGTAGTGGGTCAAGTTTTAAGTTCACTTTCTGGTGGAGTTGACTATGCTGGCGTATTAAGTGCGCAAGCTCAATTGGAAGTTGCGCAAGCAAATTTACAAGATGCACAAAATGGTCCAAGTCAGACAGATGTTGCTGTTAAACAAACTAATGTTGATTCTGCTACTACAAATTTAAATACGGATTATAATTCTGTTTCTGATACTGTTAGGTCTATTAATACGACAGTGACAGACATTCTAGGAAATCAAATTAGTAATATTTTCACATATTCTTCATCTTTTTATAAATTAAATTTTAATTCTTGTGATCAATCATCTCAGTCAAAAATAGAGAACGGAAGATTCGCTTTAGATAGTAAAGTAACAAGTCTTTCTGGTTTAGTTAACTCAAGTTTGTTGATAGATAATTCTTTATCTCAAACAGAAAAAGATGCAAAGATAGATAATATTGCAAATCAGGTTTACTCTACTGTTATTGCAGTTTCAACCAATTTGGATGATTTAAATAGACTTTTAACATTACCTTGTTCTATTTCAGATAGTTCTTTAGAGAAATATAGAAATTCAGTTTCTGTGGCTAGAAATTCGATTACAGGATTATTATCAAATATTAATTCATTAAAATCTAAAATAGATACAGATAGGAATACTTTATCTTCCGCAAAAAGTTCTTTAGATCAATTAAAAGCAGGGTCTACAGATGAAAGAATTAAATCTTTAAAAGCTCAAGTTGAGCAAGCAAATGCAAATTTGATTTCTGCTAAAGCTTCTAATTCTAAAAATTCTATAGTGGCTCCATTTGATGGGGTAGTAACTGCTATTAACATTAATTTAGGTGAAATATCTTCTCCAAATTCTCCTGCTATAAATTTAATCTCTTCCAATAACCTTGAATTAAAAGTCAAATTAGCAGAAACAGATCTGGTTAAAGTTAAAGTTGGAGATAAGGCAAATATTAATTTAGATACTTATGGCGATAGTGTTGCGTTTCCTGGAGTTGTAGGACAAGTTGATCCTGCTGCGACAGTAGAGGGTAACGCTTCTACATATTATGCCAAAATAGAATTCAGTACTGCCGATGACAGAATAAGATCAGGAATGAACGGTTCTGCGGATATAATCACACAAGAAAAAGATAATGTTGATTATATCTCTCCTAATTATTTAAAAGTAGAGGGTATTATAAATAAAGTAAAAGTAATTAAAGATATTAAATTGTTGGACGATACTTCATCCGGTGATACTGACTCAAATATAGAATGGAAAAATATAGAAATTGGTATTAGGGATAATTCTGGAAAAGTGGAAGTGCTTTCTGGATTAACAGATAAAGATAATCTGTATCCAATAGGTATAGAAGTTTTAACGGCTACTTCAACTAAATAATTTAATTCATGTTTTCACAAATAATATCTTTTATAGGATACATATTAGTAGGATTAATAGCTTATTATATTATCTATTTATTTATCTTTGTCTATAAGAATACTAACTCTATAAGAGTTGGATATTTTTTAGCTGTGAGATCTATTAAAAGATCAAATAAAATGATGACTTTGGCTATTATTTCTGTCATGACTGCTACATTTTTAGCTTTAATTGTTGTTTCTGGAGTGATGTCAGGACTTATAGAGGGTAGCGTTATCTCTTTTAGAGAAAAAGATTTAGGTGATTTGGTAATTTCTCCACTTGATAATAAAAGTGTAATATTAAATGCTTCTGATATGATAGATCTTATTAAAAAAGATGATAGAGTTGCTGGGTATTCTCCAAGATATTCTGGATCTGGATCTATTGAGGCAAATTGGAAAACTTTAAAATCAAATGATGTTGCAAATAAAAGAAATGTGAGCTTTTATGGTATTGATCCTGTTTTGGAAGATTCTGTCACAAAATTATCAGCTAATGTAAAAGAGGGGTCATGGCTCACAAAAGAAGATGCTTCAAAATATGTATTATTAGGAAAAGAGATGGTAGAAAAATATTCTGTGGCGAGTGATATAGATCCTACACTTTTGAGAAATGTTGATCCTGGAGCTAAAGTTAGAATAGTTGTCGGCTCTACTACAAATGAATATATAGTAAAAGGAATAATTGTTGTTAAAAATCAAGACATAGGACAAAAAGTATTTTTTGTTGATTCTGAATTGCAAAGACTAGAAAATATTTTGCCACAAAATGTGAATATGATTGCTGTAAAATTAAAACCAAATGTTGATCCAAAATCTGTTAAAGCGACTTTGATAGCAAATGGATTTAATAATTATGCAAAGATTCAAACTTTTGAAGAAGGTACTCCAGCTTTTGTAAATCAAATGAAGCAACTTTTTGGAATCATGGGGACAATGTTTGGATCAATTGGTATTGTCGTATCTGCTATTACTTTATTTATAGTTATCTTCATTAATGCTATTACAAGAAGAAAACAAATTGGAATATTAAAAGGGATTGGTATTAACAGTTTTGCAATAGAATTTTCTTATCTATTTCAAGCAATACTTTATACCGCAATAGGATGTATTATAGGATCATTGATAGTATTTTTATTGATAAAGCCAGCGATAGATGCTCATCCGATAGATTTCCCATTCTCAGATGGAATATTAGTAGTAGATCCTGTGACAACCCTCATTAGAGTTGGAATATTTATGTTTATTGCTATGATAGCTGGATATTTCCCAGCTAGAATGATAGTTAAAAGAAATACTTTAGATGCAATTCTTGGAAGATAAAATATATGCAAAATAATAATAAAGAAATAATTTTAGTTAAAGATTTAGTTAGAAGCTTTGTTGATGGAGAGTGTATTACTATTGTTCTTAAAAATATAAGTTTTAGTATTTTAGAAGGAGAATTTGTAGCTATTATGGGTAGAAGTGGCGCTGGAAAATCTACGACACTTTATCAAATTTCATTGCTAGATGATCCTACAAGTGGAGAAATTATTTTAGATGGAATAAATACTCACGATATGAATCAAGAAGAAAAGACACAATTTAGATTAAATAAATTAGGATATGTATTTCAAGATTATTCTCTCATGACAGATCTGACAGCTCTTGAAAATGTGGCTTTACCTTTACTTATGCAAGGTGTTGATAAAAAAGAAGCTTTCTTAAAAGCAGAAGGATCTTTAGGTGAAGTTGGACTTTCTCATGTGATGGATCATGTGCCATCAAGTCTTTCTGGTGGAGAGCAACAAAGAGTTTCAATTGCGAGAGCTATTGTTCATAATCCTAAAATTATTTTTGCTGATGAGCCAACTGCAAATCTTGATCATATTTCAAGTTTGAATGTGATGGAAATTTTTAAAAATTTAAATAAAAATAAAGGTATTACCATAGTTATGGTGACACATGAGGAAGAATATAAAAAAGTTGTAGACAGAGTTATTCATCTTGATGATGGAAAGATAATATAATAAAATTATGAAAAAATTAGGAGAAGGATATTATTATAATGTTTACGAAATAGAGAATAGTAAAGTTATTAAAAAAGTTAAAAGCAAAATTAGAATGTATATTTTTATTTTAATTTCTAATTACTTTAATTTAAAAAATGCTAAAAAAGAATACAATTCAGCTTTAGAAAATTTAAAAAGTTTATCAGAAAAGTATAAAAATATTTTAAATTCAATAAAAGATAAATCTATTTTAGGAAATCCTGAATTTATTGACGATTTAAATTATTATCAAGATAAAATAAAAGTAATTAAAAAAATAAATAAATTTTCTGATCAAGAATTCGAAAAAACATGTTTAGATTTTGCAAAATTAATTCATATTTTATGGAGTTATAAATTATCAGATTCTACTTTTAAGCTTCGTAATAATTATGGATATGATAAAAATGGTAATTTAATTATTATTGATTTTGATGAAATTATCTTTAAAAAAGAAGAAGTGAAAGGGCAAATAGAAAATAAATTTTGGCTTACTAGATATTTTTATAAGATTCTATCTGAAAATAAAAAAGAAATTTTTAAAAGAATAATGGATGCGGAAATTAATTTAGAAAATCTAAATAAATATTGGATTGATTAGATGTATTCTTTATGTTATTATCTTTCAGGAATTAAATTTTTAACTATTAAAATTTTAAAAGATGGCAATAAAAATAAGAATTAAAAAAGTTATTGAAAAAAAATTAATTGAAAAAAGTAATAAAAAGAAGTTAGTGGTATCAAAAAAGATGCCATTAAAACCTCTAATGAAAAAGACAATACCAAAATCTGTACCAAAAAAGGTTTTCCCAAAATCTATATCAAAAAAGATTTCACCAAAATCTGTACCAAAAAAAGTCTCTCCAAAAGCTAGACCAAAGAAAATAGAGAGAAAATCAGTAGCTGTCTTAAAAAATAAGATAATACCAAAAAAGTATCCCTTCAAAAATTCATTTAAAAATTTTTAAAATCAGAATGGTATTTTTACAAATTATTAAAAAGGCTAATTATTATGATTAGTCTTTTTGTTTTGATTTATGTTAACATAATAAAGGATTTAAATTTAAAATAATCTTTAAAATTTTTCAAATGATTAAGAAAGGTAAAAATCGTACAAAGATTGGACCTGGGTCCGATTTTAGAGAAAAGATTAAGAGTGATAAGATAAAGAAAAAAAGAATCAAGAAAAAAACTTAAATTTAAAATGTTCTTTTAAATTATTAAAAAACAGACTGATTATTATGTCAGTCTGTTTTTATTTTTATTCTAATCTGAGCGGCTCAATACTATCTATCGACATTGTTTTCTCTCCATTTTTATTTGTAATTTTTCCAATTACGACTATCGGAGTATTCAAAACAATTTTTGTTTGGAGATTTTTATAATGTTTTGGAAATACTGCCACTTCCATTTGTCCACTGAGATCGCTGAGTTTTAATAATGCCATATGATCACCAGTTTTTGTTTTTGTAATTTTAACTTTTTCGATCAAAACAGGCATACGAACATTTTTATTTTCTGCCACATCCGCATTTGCTTCTTCTAAAATATTTTTAATATTAATAGTTCTGTTCTTTAATTTATCTCCCCATTTATCGAGAGGTGATCCTGAGACATAACAACCAATTAATTCTTTTTCCCAATTTAACTTTTCATCTTGTGTGGCACGAGGACAAGATTTTAAAGTGAATGAAGTATCTGCTTTTTCTTCAAAAATATCAAAAATATTATTTTGAGATTTATTATCTTTCACATGAGTTTTGTGATAATCGAGAAGAGCATCAACATTAAAGAGAAGTTGATTTCTTTCTCCAAATTCATCCATTGCTCCACACATTATTAGAGATTCTAGAGATTTTTTATTCAAGTCTTTATGAGTTATGCGAGCAATAAAGTCTTCAAGATTTTCATATTTACCATTTTTTAACCTTTCATTTATTATCGCATCAGCAATATTTCCACCAAGATTTTTAATTGTATAAAGTCCAAAGCGAATTGATTCTTTATATGTCTCATCAGATAAATTATCTACTATTGAGAATCCTCCAGTTGAATAATTTACATCTGGTGGTAATACTTCAATTTTCATTCTTTTACATTCTGAGACAATTTCTGAAATTTTATCAATATCTCCAGACTCTTCGGACATGATAGCTGTCATAAAGGCGATAGGGTAGTTAGCCTTCATAAAGGCTGTCTGATAGGCTACACGACCATATGAGGCTGAATGGGCTTTGTTGAATCCATACGCAGCAAACGGCTCTATCCAATGCCAGAGCTCTTCTGCTTTTTTAAGTGGCCAATTAGAATAGCTAACACAACCGTTAATAAATTTATCTTTTTGTTTCTGCATTTCTTCTGAAATTTTTTTACCCACAGCCTTTCTGAATTTATCAGCTTCTCCCCATGTGTATCCGGCAATTTTAATACTCATCAAAAGCAAGTCGTCTTGATAAACAAGGATACCGTGAGTCTGTTCTAGGATTTCTTTTAAGCTTGGATCGAGATATGTGACGAGTTTTGGGTTATGTTTTCTTTCAATATATAAAGGAATAAATTGAATAGGTCCTGGACGATAAAGTGCGACCATAGCATTAATGTCATGAATAGTCGTTGGACGCAATTCTTTTAAGAATTTTGTCATACCGGATCCATTTAATTGGAAGAGACCCATTGTCTCTCCTTTTGAAAGTAATTCAAAAGTTTTTTTATCTTCTAGATCAATATCTTCAATATCTACATCAATATTGTATCTGTTTTTTGCCATATTCATGGCAGTTTTTAAAATTGTAAGATTACGAATTCCAAGAAAGTCGAATTTTAAAAGACCAGCATTATCTTCATCCACAGAGTGCATGTCATATTGAGTGATAATTTTTCCTTCACCTTTTGGGTCCCATTGAATAGGTGAGAAATTTGTAATTGCTGATGGAGCAATCACAACTCCAGCAGCATGAACTCCAATATGTCTCACGAGTCCTTCAACTTTTTTTGCCATGTCTATTATGATTTGTATTTCTCTTTCTGTTTCGTAAAGCTTTTTTAGTTCCTCAACTTCTTCTAGTGCATTATCAATAAACATAGGGAATCCTTGCTTTGGCATTGGGATCATTTTTGAAATTTTATCTCCTATAGAGTATGGATATTTCATTGCACGAGCAGAGTCTTTTACGGCACCTCTAGCTAGCATTGTTCCAAATGTTCCAATTTGTGCCACATTTTCTTTTCCGTATTTACTACGAACATAGTCGATCATTTCGTCTCTTCTATTATCAGAATAGTCCATGTCTATATCGGGAGCAGACGGTCTTTCTGGGTTTAAGAATCTTTCAAAAGGAATCTGGTAAATCAAAGGATCACATTTTGTAATGCGAAGTAGATATGTAGTCATTGATCCAGCCACTGATCCTCTAATATTTGTAAGTATTCCATGATCTGCTGCATACTTTAGCAAGTCGTATACCACTAAAAAGTAAGGAGAATATCCTTTTGTTTTTATAATTCCTAATTCGTATTTTAATCTTGCGATGACGTCTTCTTTTCTTTCTTCTTCTATTTTTCTTTTTTCTATTCCTTGCATTGCTAATTCTTCTAGTACATCATCTAGAGTTTTTCCTTGATCGATATCTTTTTGATAATCGACAGCAATATTTGGGAAATACCATTTACCGAGATCTATTGAAACATTTAATGATTCAGCTAAATCAAAATTATTTTGAATAACATCTATATTTTGATTTTCTAAATTATATTCTTCATCACCGAGAGTTTTTATAAATTCTTTTGCTTTTTTATTATCTATAAAAGAATAATCAGCTTTGTTAAATTTATTTTGATAAAGCTCCATATCTTCGAGTTCACCATGAATACTAAAAAGAACTTTGTGTGCAGATTTATCATTATCACTCAAATAGTGAGGATTTTGAGTGAAGATTAAAAGCTTTTCATTTTTTAAAATTTCTTTTACGAATTTTATAGTATTTATTTTTATTTCTTTTGCATAATCAAAATTATCTTGAGGAGATATTTCTATATAAAAATTATCTTTGCCAAAAATGTTTTCAAAATTTTCTACCAATTTTTTTGCTGATTCAAAATCTCCTCTTGCGAGCAAATCTGATAATTCTCCATCTTGAGATCCAGAAAGAATTACAAGATCTGATTCTTGATTAAAATTTTCTTTTAGCATTTTTAAATCAACATGAGGATCAAGTCTGTCTTTCATTTGAGCAAGAGAAACAATATTCATTAAAGATTTATATCCTGCTCCACTTTTTGCGAGAAAGACAAGTTTGAATTTCTTTTTTAAATTATTTTCTGTACGAAAGTCTATTTCTGCTCCTAGTATTGGCTTGATATTTTTATCTTTACAGGCTTTATAAAATTCAATAGCTCCATACATGTTATTGTAATCAGTTAAGGCTAATGAAGGCATTCCGAGTTCTGATGCTTTTTTTACGAGCTGCTTGATCTGAGGGAGGGATTTAAGAATAGAGTAATGACAGTGTGCACGAAGATGAATTAATGGAGTTTCTTTTTCTGTTTCAATAACTTCTTCTGTACTGTCTACTGAGCTTGTCGAAGCATTAATTTCTTCTATGTTTTGTATAGTTTCTGTTGTCATAATTTTAAAGTTTTAATCCAAATAAATTGAATTCTTTAATAAAATAAATTATAAAGATGTATTAATTTTAACATACAATTTTAAATATTGACAAATATATTTAATTATGCTATACTGATATTAGTAGTTAATTAAATTTTAAATTATATAAATCTTCAGTCATGAAAAAGTTATTTATGTTAAGCTCTTTGTTAGTTATTTTATTTTCTTCTTGTCAAAAAGATCTTGTAAATGTGCCAGATCAAAAATATAATGTGGACGTTATTGTTTCACCAGTTTTAAATTTACAGGCCATCTCTGCGAACCAAAATGTGATAATAACTTCATACAGAATTATTAATTATGGCCCAAAGGTTACAATTAATTCTGTTACTTTAAGCGTTTATAATCCTATCGGTATAACGTCGATAGCTTATAGGTTTACTAACAGTACTACGTGGAATTCTGTATCCTTAGGGATTGGTACTACAGATATTGTATTTAATGTAGGCAAAACTCTTTGTACAGGTGAATCTACAAAAGATTTTAATGTCAGAATATCCACAGGATCATTTTATGGTTCTGGAATAGGTATTACAAACATTAAGTCTATAGATACAGATCTTGGTATTTGGACTCCAGCTAGTTCGACTGAAATCTATTTTCAGTTGTACAATTAGGGTTTCTATGGTTTTAAAAAGCGTTGCTATTTAGCGGCGCTTTTTTTGTTTGTAAAATATGCTGTATAATTAAAATATTAATTAATAACTAAATTTTTATGAAAAAAAATAATTTAATAGTTTCTGTTTTGTCTGTTGTGCTTGTGATGTTTATTATTGCTTTTGGTATTATGTCTTATAAATATTTTACTTCAAATAAAAGTAGTAATTTATCAGAAATAAATCAGAATACTGTTAATCATAATTCTTCTACTACTCCATTATCACAAAATGATAATTTCAAATCTTTAATAGAAAAATGTGTAATAGAAAGTGGTGTGAAAATTTGTGATTTATCTCATAATGTTAAAAATACTAATCCAGACGGAACAAGAGAAATTAGTTTTGAAGCAAACAAGATAGATTGTGTGAATGTCTCAACAGGTAAATCAAAACAAATTCAAGGAAATGATATTACTCTAGATAAAGATAACACTTATTGTGTTTCTGATCTCGGCTCTGTATATATTGATCCAACTGTAAAAGTTGGAAAGAATTTTGGAGAAATTGGTGAGGCTGGAACTGTGACAAACGGTACTTATTCTTCGTTATTAGTACCAAGTATTTATAAGACTTGTATTTGGACATTTGATATGACAGCAAATGATCATGTTATAAATATTTCAAATAATATTGGTGCTCAAAATGCTATGGATTATTCTAACGTCAGAGCATTTTGTAAAAATGGAAATAATCAAGTAAATATTTTTACATATAATGGTCCAGCTCAACAAAAAGATGTTTATAAAGATAGTAATTATAATTTTTCAATAAAGTTACCTAATGGTGTAAATCAAAGAGAAGATTGGGGGAATCCTAATGGCGGCTCTGTATTAGCTTCTTTTGGGTGGTCAAATGGTGATAATGTAATGATTACATTTAGTAATCTCACTTGTAATAATCAATGGACTTCAGCTGATGCTTCTACTGTTAACATAAATGGAATTAATTTCTTAAGAAGTTATGGTTTTGGTGCTGGTGGTGGTATGGAGAGTGGTTCTATAGATACTACATATTGTACTAGATTTAATAATATAAGTTATTCTTTAAATTTTATACATTCATATCCAAAATATTTAGATGATACGACTGGTACACCTGCTCCTGTTCCAGATGTTACAATTACCCATCAAAGATTTGAACAAGAATTAAAATCTCTAGATTTTAAATTTCTTAAATAGTTAATTAAAGTCTAATTTTGTCAGGTATTTGCAAAAATACAGTAAAAATGTTATTATTTTACAATAATTTAAATACAAAAATATGGTAGTAAGAATGAGACACACCAGAGCCCATACAGGCAATAGAAGAAGCCATCACGCTTTAGAAGCAGCTAATTTACAAGGCTGTTCAAATTGTGGTGTTATGATTCACTCACATACAGCTTGTGACGCTTGTGGAATGTATAAAGGAAAAGTCGTTAAAAAGATCAAGGCTAAAACTGTAGCAAAATAATTCGGAAGATAAAAATAAAATCCACAATAAATGTGGTTTTTATTTTTTCTAAAAAATCCGTGTTATAATTTATTTAGTAATATAAAAATATGAGTATAAATCGACATTTAGCTAGAGGTATTGTTCTTCAAATTCTTTTTGAATTGGATGTTAATGGTAATTTAAACATTCATAAAGAAGAACTTGAAAAGATGATTCAAAGACAAATAGAAGAATTCGCAGAAGGTTCTGATGATGGATTTATTTTAAATCTTTTAACTATAATTCAAGAAAGAGTTGCTACTCTTGATGATATTATTTCTCGTGCAGCGCCAGAATGGCCACTTGATAAGATTAATACAATGGATAGAAATATTCTTCGTCTCGGTCTAGCTGAGCTCTTATTTAACAGTGAGGTTGTTCCACCTAAAGTTGCTATTGATGAGGCTATTGAGCTAGCAAAGAATTACAGTAGTGTAAATTCGCATAAATTCGTAAATGGGGTACTCGGATCAATATATAAAGAAATGGGCGAACCTAGAAAAGAAGAATCTAGTCAAAAAAAAAATAATTTAGCGACTTTGAATCTTGCTGGAGGACTTGTCTATTCTGTATATGAGGGAAGGGTATTTATAGCTTTCGTAAAAGATATTTTTAAACACTGGACTTTACCAAAAGGTAAATTAATGGAAGACGAAGATATTCGTGTCGGAGCCGTTAGAAAAATAAAAGAAGAAATTGGATTAAATGCTGTGATTAAAGACAAACTTTCAGAAAATACTTATGTGGCAAATGCATCAGCAAATCCAAATGAAGAAAAGAAAGAGAAAGTTAAAAAACATGTTTATTATTTCTTAGCTGAAGCAAAACATGAGCCTTTAGTTTTAGAAAAAGAAAATACTGGATTAACAGAGGCAAAATGGTTTTCACTTGATCAGATAGAAGAATTGAAGACTTATGATGATATAAAGCCGATAATTGCTGCCGGACTCGAAAAGATAAATGAGAATTATGACAGAAAATAATATTAAAAAATATACTAAAAAAGACAAAGACTCAAATCAAGAGAAAGATTTTGCTGTGCTTGAAAAGCAGCTTGATCTAAATTTTAATAATAAAAATTTATTGATACAAGCTTTTATTCATAGATCATATATCAATGAGAGTGCTGGTGTAAAATTTGGACATAATGAAAGATTGGAATTTTTAGGAGATGCTGTACTGGAATTGGTTTCTACAAATTATCTCTATCATAAATTTCAAGATTTAGCGGAAGGTGAATTGACTGCTTATCGTGCTGCACTTGTGAATACGAAATCTATCAGTGGTATCGCGAGAGATCTTGGTTTTAATGATTATTTATTTTTATCAAAAGGTGAAAGTAAAGATTTTGGAAAAGCGAGACTTTCTATTTTGGCTGATACTTATGAATCATTTATAGGTGCAATATTTTTAGATAAAGGATATGATTTTGCAAAAGATTTTATAGAAAAGACTTTGCTTATTCATACTGATAAAGTTATAGAAGAAGGAAAATATAAAGATGCGAAATCTATTGTTCAAGAAAAGGCTCAAGATATATTATCTGTCACACCGAGCTATCGTGTAGTCTCAGAATCGGGTCCAGATCATGATAAAAAATTCATAATAGCAATATATTTTGGTGAAGAAAAAAATGCAGAAGGTGAAGGAAGAAGTAAGCAGGAGGCAGAGACTGATGCTGCAAAGAATGCTTTGATAAAAAAAGAGTGGGATAAGTAAAACAAAAAGACTGCATGAATTTTATTTCATACAGTCTTGTTTTTAGAAAAATACTAAATTTTAGCAAAATTCTGGAAAGTTTAATTCTAATTCTTTGATATATTTTTTCCATTTAGAAACATTTTTATTAGATTTTTGTTCTTTTAGTAGGCATGATTTTCTAAATTCAAAAATTTCTTTTGCTAAATTTTTACCAAAATATTGTTTGGTTTGATTTACAAAATTTACAGATTCATCTTCAAACCAAATAGTTAGTTTTAAATCTTCAAATGTTATTTTGTATTTAATAAAATCTGATAAATTTTTAAAAAAAGATAAATCTCTATAAGCATTATTATTTAACATTTTTCTTATAAAATCTTTTTTTAATTCAAAACTTCTTTTACTTACTAAAAATTTTGCAAAATTTTTTCCAAATCTTTCTAATATATTTGTTTCGTTTTTAAAATAATCAAAGAGTTCTTCGATTTTTTGATCTCTGTTTTTTCTCATCTTGAATGTTTTTATTGTGAACGATAAAATTAAAAGCTATATATAGTATATAATATTTACAAATATTGGTCAAGTTAATATTTTAGAATAAAAATATATTATGTAAAGATTGATTAATTACTATATAACTATATATAATTAAAACATTATAAAAACTGAATATAAATAAAAATATGACATTAGGATCAGCTCCAAAATTTAACAGAGACGAAATGAAAAGTGATATAAAAGATATTTCTAAAAAATATGGTAAAGATGCAGCAAAAGGAGCTTTTAATCATGTAAAAGATACTGAAGGATTTAAGGAATCAGAAAATCAAAGAATTGAAGATAGGGATAATAAAGATAAGGCTTATCTAGATAAACTTGCAGAAGAAGAAGATAGAAAAAGAGCAGAAAGAATGGCTGAGCTTTCTGCTAGATATGATTTAAAACCAAAAGAAGAAACTGTAAAAGACTCTCCTAAAAATGAAGAAAATGTTAAAACTGAAAGCAATGAAATTCCAGTAGTCGAATCTAACAATTCTCAAGAAGAGAAAAAAGGTGATGAAAATTTGAATGATCCATCAAAAAATAATGAAAATTCGGAATTGGAAAAGCAACAAAAAATAGAATTATTAAAAGAAGAAATAGCTAAACAATATCAAGAACTGAAAGATATAGAACAAAGAAAAGCGGAACACGAAAATGAGTTAAATAAAATTAAAGAAGACAAAGGTTATTTTAAAAAAGAATCTTTATTATCAGATAACAGTAAGTTTTATGGAGAAAGAATAAAAAAGGAATTATTTGCAAATAAACAGTCTGGTATTAATTATCTTAATAAATTAGCAGAAGTTTCTATTAATGAGCCTGAAAGATATAAGCAAGATTTACAGAATGTAATAAATGATTTTGATAATAAAAAAGCAGATTTTGAATCTGGCCGTGATACACTAGGCACAGGAGTGTGGAATTTACTTAATAAATATGCTGATAAATTAAATAACTCTACTATTGGTGACTTAGTTAATTCTGATAGCTTTAACAAAAAGCAGAGAGTTGATTTGCAAGAAAATATAGAAAAAGATACTGATTTATCAGAAGCAACAAATCGTCACAAACTTTATAATGAATTAAATAATCCAACTTTAAAGGAAATTGAAATTAAAAATAACTTGGCAGAACTTAAAAAACAAGCTAAAGATTTAGGATATAATGATATATTATAATTTATTAATCACTTCTTAAATTCTAAATAAAAAATAAAACTCCATTTTACTGGAGTTTTATTTTTTTATTTAGAATTTAGACAAATTAGAAATTTCTTCTTGGTCTCTCTTCTCTCTTTTCCATAGGACGAGCTAGGTTTACAGTAAGATTTCTTCCCATAAATTCTTTCTCGTTGAACATTGAGATAGCTTTGTTTGCTCCTTCAGCTGTTGCCATTTCTACGAAACCGAATCCTTTTGAACGGTGAGTCATTTTATCCATGATGATCATAGCATCTTTGACTTCTCCTGCTTCGCTAAATAGTTTTTTTAAATCCTCAGCTGTTGATGAGTAAGGAATACCACCAACGTATAATTTATTTTCTTGCATTTATTTTACTTCTAAATAATATTTATTTTCATTTAGAATTATAATTAATTTATAATTCGTAAGCACAACTTTTTCCCAAGCACACAATTTTGATTGATACAAGTGAGAGCGACTTACTTATACATATACTAACACACATTCAGGCTTTCACCTAGTCTTGTCAATCGGACATTTTTAGCCAAAAAGTGGATAACTTTTGCCATTTTTCTGGTGTATAATTAAAATATTAATATTTAAAATTATGACACTAGGTTCAACGCCAAGAAATGGACATTTAAATGTGGGAGCGAAATTGATTGATCCAAATAAGCTTTTAGATGGTGACCCGTCAAGAGGAATAAAGTCAGCCCCTAAAGTATTTGACGCAGCAGATTTTGATGATAGATTTCTTGTAAATCCTCCTGTTAAAGAAGGGGTGAATGTATTAAAAGATTTTGATCTTCTTAGTGAAGAAATAAGTCAGACATTTTCTAGTAATGGAGATGTTTCTAGTGCTGTGTCTAGATTAGATAGTATGGCTGCATCTTTTGGTGATATAAAAGATCCTGCTAAAAAAGCTTTTTTAGAAAAAGAATATTCTAGTATAAAAAGAGAAGTTAATAATTATCTTAATCCTAAAAATACGGAAAAACCTGCAAATTCAGGTATTCATGTTGAATATCCTCAAGAAGATAATAGTGTAATCATTGAGAATAATGGAATTGATACAGAAAAACCAGTTGAGGAAATAAATTCTGATAATGTAGAAATTTATACAAATCAAGAAAATGATGTAGAAAATAATAATGAAGGAATTAAAGCAGAAGAATCTGATGAAGAGATAGGAGAACAAAGAATAAAGGAATTTAATGAAAGAAAAAAGCAAACAGGTTTTATGGGTAAAATTTATAATACTGCTTTTAAGCAACAAAATGCTGCAGCTTTAGATGCACTTGGAAAAACAATGAGTGATATGGAAAAGTTTAATAAATTAAATGGAAATAATGCTAAAGATTTAGAAAATCAAAATGAAGAAACTATTGTAGTTAATTCTGTAGAAGTTGTAACTCCAACTAATGTTGAAGGCTCAGCAGTAGTAGAAAATAATGTAATAGATTCGATTAATGGAGTTGAAATAGTAACGCCGGTAGAGGAAATAGTAACGCCAACAACAGGAGTAATAAATCAAGAAAATAGTGTTGTGATTTTAGAAAATACGATTACAGGAAATGAAAATGGGGCTAGTGTTCTTGAACAAATACCGAATCTACCAATAGATCCTAAAGCTATTATTGATAAGTCACCATTTGGGGTAAGAAAATATAAAAATGGAGATTTTGTATCAGAAAAACCAATACAAAGTAAAACTCAAGAAAATGAAGGTATGTCTGATGTTGATAGGAATACGGGAAGCTATATATCAGAAGAAGACTTTGTTAATGATCATGTGGCAGATTATGAAAAACCAAAACCAAGAACAAGAACACGAAGAGACAATGGACAAGTTTTTGAAAATGTTAATACAGGATCAAGAATTGTTTCAGATAATGAAAATGTTAGAGTGGAGACAGTAAATAATCGAAGAAGACAAGAAAGTAGAATAACAGAAGAAACTTTAGAAGAAGTTAAAGATAATTTGAATTTATCAGAAGAAGAAAAGGATATTATTCTAGAAAATTTAGGTATACCAGAAAAAGATAGAGATAATTATACAGATTCTATAGAAGAATATTTAATGAAAATGACAGAAGGAGATAGAGAATTTGCTTTAAAACAAATTCCTGAGGATAGAAAACTTGATATATTAGATACTCTGTCAGAAGAAGATGGTATATCTTTAGATATTTTAAAAGGAGATCCGAAAGATGTAAATATAGAAGATGTAATCAAAAAAGCTAGATTAACAAGTAGAAGAGGTGAAACCAGACCAAAAAAGAAAGAAGGATTTTGGGGTGGTGTAGAAAATTTCTTTGATAAAATAAGATCTAATTCTAGAGAGTCTTTATTGAGAAGAGAAGCAAGACTTGAAAGTCCTGCATTGAAAAGAAAACTAGAAGAGATGAATAATGATGTAGAAAGTAAAATTGGTAAATTGGGTAATAAGTCATTAAATTTTCTTTGGGATGTAACTCTTGGCAATACTTTTAGAGCTATAGGTGATGGTATAAAGTCAAAGAAAGATTGGGCTGGCTCCATCGGTGAAGCGGTAGGATCCTTGATTGGAAGATATCTTAGTAATGTTGGGGATATTTTTGAAGTCGTTTTTGGTTTAGTTGGAGTTTTGGGTAAAAAATCTTGGAGAGGTGTTAGAAAATTAGTAGCAAAATAATTATAAAAATATGCCACAAGAAAATAATAATATAGAACAACAGATAATAGATATCTTTAATAAAAATGAACCAATGCTTTTATCTTCTGCAAAAGAGGTGGGTAAAATTAAAGAAAAAGTTCTGGCTGATTTTAAGAAAGCTCAAATAGATATAAAAGAAGCTTTAGTAAAAGATGAGACTATAGACGAAGAAGATCTAGAAGACATCTATATAAAGTCTTTAGAAGAAGTTAAAAAACAAATCGAATATAACGCAAAGTTAGAATTCAGTGCTTTAATAGAAAAATATTCTAAAAATTAAATTATATCAATTATATTTTAGACAAATCCAAAGTGTGATTTACTCCGATTTTTCTAACGAAATCATTCACATGTGAGACAATAATAACTACACCCTCGTAGTTTTTTATTGCTTCTGCTATTACTGGGATATGTCTGAAATTAATATGATTTGTTGGCTCGTCTAAGATTAATATTCCAGGCTCTAGTAAAGTTAAATAGGCGAACATTAAAAGTCCTTTTTGTCCTTCAGAAAGGTGTCCGATCTTTGTAGATAGTTCTTTTCCTCCTAATAAGAATCCTGCAGCTGTTGATCTTAATTGATGATCATCTAATCTTTTAAAGACTTTTGATAATTCTTCGTAAGAACTTTTATTAAAGTCTAATGTAGTAAAATCTTGTCTGTAATATCCGATATTGATTCCTTCTTTTATTTTTGTACCAATAGCTCTTTTATTTGCAATTCTTTCAAGTAATGTAGTTTTTCCTACACCATTTGGTCCAACTATTTGAAGTTTATCTCCTTTTCTTAATTCTATCTTTTTGATTTTTACATCTTTTGATTCTCCGTGTTCTAGAATATTTACTTCATCCATTTCTAAAACTAGTCCACCCATATTATCTTTTTCATCTTCATGTATTTTGATATCAAAAGAGCGGATAGTTTTATCTTCTTTTCTTTCCATAGTCATATCATCTTCCATTTCTTCATATTCATCTTTCAATTTCGCGGCAAGTTTACGCATTTTTCCTCCTTTGTGTGCAAAGAAGTTTACTTTATCTTTATTTTCTTGAATTTTTTTTTCTTTTTGAGCGATTTCTCTTTTTTCTCTTTCGATTTGTTTTTTGATTTCCTCAACAGCTTTAAAATAATTTCCTACGTATTGTTCGAGTTTATTATTTTGAGTATTGATATATAAAATTCCATGTGTAAAAGAGTTTAGGAAATTTTCATCATGGGAAATAACAATTACAGTGCCTGTGTAAGTCTTCATGAATTCAGTTAAAAGTTTAACAGCTTCTTTATCAAGATTATTTGTCGGCTCATCTAAAAGTAAAATATCTGGATTTGCAATCAAAGCTTGTGCGATTAAAAGCTTTCCTTTTTGACCGCCAGAAAGTTCTTTGATTTTTTTATCAAGTAAAAGCATTGCTTCATCTTTTTTGGTTTTAATATCTTTTGTTTTATGAATAGGGTGTAAATTAATAACAGCAAATACTTCTTCTGCTTTTCTATCTATATCATAAATCTTTTCTTCAAAAGCTTCTTCTAAAAATTCTCTTACAGTTTTTTCCCATTTATCATGCGGTATGAATTGTTTAGCAAGACAGATTTTTAAATTGTTACCAATGATTACACGTCCTTCTATAGGTGCTTGCTCTCCTGTGATTATTGAGAAAAGGGTAGACTTTCCAGCTCCATTTGGACCCATTAATGTCATTTTTTGCCCTCTGCGAATGTTTGAAGTAGCCTCTTTTAAAATAGGCTTATTTTCATTGTAATAAAATGTTAAATCTTGAAATGATAAAACACTCTCACCCCAAGTTGCTGCGATATTTTTTTCTGTATCTGCATTTGAATAGATATTTTCTTTTGCCATAAAAGTATTATAAATTATGAGTTATTTTAACACAAATTTTGAATTTATGCTATAATTCTTTTATAATATAAAAATAAATTTATGAATTGGAAATATTTTAAGCTTGTATTGTTATTTTTTGTAATCTCTGTATTATGTCTAGGTATTGTTTACTGGTTTAATTATGCAAAATAAATTTATGACAAATTATTTTATTCACTCATCAATTTTAAATTTATTAATTATTTTTACGTCTATTCAATTTATTTTATTAATTTTATGTTTTATTTTTTCTTTTAGAAAAGATGAAGGAAAATCTGCAAAAATTGTTTATAAAATATCTTTAGTTTTTTTATTTATTATTATATTTTTTTCTTTTGTTGTACCTAGCAGATGCGCTCCTGGGGAATGTGATAATTCTCAAGTCAGAGCAGTACAATTACCTCAATAATTTATTTATACTATGAAAAATATCATTGTCTTTTATCATGAAAATTGTTTAGATGGATTTACTGGAGCGTATGTAGCTTGGAAAAAGTTTAAAGAAAAAGCTGAATATATTCCACTTTCTCGCACTTCAGAAGGTGACAATATTTTACAAAATAAAAAAGTAAAAATAAAAGATTTAACAGATAAAGAAATTTATTTTATTGATTTTTGTCTTGTAGAATCAGAGGTTAAAAAAGTTGTTAAAGTTGCTAAAAAAGTAATCATTTTAGATCATCATGTAGGTAAAAAAGATTTGGTGCTATCTATGCCTGGATCTGTGTATTCTGATACTGTATCTGGATCTGTTGTGGCTTTTAATTATTTCTTTCCAAAAAATAAAGTTCCAGAGCTTTTGAAATATGTCTCAATAGGAGATACTTATTCATTTAGTAAAAACGAAAAACAAGTAAAAGTGGAAAAAGAGGTTTTGGCTTATTTGAGTACTGTTGATTTTGATTTTAAAAATTTTTTGAAAGTAGAAAAATTTATTGAAGATAAAAAGAATTTTATAGAAATAAAAAATATTGGAGAAATTTTAAATAAAAATTTTTATAAGATGATAAAAGACCAATCTCAAAATGCAAAGCTTATAGAGTTTGAAGGATATAAAGTTTATGCTGTGAACTCTTGTAGATTATTTAAAAGCGAATTAGGACATGTTTTGGCTGAAAAAACTAACTTATTTGGAATAGTTTATTATTTTGAAGGAAATGATTTGAAATTGAGTTTTAGAGGAATCGGAAAAGTTGATTTGGTGGATATTGCTCAAAAGTACGACGGTGGAGGACATTTTAATGCTTCAAGTTTTAAAACAAATGATGAGAAATTTATCTCTGAATTTTTAAAGAAGATAACTGGCTAAAAATGCTGGATTTATAAGGGTTTTTATTATTTTAAATTGAGTGCTTGACTTTTAAAATTGATTAGTGTATATTTGACACATAATCAGTAATTAAAACTTTGATTATAAATGGTTCTTTTAAATATATTTTTAACTTAAATTTTATAAACATGAAAAACAATTTCAAATCAGCTTTTCTTCCGATTGATATCGAAGAAGATTTTTTACCTACAGGATCAATGAAAGTACCTAATGGTGACAAAGTTATACCTATTGTAAACAAAGTTTTAAATCAAAAAGGAAAACTTTTTGATTTAGCTGTAGCTACAAAAGATTGGCACCCTGAGGATCATTGCAGCTTTATTGTTAATGGAGGTATCTGGGCAATCCACTGTGTCAGAAACACTAAAGGTGCCGAATTCCCTAAAGTATTATTATCAGAAAAGTTCGACAAAATTATCGAAAAGGGTACAGACTCTAAAGTAGATAGTTATAGTGGATTTTTTGATAATGATCACATTTCTCAAACTGGACTGGATAAGTATCTGAAAGAAAACAATGTTAAAAGACTTTTTGTTGCAGGTCTGGCGACTGATTACTGTGTAAAATTTACAGTGTTAGATGCCTTAACTCTTGGCTATGAAGTTATTGTTATAATTGATGCTTGTGCAGCAGTAAATGTTCATCCAGAGGATGAAGCTAATGCTATTAGCGAAATGATTGCTCATGGAGCAGTAATTGTAACTTCCGATGAGATTCTTTGATTTTAAAAGAAGTTAAATGTAAAGATGAATTTTTATTCATCTTTACTTTATAAAGTACAGAATATTTCTTTATTGTGTATTTTTAAAGTAAAACAAATTATTATGAAAAAAGATTTAAAAGTAACAATTGCACAAATGGAAGTTTTTCCTATGGAATTAAATAAAAATCTAAATAAAATTTTATCTATTATAGAAGATCATAGAAACAAGACTGACATTTTAGTTTTTCCGGAAATGTGTTTATCTGGATATTTATTAGGTGATAGATACGAATATCAGGATTTTATTGATGAAATTGAATCTGCTAATAATAAAGTAAAAGAAAATTCAAAAGACCTTGTGATTATTTGGGGGTCTCTAATCCAAGATAAAAATAAAATAGGGGAAGATGGAAGAATTAGAAAATACAATGCAGCATTAATTGCGAAAGATGGTGAATGGGTTTCTAATGGTGTTTTGAATGGATTTATACCAAAAAGTAATTTACCTAAATATCGCTTTTTTGATGATGCTAGACATTTTTATCCAGCAGAAAAACTTGCTTTAGAATTAGTTAATAATAACGAAATAAAAAATATAGAGGAAATGTTTAAGACTTTTAAAATAAAAGTCAGAGACTCTGAATACGGTTTTGCTTTAAGTATTTGTGAAGATTTATGGGAGGATGAATATGATTTTAAATTATCAGAAATTTATAAATCACAAAATCCTGATCTCGTTATAGATATTTCTTCTTCTCCTTGGACTTTAGGAAAATGGAAAGCAAGAGAGAATATGCTCAAAAAAAGAGTTTTAGATTTAAATTCAGCTATACTTTATGTGAATAATATAGGACTTCAAAATAATGCTAAAAATTTAATTTGGTTTGATGGTTCTTCTGTATTGATTTCAAAAGAAGGAAAGTTTGTTTATAGAGCCAAAGAGAATATTGAGGTTTTTGACACTATAAATCTTTTTGAAAATATTAGCATGACTGAAGATGTTGATTTTGTTAAAAGTGATGAAAATAAAGAACTCTTTGATTCTTTGATTTGTGCAATGAAGAGATTTTATCTACCTTTTAATAAAGTTGTGGTTGGATTATCAGGTGGAGTAGATTCTGCTTTGTCTATAGCTTTACTCAGAGAATGTTTTCCTGTAGCAGAATTTAAAGATAAAATTTTGGCGGTTAACATGCCTAGTAAATTTAATTCTAGTACTACAAAATCTTTAGCTAAAAAATTGGTAGATAATTTAGAAATAGACTATAAAATAGTACCTATTCAAGAAATCCTCGAAACAGAAATAGAAAATTTAAAATTAGGCGATATTGATAATCTTTCTACTTTAACTAAAGAAAATATGCAAGCCAGAATAAGGGGTAGTATCTTGGCTACAGTTTCTCAAAATGTCGGAGGAGTATTTACTAATAATGGAAATAAAACAGAAGTATCTTTAAATTATTTCACATTATACGGTGATGCTGCTGGGGCGGCTAGTTTCTTAGGGGATTTATGGAAAGGAAAAGTTTATGAGTTGTGTAGATATATAAATCAAAAAAATAATAAAGAAGTAATTCCAGAAGGAATTTTGACTATAGTACCTAGTGCGGAATTGTCAGATAGTCAGAATGTAGACGAAGGAAAAGGTGATCCTATTTTTTACGAGTATCACGATAAATTATTAGAGGCTTTTGTTGAAAAGAGGTGGTCTTTAACTTTGGTTTTGGAAAAATATTTACAAGGTAATCTTGAAAAAGATCTTGGATGTAAAGATGGAACGATAAATAAGTATTTTAAAGATAAAAAAGAATTCGTTAGTAATTTGGAATGGGCTTGGAAAGCTTTAAATACAGAATTTAAAAGAGTTCAACTTCCTCCAGTATTTTTAAATTCTCGTAGAGCTTTTGGTTTTGACAGAAGAGATACAATAGAAGCTCCATTTATATCAGAAAAGTATTTTAATTTGGAAAAAGAGTTATTGGAAAATAATAATTTTAAATAAAAGATAGTATTGACTTAATATTTATTATGTTATATAATAAATTTAAATAATAATATTTTTGAAACAGAATTTTGTCTAGAAAAGATTGAATTATAGACAGAATTCTGTTTCAAAAATAGAAACAGTCGCTCTTTGTATTATATTAATTAACATTTAAAATTTATTCAGATGAATTATTTTAGAAATTCAGAAGTTCATGAAGTTGCTGATAAAATTTACAACAATCTTCATTCTACAAATTTTGTATCGCCAATACAAAATTTAACTGATGTGGACTTTTACAAGTTTACAATGGGACAGTTTATTTTTAGATTCTATCCAGAAGTGGAGGTTAAATTTAAATTAATTATTAGAGACAAAAAGATTTCTTTAGTAGAAAGAATCGTTTCTGATGAAAAATTTAAAGATGAACTTTTCCAGTCTTTGGATTATATCTCCTCGTTACGTTTTCGTAAAACAGACATGTTTTACCTTAGAGGTATGGATCTCTATGATAAGAATATGTTTAAGAACGATTATTTGAACTTTTTGGGAAATTTAACTTTGCCAAAGTTAAGTCCAAAAATTGGATTTAATACCTTCGATCTTGGTATTGAGGGGCTGTGGAGTGAAAATAGTCACTGGGAGACTATTGCAATGGCGACCATCACTGAGCTTTATTATAGAAGCATGATGAGAGACATGTCTGAGCAAGAAGTCCATGATATGTATGTAATCTCTAATAACAGATTGCAAAATATGTTATTAGAGATTAAAAAAAATCCGAGTATTTCATTTTCTGACTTCGGTCAGAGAAGGAGAAATTCTTTTCTTTGGCAGGATTATGTTGTGAAAGAATGTAAAAGAGTTTTAGGTGGTCAATTTGTTGGCACGTCTAATACTTATTTAGCATTTAAACATGACTTAGTTCCGATCGGAACCAATGCTCATGAGCTTCCAATGGTAGCTACCGCTCTTGCGGTAGGAGATAAAGCTAAAAGAAACGCTCAATATGCCATTCTTAAACAATGGCAGAAAGTTTATGGAAAAGGTTTGAGGATTATTCTTCCAGACACTTTTGGATCAGAGCAGTTTTTTAAAAATGCGCCAGATTGGGCGTCTAACTGGATCGGGCAAAGGCAAGATTCTGGTGATCCTATTGCAGAAGGGGAAAGATATAAAGCCTGGCTTTCAGGTAAAGGTATTAATCTGCTAGAAAGGAAAACTATTTTTTCAGATGGGCTAGATATTTCACCAATGAAAGATATTACTTCTCATTTTCATGGTAATCATCAAGCGTCCTTTGGTTGGGGAACATTGTTGACCAATAACTTCGCCGACACTGTTCCTGGTAATGAAAATTTTAGACCATTCTCAATGGTTGTGAAAGTTTCAGAAGCTAGAAGCAATATTGGTAGTGAGTGGAATCCTTGTGTTAAGCTTTCTAACAATATTGAAAAGGCCACAGGTACTCCAAGTGCTATAAAAGACTATATTAGAATCTTTGGCGATTCTGGTAGGGTAGATCAGCAAGTAGTGGTTTAAAAATGTACATTTTGTTCTTTAAAGGAGCAGCTCTTAGTTGGGCTGCTTTTTTCTTGCATTTTATTTATATATAGTGTATACTATACACATATAAAATAGATTTATGAAAAACAATAATTTAGAAGAAAAAACAGTGGGTGTTGTAATAGGTAGATTCCAAGTCTCTGACTTACATGATGGACATAAATATTTAATAGATTCAGCAAAAAAAGGAAGTGATAAATTATGTATCATTTTAGGATCTACTGGTGCTAATCCAACAAGAAGAAATCCTTTATCATTTGAACATAGAAAAGAAATGATTAAAGATTTATATCCAGAAGCACAAATATTTGAAATATTAGATTCTAGAAAATGGTCAGAAAATTTAGATAATTTATTAAAAGATAAATTTCAAGATAAAAAAATAAAATTATATGGATCAAGGGACTCCTTTATTGTCCAATATAAAGGATCTTTAGATAAAGTTTTTGTCGAACCTATTGAATGTTTATCTGGTACAGAGTTAAGAAATCTAAAAAAAGATAATTTAGATAAAAGTAGTTTTAGATCAGGTGTTATAGATTCTCAAAAAATAAGATTTCCGGTTTCTTATCAGACTGTAGATATGATTGTTCAGGATTCTAAAAATAGAAAAATTATTTTAGGAAGAAAAAGGGATTCTGATAAATGGTGTTTCCCGGGAGGATTTGTTGATCCTACTGATTTGTCATTAGAATTGGCAGCAGAAAGAGAACTGAAAGAAGAAGTTATAAATCTAAGTGTTTATAAAAATCCTACTTATTTAGGGTCATATAGAATAAATGATCATAGATATAGAAATGAAGAAGATAAAATTATGACAGCTCTATTTTTATTTGAATACGAAAAAGGAGAAATTGTAGCCGGCGATGATCTTTGTGAAGTAAGATGGTTTTCGTTGGAAGATATTAATGAGATTAAAGATAATATTAGCGATAATCATCTTCCTTTATTGAATATATTTTTACAAAAAAATATTATTAAGATTTAGTTTTGTGCCCTCAGCAGGATTCGAACCTGCGACCGTTTGCTTAAGAGGCAACTGCTCTACCAACTGAGCTATAAGGGCTTTTTATTTTTAATATAATAGCATATTTTTATATTTTTAAAAAGAAGTAAAACGGATTTGAGTATTTGTAAAATATTTGGTATTATATATTCGAGAGGAGGTCAAACAAAGGTAATAGGCAAGTTGCTGTTTACTGATCTCCTCTCTTTTATGCCCAGGTGGCGGAATTGGTATACGCGCTAGTCTTAGGAACTAGTGGAGAAATCCTTGGAGGTTCAAGTCCTCTCCTGGGCACAATGAAATAAAAATATCCTTAAATAATAAGGGTATTTTTATTTATTAATAATCATACTTGACAAATAATCACTATTATGCTACACTATATATAGTGATTAGTTGTTTTAAAATTTCATATATTTTAATTAAATATATTAAATACTTTTGTGAGTCATTATAGTTTCTAATGACATTTAGTGATTATAATGACTTACAAAACATTTATTAATTATTAATTTATTTATTATGAAAATTTCATTGTCAAAAGCAAATTTAGTAGGAGAAAAAATCAAACAGGATCTAATAGATGCTAAAAACACTATTATTTATGGAGTGAAAAATTGGAAACAAACCATAAAAAAAGAGTTGAAACATTTATTAAATTTTACCCTGTTAATAGCAGGATTGATTTATATATTTCATATCCTTTCTGTGATTTTTGTTAATACTCTGGCAGATTTTGATTCGGTAAGCTGCTTGATTTTAAGAGTAGATTACTTATTAACAAAAGATCTGGTAAGCACACCTATTCAATGTGTAGCAACAGGGGTAGTATCTATAGTTGTTGTTTATATGTTTAATCTAATCTATAGGATACTTAAAACAGATTTTCTGAGATTGGTATTTATGCTTTTATTTTATTTTGTTTTAGTTTTTATTACTAATAATCTTTAATAATTATTTACTAAAGATTATAAGTTATACAGGTCTGTCTTAGTTGATGGACCTGTTTTTTATTAGAAATTTATAGTTTAAAAATTATTAATCATGTTTGACAAATAATAGTGAATATATTAGGATATGTTCAGATGTTTTTAATTGTTTTTGTTGATTTCTTTTAGTTTCTAATTAAAGATATTAAAAGAAGTTAACAAATTTATTTACAATTAAATTAAAAGTTTAAATATGGAAAAAGGAAATAGTATTGCAGAAAAATTATACTCTTTTTTTGAAGAAAAATTCGGTATACCAAATACTGAAGTTCTTAATCTTAATGAGAATCAGCCTAAAATGATGTTAGTAGATCTTGGACTTAAGAAAAAGACGGAAAAAAATAGTTGGACTATTATTTACGAATTGCATTCTGGTGGAGGTTTTGTTTTAGGAGAAAACTGGCGCACAAATGGATGTTCTTGGTCAAGATTCCTTGTTATTAAAAATAATGAAGATTTTGATCTGGTTAAAATTACTAATAGCATGATCTCGGATCCATTTTGTAATTTTGAGACTTTAAAATTTGTTTTTTTAGCTCTTAGAGAATTTTCTTTTGATCTTTAAAAAAAGTAAACATTATTTTAAAAAGTCAGCATTTTGCTGGCTTTTTGTTTTTTTATGAAATGACTATCATATTAATTTATGATATAATTTTTTTATGATAAAATATCCTTTTTTAGAGAAATCCCAAATAATAAAAAAAGAAGCTAAAACAATATTAGATTCTACTAATATTGTAGATTTTCTTAATAAATTTGGTGAAGTTAATCTTATTGGAAGTTATGCGTACGATGTAATGATGTCTAAAGATATAGATTTTCATATTATTGTTAAGGAGTTTGATATGAATATTATTAAGACATCAATAAATTATTTTTTAGATAGCGGTTTGTTCGAATATATCGAATTTCATGATAAACATAATTTTAATGAAGATGCTGCTACTAGATATACTTCTAAAAAAGCTTTAGATAGTTTTTATTTGGGATTGAAAATGACTTTTAATGAAAGTTTATGGCAAATAGGTATTAATTTCATTATAAAGTCACAAGAGTCATCGAATGAAATAATTGAATTAATGAAAAATTCTTCAGATGAAGAAAAAGAAAAAATTTTAGAATTTAAACATTTATTATTTGAGTCTGATATTAAAGTTTCTAGTTCTTATATATATCTAGCAGTTATAGAGAAAAAAGCAAAAACAAAAGAAGAATTATTTGAATATTTAAAATCGATTGGTTATTCTGTATAATTTATATATAAATAAAAAAATGAAATTCTATAAAATAAATTATTTATTAAATAAAATAGAAAGTGTTAATCAGGTTAAATGTAAGAAAATCTTTGAAGATCATAAAGATAGATTTTTGGTTGCGCCAGGATCTTTAGCAAAACATCAAAATTGGAAAGGTGGATACATTGATCATTTAGAAGAAATCATGAGTATGGCTTATAATTTTTATGGTTTTATGTTTAAAGAAAGAAAACCAGACTTTACTTTGTCAGACTCTCTTTTGGTTTTATTTTTACACGATTTAGAAAAGCCATTTAAATACGTTGAGCCAAAAACAAAGTTTACATCAGATTTAGAAAAAGAAGAATTTATAAATTCTGTTTTAAAAGAATATAAAATAAAGTTAAATAATAAACAAAAAATAGCTTTAAAATATATACATGGAGAAGGTGAAGACCATAATTCTAAAAAGAGAATTCAGAATCCATTGGGAGCCTTTTGTCATATGTGTGACAATAATTCTGCCAGAATCTGGTTTTCTTATCCTAATAAATAAAAACACACAAATTAAAAACACTCTGAATTATTCAGAGTGTTTTTAATTATATTATTAGAAGCTGGCTAGTAATAGGTAAACACTTAAAATAATGCAAAGTGTACCAGAAATTAAAATCATATTATGATTTTTCATCATTTTTTCATAAAATTTTGATACATGTCCTGGCATCCAAAGTAAAAATATTCCTTTGAATATTGCAACAACAGAAAAGATGTATAAAACCAGAGACAATGTGTCTCTCATTGGATTAATAAAAGGAAAGATTGTTGCCCCTAAAAGTACAGAAAAGAATCCTAACGTCCACATTAGTCCTGAATTTTCTGCTATTCTATTTATAGTTATAGAGGTAGATTTCCTATCTAATACTATTGAAAATCCTGTTATTAGAAAAGTTAAACCGAAGATTTGAGCAAAAATTACTGGCATATTTTTATTTATTTTAAAAGAGATTATTAATATTTCACTTTTTAATTATATCATTCTTTGATATGTAAAATAAAATCACCTATATTTCTATAGGTGATTTTATTTATTTAAGTAATTAAAAGTAGAATCCTTTTGCAATTAAATAGAAACTTGCTAATAATGCAATTATTCCAGTAATTAAAATAATTGAATTATTTTCAGCTATTTTTTTATAAAGCTTTGTTGAATGTCCTGGTAACCAAAGTAAATAAATACCTTTTAAGAAAGCAAGAATACCAATTATTGAAAGCATTGCAGATAAGCCACTTCCGTAAAAATTAGAGAAAGCTAAAATAAAAGATCCTGCAAAAATAAACATGAATCCCATGTTCCAGATTAATCCAGCGTCTGAAACCATTCTGTCAACTACTAATTTAACTGTTTTTCTATTAAAAATCATTGAAATGCCGGCGAACAAAAATGTCATTCCAAAAATTTGAGCCAAGATATTTATTGTTATCATATTTTTTAATTATTAATATTATGTATTTAATTTTTTATACATAAATTATATCACAATTAAAAACTACTTTTTCTCATTTTCAACTTTTTTGAAAACAATATCCATTTCTTGTCTTGCTTTTTCTCCTTGATCAATTTTTACTTCTACATTTGGTATAACTCTGATGTGTAATTTATTTTTTAAATCAGTACGAAGATCAGTACGCATGCGTTTTGCGAATTCTAAAGCCTGATCTTCTTTTGTTTCTGGATAAACAGTAATAAAAATATTTGCTCTTTTTAGGTCTTTTGAGATATCTGCTTTTGTTACTGTAATAAGTGAAGCACCAGAAGACTCTCTTTGAAAAAAGTCTTGAGCAATTGATCTGATTGTTAGGCCAACTTTTATTTGTCTTTCTGTTTGTCCTGAGAAGTCAGGATTTGTATTTTCGTGTGAGGGAAACATATTACTTTTACATTATTTTTCTTTTTTCTACTTCAAAGGCTTCTATTACGTCTCCAGGGATAATTTCTATTTTACTTTCTATCATTATTCCACATTCGTTTCCTTCTAAGACTTCATTTGTCTTAATTTTCATACTTTGAAGCTCTATAACTTTTCCAGAGCCAATTTCAAAATCTCTTCTAAATACTTTTACTTTCGCATTTAATTTTATACTTCCTTCTTGAACTTTTCCTCCAAGGACATGTTTATCTTTTGAAACTGAGAAGATTTTTAAGATTTTTAATTTTCCTAAACTTTTTTCAATTTCTTCATGAGGAAGTCTTGCTTCAACTTTTTCTTTCCACCATTCTGCTAATTTATAAATAATATCAAAAGTAATTGGTGTTATTCCTAGTCTTTCTCCTTCATCTCTGGCTTTGGTTTCAATTTTCACATTAAATCCAATTATGAGAACATTTTCATCATGTGCTGTACCTAAAATATCTGTCTCTGTAATATTTCCAATTCCTCCTCCGATAATTTTAACTTTAATACCAGTCTCCATATCTGTCTTTTCATTGTGTTCTATTTTTTTGATTTCTCTTTCTACAGCTGTCAAAGTACCAAGTGTGTCAGCTTTTAAGATTACAGGAATAACAAGCTTTGCATTACGATAAACTTTTGTATCTAAAACTTTATGAACAGAATCGTTTAATCTTTCTGCCTGAATCTTTTCTAATTCTTTTCTGTCAGAACTTGAGAAAAAAGTCTTATTAACTTTTGGAGCACTGTCGAATCCTGTCACTTTTACGACTTGTCCTGCATGGGCCATAGAAATAGGCTTGCCAGCAAAATCTTCTACTATACGAATAGGCGAGAGAGATGTATCTGCGAGTATAGCTCCAGATTTTGGCATAATACCGTCTTTTATTATTAAAGTTGAGGAAATGCCTCTCTTACCATCCAATAGTGACTCTAGAATAAATCCTGTAGCATCTTTTGATGAATCGTATGTGAAGTCTGACATTTCTGCGATAAGTAAAATAGTCTCAAGTAATTCAGGGATTCCTTTTTTAGTTTTTGAATCTATTTCAACAAAAGAAACATCTCCTCCCATTCCTTCTATATAAACCCCATTTTCAATTAAAGAATTTTTTGTTCTTTGAATATTTGCATTTGGTTTATCAACTTTACTGATAGCGACAAGATAAGGAACTTTATTTTCAACAATTATTTTGTGAGCTTCTATAGTTTGTGGCATTACTCCGTCTTCAGCAGAAACGATTAAAATAGCAATATCTGCTATTTTTGCTCCACTTTCACGCATTGATCCAAAAGCCTCGTGTCCGGGTGTGTCTAAGAAAGTAATTTTCTTAACTTCTTTTTTGTCTTTTAATTCATGAGAAATTTCATAGGCACTCACATGTTGTGTGATTCCGCCAATTTCTCCATCTACTATATTTGAATTGCGAATAGCGTCTAATAATGAGCTTTTTCCATGATCAACATGACCCATAACTACTACTACAGGCTGTCTTTCTTTTAAATTTGATTCTTGATTTTTGTCTTGTGACATAGGATATATTTTTAAATAAAAAGAGAATAAAAAACACCAATTCCCACTTTGAATTTATTTTGTATAATAATATCATAAAAAACTTGAATAGTCTATATTTATTTAGTATATTTATAAGTAATACAAATATGTCAAAAGAGAATAAAAAAGAGAAAAGAGTTTATTTAGATTTTGCCTCACAGACAATGATGAGTAAAAAAGTCATATCTGAAATGAAGAAAGTTCAGAATTTGAATTTTAATCCAAATAATATTTATCAAGAAGGTCTTGATGCTGAAAATATTTTAAACGAAGCTAGATTGAAAATAGCTAGAACTCTCGGTGTTCGTGAATATGAAATCTATTTTACTGGAAATGGAACTCTTTCTTGTGCTTTGGCTATTTTTGGAATACTGAATTTTTATAAAGAAAATAATTCTAAAAATAAAGAATATATTTTGCCTCATATTATCACTTCAAATATTGAGCATGTCGCTGTGCTTGAAAATATAAAATATTTAGAGAAAAAAGGAGAAATAGAAGTGAGTTATCTAGAATGTGATGAATTTGGAATTGTAAATCCAGACGATGTTGCAAAAGAATTAAAAGAAAATACTATTTTGATTTCTGTAATGTATGTAAACAACGAAGTTGGATCTATTCAAGATATTAAAAATATTAGTAAGAAAATAAAAGAGTGGAAGAAAAATAATAATAGAGATGTATTTTCTTATCCGTATTTTTATACTGATGCAGCACAAGCAGGGAATTATCTTTCTCTTTATGTTGATATGCTCGGTGTAGATTTACTTTCTTTAAACGGATCAAAAATATATGGTCCAAAATCTTCTGGAATTTTATTTAAAAAAGAAAAAGTTCATATTTCTCCTTTTTATTTTGGTGGAGGACAAGAAAGAAATATTTTTTCTGGTACTGTCGATATAGAAAAAAGTGTCGGTCTCGCTACAGCTTTAGAAGAAGCTCAAAACAAAATTAAAAATATTAAAATTTTAGAATCTATTTCAAATAAAAGAAATAATTTATTAGAAAATATTTTAAAAGAAATAAAAGAAGCAAAATTGATAGGGTCTTGGAATGAAAATGAATGGAAGTCTGAAAAATCTGGTATTCCTAGAGATGAAAGAGAGGCAAAGAGAGCACCAGGAAATATTTCTATTCATCTTCCAGATTTTCCTTCTGATGAAATGGTAATTCGTCTTGATCAAAAAGGGTTTGCTGTCTCTGCTGGATCTGCATGTTCTGCAAAGAGTGATGAATTTTCTCATGTGATTTTTAACATTTCAAAAAATAAATTTAAAAAAGAAGAATCAAAAAAGATAGCTCGTGAGACCATTCGTATCTCTATTGATGATAGTGTAGAAGAAAAAGATTTAGAAAGATTTGTAAAAGTCTTAAAAGAAATTTATTATAAATTCAAAAAATAAAATAAAGATTAAACCACCTCACGAGAGGTGGTTTTTAAACTCTTTTTAAAGAAGGCTTATTTAGTAAGCATATGAAGTGTAAAATTATTATCGTCATTTTTTATTTCTTTTAATAATAATTTTTCTTCTTCAAATCTTTTTTTAAAAAGTTTAAAATTCACTTTTATAAACCTTTTATCTTCTTTTGTGAGTTTTTCTGAAAAAAAAGTATTGAACCAAAAATTGGAAGATTTAATTTCTTCTAACGATTCACTTTTGTTAATAAAGAACAAAATTTGTCCTTTAGCTTCTTCTTTAAGTTTTAAAAATATAGCATTAAAAGTATCATCTAACTCTATAAATTTATCATTTAAAGCTTTTTCTAGATCCTTAGATACAGTTTTCATTTTCTAATTTTATTTTTTGTTAAAAATTTTATGAATGTTCAATTTGAACTTTTTATATACTATACAATATTAATACATTTGTCAAGTATTAATAAAAATAAAAAGGAAGTATAATTTTGATTATACTTCCTTTATAATTAAAAGAATTTTTACTTTGATTGTTGATATTCTTGTATTGCATCTTCAATTATTTTTTGAATATTTTCAGTATTTATAATTTTATTTTCTTCTAATGAAAACAAAGTTTCAATCCTGTTTAAGTTTATTCTAAAAAAATGAGCTACATTATTTTTTTCAACATTATTCTCTTTAGCAAATCTTTTTAAAAATTCTTTGAATTTCAAGTCATCATTCTCCAATTTTTTGTACTTCGGATGATGTCTAGTTACATATCTTGTGAGTAGAAAAACAAATAGAACTATTACTCCACAAGAAATAATTCCGTACCAAAATTCTCTACTTTCTAGTAAAGTACTAATAATTTTTAAACACTTTTCCATCTTTATTCTGTTTTAATTTTTAATTAATTTAATGAACATTATTACCTTTTTCAGATTAACATAATTTAGTATTTTAGTCAAAAAATTATCCGCCTCATGTGAGGCGGATCAGTTTAAGTTCCTAAGGGAATCTTTTAGTTACGTAAATCGGCAGATTCTGATTTCTGACTTTTTTCTAATTCTATTTTTTTCTTCCTTTTCTCAGTTTTATGTATTCTATAGCAGCCTATAATAAGGCCTCCTATTAATACTGGAAATGGAAATCCATTTGCCATTTGAACTAAAAAGTCAGGTAAAGTACTATGATGCATTCTATTTATTTTTTGATTTAAAAATATTGTTTATTTGAACAGCTATATATAGCATAATATAAATAGATATATTTGTCAAATGTTTAATTATTTGTAATTTTTAAATACTAATTTTGTATGATAAAATAAAGGAAATATATGTATACACCAAAAAATTATGATCATTTATTAGGACTCGAGGGGTTTTCTGAGGCGGCTTTAAAGCTTCACTTTACTCTTTATGAAGGATATGTTAAAAATATTAATAGTATTCTCGCTAAACAGAAAGAAGGAAGACTCGAACTGGGGAGTATTGAAGCAAGCGAAGTGGAAAGAAGAATGGGCTGGGAATACAATGGGATGAAATTACACGAAATTTATTTTGGATCTCTTTCTAAAAATAAAAATGAATTAAACAAAGAAAGTGCTCTAGCGAAAAAGATAGATGAGATTTACGGAAGTTTTGAAAATTGGATTGCAACATTAAAAAGTATTGGAACAATGAGAGGGATAGGATGGGTAGCATTAGTAAAAGGTGAATCAGAAAACGAATTATTCACTTTATGGTTTGAAGAGCATAATACTGGATTATTTGCGAATTCAAAAGTAATTCTATGTATGGATATGTTAGAACATGCTTTCTTATTGGATTTTGGAACAAAGAAAGCTGATTATATTGATGCATTTTTAAAAAATGTTGATTGGAAAGTTTGTGAAGAGAGATTTGAAAATAAATAATATAAATTTAAAAAATTGTTTTTTAAAATGTTTCGCAAAGCGGGGCTTCATTTGAAAAAATAATTTTTTAATTATTAAATAAACAAGATAAAAAATATGCCACCAGCATTTAACAATTTTACAACTAAAGCAAAAGAAGTGATAAGGAGGGCACATGAGATAGCGATTGAAAGAAATCAAAATCAAGTCACACCTTTGCATTTATTTGCAGCGATACTCTTACAAGAAGATAGTATTATAATTCCGATTTTAGAAAAAATGGGAGTGGATTATGTATTGCTTTTGGATGTGGTGATAGAAAATATTGAAGGTCATCCATCAGCTCAGACACTTTCATCTTCTTATCAAATGTATTTGACTCCAGAACTCGCTCAAACTTTAGAGAATTCTATAATCATTGCAAAAGAAATGGGTGATGAATTTATTGGAATAGAAGTTATGTTTTTAGCTTTGCTTGATACTCCAGGAAAAATACAAGAGTCAGTAAATAGATTTAAAATTGATAGAGATGTAATTAAATCTTTGATTACAGAATTCCGTAGTCACAATGTACATGATACTCCTGCACCAAAAAAGAATAAATGGCTTGTCAGATTTACTCGTAATCTCACAGAATTAGCAAAGCAAGATAAACTTGATCCTGTTATTGGTCGTGATGGAGAAATTATGCGTCTTATGCAAATTCTCTCTCGTCGTACAAAAAATAATCCTCTATTAATAGGAGAGGCTGGTACTGGAAAGACTGCTGTTGTAGAAGGTCTCGCAAATAGAATTGCAAAAAATGATGTACCTGAAAGTCTTAAAGATAAAGAATTACTTTTACTTGATTTAGGTATGCTCATTGCTGGTACAAAATTCAGAGGAGAATTTGAAGAGAGATTAAAGCAGATGATGAAAGAGGTAGAAAAAAGTGAAGGGAAAATAATTTTATTTATTGATGAGATACATACTATTGTCGGAGCTGGTGCAGCGGAAGGGGCAAATGATGTTGCAAATCTTCTCAAGCCTGCTCTTGCTCGTGGAGAGTTGAAAGTCATCGGTGCAACAACATTAAATGAATATCAAAAGCATATTGAAAAAGATCCTGCTCTTGCGAGAAGATTTCAAACTATATTTGTAGAAGAGCCATCAACAGATGATACTCTTGCTATTTTGCGTGGTTTAAAAGAAAAGTATGAACTTTTCCATGGAGTGAGAATTACAGATGCGGCACTTTATGCAGCTACAAATTTATCTGTGAGATATATCACAAATAGATTTCTTCCTGATAAGGCTATTGATCTTATTGATGAGGCAGCATCAAGTATGAGAATTGCTTTAGAAAATAAACCTGCAGAGTTAGAAGAAGCACATAGAAAAATTTTAAAACTTCAAATTGAAAAAGAGGCTTTATTAAAAGAATCTTCACTTGATAAAAAAGATTTGAACTTAATTAATAAAATAAAAGTAGTAGAAAAAGAAATCTTTAACATAAAAGAAGGAGTAAAAGAATTAGAGATTCGCTGGATAAATGAGAAAAATATTCTAGATGAAGTCGGAGCATTACGTAAAAAGTTGGACTTCTTGCGTGTTGAGGCTGACATGAAAGAGTCTCTTGGTGATCTTGCTCGTATCGCAGAGATCAGATATTCTGAAATGCCAAAATTAAATACTGAAATAAATTCTAAGATTGAAAAATTAAAGAAAATGCAAAAAGTTCGTAAAGTTTTGCGTGAAGAAATTACAGAAGAAGATATTGCAGCTGTAGTATCTCGCTGGACTGGTGTACCACTTTCTAGAATGCTCGAAGCAGAACAAGAAAAATTAAAACGCATGGAAGATGTTCTTTCTCGTCGTGTGATTGGACAAAAAGAGGCAATACAAAAAATCTCTGACGCTGTACGCAGAAGTCGTGTCGGTATTAGTGATCCTGATAGACCTATCGGATCATTTATGTTTCTTGGTCCAACAGGAGTCGGTAAAACAGAGTTAACAAAAGCTCTCGCAGAATTTATGTTTAATGATGAAAAGTCTCTAATCAAAGTTGATATGAGTGAATACATGGAAAAACATTCTGTTTCAAAATTAATTGGCTCACCACCTGGATATGTTGGTTATGAAGAATCAGGACATTTAACAGAGTCAGTTCGTCACAGACCATATTCTGTAATCCTTTTTGATGAAGTTGAAAAAGCTCATCCAGAAGTATTTAATGTTTTGCTTCAGGTCCTCGATGAAGGAAGGCTTCGTGATTCAAAAGGAAGATTTGTAAATTTCAAAAATTCTATCATAGTCATGACTTCAAATATCGGATCTCAATATATTCAAAATATGCAAAAGTTCGGATTTAATAATTCTGATACTGAAGAGAAAAATTATGAGAATACAAAAGAAAAAGTTATGTCTTCTCTAAAAGATTTCTTTAAGCCAGAATTCTTAAATAGACTTGATGAAATAGTTGTCTTTGATATTTTGAAAAAAGAAGAAATAAAACAAATTGTCGATCTCGAATTAAATAAAATCTCAACTAGATTAATGGAAAAGAATTTGAAATTATCTGTTTCAGAAAAAGCTAGAGAATATATTTCAGAATCATCTTTTGATCCTCATTATGGCGCGAGACCAATTAAAAGATTTATCCAAACTCATCTTTTAAATGAATTAGCTAAAGTCATGCTCGATGCTGGAGAAGTAAAAGATAGTAAAGGGAATATTCCAGAAAGTATTGTAGAGATAAATTTGAAAGAAGACAAAGATCAGATTACAAAAGAAATCAAAAAATCTCTTTCTTTAGAAATTAAAAAAGTTAAAAAACAAAAAATAGTTTCTCCAATTCAAATAGAAGAAATTAAAAGTAAATAAAAAGAAAAAGCCATTGCTTGCGCAACGGCTTTTTTAAAAAACACAAATTTCTTTTCAGAAGGCTTTATCGTGAAGGTCTTCCTTTCATATTCGAATAATCACATGTAGAAAGGGGAAAATTAAATTTCCATAAACTACTCAAGTCAAAGGAGGCGAGAGTCTTAGTTTCCCTTCGTCTATCCTACGTTTACCATATGTCACTAAATTGAAATTTGTGGATAGCTCAATTAATCAGAAAGAGCTAGCTAATCTTAAATGTTGAGATACATGACCCAGGCCACATATTTGGTCTCTAATTTAAAAACTGAACTAATACTAGCAAAACATGTATATAAAGTCAACAATTTAGACACTTTAATTTTTGTTTAAAATTTGCTATAATTTCTTTTAATGTCAGTATAGCTCAGTTGGTTAGAGCATAGCACTCATAAAGCTAAGGTCGGTGGTTCGATCCCACCTACTGACACAAAGCTTGACTAATCATTTTATATATGACATCCTATTAAAGGTAATTTTTTATTTTTAAATACAAAACTCATTAAATGAAAAAGATTGAATTAGTTCTTAAGGACAAAGGGAATGGTAGATACTATTTCTCGAACAAGAAAACTGATAGTGAAAATGAAATTTTCACTAATAAACAAGGAGGAGTAGATATAGTAATAAACTTTCTTTCTGAAGAAAGAATTACAAAATGTCATGCTGTAGAACTTATAGATGAAATAGTTAGTCTGCAAACTTTGCCGATAACTAAAAAATCTGTAGATAGTCAATTAACTGCTGACATTACGAGTCTTACTTTGATTTATGCTGTTAGAACTGGTATTAATAAGTTTTCCGTAACAGAAACAGAAAAAGATTTACCAAAATTTTCTGTTTGTGAATGTGGTATGCATGGAGAATTTATTGGTACAGATTTTCTTTCTCGTCAGATTACTAATCAGGAAGATTGTTTTGAATACTTAGAAGGACTTTTTTCTTCTGGTAGGATAAATAAAACTGAGCGTAATAAGCTTACACTGGAAATTGAAACTTCTGGTTTACAGTTAAATGCTCCTGTAGATTCGTCGCTTAATTAATTAGTAGAACGGGTGGGTTAATAATAAGAGGACTGATTGTCGTAAGATAATCTGGTCCTTTTTTATTTATTTAAAATACTTACTAAATATTCTAGTTCTTGATATAATTGATTTAATAATTTAAAGTCAGAGGACACAAAAATTAAGACTAATCATAATTAAAATGCGAGTGAATAAGAAATTATTCGCTCGCATTTTGATTAAATACCTAAAATCTTTAAAATTTCATCAAGTACTTCTTCCTTTGATTTTTGAGATTTTTTTATCTCATCAAAACAATTGATTTTTTGCCATCCATACTTTTCTATACACCATAAACCAGACTTGTTGCTATTTTCAAGATAAATAGGATCATTTTCTCCTGCGTCCATTTTTACATTCTGGCCCAAGAGTCTTTGATTTTCTTTATTTTTCATAGCAATCTCAGTTGGAAGATATAAGAAAAAAGTTATGTCAGGTTTTGGAAGTTGAAATTCTCCATACTCTAAATTTGATAAAAAAGAAATAAGATCTTCTCTTTCTTTATCGTCAGTAATTTTTCCACCTTGATGGATAAAATTAGAAGCGACATATCTATCAAAAATAAGAAAATCATTTTCAGAAATCATTTTATTAATTTCTTCTTTTGATTCAGCTCTGTCCATCACATATAGAAGTGAAGCTAATTTTGGATTACGATTAATAAAATCGTATTCACTAGCTCTTTCACTTTTTAATACTTCTCTTAAAAGATTTCCTCCTAGAGTAGAGCTGTAATATCTAGGAAATGAAAGTGTCGCAACTTTCTTATCTAATTTTTTTATTAGATATTCTTTTAATAAATCTGTAGTTGTGGCTTTTCCGGCTCCGTCACTACCTTCGATTGAAATGGTTTGATAATTTTTCATCTTATATATTTTTATAATTAATTAAATAACGAAATTCTATCTTAAAAATACAACATAAATTTACATAAATCAACCTTTGCAAAGGTAGTTTAAAAATGGTATTTTAAAACCAGAAATTTAAATAATTTATTAACGTTCTAAAAAAATAAAACATGGAAGAAAAAACTTTATCAGGAATATAAGGATGGGAATATCCATATTTATCTGCAATGGAAGCCTGTTTAGAAACAGGAGACAGAAGAGAAACTCGTAATGGAGTGACTCTGGCAAAATTTGTCCGAGAAATGCGTTTTGATTTGAAAAAAGGTTTTCCTTTATTAACAACAAAGGAAGTTAATTTCAAATTAATTGTGGCTGAACTACTTTGGTTCCTCGAAGGAGGAAGAAGACCAAACAAATCCCGTAGTGAACTTTACGGCAGAATGTCTTTTAAAAGACTGGAAGAAATTTATGGTAAACCAATCAAACAAATGTGGGTTGGTGATGCTGAAAATTTTGCAAAGCGAAACATGGCAGAATTTGATGGTGACTGCGGTAGAATTTATGGTTCACAATGGACTAATTGGAAGTCTCCTGACGGTACAGTAATAAACCAAATAGATGATTTAATTAAAAAATTAAAATCAGACTATACTGGTCGTTATGCTCGTGTTACTGCTTGGAATCCTGCAGAACTTTACGACATGTCACTGCCTGCATGCCACACAGACTTTCAGTGTTTTGTAAGGAAAGACAGTGAAGAAAAAAAACATTTGTCACTTCACATGAACCAACGTTCTTGCGACATGTTCCTTGGAGTACCTTTCAACATTGCTAGCTATGCTCTACTTACACACATGATTGCGCAAGTCTGTGACATGGAAGTAGATGAACTGCCTATTACTTTGAATGATTATCATGTGTATGAAATTCACACAGAAGCAGTTAGAGAGCAATTAGGTCGGGCTCCAAGTATCGAGATTCCACAGCTTTGGATTAATCCTGAAGTTAAAGACATTGATAGTTTTACTATGGATGACTTTAAAATTTTAAATTACAATCCACAAAGCCGGATCAAAGCAGAAGTTTTAACAGAAGTTGTGAAAAAGTAAAATACTTTACATGACTTCTAAAAACGAGTTTATTGAATAAATAGGCTCGTTTTTTTATTTTACAAATCTATTTATTTTGTATATAATCGCTTTAGTTTAAATAATGTATTTTTTAATTTTAAATATATAAAAGATGGATACTGAAACACGTCACAAACTTAAACTTAAAGAGTTAAGTTCAGACCCGAAACATGAGAAAGCTTCTGAAGGAAAGTTTAGAGCTTTAGTTATTATGGATTCTGTAATTTATCAAATCGAAGATGATAAAAATACCAGAGAAGAAGCTTATGAACTGTGTAGACAGTTGATTGATGAATTTAATTGTATTCAGATTTTTGATGATAAAGGTGTTGCTCAAATTAAAGATAATGTTCTTATACCAATATTATAATTTGATGACAAACTTTATCAAAAAGAGTATTAATTTTTAATACTCTTTTTATTTTTTATAAAACAAAAACTCTAAATTTGATTTAGAGTTTTTGTTTATTTCTTGTTGCGGAACCTAGATTCGAACTAGGGTTTCAAGGTTATGAGCCTTGCGAGTTACCTTTACTCCATTCCGCGATATTAGTAGATATAATAATAACACTTTGAATTTCTTTTTGCAAACAAATAATAAATATGTTAAAATACATTTGTTAAAAATAGAAAATGCAGTGGTAGCTCAGCTGGTTAGAGCACCGCCCTGTCACGGCGGGGGTCGTGGGTTCGAGTCCCATTCACTGCGCAAAAGGTATATGCCTAACATAATAAAAATAGGTGTTGATATTGATGATATTTTGCTGCCATTTAATGATGGTTTTATAAAGTTGGTTAATAAAAAATTAAATACAGACTTTAAAATTCATAATTGGTCTTCACGTGTTCTCGAAGACGAAACAAAATATTCAAAAGAAATGATATTTGAATTATTGGATGAATTTTCTTTTTCTAAAGAAGCAAAAGAAGTTACTCCAATATTTGGAGCTATAGAATCTATTGAAAAAATGAATAATTTAGGATGTGAATTATATGCTATAACAGCCCGTCCTTTATATCTTGAAAAAGAAACTAAAGAATTAATTAAAAAACATTTTCATAATCATTTTAAAGAAGTTTATCATCTAGGAAGTAGAAAAAAAGGAGAATATTTGAAAGTTGATAAAGGTATTTTTTCTAAAGAATTTGGAATAAATATTTTTATTGAAGATTCTTTAAAAAATTCTTTAGATATAGCACAGCATAATATTCCTGTAATTCTTTTAGATAACCCTTGGAATCAGGAAGAAAATTTGCCAGAAAATATTTTTAGAGTAAAAGATTGGAATGAGATTTTACAAAAAATAGAAGAGCTAAAAAATATTATATAATAGTAATATGAAAAACAAAGAAATAAAAATTAATAAAAATTCTATCGATAGGAATTTTATTATCTTCATTGGTAAGTCTGGTTGTGGAAAAGGAACTCAAGCTGAAAAGCTTCTGGAATTTATGGATAAAAATGGTTGTGAAGAAACACAATATATTTCTTCTGGTAAATTAATTCGCGGATTCATAGATAAATATTTAGCAGGGAATACAAATAAACATACGGGAAAAATAATTCACGATATGGTCACAAAAGGGAATCGCCTCCCAACATCTATTGCTGTTTGGAATTTTATGAATGCAATAATTAATGACAGTCAAAAAGGTTATAATATAATCCTTGATGGTTCACCAAGAACACTGATGGAGCATGAGGTACTTCGTGAGACTATCCAATTTTTTAATTTCAGAAAGCCAATAATTGTATATTTAGATTTACCAGACAGGGATGCTGCAAATAGACTTCTTTCAAGAGGTAGAAATGATGACAAAGAAAAACAAATCCTTTCAAGATTGGAATGGTACAAAAAAGATGTTTCTCCAATTATCAATAAAGCAAAAAAAGATGAATATTATAAATTTATAAAAATAGACGCTAGAAAAGATATTGAGACTCAACATAAAGAAATAATAAAAGAGATTTTTAATATAAACATTTAGAGTTATTTATGAAATATAGATACATAGTACCAGTAGTCCTTTTATCTTCATTATTTCTCAGAGAAGAAAGAATTTTTTTATTTATTATTTTAATTTTTACATCATTTATGCTACTTTATAAAAAAAGAAAAGAATATATTTATTTATATTTTTTTGGATTTTTCATGGGCAGTCTAATAGAGTATATTTTTATTACTTTTGGGGCGTGGACTTATAATTTACAAGATATATTTTATTTAAATTTTGGATTTTATCTTCCATTTTTATGGGGAATAACAGCTTTATGTTTTATTGAGTTTTATAAAAAAATAACAAATTAAAATTATGACAATGATATTACTTGCGATGGCGACATTTCTATCAACTTTGATTGGTGGATATTTTTCTATTAAAAATCAAGACAAACTTCATAAAATAATGGCATTTTCTGCTGGAGTTATTTTAGGGGTTGTATTTTTTGATATTTTTCCAGAATTGTTCGGATTAATTTCAAAAAATAATTTTGATTTTACTTCAGTGATGATTTCTCTAACTGTCGGATTTTTAGTTTTCCATATTTTAGAAAAATCAATATTAATGCATCATCATCATGAAAGTGAGTACGGTGAGCACAAGCATCCAAATGTTGGCATTGCATCAGCTCTCGCACTCATTGGTCACTCTTTTATGGATGGAGTAGGGATCGGACTAGGATTTCAAGTTTCTCCTGTTGTCGGATTCGCTGTTGCTATAGCTGTGATAGCACATGATTTTACAGATGGAATGAATACTGTGGTTTTACTTTTAAATCATAAAAATTCAGATAAAAAAGCAAAGAGATTTTTAATTTTAGATGCTCTTGCTCCAGTACTTGGAGTAATATTTACATTATTTTTTGTAATGCCAGAAAATTTCTTAATTCTTTATTTAGGATTTTTTGCTGGATTTTTACTTTACATTTCTGCGAGTGATATTCTTCCAGAAGCCCATGAAAAAGATTCTTCTTATAAAACTATCTTGGCAACTATTTTAGGATTGTTATTTATTTTTATTGTGACTAGATTTGTGTAGTATAATATTCATATCTAATTTATTTTATTTATGCTTGAATTTTTAAAAGAAAAGATAAAAAATAAATTACCACATCATGCTATAGTGGTTTTTTCTTCTTTTATTTATATTGTTTGTGCGATGTTTATTGGGAGTAAAGATGTGACAGTTGTGAGTCTTTTATTTTTAGTTTTTCTTACAAGTATTTTTTATCATTCTTATCCTCATAATGCCTATTATCGTCTTGCTGATTGGATAGCTTCTGTGAGTTTTATTTTATATATTGGAAAATTTGTTTTTGATTATGATGGGTCATATCATTTACTTATTTTGACAGCATTTTTAGCATTAGCTTCTTGGATTGTTTCAGAGATTTCTTATATTAAAGATTGGAATAAGACATATAATGTTTCTCATACTTTTTGGCATATTGCTTCTAGTGTTATTGTGTTTTTAATCATTGTGTATATTTAATAAAAACAAAAACACCCCGAGAGGTGTTAGTTGTAATTAAAATTTAAAATAATTTTTTTATAAGCTTTCTGTCTATTACGCTTATTATCCAAGAATTTGATTTGCAAAAGTGTATTGAAGGACTCTTGTCTAGTACCGGTTTTCCTTTTTCGTCTTGAACTTCTATTTCCCAGTCTGCTTCTATAAGCATGTGAATAGTTTTGCTTTGCACTATCTCTCTTTTAAAAGGGAGATTTTCTACTTTAAATTTACTGGATATTACTCCAGGCTCATTTGTTTTTGATTTAAAATCCGCAAGAATTAACTTTATGTTTTCATTAACTTCTTTTTGAATTATTTCTTCTCCTAGAAGCTCTTCTGGACTTTTTAAGTCTGGATAATTAACATTGAAATTAGTCATAATTAAATTAATTTAATTGTTTTTGAATTTTGTTTGTACGTTTTACTGTCTTTATACTATAAAAATATGAGAATTTTGTCAAATCTGTTTTAATAATAAAAAACACCCCGAGAGGTGTTAGTTGTAATTTAAATTCTTTAATTCTACTTTTCAAAGTGTAAGAATTCCCACACTTTGTAAGATCTGTTGAATAGTGAAATTATGTATTTTTTCTCTACACTTTTTTCTTTTACTATCCAGCCAGCATCCTGGAATTCAGACTTAATTTTTTTAAGTCCTTCTTCTGAAGTAGTTAGAATATTCTCTAATTTAATTAAGAATGATTTTCTGTTTTGATCTTCAGAAAACTCCTCTTCTATTAGATCTTTAATTTTTTTGATATCTTCTTCTAAAAATAGTTCTTTACTTCTATTTAGAAGAATCTTAGGACTCAGTGGATTTTCATTATTTTCCTCTGTGTCAGGTCCACCTAAAGTGTTCGTTTCCATAATTAAATAATTTAATTGTTTTTGAATATTTTTTGTACGTTTTTTACTGGCTTTATACTATAAAAAAATATGAATTTTGTCAAATTTAATATTATTGACAGGTATATTTAATTTTTGTAGTATGTAGTCAGTTTCGTATTTCTAAATAATAAAAATTATAGTAATGGAAAAAGAATTAATTAAAGGTTTTGAAGAAAATAACAAAAACTTCGAAATTTTGGCAGCTAAGTTTATAGCTGATGTTCATAAAAAGCTAGATTGTTGTTTACAAGAATCTTCTCCATCTATTGGCGGAAGAAAGGTTTTATTCGAAAAAGGTCCTTCTGGTATCTTGTATGACAAGTTTGTTTCTTTAGAGGTTTTTGCAAATGGGCAAGTTTCATTTGAATATGTAAGTAGAAATTCCGGGAAAGTTATTTTGTTTTTTTATTTACAAAAAGATGATAATGGAAAATTATTAAAAGAAGCAATCAGAAAAGCAAAAAAACATTTAATTTAAAAACTTAAACTTAAATTTAAATTGACTTTTTAAAGCCGTATTTGATACGGCTTTTTTTATTTTATTAATTTGATATACTAAAAATATAATTATAAAAATATGAAATTTATTTTAAAGGTTGATGAAAATATTGAATTAAGGTTGAGATCTTTAGAAGACGTTGAAAGTTCTTTTGCTGTAACTAGAAAAAATATTAATCATTTAAAAACTTTTTTAAATTGGGCTACAGACAATTTTAGTATAGAAGATTCAGAAAAATTTATAATTGCTTGTGAAGAAGGGTTTGTGAATGAAAAGAATTTAGATTTGGGTATTTTTTACCAAGGGAAAATAATAGGAAGTTGTGGATTTCATACTATTAGGAAAAATAATAAAGTGGCGGAGATAGGATATTGGATAGATGAAGATTTTCAAGGTAAAGGAATTATTTCTAAATGTGTCAAAGCTTTAGTAGTGTATGGTTTTGAAGAGTTAGGTTTAAATAGAATTCAAATATTATGTGCAACTGAAAATAAAGCTAGTGGAGCAGTTGCTATTAAATGTGGATTCAAACTGGAAGGAACACTTCGTAAAAATGTGATGTCAAATGGAGTAGTATATGACAGTTTTATTTTTAGTATTATTTCTGATGAGTATAATAATTCTAAAAATATTTAAAATTAACTTTTATTTGCATTCTTTTTTTATTGTGATATTATTTATTTATAGCCTTTGACCCAGAAAACACTGGTGAGGTGAGAGAAGAAAGTAGATGAAAATCTACAAGTAGAACTCTCCGTAAATCTACGAGAAAAGATATAATGAAGATATAAATAGGGTGGCACCGCGACAAAATCGCCCCTAAAAATTTGTTTTTAATTTAAGACAAATTTTTATGGGTGATTTTATTTTATAAACTTATTAATTATCGCAAAATATTTTTTAAATTTGCGCCCCGCTAAAGCGAAAAAATTTAAAAAACACTTTGCTTTTAAAAATTAAAAAAATATGAGAACTTTAATCAAAGATTTAAAAGAAAAAATTGAGTCAGAAGTCACAATTATGGCTTGGGTTGATGTGAGACGTGATCAAGGAAAATTAATTTTTCTAGACTTTAGAGATTTTTCTGGAAAAGTACAAGGTGTAGTTTTACCAAATGTTTCTGAAGAAGTAAAAGCTATCGCAGAAAAACTTCGTCCAGAATGGGTTGTAGAAATATCTGCAAAAGTTAATAAACGCCCAGAAAGAAATATTAAAGAAGGTATTTTAAATGGTGATCTAGAATTAGAAGTTTTAAATATTAAAATTTTAAATGAGGCAGAGACTCCAGCTTTTGATATTTCTAGTGATGGAAAAGAAATAAATGAAGAAATTCGTCTTGAGAAAAAATATCTCGACATGCGTCGCGCTAGAATTCAAAATAATCTTAGAATCAGAAGTAAAGTTCAAAACTTTTTACGTAAAGAATTTTTAGAAAGAGATTTTGTTGAGGTGGAGACTCCTATTTTGACTAATCCAACTCCAGAAGGTGCTCGCAGTTATGTCGTACCAAGTCGTCTTTGGAAAGGAAATTTTTACGCTTTACCTCAAAGTCCTCAACAATATAAACAACTTCTCATGAGTGGAGGAATGGAAAGATATTTCCAATTTGCAAAATGTATGCGTGATGAAGATACTCGTGGCGATAGACAGCCAGAGTTTACTCAGCTCGATATTGAAATGAGTTTCGTTTCAGAAGAAGAAATTAGAAAAATAAATGAAGAAATTTTGATTAAAATGGTTAAAGAATTATTTCCTCATAAAAAGATTCAACAAATTCCATTCCCGACAATTACTTATAAAGAAGCAATGGAAAAATACGGAAATGATAGACCGGATTTAAGAGAAGATAAAAATGACCCTGATCTTTTAGCATTTGAATGGGTAGTAGATTTTCCTTTCTTTGCAAAGACTGCAGAAAGTGATGATCCAGAAGCAGAAGGTGAATGGACATTCACTCATAATCCATTTTCTCGTCCAAAAGAAGAGTATATGCAAGATTTGCATGATAAGAAAAATATTGGAGAAATTCAAACTCAACAATACGATATAATCATGAACGGATTTGAGCTTGGTGGTGGATCTGTTAGAAATCATAAAGCGGAAGATTTGAAAAAAGTTCTAGAAATTTTAGGACATGATGAAGAAAAAATCGAAGCAAATTTCGGACATATGCTCAGAGCGTTTAGAAGTGGAACACCTCCACACGGAGGAATAGCTTGGGGATTTGATAGATTGATAATGATATTACTTAATGAGCCAAATATTCGTGAAGTTATTGCATTTCCAAAAACAGGTGAAGGAAAAGATCTACTTATTCAGACACCTGCTCCAACAAGTGAAAAACATTTGAAAGAATTAGGAATAAAAATAGATATTAAATAATATTTTTTTTAAAAATAAAAACCCTATTTTCTATAAAAATAGAAAATAGGGTTTTTTATATTATTTATTTTTTTATAAACAATATATAGGTTTCAGCATGATAGAAGTTATCTCTATCATCATTTTCGAAACTATCTATAGGATTTATTTTTTTATTCCTTTTCTTTGGAATAATCTCAGTACAAATTCCGTCATCCAGACAGTCTCCATTTTTACTTGAGTTAAAATCACCTATGTATAGTTTATTTGGTTTTTTCCAGCAGAATAATTTTTTTCCTTCTAGTTTTTTGGCGTAAAAATTTACAACCTGAACTAAATTTACACTATCTGCCATTTTCAATTTTTTCTTTTTTGCAAATAATACTAATTGCTTATAAGAAACTGATTTTTGGAAGTGGACTGCCACTAAACCTTTTCCTAATTTTTTTTTCTGTTTGTGCGAAAATAAACATAGGAAATAAAACTACAACTAAAAACATTTTTTTCATTTTGTTAATTTTTAAAATTATGAATATTTATTTAGCGATTTAAAAGATCGAAATCAATCTCTGAAATCACTAAACAAATAAAGATATTCTTAACAAAAAGATATATATTAAAGAGCTTTTATTTCTTTATACAATATAGCATATTATAAATATATTGTCAATATGTAAAAAAAAGACATCAAAAAACATGCTATAATCTAAATCCAAATAAATATATGATTAAAAAATTACCAATAATAAAATCAATTTTCATTTTTGCTATACCGATACTTTTTGCAAATCTTATATCTTCTGGATATCAATTAGTAGACGCATTTTGGGTTGGAAGACTTGGCCCACTCGCAGTAGCTGGTGTCGCGAATGCTGGGTCTATTATGTTTTTGATGATGTCTATCGGAATAGGATTCTCAATTGCTGGTGGAGCTTTGACTGCACAATATTTTGGAGCTAAAGATCAGAAAATGATAAATAAAACTTCTGCTCAGACAATACTTGCTTCTGTTTTAGCTTCTATAATTTTAAGTTTAATAGCTTTCTTTTCTTTAAAACCTTTCTTTAGATTGATAGATGTGCCAAGTGATGTATTACCTTATGCTCTTTCTTTTGCAAAAGTTGCATTGATTGGTACTGTATTTAATTTTGCTTTTATGATGTTTCAATCAGTAATGAGACCAATAGGTGAAATGAAAACTCCTATTTATATAGGTTTACTTTCTGTAGCTTTAAATTTCTTCTTTGATCCATTTTTTATTTTTGGATTTCATTCTATTCCAGCTATGGGTGTATCTGGTGCTGCAATGGCGACAATTGTCACACAAAGTATTGCGGCAGCTATCGGATTTTATATTTTATTTAATGGTAAACATGGAATTAAATTACATTTAAAAGATTTTATTCCTGATTTTAGTTTTATAAAAAGAACTTTCTTTTTAGGTTTTCCAGGATCAATAGAAATGGGCTCAAGATCATTTTCTGCTGTGATATTAATGTTTTTGGTTAATATTTTCGGTGGTACAGCTATTGCAGCATATGGAGTAGGAGGAAATGTATTCATGCTAACTACAATGATGCCTTGTATGGCATTTTCTATTGCTGTATCAATATTAGTTGGACATAAACTCGGTGCTGGAGATAAAAAGTCTGCCAGAGAAGTTGCAAATCTTGGAATGATTTTAACTTTTGTAGTTGTAGCTTTCTTTTCAGCTTTCTCATTTGTTTTTGCAAAGAATCTTTTACAATTTTTCATTCCAAATGACAGTTCTGTTTTAGAACTCGGAATTTTTTATTTGAGAGTTATTGCTTTAGCTGCCCCTCTTATATCTCTACAATTTTCTGCTTCTGCAATTTTGAGAGCGTCTGGGAATATGGTGTCCAGTATGATGGTTTCCCTTATTTCTATTTGGGCATTACAAGTACCTATCGCAATTTATCTTTCTAAGTATGCTGGATATGGAGTAAAGGGTGTATATATATCTGGACTATTCTCATCATTATTAATAGGAATATTTATTATCTTTTATTTAAAATATAAGAAATGGGAAAATAAAGATTTAATAAAAAGAAATACAGAAAAGATCGAAGAAAATTTAAAGAAAGATATAGAAGAAGAAATGATGATAGGCGTGGCGAGATAAAAAGTTAGAAGAAAAATAAAAACATAAAAGTTATAAAATATTTTTATGTTTTTTAAATTTTATTAAAAATTCAATCAATTTAGCGTGTTATAATATTAATATAAAAAACTATTTATGCAAGGTTTCCAAGAGCTGACTCTAATTATTTTAATAGCTAGTGTAGTATCTGTTTTTATTCATTATATTCGCCAACCACTCATTGTGGGGTATGTGATATCTGGAGTATTGGCTGGTCATTATTTTTTTAATATTATAAGTAATCCTGGTGATTTAGAACTATTTTCTAAAATGGGTATTGTTATCTTACTATTTACCATTGGTCTTAATTTGAATCCGGGAACATTAAAAGAAGTGGGAAGAGATTCATCTGTAGGGGCATTATTGCAAGTATTTGTTTCTAGTATTTTCGGTTTTGTATTGTCTCATTTCATTTTGCATTTTAATGTTTTGACATCTGTATTTGTTGGAGTCGCTTTAGCTTTTTCTTCGACTATAGTTGTAATGAAGATTCTTTCTGATCAGGGGCATACTGATAAGCTTTTTAGTAAAATATCTGTTGGTATTTTATTGATACAGGATATTTTATCTGCAATCTTGCTTGTGGTTTTGGCAATGGTAAATGAAAGTAACTATGGCGTCGTCAACGCTCCCAGATCTGCTCTTTTAGCTACCTTTGCAGTAAAAATAATTATACTTTTGATAATTTATTTTATTTTAAGAAAATTTGTTTTACAAAAATCTATTTATTTTTTTTCAGCATCTCAAGAAGCTTTATTACTTTTCGGCCTAAGCGCTGGTTTTACAATGGCTTATTTATTTTATAAATTTGGATTATCTTTAGAAATCGGAGCTCTTTTTGCTGGAGTAGCTTTGTCTTCATCAACTTTTGCAAAAGAAATTTCAAGCCGTATGAAGCCTATTCAAGACTTTTTTATTGCTATGTTTTTCGTTTTGCTTGGAGCAAATCTAATAGTGGATAATTTGTCAGGAGTTGTTTCTCAAATATTTTTACTTGTTTTATTTGTTGTAGTATTCAAGTTGGTAGTTGTATTTTTAGTAATGAATTTCTTAGGACATAGAACAAGAACGAGTTTTTATACTGCAGTGTCTTTGACTCAACTTTCTGAATTTTCATTGATAGCACTTACTTTAATATCAGCTATGGGATTATTAGATAAAAATATTGTTTCTATTATGACTGTTGTGGCAATGATATCTATAGCCATATCTGCATATATGATGATTTATTTGGATGAAGTTTATGTCTTTTTAAGAAAAATTTTAAAGAAATTAGAAATTAGAAAAAATAATTTTTCTACATTAAAAACAGAGGCTAAAGATTTAGATTTGGTAATTTTTGGATTCCATAGAATAGGTAAAGAATTGGTTTATGTTTTTAAAAGATTGAATTATAAATTCTTGATAATAGATCTTAATCCAGAGTCTGTAAAAGACGGTATAGAAATGGGAGGGGAGGCTATATATGGAGATGCTGAAGATTTTGGTTTCTTGGAAGAGAATCATATTCTTGAAAGTAATACTATTATTTCTACTATCCCAAGCCTTAAATCAAATTTATTTTTAGTCGAATCTTATAGAAAGAAAAATAAAGAAGGAAGAATAGTTGTGGTGGCACATGATTTTGGTCAAGCTAAGATACTTTACGCTGCAGGAGCGACCTATGTTTTGATTCCTTATTTGTTTGGAGCAAGAGAAGCAGCAGAAATGCTTTTGAAAACAAGACATAATCCAGAAATTTTTGAACAAGAAAGAGAGTTGCAATTTAGATCAATGCAAGAAATTTCAGAAGAGGAATAAAAACTAAATCATGCAAGAAGTTAAAGAACAAAAAAAAATAAAAGAAATATTTAAAGATCAAATAGAAAAAAAGATTGATAATTTGATGAATAATAAAATTTCTCCAGAAAATATTTTTAATTTTTATGATGATTTTTTAAATGGACTTATAAATATTTCAGACGAAGTTTTAAATAAATACATAAAACAAACTCGTGTACCAAATAAATCAGATAGAGAAAAAGGGTTACAAGAAGATGAAGCTTTTAAATACTTTAGTATTAATTCTATCGGAGAAACTATTGACTCAATGTCTGAAATTGTAGAAAAAAGAGAAGAAAGACTGAAAGAGATTATAAATGAAATATCAGAAAGGTCTAGTATTGATAGGAAAATTTTTGTTCCTCCGACTAAAGAAGATAAATTTTTAGTAATGCCTGGAAAGAGTGAATGGAAAGAAAGTGGTTATGTTTCTAGACTTTTAACTTTGATATATATATTGGAAAATGATTTAGATTTAAAACTAAAAGATAATAAAGATATTACTATTAATCAAGGAGTTAATAGTAAGGAGATGATAAGAAAAGAGTCTTATATAAGAGTTTGTATTCCAGAATTAAACAGAATAATTTACATATGTAATGAAGAAGGTAATGCTAGTTTTGTATTTGATGAAAAAATAGTAAAAGAAAATAATATTTCTGTAATTGATTTAGACGCTTATAGCAAAATTAATTTCAACGATCTTATAGAAAAAAATAAAGATATAGGGATTAAAATAATACAAAGTAAACACTGGAGAGAAAGAATGCTTACAGCTTTAACAAAAAAAATTTCAGAATTTGAAAAACAAAAATCTGAAATGAAACCAGATTTAGAAGGTAAAGAGAAAGTTCCATTAAAAAAAGAAGGATGGGAAAGTGCTTTTTCTTTGTTTAAAATTACAAATCTTAAACAAAATTGGATCGAAGATTTTGTAGAAAAATATCGCATTAATCATTCAGAATGGTTTGAAATTCAAAGAGTTAGGGGATATGCTGTTGAGCATTATTCACCTGATTTGATTTCTATTATTAAAAAATATCAAGAAGATAATCGTGGTAAGTTTACTTCAGATTTAAAATTAAAAGGATGGAAAGAACAAACTTTTATTTACAAAAAATTAAAACTTCAATATAGATCATTTAACAGATTGGCAGAAAAATATCGTATTGATAATCCTGACTGGTTTGAAACTCCTATCGATTCTAAAATTGAATTATATAGTGAAGATTTTTTAAAAAAGATTACAGAAGATGTTAATGCTCAAAAGGATTATGTTTTAAAGTTTCCTTTTAATAAGTCTGGATGGAATAGACCTCAATTTTTAGCAGGAAAAACAGGTGAATTTGGTAATACAATTATTGATCTAGCTAATAAATTAGGAGCAAATAATCCGGAATGGTTTGAAAAGCAATATTTTTTTAGCGCTAATGATTTAAAACATAAAAATCCATTATTAGGTATTTTTTATCATCCTGATTTATCTAAAAAAATTGAGGATTATATAAAAGATAAAAATTTAAAGATGGAAAATATACCAGAAACAAAAAATGGCTGGATTAATGCTTATAATTTGTCAAAAATATTAGAAAAATACAAAGTTAGTGTTGAGAGAATTAAAAAATTTGCTGAAAATTATCGCAGTACTCATTTAGAATGGTTTGAAGATCAAAAAAAACCTGTTTTAAAGAAAGGGAAAAAAATATATGTAAATTATTCTGAACACTATCATCCTGATTTGGTAAGATTAATAGAAGAACAGTTTATTAAAAAATAGATATTAATTTAATGTTATAATTTATTTAGAAAAAATAATTATGTCAGAAATAAATGATCCAAATAAAATTACATATCTTGCAAGTATAGATCATCGCAACAAGATGATTAAATTTGGCATTAAAGCAAAAGATAGAACAAAGCATACATATATCATTGGTAAATCTGGTATGGGTAAATCTACTTTGCTTGAAAACATGGTCATACAAGACATTCAAAATGGTGAAGGGGTGGCTTTTATGGATCCACACGGAGGTAGTGCAGAAATGATTTTACATTTTGTGCCAGAAGAAAGAAAAAAAGATGTGATTTATTTTGCACCTTTTGATACTGAATTTCCGATAGCTTTAAATATTCTAGAAAAAGTAGATATTTCAAAGAGACACCTTGTAGCAAACGGATTGATGGCTGCTTTTAAAAAGATTTTTGGTGAAGACAAATTCTCAGATAGAATGCAATATATTTTAAATAACATTATTTTGTCTTTGCTTGAAAATGATAATGAGACATTGCTTGGTATCAATCGTATGCTTTCTGATAAAGAATACAGAAAGAAAATTATAGAAAATGTAAAAGATCCTTCAATTAGATCTTTTTGGCTTGAAGAATTTGCAAAAGCTGGAGAAAAATATCAACAAGAAGCTGCGCCTGGAATTCAAAATAAAATTGGACAATTTACTTCTAATCCTTTAATTAGAAATATTATCGGACAAAAGAGAACGAGTTTTGATATACGTGACATTATGGATAATAAGAAAATTCTAATTATAAATCTTTCAAAAGGAAAGATGGGAGAAGGTAATGCAAATCTTATTGGATCACTTTTAATTACTAAAATATATTTAGCGGCTATGGGTCGTGCTGACGTAGATCATTCTGAGTTAAAAAATTTACCTCCATTTTATTTTTATGTAGATGAATTTCAAAACTTTGCAAATGAAAGTTTCGCAGATATTTTATCTGAAGCCAGAAAATATCAATTAGCTCTCACTGTAGCGCATCAATATACAGAGCAAATGACAGATGAGGTTAGAGCTGCTATTTTTGGTAATGTTGGTACTATGATTACTTTTAGAGTTGGAGCAACAGATGCTGAAATATTTGAAAAAGAATTCGCGCCAGTATTTACTGCTGATGATATTGTAAATTTATCAGCATATCAGGTATATTTGCGTCTCATGATCGATAATGTCGGCTCTAAGCCTTTTTCTGCTAAATGTCTTCCTCCTATAGAAAAACCTCAAATATCATATGCAGAAGAGATTATAGAGCTTTCAAGACATGCTTATGGTAAGTCTAAAGATATCGTAGAGCAAGAAGTTCAAGATTGGTATACTCCTCCTCAAAAAAATGAACCAAAGACTGAAATTGTCCATAATTACGTAGTTTCTACAACTCCTGTAGAAAGAAAAAATGAAAATAATTATTATGGGTTTCAACAAAATAATAATCAAAATCCTAACAGTTTTCAATCAAAAGGACATGTTAGGTCACGTCATGATAATTTCAAAAAAGAAAGAGATATAAAAGATGTAAATTTGTCTGAAGTTCGTAAAGAAGTAGAAAAAGTAAAAACAGAAGGAACAGTTCAAAATACATCTTTGAAAGATGCTTTAGCGAAAGCGATGAATGAAGAAAAGAATCGTAAAGAAATATCTTCTTCTGATAATAAAGTTATTAATACTATTGCAGTAGAAAAAGTTGAAAATAAAATAGAAAATAATGAAGAGAAAAAGCAGCAAAATTTTATAAAGGAAAATTTTAAATCTGGTTCAGAAATAGATAAAAAATTAGAAGAAAAAATAGAGCAAGAGAAGAGAGAGATAAAAGAGATATCAGAGAAAGTGTTAAGAGATCTGGTAGAAGAGTAATATTTTATAATCATTTTGTAAAATGATTATTTTGTGTTATAATTTTAACACAATTTTGGCCTCATCGTCTAACGGTTAGGACAGATCCCTTTCACGGATCAAATCGGGGTTCGATTCCCCGTGAGGTCACCAAATTTGTTTGTTATGATATAATTTTCTTATTAATTAAGATTATTTATTAATATTTAAATATGACATCAAAAAACAATAGATTAGAAAATGGGTTAGAAAATAAAGAAGGTAAAGAAAATGGAAATGAAAAGAATTTAAATATTATTTTAGATAATATTAAAGAAAGCTTGGAAAATTTAGATAAGGTAAAAGATGAATCTGATAATTTATTTTCTATTGTAGTAGAAGAACTTTCTAAAGATGGGATAGATTTGCCTAATGAAAAAATTAAAGATATCAGATTTTCAAATATAAATAACGAAGATTTTTTCATAGTTTCTTTTGATAATTCTATAACAATGATGTTTAGTAATACTAGTAAAGATATTTTGACCAAAATAAAAGGTGAACAATATTTTATTGTAGGAAATGAAGCTGAAGAATACAGAGATAAATATTATAATTATTTATTAAAATTTTTAGAAAAAAGAAAAGAGATACTAAAAAGTAAATCCCTCTTAGCAAAAACTAGATTAGAGAGACTTGGAATATAGTTGAATTATAATTTCTTAATATGGTCAGCGATATATACGGCTATACCTCCAGGAATTATACTGATAATAAAAGATAGTAAAATAGATAATCCGTTTGTTATAGACATACTGCTTGATAGTGCTATATTCATAGTATGACTTATTGCTGGAATTAAATCTCCTGCAAGATTTAAAATATATCCTATTGCAAATCCTCCAAAAGCTCCGATAAATGTATCTCCCCAAAATCCAAATCTTTTTTTATTATCAAGTAGACCGACAATATTTCCACCGATTGCCCCATAAATAAAGTAGGGTATTATTGCTGTAATTATTATTAATAACATAAATATTTTTATATAGTTAAAATTATATCATGTAAATAATTTATTTTTCTGTTAAAATATTATAAACGGAAATGTGGCTGAGTTGGTTTAAGGCACCGCACTCGAAACGCGGCGAGGGGATTTATCTCCTTCGAGAGTTCGAATCTCTCCATTTCCGCAAAAATGCTATAATCATATTATGAAAAAAATAAATACTTCTAATGTTTCAAAAAGTAATTCAAAAATTAAAATAGTAATATCTATATTAATAATTTTAATAGCTTCTTTTGCTATTTTTTATACTTACAAAAAACCTATTATAAATATTTTTCCAAAGCATGAAGAAAGTATTTTAAATGCTTCGTCTTCTATTTCTTTTAATGAGAGTAACGACTTTTATACTATTAATGCTAATTATCCAAATGATCCGATTGATAAAAATGGAGTAATTAAAACAACTGTTGAATATTGGATTAATCAAGATAAACAAGATTGGAAAATAGGTGGTGATACATACAATAGTGAAATAGAATTGAGAAAAAAGTATCCAGATATGTCAAAGCCTGCATATGAATTAGATATTAATTACACAAAAGAAATTTCTGAAAAATTCCAGACAGTGACATATACAATAGAGAAATATGAATTCACTGGTGGGGCACATGGTAACACTATTATAGCTACATTTACTTTTGATAAAAATGGACAAATAACTACAGATGATCTTTTTGATTTTAAACCAGAACAAAATAAATCAGATATTGATTTGGTTAAAATTTTAAGTAGTAAATTAGAAAAATCTTTAGGAGAAGATCTTGATAAAGATATGCTCTCACAAGGCTTAGGATTGGCTTATTATAAAGCTGACGGATCATTTGATAAGAAAGCTTGCTCTTGCGACGGATTTTTACCAGCTTCTAATTTTCAAAACTTTTCTATTTTAGATGAGGGAATTAAATTTAAAATGAATCAATATTCTGTAGCTCCATATGTAGATGGTATGCCAGAAGCTATAATTCCTTGGTTAGAATTAAAACCTTTCTTATCTAAATATTTCTTAAATAAGTTAAAATAATTATTTTAATTGAGCTTCGACTAGATTTCTATATTCTGGAGAAGTTTTAATCAACTCTTCATGTTTTCCTTTTGCGAGGATTTTTCCATGACTCATCATAAATATCTCGTCTACATCACGCACTGTTGATAGGCGGTGGGCGATTATTATTGTTGTTCTGCCTACTGACGCTTCATCAATTGCTTCTTTGATAAATTCTTCATTTTCTGCATCGAGAGAAGATGTGGCTTCATCAAAAATCAATATAGAAGGATCTTTTATTAATGCTCTCGCAATACCGACTCTTTGTCTTTCTCCTCCAGATAATTTTATTCCTCTTTCTCCAATCATTGTCTCAAATCTCTTATCTCCAAGTCTATGATAGAATTGATCTATTCTAGCTTTTTTGGCTACTTTTTCTAAAACATTATTTATTTCTTCTTCAGAAATATTTTTTTCATGCTTCGTTCTGATGTGATTTTTATATTTTAATCTATTTAAATCTTTAACACCAAATAAAATATTATTTTTAATAGTATCATCAAAAAGATCGACTTGTTGTTCTACATATCCGACATGCTCTCTCAAATTATTTGTACTCATATCTTTTAAATCTACTCCTCCGATTTTTATTTCTCCATTTTTATAATCATAAGCACGAAGTAAAAGTTGGGTGATAGTTGTTTTTCCACTACCAGAATATCCGACAAAGGCAACTCTTGTTCCTTCTTTAATTATAAAATTCAAATTTTCTAATACATTCTTTTCTCCTTTTGGGTATTTGAAATCAATATTTTTAAATTCAATATCTCCTTGAACGAATTTATTTTTTCCTTCTTCTTCAAATTCTGGCTTCATATCTATAACATCAAGATATTTTTCTAGGTAAATAAAATTAGTAGGTATCATTCTTAGTATTTGATTTATACTACCAAGCTGGCCATAAACAGTACTGGTCCATGTAAAGATTGCATATACTATACCAATAGTTATTTTTCCTTGTGAGAACGAATATATTGCCATACATAGAGATAAATATTTACTTATATCTATTAAAGCTTCTCTTGTAATCCAGAATTTAGAGTTCAATAACCAAATCCATACATGATATTTAACCATTTCTGCTCTATCTTTTATGTATTTAAGTGTGTAAACATTTTCCATGCTAGAAAGTTTTATTAGTCTTAAATGTTCAAAAGCTTCCACTCTAACTTTTCTTTGCTGATCCCAGTTATCTATATTTTTTCTCATTAGAGGTCTAAAATATTTTGTAAATTTTATTGTTGCAAATATTATGATAAATATAAATACAATACTGTATATACCAATAGTTTTAGAGTAATAGCTTATAGCTATTACAGAAAAAATAAAAGTTAAAACTATTGGTAAAATAGACAATAATAATGTTTCTATAATATTTATTAGAGAGTCTTCACCTCTATCAATTATTTGTTGTTTTATTGCAGAGTGATCTTCTGCATATTGAGAAGCATTTAATTTTAGAATTTTATTTAAAGAATATTCTTGTATATATGTTCTCATTGTACCCATTGAATATTTAATCTCTTGTCTTCCTTCTATAGCATTTGAAACGTTTCTTATAATCATTAAAATCAAATATGATAGTAAAAAGTATATAAGTAAATTCCAGTTTTTATTTATTGTAGCGTCAATTATTTTAGAAATATTAAGCGTCAATACTGTAGCTACACCTTGTGTGATTAAGATTAATAAAAGTTGTATATAGAAGTATCTATGAAAAGGTTTTAGCAGTTTCCATAAACGCCAGGTTGTTTGAAAGTATTTTTTCATTATTATTTTGTATTTAATGTTTTATAAATATCTTCTAGAGCTTTTACAGCTTCTCCTGAGGCGATATTATTTTGATGATATAGAATATTTGTACAATCTCCAGCAGCCCAAATTAAATTATCTTTTGAAGCACGACATGTCCAAGGATCTATTTTTATTTTTCCTATTTCGTCTAATTCTACGACATTTTTTGCCCAATCTGTAGCAGGGATTTGTCCTATTTCCATAAAAATACCATTCACATCAATTTTAATTTCTTCTCCTTTAGAATTTGTATAAGATAAAGCATTTACAAATTTATCTCCAAAAACTTCTTTTGGTGTAGCTCCGATAATTAATTTAAATTTAGGATTTTCTTTTAATTTTTCTACAGTTATAGAATCTGCTCTTGGCTGGCTACGAGAAAGTAATGTGACAGATTTACAATATGACAAAAGTTGTGCTGCTGATTCGAATCCAGCATTTCCTCCACCAATTACAACTACATCCATATCAGAATATAATGGTCCATCACAAGTCGCACAATAGGTGAGTCCTTTGTGTTCAAATTCTGATGCGCCAGGAACATTCAATTTTCGTCTTGATGATCCTGTTGTGATAAGTAGAGATTTGCCTGTGATTTTTTCTCCATTTTCAAGAGTGATAACTATTTCATCTTTTATATTTGGAGCTTTTATAATTTCTGTACTTACTGCATTAAATCCTGTTTTTATTTCTAGAAATTCTCCAGCGTATTCTTCGACATGTTTTTTAAGATTATTTGCTAGATCTGCTCCTGAAATATGAGGAGTGCCGATCCAGTTTTGTATATCTTCACTAACCACTGATTGACCACCCCATTCTTTTAAAATTAGGATAGATTTTAATCTTTTTCTGGCAGCATAAATAGCGCTACTGGCTCCAGCAGGTCCTCCACCAACAATTATTAAGTCAAAAATATCACCTTGATTCATAAAATTATCTTTTAAAATTATGCTATGATTATAACATATGTCATCTTTTATTAAATAATATTAAAATTAAATATATTTATGCCAGAAGGAATGGAAAATCTAAAACAAAAACAAGAAATTGAAAATAAGAAAGAAGCTGAATATTTAAAGGTTCAGGAATTAAAAAATAATCCTGAAGAAATGAAGAGAGAAGATGAAAAATATTTAGTAAAAAAACCAGAAAAGAAAAAAGGGCAAACAAAAAGAAATATTGCCGGATTTATTCCTTTTATAGGATCTGGTATGGATATAAAAGAAGCTATTAAAGGTAAAGAGTCTATTACTGGTAAAAATTTAACAAAAAAAGAGAGAATCGTTAAAGGTATTTTTGGTGTTGGAGGTATAGCTTTAGATGTTGCGACATTTGGTGCTGATAGACTCGTTGTCGGTGCTGGTGAAAGAGTTGCTGAAGTTGGTGTAGAAAAAGTTGCACAATCTGAAGCTGAAAATACAGCAAAAAAAGAAGCATGTAGCTTGATAGAAAATCAAAGTAAAAATGCTAATTTGAATAAGAAAAATTTTGATAATAAAAATAAGTCAGTATTTAGTAAATTAAATATTAAAAATTGGATAGAAAAAAAGAAAAGTCTAAATAAGAATAGGGAAATGTTTAAAAATATATGGCCTGGTGATGATAAAGAAAATAAAAAATAGGAATAAAATAAAAATCAGAGAAATTTCTCTGATTTTTATTTTATTTCTTTTTTCTTAAAAATGGAGGGAGCATGTTCCAGTCCTCATCCTCTTCATCTTCCAAAAAGATATTTTTATTTTCTTTTGGTTTATTTATGCTTGTACTTGCTGCTTCTTTTTCTTGTTTTAAAACATTTTTTAAATCTAGTAAATTATCTTCTTCTATTTCGTTATTTATTTCTGTAGGTTTTGTTTTAATTTTTTCTTCTTCTTCAGCAATAGGTTTTTTTTCTTTATTGTGAGCTTCCATTATTGAAGTTAAAGTTTCTTTTAAATTGGCATTACTGATTTCTTTTTCTTCTCTACTTAGTTTTTTTTTATCCTCTATTTTACTAAAGAATTTTCTTTCCTCTTCCATTTCTTCAAATCTTTTTATTTCAGGATTTGGAGTCATGCTGAATATTGATTCATTGATTGTTTTGTTGTGAGGGCCTTTAAAACTGGAAGGAAATTTAGTTGCTATTACCACTATCTTTATCTCATCTTTCTTTAGAGTCTCGCTATTTACTATACCGAAGATAATTGTGGCATCTTTATCGACTGATTCTGTGATGATTTTTGCAGCTTCAGAAACTTCAAACATTGAGAGATTGTCATTGCCGTATATTGCATAGAGAAGTCCTTTTGCTCCATGAATAGAAACATCAAGAAGAGGTGAAGAGATGGCTGCTTTTGCGGCTTCAATGGCTCTATTTTCGCCACTACCACTACCAATACCGATAAGAGCAGTACCAGAATCTTTAAGAACTCTTTTAATATCAGCAAAGTCTAGATTAATAGTACCAGCTGTTTTGATAATATCGGCAATGCCGTCAACAGCTTGTTTTAGTACTTCATCAACCATTTTGAAAGCGTCTCTGACAGACATATTTTTGTCTATTACAGAAAGTAGGCGGTCATTTGGTACAACAATAAGAGCGTCAACTTCTTTTTCTAATTCCATTATTCCGGCTTCGGCAATACTTGTTCTTTTTTGTCCTTCAAAAAAGAAAGGCTTTGTCACAATAGCAACAGTAAGTATTCCTTCTTCTTTTGCTGCTTTAGCAATAACGGGGGCCGCACCAGTTGCTGTTCCTCCTCCCATTCCACAGGCGATGAAAATTATATCAGCACCTTTTACTACATCTTGGATTTCTTCTTTTGTTTCTTCCGCACTTCTTCTCCCTATTTCAGGATCCATTCCAGCTCCAAGTCCTTTAGTTAAGTTTTTTCCTAAGTGAATTTTTTTACTTGCAAGACAGTTGTGTAAATCTTGAGTGTCAGTATTCATTGCTATGAAATCTATACCTTTTAAGTTTGAACTTATCATGTGATTAATAGCTCCTTTTCCAGATCCGCCAACACCGATGACTTTGATTCTAGCAAAACTTTGAATTTCAGGTAATGTTTTTGACATGTTTTTCGTATAGATTTTATATAATTTCTGAGTTCTTTCTATGTGAAAAAAGTATAACATTCAAGAAAAAAAAATGCAAAGCATTGCATTTTTTTTGGTTTATGTCGTAATTATTTAAAACTATGGTAAAAGTTTTTTAAGAAAATCTGATACATTTTTTCCTAATTTTTTAAAAAACTTATTTATTGTATAGTCAGGGGATACTGAAGGAGCTAAAAATGTTATACCGTATACTCTTGCATAGCTAGAATCAGAAAGTTGACCTTCAGAAAATTCTTTTATTTCATTATCTGCAAAACGAATAGGTAATTTTAAATATTCTTTTAATAAAAATTCTATTTTTCCTAATTTGCTTCCATTTCCTGTTAAAACTATTCCTCCAGGAAGTAATCCTCTTCTATTTATTTTATCAAATTCAAGATTTATTTTTTCACAAATGAATTCTATTCTCGCATCTATTATTTCTTCTAATTTTCTTTTTGAGTATGGTATGTCACTTTTACCAAGTTTAATTTTATCAGCATCTTCAAGTGATATTTGTAATCCTAATGCTATATCATTTGTAATATCATTACTACCGATTCCAAGTATTGAAGTTAAAATAGGATTATCATTTTCATAAACCAAAATACTTGTAGTAGAGTGGCCGATATTTATAAGAGCCGTACCAGCTATTCTTTGTTTTTTGTTTAATAGAGGAATCAGTTCCGCAAAAGGTCCCACAACAGTGTCCTCAATAGGAAGATTGATACTACTAAAAATATTTTCTATTTTTTCTATATATAAAACCGGAGCGAATACAAATAAAAATTTTCCTTCAAGTCTTTTTCCAAACATTCCTATTGGAAGTCCTTGTATTTCTTGATGATCAAGTTTATATCTTATTGGAATACTGTGTATTACTTTTTTATTTTTTATATTTGCAACAGATATTTGAGCTTCTCTGTCGAGTCTTTCTATATCAAGACGTGTTATTTCACTGCTGATGTTTGATCCGACTATTGAGGTGTTATTGCTGGCACTATTTATGCCGGCCGCATTTAAAGAAAGCATTATATGGGGTCTTTTTTTTACTATATCTATTTTCAAAGCTGTAATTGCTTTTGATACGGTATTAGCTAAACCTTTTTCGTCTGTAATATTTCCTTTATATATTCCTTCTGTTGGAATTTCTACTAAATCAACAATTTCTGGAGTAGTACTTCTGTTTGAAAAATGATTTACAGCACAGACTCTCGTAGAGTTGCTACCAATATCGATACCGATTATAAGATGAGACTTTTCTCTATTATTCATTCCTTTATTTTAACACAAATTTTTTAGAATATTTCTCTTCTAGCTTTTCCATCTTGTCTCCGTGGTCTAATCCTTTCAGATGAAGACATCCGTGAGCTAATAATAAAGTAATAAATTCTTTATAAGTCATAGAAAAATTTTTCGCTTCTTTTTTAACAACAGAAAGACAGATGAAAATTTCTCCTTCATTTTTTGATAATGGAAAAGATAAAATATTTGGAATATAATCTTTTTCTCTGTATTTAATATTTAAATCTTGAGCTATTTTGGGAGTTACGAAATTCACTGACAAAGAATATTTTTCTTTTAGAATCTCATTTTTGATTTCTTTAATATGCAAAAAAAGAGCTCTTTCAATAAGACCTCCTTTTTTGTTGACTATCAAATTTTTATCTTCTAAAAACATTTTTTATCTTTTTGATGTTCTTTTAACTAGCTTTCCCATTCTTTTTAGATCTTCAAACTTTGCTCCACTAATTAGTTTTTTAAGTTTTCCTTTTTTGGCTTTAGATTTTGACTCTTCACGATTGTTGTATCTTTTACTACGTACTTTTGGAAGAATACCACTCTCTTGAACCTTTTTTTGAAATTTATGAAGTAAGACAAGTGGACTGTCTTTCTCTCTTTTATTTACTTTTATGTTTGTGTTTGCCATATGAATTAATATGAATATATTAACATAAAAACTCTTTTATTTCAACTTTTTAAGATGATCAGATAATTTCTCAATTTTTATTATTTCTTGAGAGTGAGTTTTCATGTCACGAACTATCACTGTTCCATCCATTGCTTCTTTTTGGCCAAAGATAATACAGTATGGACAGCCAACCTTACTGACATTTGCTAATTGTGAAGAAAGAGACTCTTTTGAAATATTTTGATAAACAGGAATTTTATTTTCTCTCAAAATCTCCATAATCTTTAAAGATTTTAGTTTTGCTTCAAATCCAAGTTGTAAGAAATATATTTTTGGCTTTCTTAAAATTTTTGGATTTAAATCTTTACATTCTTTAAACATCATTATTCTATCTATTCCAATTCCTGCTCCGACAGCTGGAATATCTTTTTTACTTCCGAGTTCACGGCCAAGATAATTATATCTTCCACCACCAGTGATTGTGATCTCTGTTTCTTTTCCATTTTCAATTTCTTTACCATTCTCATCTACTTCTTTTTCTATTTTAATTACTTCGAATACAGTATTAGTATAATAGTCGAGACCTCTCACTAGAGAATTATTTATTCTATAGTCTATATTTGCTTCTTCTAAATATTGAAGGACTTCTTTGAAATGTTGTTTTGAATCATTGTTTAGATAATTTAATGATGCGGGAGCGAGTTCTTTATATTTTTGACAGTCTTCATTTTTACAATCTAAAAGTCTTAATGGATTATTTGTAAATCTTACTTGGCAGTCTCTACACATTTTTGTAATATGCTTTTTATAATAGGAAGTTAATTCTTTTACAAAGACATTTCTATCATTTCTATCTCCCATACTGTTGATATCTATAATCAAATCTTCAAAACCATATTCTTTTAGTATAGTCATTAAAGTTTGAATTATAAGAGCATCGGCAATTGATTTTTCTGTTCCTAAAATTTCAAGATTGAATTGTCTGAATTCACGTAATCTTCCTTTTTGTGGATTATCATGTCTCCAAACTGGTCCATAGCTGTAAAGCATTATAGGTTGAGGCATATTCATCATCCCATTCTCAATATAGCTACGCATTATACCAGCAGTATATTCTGGTCTCAGTGCTACTTTATCTCCACCTTTAGTTTTGAAGTTGTATATTTCTTTATCAACAATATCTGTACCTTCTCCGACTCCACGAACAAAGACTTCTTCTTTTTCTAAGGCTGGAGTTTCTATAGGCTTGAATCCGTAATATACAGCGATCTCTTGAGCTTTTTCAAACATTCCTTGATATTGATAATATTTATCAGAATAGAGATCATTCATTCCTTTTAAAGACTGTATAGGTTCTTTGTTTTTTAAAATTTTTGTTGTATTGTCTTTTTTTGCCATATTGTTTGAATCTCTGATTAATTAATTTTAGTAAAATTTATTTTTACTTGACCTGGGTCGGTCTGTATCTCACTAAAAGGATAAAGTCTGAACACTGCTTTTCCTGCTATATCTTTTTTATAAATAATACCCCAACTTCTCGAATCATAACTCTCAGCACGATTGTCTCCGAAAGCTAAATATTCATCTTCTCCGAGAGTGATATCCATATTTTTCATCACGTCTGGATATTTGATAAAGCTCTCGTCTAAGACTTCTCCATGAGGATTTTCTTTATTATAAATAGTTGTGATACCAGTCTGTACAGTGACTCTGTCTCCTGGAACACCGATAAGTCTTTTAATAAAGAATTCGCCATTATATTGATCATTTTTAACATGTCTAAATACTATGACGTCACCACATTTTAAATTGTTTATATCGTATCCTAATCTATCTATAAGTAATAATTCTCCAGTTTGAAGAGTTGGGAGCATTGATCCGCCATCAACAAAGAAAGGCTGTATAACAAAAGCTTGAACACTTTTTATTATTACTAAAATAGTTACTATTAAAAGTAAAAGCTTTCCTGGAGATTCTTCTTTTTCTAAAACTTTCCAAGAAATTAATTTTCTTTTAACATTTTTAGAAAAGATTGCTAAAAATAGAGAGATTAAGAAAAATAAAATAATGATAGAAAGTAATAAACTATAAGGATTACTAATAGAGTCGCTAATAAAATTATTTACAATATCACCAATATTATTTGTCATAATTATTGTCAAAATTATAGCATAGCTAGCGACTTTTGAGCAAATTTTCATATAGATTTTTGTCGTGATATAATTTAATAAAATATCTTATGAATTTCTTACTTTTTCCGCTTGGAAATTTTGGTGCAAAATATGAGGAAACTAGACATAATGCTGGTAGATTTGTATTGTCAGAATTACAAAAGAAAAGTCTTTTGGATGAATTTTCTAATTTAGAGATTTATATTCCAAAGTGCTACATGAACGAATCAGGTGAATATTTAAAGGATTATCTTAGAAATAAAAATATCGAAAAAGAAAATATTATAGTCATGTATGATGACAAAGATCTAGAAATAGGCGAAGTGAGACTTGTCAGAGATAGGGGAGATGGTGGACATAATGGTCTCAAAAATATAATTGAAAATATAAATACAAAAGATTTTTATAGAATCAGAATTGGCATTGCTCCAATTGGTACCGGTAAAAATAATCTTGTTCCGCCACACGGAGACATTGTCAGAGAATATGTTTTACAAAAAATGAGTGATGAAGAAAAAGAAATTCTTTCTTCAAAAGAAATTTTAGAAAAAGTTTCAAATTTTATTTTTAAAATTTTAAATGAAAAATAAAAAAGCCACAAATTAATATGGCTTTTTTGTTTTAAAAATTAATTAAGAACTTATTTTTTCTAAATGTTCAATGAATAAATTCATTGGTTTTAATACCTGTAAAGGTATATCTTCATCTTTGTAAATATTTTTTATAAACGAAATATATCCTTTGGCCTGATTGATTATCTTAGCTTTTTTGTCTTCTTCTTTTGTTGCTAAATAAAAGACTGATCTAATTTTTCTTTGAGTATTTTTGGGTATGGTCGGATTTAATCCAAACCAAGGAGTAAAATGTCTTAATGCTTGTCTTGCTCCTTTTATCCTTAAATATCTAAGATGTTTTAAATCTTGTCTATTTTTTCTTTTTTTAACAAGTCTTAAGCCTGTAACCATCGGATTTTCGTATTCACATTCATACACATGGATTTTTCCCATATTAAATTTCCAAAAAGAAGTAAGTTCTACCTGTTTTATTAATTTTAATAATCTTTTAGTGATTGTAGATTTATTATCTTTAGTATTATAAACACTAATAGTTATACTATCTACATAAACAGATATTCCGTTATAGCCAGCGTTTACAAAAGATTTTGGAATTTTATTTTCTAAAAATTCTTTTTCAAATAGATCTAAAATGTCACCATTAGATAAAATTAAAGCCATTAATATATTTGAAGTATTATAACCTTGCGGCATTATTCCTTCACAAGTAACTATTGTTGATAATATCTCAGCCATCTTTTTACAAATAGCATAGACGTCATCATAATGTTCTGGAGACCTGATAAGTTTTCTGAGATAAGGATAATCCTTATTAGGAAAAAGTAATATTCTTTTTCCTGTAAGGTTTCTAACTCTATAGCCGCTTATCCAGTAATAAATTTTTTTATTTCTCCATTTTTCTTTTGTGTCCATTCTCTTTTTAAAAGCTTGAACTTCTGTAAAACCTTCTATTATTACCTCTTCTTTAGACCTTTTTTCTTTACGGTTAAAAGGTAGTTTTTGAGACAATTTTTTCTGTTGTATTTCATGAAGTATATTTTCATGGTAATAATAGTATTTTCTCCTATGTTCGTTCATTTCAGATAAAAAAATATTAAGTAATATGTCTTCTATCTGTTCTTTAGTGATACAATGAAAAGCGTCTCTTATGTCTACATCTATAATAAATTTAGGAGCCATAAGAGTGTGAGGCAGTATTCCATCCATTACGGACTTGTTTTTCATACCGCCACAACAATGTTTAGAAATAAGGTTCAAATGAAAAATTTTTTTAAAGAAGTTTATATAAATATTTTTTACAACTTCCTTTGTTACTCTTGTGGGAGCGTGAATAGTTCTAAATCCACCACTTTTTTTAGGTTCTTTTTTAACTCTAAACGTGGGGTTACTATAAGCTTCTTCAATCAACTTATAGTCTAATTTTGTATAGTGTGCCAATATTTCTATAGCAAGACTATAAATTGATTGTTCGTCCATTTTAAATAATTTTATTTGTTAATTAATTCGATTTTGAAAGAGCGATTGGCTGGGCCCTGGATTTTTTAAATCCAGGGTTTGATTTTCATTCTATTCGGCACGAATGCCTTTGTTATGTAAGTTCGATGCCTGATAAGGCACCTCTCTCATTATGTCTTTTGGTCAGCTAGATACTAACTGACACATTAAAACCAGACTATTCAATGAAAAAACATCAATAGAGAACCCCAGTTAATTTAATATTATATCTTTTTGTTAATGTTGTCAATTTGATTTTAAAAATAAAAAAGCCGCAAATTAATGCGACTTTTTCTTAATTTTAAATTGTTAATAACTACTAATAGTGATCAGCAACTTTTTGTTTACCTTTTTCAGCTAAGGTGAATAATTCATTTTCCAATTCAAGAAATTGATCATTTGTTATTTCTGATATTTTATTTATATCCCAAATTGGGAATAATACATTTACATGTTCAGATATAAATTTATCTGCTCCTTTCGCTTGAAAAAGTTGGGAAGATCTAAAAAATTCTTTGGGAACTTCTTCTTTAACTTTGAATTGATCCTCTTGATGACTTCTAGGCATTGTTATAAAATTTAATAGTTAAGAATAATATTAGAAAGAACTTTAATATTAATAACAAAAAAAGCTTGATTGGTCAAGCTTTTTTTGAATATTTCAATATTTTATTGATTATTTTTTAACTGTCAAAGTCATTTTCTCTTCTTTTCCTTCGAATAGGTTGATTTCAAATTTATAAACCTTTCCTAATGAAAGCTCTTGTTTCATTTTGTCTTCGTTTTCAAAATCAGAAATGTGTACAAGTCCTGCTACACCTTCTTCAATTGATACTAAAGCTCCGTGTTTATTGAATCTGATAACAACTCCATCTACAGAATCTCCTTTCTTGTATTTCTTACTTGCAGTAATCCAAGGATTTTCTTTTAATTTCTTCATTGATAGAGATATCTTATCATCTTTAATTTCGATAACTTCAACTTTTACTTTATCTCCAACTTTCGCATAATCTTTTGTATTTTCTACTAGACCCCAATCGATCTCACTTTTGTGAATAAGACCTTCGATCTCATCTTCAATCTTTACGAAGATACCAAAGTCTACAACTCCAGTAACAGTTCCTTCTAAGATATCGCCAATGTTGTATTTAGAAATGATCTTTGTTAAAGATTTTGTATCTTTTTTATCTTTCTTATCATCTTTTTTAGAATCTTTCTTTGAGTCTTTAGAGTCTCCAGAAGTTATTGGATCTGTTGATTCACTAAAGATAAGTTTTCCTTCTTTAGGAATAGCAGCAATAATACTTACAGGAATTCTCTTTCCAACTAATTTTCTTAATTCAGTTAAGATTTGATCTTTACTTCCATCAGTTACTTTAGGATAATTCTCTCCTTTTAATTGTGATGAAGGAAGGAAACCGTTAAGACCATTCCAGTCCATGATAAGTCCTCCTTTATTTGCTTCTTTAACAACAAGTGAAAGAACTCTTTTTTCTTTAAGAAGACTTTCTGCTTCACTCCAGATAAGAGCATGCTTTGCTTCACGTAGAGAGAGATCGATATATCCATCTTTGTTTTCTTTTAAGATGATTTTAGCTGTGATAGTATCACCAATGTTTGTCTTTTTGATAAGATCACGAGCGTTGATGTACTCAACACCGTAGATGATACCTGTACCAATTGGCCCAAGATCAACATAAACTGCTGTTGGACTAATAGCAGCAACGATACCGTCGATAATGTCATCCTCTTTAATAGGGGTGATATTTCCTAACACCATTTTTACATATTCATCAACTACTACGTTAGTTGTAGGGTTTGTGTTTGTCATAATTTTATTATTTATCTGTCTCAAAAATATAAATAGATATTTAAACGATATTCATTATTTATTTTTGGATTAGTCAGATAGAAATAAACTATATCATAAAAGGGGATTTTTGCAAAATAAAAAACCATTAACTTTTTGAGGGTTAATGGCCTTTCTTTAACATATTTACTAAATAGTTAAATTTTTTAAAAAAATGCTGCCAATTAATTCTTCTTTAATTGTTTCTTCATAAGCTTTTAAATTTCGTTAAAAAATAAAGTACCAGAACCTTAATTATTATATAATTTATCTTTTTATAATACAAGTAATTTGTATGAAAATATGTTTAAAACTTTTTATAAAATAAAAAGCCTCCCGAACTAAAAAGCTTGGGAGGTTTGTCTATGTTGAATTCAGATTCGCAGAGGAGTTTACTCTGTCTGAATTTACTACCTAGGAGCATAGACAGCTCTTTTCTGTTAACGCATAAAATGTATTTTTAAAATTAGTTACTCTTATTATATTATACACCTATTATATTTTTTGTCAAGTATTTTTGTATAGAAAATAGGGGATTTGTAAATATAAATTAAAATACCCTTATTTTGTAAGGGTATTTTAATAATAGAAATATTAATTATTCTTCTTCTGGAAGAGTTTCGTCATCTTCTGCTTCATGTTTTTCTGGAGCAAAATCTAATCCGCCATTTTCAAGATTTTTTCTAATTTGCTTTTCTAATTCTTTTGAAATTTTATGATTTTCTTTCAAGAAATTTCTTGAAGCGTCATATCCACGTCCAAGTTTTTCTTCTCCAAAGCTGTAGCTTGTTCCTGATTTTGTGACTAATTTAAATTTTTCTCCTAAAGCTAAAAGCTCTCCTTCTTTTGAAATTCCTTCACCATACATAATATCAAATTCTGTAGTTTTGAATGGTGCGGCAACTTTATTTTTAACAACTTTTACTTTTGTTCTAGCACCTAATACGTCTTCTCCTTTTTTAATTTGAGCAGTTTTTCTGATATCAAGTCTGACAGATGCATAGAATTTTAATGCTTTTCCTCCTGGTGTGGTCTCTGGATTACCAAACATGACACCAATTTGCATTCTGATCTGATTAATAAAGATAATAACAGTCTTTGATTTATGCGCTATCGCTGTGAGCTTTCTTAAAGCTTGTGACATAAGACGAGCTTGTCTTCCAACGTGGGCTTGAGACATATCTCCTTCGATTTCTGCTTGAGGGGTAAGTGCTGCAACAGAGTCTATTACTAGTACATCAATTTTTCCACTTCTTACTAATGTTTCGGCAATGTCCAAAGCTTGCTCTCCATTATCTGGTTGAGAAATTAGAAGCTCATTAATATTTATACCTAATTTTTTAGCATATTCTGGATCCATTGCATGTTCTGCGTCAATGAAAGCACATGTTCCTCCCATTTTTTGTGCTTCTGCTATCACGTGTAGAGTCAGAGTTGTCTTACCTGAAGACTCTGGTCCAAAGATTTCAATAATTCTTCCTCTTGGAAGTCCTCCAACACCAAGTGCAAAGTCGAGACCGATTGATCCTGTTGGTACAGAGCCGACATCTACTTTTGGAGTATCGCCAAGCTTCATAATTGCACCTTCTCCAAATTTATTTTGGATTTCTTTTAATAGGTCATCAGAGTTTACTTTCTTTCCTTCTTCTCTTGAGCCCATAGTCTTTTTTACTTTTGCTTTTACAGTTTTTTTGAAAGCCATATTTTTAATATTCCTTTAATTTTTTAATGACTTAATTATAGCATGCTAAGCTATTCTTTTCCCACTTCCAGGACTTCTTCTTTTGTTTTATTGTATTTATCTACTGCTTCTATTATTACTAAAGTATAGGGTGCTTTTGCTATTACTTCTTCTTTAAAGTCTCCATCTTGATTAATGGTTATATCTTTCCCGTTTATTGAGATATTTTTCACATTTTTAGCATTTCCTTCTACGAAAAAAGTTTCTGCTTTAATAATTTCGCCAGGCTTTGGAGATTTGATAGATATTATTGGACCATAGGCAAAATTAAATATTCTAGTAATAAAATATATGACTATTATTAAAGATAGAGATATAAAACCCCATAGCTGTGTTCTTTCTAAGAAAGATCTGCGACTAGTCATAGATATTATTCAGATTTATGATCTTGTTCTAAGTCGTGTATTTCTCTTTCTAATTTTTCTACTTCACTTTCTGTGTTTTTACCAAAGAGAACTTCACGATGACGACCACTAGTTGCTGGACCAATTATTCCATACATTTCTAAATCATTTATTATACGAGCCGATTTATTGTATCCCCAGCGGAACGCTGTTTGTAGGGCACTCGTAGATGCTTTTCCTGTTGAGATAACATAATCACGAGCAGACATATAATCCTCATCATCTGTAGGCTCTTCTTTTGGGCTACGTCCACCACCATCTTGCATTTCATTGTATCCAGAAGTAGGAGATGAAGATGAAATTTTTATTTTATCTATATTTATATTGTCAGGTATAAAGTCATCATATTTATTTTTAATATCTTTTATGACACTTATTATTTCTTCATTTGATACGAAAGGAGCTTGGACACGAGTGATAGATGATCCGTTCATATAGAGCATGTCTCCATTTCCCAATAGATCTTCTGCGCCAGCCTGATCTAGAATCGTACGAGAGTCGATTTGTGATGTAGTTTTAAGAGCGATACGAGAAGGTATATTAGCTTTGATAGTACCTGTGATAACTTTCACGTCTGGACGTTGAGTAGTGAGTATTAGGTGTATTCCAGCAGCACGAGCTTTTTGTGATAATGATGTAATAACAGGAGTTATTTCTTTTGGATAAGTTAGCATGAAGTCATTAAACTCGTCGAAAACAATTACAATAAAGGGCATTTTTGGTGGAAGATCTCTAACAATATCTCCTTCGTTATATTTTTTCTTTGCTTTTTCTAGAGCAGGCTCAAATATTTTCTTATTATAGTCTGTAATATTTTGTACACCATACTCACCGAGAACATCATAACGTCTGTCCATTTCTTGTGCTGCCCAATTTAAAGATTTGATAGCTGTCTTTGCATCTTTAATAATAGGAGTATAAAGATGAGGAAGAGAATTGTATGCTGTGAACTCCACTCTTTTTGGATCAAGAATAATTAATTTAAGATCAGAAGGTGAGTTTTTGTAAAGTAAAGATAAAATGAGATTATGAAGAGTGACAGATTTTCCTGTACCTGTAGCACCGGCGACAAGTAGGTGTGGCATCTTTGAAAGATCTGAGATGACAGGCTTGCCAATAATATTTTTACCAATAGCTAAAGAAAGTCTTGGTCCTTCTTGAAATTCTGGGAGCTCAAGCAAGCTGCGAAGTCCGAGCATTGTTTTCTTTTCATTTGGAATTTCAATACCGACGAAAGGCTTACCAGGAATAGGTGCCTCGATATGCATATTTGTAGCAGAGAGTGCCATTTGTAGATTATCTTTTAATGTGACAATCTTTCGAAGACTAACTCCTTGAGCAGGCTTTAAAGTGAATTGTGTCACAGATGGTCCAACTGTCACTTCTCCCATTTCAACAGGAATACTAAATTGATCCAAAACTTTTTGAATGACATTCATTTTAAATTTAGAATCTCCAGCAGAAGATTTTCCAGAGTCTGTATTTAATAAATTAAGATCAGGTGCAATAAATTTTCCTTCTAAAATTATTGGCTTCATTTCTTCTTGAATACTTTTTTGTCTTTCTGATTCTGGTTTGAGTTTAGCTTTCATTAATTCTGATTCTTCTATTTGTTCTGAGTGTTCTGTGTTCACATTAATATTTGTAGCCCCTTCTACTTCTGCAGATTTTTCAAATCCTCCCATTAATTCAAAATGTAAATTACTTGCAGGTAATTCTTCTTCAACTTTCATTTCTTGGATCATTGCTTCAATATTTTTAATCTTCTTTTTTCTTTTTAAGAAAGAAAAAATCTTTGCAAATAATTTTCCAATTTTTATAAACAGCCATTTGAAAGCTTTGTATAAATTTTTGAAAATAATTTTTAAAACTTTCCATAAACAAGAGAAAAAATTATTAGAAACTTTTACAGGTTTTTCTTCTGTAGATAATTCATCTGTTTCTTTTTCTTTGAAAAGCATTTCTCTAGTCTCTTCTTTTTCTTTATCTTTAGATAATTTTATTTCTGGGATTTTCGGTCTATCTTCATAGATGAAAATAAACGCAATTAGTCCTAAAGCAAAAGATATGATCGCAGGTAAAACATTTCCAAAATTCTTTTGTAAAAATTGAGATAGATACTCTCCTATCAGTCCGCCAGCAGGTATATGTATTGAAGAAGTGAAAGTGGTGCTAGAAAAAATTATGACAAGTGAAGATAGTATAGAGACTACTCCGTATCCTTTCTTTTTATCTGTCCATAAATAATATCCAAACATAAAGAATGTGATGAATAGAAGAAATGCACTCCAGCCGAATATTATATATAGATAGTGAAATACAAAATTACCAACTTCTCCTCCAGATTTAAAGGATGAGATTATTAAAAATATTCCTATTAAAAATAATACTATGGCTAGCATGCTATCTCTTATTGTTTTTTTCTTTCCGTCTCTTTCTGTAGATTGATGATCATACTTTCGGAAGTCTTTCTCTTTGATTTTGTAGTCTTTATCTTTTGCCATATAAATAAAATTGTTTTTAATGAGCCCATTATATCACGAGAGGATTTGTGGATAACTTTTTGATCCTTATAATTCAATCTATAAGAGACATTATGAATTATTTGTCCTTTATAGAAGAGTATATTATAAAAGACATATTAAATTATAAATAATATTGTAAACGACATACCTATTTATATTATTTTTAATAAAGATGAATTTGGATTATATAAAAGACATTAATATTTTAAAAACCAGACTTGAATTTAAGTTTTAAAATACATAAAAGACATACATCTTATATCATAAATAAATTATAAAAAATAACAAATTTTCGCATTGTCTAGTCCTTGCTATTTTGATAAAAAAAGTATAGTATCAATGTAAATGTGAGGCCAAAAATAATTTCTTAAAAATTAATATGGATAAAAGACAATCATCATCTGATCAAGAAAATTACAATTTATTAATGGCGAAAAAGACAGAGAAAATAGTCACTGCTATTTATCTCGTCTCTCAGTTTCTCTCAAGGGAAGAAAATGTAAAACATGATTTAAGAAAAGAAGCGAATCAACTTCTTAAAAATATAAACGCGATCGCGTACACAGACTCAAGTGAAGATGATTCAAAAAATATTTTTGCAATTTACAAATTGTCTTTAGATAATGTGACACTTTTGATTTCCTATTTATTTGTAGCTCGTAATGCAAATCTTATTTCAAAAATGAATGCTGATATTGTGATCGAAGGGCTCCGTGTACTTGAAAATATTTTAATAAAGAAGCAGTTTAATTTTTCTAGAGAAGATATCTTGATACAAGAAGAAGAACTATTTTCAGATTTTAATAATAATTTAGATTCTAATAAAAATTCTCTAACATCATTTGATGTCTTAACAGAAAGAAATTTAATTTCTAATACAAATGTAAATGAGAAAAATAAAAATTTAATTACAGAAAAAATAGTAGAGAAACTAGAAAAGAGTTCAGATAAGAATATTGAAAATATTTCAGAGGGTATAGTAAATAAAGAAGGAATATTTACAATAAAAGAGACTGATAAAAGAGAAAAGTTTAAAGAAATTTTAAAAGAACAATCTATAAACGACATAATTAATTCTAAGAGACAAACTCCAGAAATAAAGCTTGAAAAACAAAAGATTGCTACAAAAACTGTAAATAATTTTAATAGAAAAAATAATAGAAAAGATCAGATTCTTTCTTTGTTTACAAAAGGCGTAGAAGTATCTATTAATGATATAGCGAAAAAGGTGGTTGGCTGCTCTACTAAAACATTACAAAGAGAATTGAATAATCTGCTTCAGGAAAATAAGATAAAAAGAATAGGTGATAAAAGATGGAGTAAGTATATTCTTGGTTAATTTAAAGCCTTTATTAACAGACTTAACATTCTTAACAGAATACAGTAATTCACTTGCATTGCTTTGATATAGGCTTTTATTTGTGGTATATTTGATTTAGACGACCTGTCTCTGGTGAGGGCGTCCTCTGGTATTTGAGGTACATTTATAAGTAATTATAGGTATCACAAAAAGATCAGATTGGTCATTGGCAATAGAATATAGGCACAGATTAGAAAAAATTATTAAAAATTATTAGTTAATATTAACCCTAATAAGTGTTCGTGTTCAATCGCATTTTTTTATTTTTACGAAATGGAAAAATTAAAACAACGGTTGATCTAATCAAAAAGGTTTATAAAATATTTGGCTTGTCGAAGCTATCAAAAGATATTTTATTTACTCGATCTCTATAAAGATCAAAAATTATAAAAATTTTTTATGAATTTAAAATTAAAGAAAGTAGCTATTGCTACTATCTCAGCAGGACTTGTAGCTGGCGCATTCGTTGCTTCAGCTCAAACAGCTGCTACTTCATGCTTCCAATTCACACAGAATTTAAAGCTTGGTAGTACAGGTGCTCAGGTTCTACAACTAGAAAAGACTCTCAACAATACAGGCTATACTATTTCTACAACAGGAGTAGGATCAGCAGGTATGGAGACATCATACTTTGGTGCTAAAACCAAAGCTGCGGTTATTAAATACCAAAAGGCAAATAACATTACTCCTACATCAGGAAATGTATATGCTTTAACAAGAGCTGCTCTTAATGCAAATTGTACTGCAGTAGGAACATCTACAAATAATGGAACTGGTTCAACAACAGTTTCAGTATCAGGACCTGTAACAGTTGCACTAGCAACAGTTCAACCTAATACAGTTTTAGTATCAGGATCAGCAAGAGCAACTCTTGCTAATATCGTTTTCTCAGGAAATGGTACTGTTACTAATGTGAAATTTATGAGATCAGGTATCTCAAATAATAATACTCTTACTAACGTGTATCTTTATGATACAGCTACAGGAGCAAGATTATCTGATGCCGTATCTGTGTTAACAGATGGATCTATAAACTTTAGTAATGGCTATGGTATCTTTACTGTTACTGGTACAAGAGCCGTATCTGTTGTAGCTGATATCGCATTAGCTAATACTTCAGGACAATCAATTGGTGTATCTTTAGTTGGTTATACAACTTTAGGAAATCCATCAGCTGTTGTTTCTGGTATTAATGGACCAGCTCTTCCAATTGGATCAGTTACTCTTTCAACAGTTAGTCTTACTGCTCCTTCATCAGCTGGAGGAACTATCACTGCAGGTTCACCAAATGTAACACTTTGGTCAACTACAGCTACAGTAAGTAGTTCAAATGGTGGAAATGGAGTTTCATTCAGTGGTCTTACTCTTAAGACAATTGGATCTGCACCACAAAATGCCTTTGCTAACTACAAATTATATGTTGACGGTGTTCAACAAGGTAATTCTTCTTCATTAGATACTAATGGAAGAGTTGGATTTGTATTTACTCCAAAACTATTAAGTACAGGTCAACATACAATTGAAGTACACGCTGATAATCTATCAGGTACAGGAAGAACAATTCAATTTATGATTGAGGCTGCTGGAGATGTTTCATTTGCAGATAATAATGTTTCTGCATTTATTACTCCATCAATTGTTAATAATACTGCATGTTCTGCTGCATGGACACTAGCTTGTGCTCAGACAGCTGTACAGTCAATTGGATCTGGATCACTTTCAATTCAATCAGACCCTTCATTTAATGTCACACGTGCTATCGGTGGATCAAGTAATGTAACAATTGCTCAATTTATCGCTAGAGCTTTTGGTGAAGATGAAAAGGTTTATACAATGACAGTTCATCCTGTATTGTCAAACGCTACAACTTCTGGAAATGGATCAGTTGGAGGACTTAAAAATGTTGCTCTATTCTTAAATGGTGGACAAGTTGGTACAACTCAAAACTGGGATGGAACAAATGATCTTACATTTAATCTAGGATCACAATTTATCGTACCAGCTGGAACAACTTCTACAGTTGTTGTAAAAGCTGACACATTTAGTAATACTTCAGGTACTGCTTTAACAGGTGGTACTGTAACAGCAAATATTGTTACAGGTGTTGCTTATGGAAATGGTATAAACGGTTCTAATGCTTCTGGAGCTACAAGTTCTTATACTGGAACTTCTGTAACTACATTAACAATTGGATCTGCACAAGGAACACTTAGTGTTTCAGGTGCTACTTCAAAGACTGTTTCTCCAAATACTAATGACGTAAATCTTGGATCATTCTCATTCCAAACAGGATCATCAGAAGACATTACTTTGAATCAAATCAACGTAGCTTTTGCTGTTAATGGGGATACAAATAATCCAGGTACATTAAATGGATTTAGTAATGTTAGACTTATGAATGGTACAACTCAAGTTGGGGCTCCTTATGGATCTGCACTTGGAACAATGTCATTCTCAGCTAATAATTTACCAGTAGCAAAAAATTCAGCAATTACACTTAGTGTTATTGCTAACATTAGTAATGTTGCTTCAGGAGCTTCAACAACAGTTGCAGCTAGTGCTCAATACAGAGGTAACGTAAGTAATGTAACAGCTACATATCCTACATCAGGATATTCAACACCTGTTGTTGCTACAATTAATCAAGCAAGATTTGCTCAACCACAGCTTTCAGGAAATAATCCACAATCACAATTTATTGTTGGTGGATCTACACCAATCGCTGCAATCTTCTCACTTAAGACTACAACAGGAGCTACAACTATCAATGAATTGAAATTCAATGTTGGTTCAAATAGTTCAGTTGTTCAATCACTTACAGTAGGAGGATCTACATTTAATGTAGATGGTTCAGGAAATGTAGACGCTACAGGATTATCTATTCCTGTAACAACTACAGCTCAAGATTTATCTGTAACAGTAAATACAGTATGTTTCAATGCTGCTGGTGGAAATTGTAATACAAATTCACTTGGAGCAAGTAATACATTTGCTGTAAAACTTACAGATATTTACTCAAATCAATCAACTGTTACTGCTTACAATTCAGCAACATCAACTGCTAATACAATGTATGTAGTTTCTTCAAAACCTACTATTGCACTTGGAACTGGCGGATCTTTGATTTACAGTACAAAGCAAGTTATCGGACAAGTTACAATTACTCCTGATGCTGCAGGCACAATTTATGTAAATAAATTAGGCTTCAAATCAGTAATTAATGTAGGTGCTGTTGGATCTACTGCTGGTACTACAACTTTAGCTAATCTATACGTTACAACAAATTCTGATGGAACATATTCAAACATTGCAACTTCTTCAATTGTTGCAGTTGCTACATCAGGAAATGGTTATAGCTTTACTTTTGCTAATCCTTCAGCTATCTCTGCTGCAACAACATATTACTTGTTCGCAGATATTGCTGGATCAGGTTCAGGAGCTTCAGTTTCAACATCATTAGATGCTTCAAACTTCTCATGGACAGAAGGAATTACAGGTGGAGTTGCTCAAGGAGCTCCTGCATCAGGATTCCCAATTTCTTCTTACTACTTACATAACTAATCTGTCCTATATTCTATAAATAATTATTTGGAATAAAATCTCAATAAATATTTAAAAAATAAATTACGGAAAAATAATGTAAATTTCTAAAGAAAGAAATAAACAAAACCCTCGAAAGAGGGTTTTGTTTTTTGTCTTAAACAGTGATTAAATGATTGACTGAAATACTGTGATAAAATATAAATATTAATATATGACAGAAAATAGTTCATATAAATATTCAGATCTTACTAAAAAAATTATTGGTGCAGCTATAGAAGTACATAAAATTTTCGGGAATGGATTTCAAGAAGTAATTTATCAGAGATGTCTAGCTATAGAACTTAGTGAAAGAAAAATTATTTTTGAAAGAGAAAAAGAAATGTTGTTAGATTATAAAGGCATAAATGTAGGAACAAGAAGAGTCGATTTTTTAGTTGAAAATAAAATAATGCTAGAATTAAAAGCTGTTGAGAAAATAGAAGATGTTCATCTTGCTCAAACTATAAATTATTTAGAGGCTTATAATTTAGAGATTGGATTACTTATAAATTTTGGTTCTAAAAGCTTAGAGTTTAGAAGGGTTGTAAATGGAAAATTGTTAGATAAAAATAAGAAATCACAGTCAGTCAATTAATCATAAAAATCAGTGTTCAAAAATATTAATAAATATTAAAAACTATTTTAGTTTATTTTTTGCTTAAATATTGTTATTTTTAACAGAAAAAAGTATTTGATTTTAGCCAGATTTCCCTTATTTTTTGTAGTTTTTTATAAAAATAAATTAATAATAGAGATTTAGACTAAATTGCTTGCATTTTTTTTTGGCTTATGATAAGATACTAAAACCTAAATATGTTAAATAATTTAAATATCTAATTGAGCAGCTGATGACAGAAGTGTTCTGTTATAGCCGCTCGAAAAGCGGTTTTAATTTTTAAAAATATTTAGTTGTAACTTGTAAATAGAATCCCATAGCATAGTCAATTTAGTGTCCCAAACATTTGGGGTCTTTTCAGACAATGTATATGGATGTGAAAAAAAGGTAAAAATACTGTAAACAAAAATAAAATATCTCGGAGGCAGCGGTGCCCGAGAGATATGGATGGTAAATATATTTCCTGATAGGAAATAAGAGCATAAGGTGGATGCCTTGGTTCAAGGAAGCGATGAAAGACGTGATCAGGCTGCGATATGTTTCGGGGAGGTGCCTAATAACCTTCGATCCGGAAATTTCTGAATGAGGAAACTCTCTCAAAGTAATGTTTGAGAATCTAGGGAGCATATCTCTAGAGGCGTACCTGGGGAAGTAAAACATTTCAGTACCCAGAGGAAAAGAAAACAAAGTTTATTCCGCAAGTAGCGGCGAGCGAAAACGGAGGAGCCCAAACCTACACTAGCAATAGTGTGGGGGTTGTAGCATAAAGACGTAGAATTATCTAGAAGAGTTACAAAAGTTGATTATAAATTAAGTTGTTGGAAAGCAACGCCAAAGAAGGTGATAGCCCCGTAATTGAAATTTTCAACTCTCTTTTGTCTTTACTGCTGAGTAGTTCGAGACACGAATAGCTCGGATGAATCTGCCGGAACTAACCGGTAAGGCTAAATATTCCTTGAAACCGATAGTGAACTAGTACCGCGAGGGAAAGGTGAAAAGAACCCCGGGAGGGGAGTGAAATAGAACTGAAACCTTATGTTTACAAAGAGTTGAAGAGGACTTGATCCTCGACAGCGTGCCTATTGAAGAATGAGCCAACGAGTTGTATTATCGAGCTAGGCTAAGCAGCATAAAGTTGCGGAGCCGCTAGCGAAAGCGAGTGTTAATAGCGCGAAAAATAAGTTCAATAATACAGACCCGAAGCCGGATGAGCTACCCATGAGCAGGGTGAAGCCTATCGAAAGATAGGTGGAGGCCCGAACTAATAAGTTGTGCGACTCTTTTGGATGACTTGTGGGTTGGAGTGAAAAGCTAATCGAATTCGGTAATAGCTGGTTCTCGTCGAAATATTTTTTGGAATAGCGTCAGGTGGTCCCTTTGGGGGTAGAGCACTGGAAGGTCTTGACTAGTGGAAACACGGCAATACCTATCAAACTCCGAATACCAAAGATTAATAGCCTGGCAGTCAGACTACGGGGGCGAAGCTCCGTCGGTCTAAAGGGAAACAGCCCAGATCTAAAATTAAGGTCCCTAAGTATATGTTAAGTGTAAGCGAGGATGTGGAGTTTCATTGACAATGAGGATGTTGGCTTAGAAGCAGCCATCATTGAAAGAAAGCGTAACAGCTCACCCATCGAGAGACTCTGCGCCACAGATGATCGGGACTCAAACATATCACCGAAGTTTAGGGATTGTATGCTTTATTGTATACAATCGGTAGACGAGTGTTCCACTCTGCGTTGAAGCGGAAGGGGTGACCCACCGTGGAGCGTGTGGAAGTACGAATGTTGGCACAAGTAACCGCAATGGGGGTGAGATCCCCCCACGCCGAAAGAATAAGGTTTCCTTCGCAATGATTGTCAGCGAAGGGTTAGTCGGGCCTAAGCAGATGGCTATGCGCCGAATGCGATGGACATAAGGTTAATATTCCTTAACTTGGTATAAATGTGATGGAATGACGCATTGTTGTAATTTACGCCTCTTATCAGATTGAGGTCTTTGTAATGATTGGCTAGAGCATGTAAATCAGTTCTAGAATACTGAGAGTTATGAAGCGAAGGTACTGGCAACAGTATTGAAGGTAGGTGAGCACGGTGCCAAGAAAAGTTTCTACATCTACTGAATAGTAGATATTGTTTTGTGAATAATGGATCTAGATTTATCTGTGATCTATTATTCACAAATTTAACAATACTTTAAATTTATATTAATCCGTACCGCAAACCGACACAGGTATTCAGGTCGAGTAGACCAAGGCGAACGAGTGATTTCTCCCTAAGGAACTAGGCAAAAAAGCAGCCGTAAGTTAGCAATAAGGCTTGCCGCCATCACTTTGCATTTAATGTGAAGTGGTTCCTAGAGAATAAAGTGAGACGTAAATAATGTTAGAGCTAATATTATTTACAAAAAAGTTTTAAGAAATTTTTTTTCTAGGGCACTGTCATTTTGAAATCAAAGTGATGGCGGCCGCAGCGAAAGTTTCTCTGGCAACTGTTTATCTAAAACACAGCTCCATGCGAACTCGTAAGAGTATGTATATGGGGTGACACCTGACCAATGCGGGAAGGTCAAATATCGGTGGTCACATTCTATTTTTGAAATTTATATGAATTAGATTTATTTAAGTCGTATATTTTTTGAGGGTAGAATGTGGCTGACTGATATAAGCCCCCGTCAATGTCGGCGATAACTATAATCGTCCTAAGGTTCTGATTATATTTTTAAAATATGATCAGATATTGGGACGAATTATGACTAGTGTTTTAAAAATAGTTTTAAATTCATGCATCATTTTAAAAGCTACCCGCACTTATAGAAATATATTATGCGTAAATGTACTCAATTAGAGACCAACGGTACACATCTTAATCTTGTAAAAGAAAAGATGAAGATAGAGTCCAACTTTTAAAGGAACAGTTGAGCGAAGTTCCTTGTCTGGTAAGTTCAGACGTGCACGAATGGTGTAATGACTGGGGAACTGTCTCAGGGAGTAGCTCGGTGAAAATACAGTGGCGGTGAAGATGCCGCCTACCTGCAGATAGACGAAAAGACCCCGTGAGCTTTACTCTAGCTTGGTATTGTGTTTATTAATTTATTGCGTAGTATAGTGGTGAGAGGTTTGATGGTGTAGGTCTCGGCTTACATTTACTCGACAATGAAATAGCCATCTTTAAATTGGTAAACACTAACCTCGGCGGAAAAAACGACGAGAGACAGTATCTGGTGGGGAGTTTTACTGGGGTGGTACCCTCCTAAAGAGTAACGGAGGGGTTTATTAAGGTCAGTTAGGCGCGAATGGAAACCGTGCCGATAGTGTAATGGCATAAACTGGCTTGACTGTAAGACGGGCATGTCGAGCAGATACGAAAGTAGGACATAGTGAACCGACAATTCGCATTAGATGCGGTTGGAGATTAACGGATAGAAGCTACCACGGGGATAACAGGCTAGTTCCGCCTAAGAGTTCATATCGACGGCGGAGTTCGGCACCTTAACTTATGTTACAAGTTCTAAAGAACAACATACATCGGGGTGCCTAGGGCAGTAATGCACTATAAAAAATATTTAGCTATATGCTGGAACTCCTGGCCATAATAGTATCTATGACTCAAACAGTAATCTGAAAAGATAAGCTGAGTAGTTTAAAAACAATAGATATGCAGGACGATCAGCAGGGAAGACTTCTAAGTTTATGAATAATAAATATGAAGAACCCTCAGAGACTACACGCTAAACTCCTAATTAATTTAGGATGAAGATATAGTCCAATCCTCACAGCAATGTGGGAAGATACGTGTTTCGTCACACGTGCAATAGGAGATTTAAGATAGATCAGAACCAGACAGCGATGTCGGCTCATCTTATCCTGGGGCTGGAGAAGGTCCCAAGGGTATGGCTGTTCGCCATTTAAAAAGATACGCGAGCTGGGTTCAAACCGTCGTGAGACAGGTTGGTCTCCTATCTACTGCAGGCGTTTGAATATTGAGGAGATTTGTCTCTAGTACGAGAGGACCGAGATGAACTGACCTCTGGTATATGGGCTCTAGCGCTAGCTGGACCGCCCAGTAGCCAAGTCGGGAATGGATAAGTTCTGAAAGCATCTAAGAACGAAGCCAACTCCAAGATAAGTATTCGATTGAGGGTCGTAAGAGATGATTACGTTGATAGGATCTAAGTGTACGCACAGTAATGTGTTCAGCTGAGGATTACTAATAACCCGATCTTGTCAGGTAATATGTTTATCATGAAAGTAGTTTTTATTTTTATTTATATTTCACTTCTGAATTCTAGGAATTGGTTCTTGTAATCAATTTTTAGAATTCAGATGTGAAAATTGTATTCTTTTTTCACATTTTAGATTCTAATAACAAACAGATTTACTCAAAAAATTTATTTTTTGAGTACTCTGTTCTCCCGATTTAGATGAAGGGTAACACACCATCTCATTTCGAACTGGATCGTGAAGACTTCACTCAGCGATGGTAGCTGAATAAGCAAGAGTAGTTTCTCGGGAGAACAGAGTACTTAAATTTATTTTCGTGCTCGAAAACAAAAAGACTTTGATTTATCAAGGTCTTTTTGTTTATCTAATAATATTTGACATATTTCAATATAAATGATAGATTCATAAAGGTATCTTGATTTTTAAATCTAAAATTCATTATCATGAAAGGAGAAATTGGTTTTTATGCTGGCATACTACCTCTCCTTCAAATAGTGAGAGATAGAGATGAGAATAAAATAAAAGAAGAAGAATTTAAAAAGCATAAAGGATGTGCTATTAAAAAAAAGTACACAAAAAAAGAAGCTAAAACCTTAATAAATTATACAAGGAAGCAAGGTAGAGAAATTCGTATGTATGAATGTAAACCGTGCCAAGGATGGCATGTTACACATACAGGAATTAAAATAAAATTCTTTAAAAGACGTAGAAAATATTATAAAAAACTACGTAAAAAAGTTTGGTGGTAAAAAGGTCTATTTTTAATAGACCTTTTTGTTTTTTATATTAATTCTTTAATTCCTTTTTCTAATATTTTTTTAGGTTCCCAATCTATAAATTTTTTAATTTTAGAATTGTCTCCAATTGATTTTTTAGGCTCTTTTCTGGCTTTTTCGTAGATTATTTTTATCTCTTTATTTTTCTTTATTTTTAAAACCATTTCAGCGATATTTTTTATTTTGGTTTCTTTATTGGTAGAAATATTAAATACTTCGAATATATTATTTTCATCTTGCGATTTAATCTTTTTCATTATTAATTCTATTGCATTAGCTACATCTTCGACATGAATAAAATCTCTAGTCTGATTTCCGTCACCAAAGATAGTTATATTTTCGTTATTTTGAATTTGTTTTATAAATCTACCAATAACAGGGGCGTAATTTCCAGTATTGTGTTGCATATTTCCCCAAACATTTGAGAATCTTAATCCTACAATATTCATACTGTATAATTCAGAATACATTTTTCCTATTAATTCATCTATGTATTTAGATAAGCCATAAGGGCTTTCAGGATGGGTTTTCTTGCTTTCATTAGTCTTTCCATTCATAGAGCCATAAACTGCTGCAGATGAGGCAAATATTACATTATGCACGCTATTTATTCTTGCAGCTTCAAATATATTAATAGTTCCAGATATGTTAGTAGAAAAACATTCTTTAGGTTCGTTTATACTATTTGTGGCAGATATAAAAGCTGCTAAATGTATGACAGTTTTAGCTTCTTTAAAAATATCTTTTATAGAATCAAAATCTCTTATATCTTTTTTATGTATAATGATATTTTCTTGATCTTTAAATATTTTTTTAAATTCTTTATAAGTTTCTTGATTTGTAAATTCATTTTTAAACCAATCTATTATATGTATTTCTAATTGTTTATTTTTAGAAAGTTTTTTAATCAAATTTTTTCCTATAAAACCAGCACCTCCAGCTATAATAATTTTTTCTTTTTTATTTTGCATATTTTAATTATATATGTTATAGTTTTACTTGTAAACCAAAGAAGTAAGCGGGCTATAAAAACCCTTAAAATATAAAGCTTACGGAGGTCGAACTAAAATAGTTTACCGGAAATTCTCAATACAATTCTTTGGTTTGGGAATTTTTGTTTATCAAAATAATAAATGACAAAATATGGCATTAAGTAAAAATAAAAAATCTGAATTGATAGAAAAATATTCTAATATTCTAGATAACGCTAAAACTTTTGTTTACGTGAAGTTCAAAGGTCTCAATGTTAAAGATACAGAGATTCTAAGAAAAAAACTTTTTGCAGAAAATATTTCTTACAGTGTGGTAAAGAAAACTCTTTGGAACAGAGCTCTTAACGATAAAAATATTTCTGGTGATAAACCTGAAATAGAAGTCGAAATGGCTGTTATTGCTGGATCTGATCTACTTGCACCAGCAAGAATAGCAAATGATTTTGCTAAAGAACACAAAGGGGTATTCTCTATTATGGGAGGAATTTTTGATGGAGTTTTCAAAGATGAGAAATCAATGATGGAAATTGCGACAATTCCTTCAAGAGAAGTTCTTCTTTCACAAATTGCATTCTTACTTAAATCTCCAATGCAAAGATTGGCGATTGGCGTAAACGAAGTTGCAAAAAAGAAATAATATTTCTAAAACTAGAAAAATTATCAATAATTAATAATTAAAATAAAACTATGGAAAAATACGCAGACCTATTAAATAAAATCGAAGCAATGTCAGTACTTGAACTAAATGAATTAGTTAAAGCTATTGAAGAAAAATTTGGTGTTTCAGCAGCAGCAGTTGCTGCAGCTCCAGCAGGAGGTGCAGCAGCAGAAGCTGAAGAGAAAACATCTTTCACTGTTCGTCTTGAGGCAGCAGGAGAAGGAAAAATTGCAGTTATGAAGGTTGTTAAAGAAGCTCTTGCTCTTGGACTTAAAGAAGCAAAAGATCTTGTTGATGGCGCTCCTATCGATCTAAAGAAAGATATGAAGAAAGAAGAAGCTGAAGCTCTTAAAAAAGCTTTAGAAGAATCAGGTGCTACAATCAAATTAGTGTAATAATTTATATCTAATTCAAAAACACGTCTTTAGGGGCGTGTTTTTGCTTTATATAGATCTTTTCTTTTAAAATTGGATATGGTAGTATTTCATATATAAGCTTTATCAATTTAATTATATGGACTCACTTACAAAAATCTTTCAGGCAGGAAATGGAGAAATAAGATTAAAAATTCTTAGACTTTTTTTAGCATATCCAAAAGAATATTTTTCATCTAGCGATATAGAAGAGAGAACAAAAATTAAAAAAGATAAAATTAAAAAAGAAATAACTTTTCTTTCTGGAACTAGTTTTTTAGATAGATTTGTAGATAGTAAAGGGAATAGTACTTTTAGACTTAATGATAGTTTTGAATACAAATCTACTTTGTATGATTTAGTTTTTGATTTCCAAAATGTAAATAAAAAATTAATTGTGGATAAACTAAAAAAAATAGGAAGAATTAAACTTTTATATTTTACAGGAGTCTTTGTTGATGATCGTGATGCTGAAATAGATATTATAATCGTTGCTGATAATATGAAGCAAAAAGAAATCAATCGTGCTACAGCTGATCTTAATTACGCTTTTGCAAATAAACTTCGTTTGTTGATTATGGATATAGAAGAATTTGATTATAGATATAAAATGTTTGATAGATTTTTAAGATTAGTACTCGAAGGAAAAAAGATTGTAATAGTAGATAAACTTGCAGGAGAATTTTAATCATGTTTTGTGGATAACATATATAAAACATTTTTTATAGTGTTATAATTTATTTATATAAAAGTTTGTTTATTAAAAATTAATTTTAAATTATAAATAAAAATATGTTAGGACAATATATCGATGTTTTAGGTCAACAGCTGATCGATGTTTCCGCTAAAGTAGTTTACTTTTTGCCTAGTTTCATTATTGGAGTAATAACTTTATTGGTTGGTTGGTTATTTGGTTTAGTGTTAGGAAGGGCAACTTCTCATGTTTTTGAATTATTAAAAATAGATCATTTCTTTTCAAAATTAGGATTTGGACATATTTCTAAAAAAACTGGTCATGATATTTCTTTGGGTAATTTTTTTGGAGCTTTAGTAAAATGGACAATAATTGCTGCTTTTACTCTTGCTGCATCTAATTTCTTTGGTCTTTATTATGTATCTTCATTTTTGGTAAGCATTCTTAATTATTTACCTTCTGTATTTATTGCTGGATTTATACTTATAATTTCAGTTATATTTGGAGGTTTTGCTGAAAAGGTTATAGACGGATCTGTGAGAGCTGCTGGTTTTCATGCTTCTTTTGCTGGAACATTAGCCAGATACGCTATAATTTTTACAGGAATTTTAGCAGCACTTAATCAGTTAGATATAATGGTAATATTTACTAATACTCTATTTATAGGTATTATAGGAGCATTAGCATTAGCGTTTGGACTTGCATTTGGTTTAGGAGGAAAAGATGCTGCTGCTAGAGCTATAGATAGAATTGAAAGAGATTTTACAAAAAAATAAATCATTATAATATATAAGTTTGAAATTAATTTTTAAATACTACTAAATTTTAGATTTAGTAGTATTTTTTTATATTATAGAAAATATGGTAAAATTATTAAAAACATATGAATTTATCTTGGCGTCAAAAAAGAAAAAATATTTTTATTTTACTAATTTTAGTTTTAGTTTTATCTTATTCATCTTTTAAAATATATCCATATTTTAATGTTGCACCAACTTGTTCAGATGGAAAACAAAATGGTGATGAATTAGGTGTGGATTGTGGCGGATCGTGTCAGCTAGTTTGTCCAACTCAGGTTGTGGCTTTTAATGTTAGATCTGTTTTAGCTGTAAAATCAGATAAGAATTTATATGATTTAGTGGCTATGATAGAAAATAAAAACTCTGATAAAGATACAATTGATGGAAATATTGATTATGTATTTAGTGTTTATGATAAAGCTGGTTCTATTATAAAAACTATTTCCGGTTCTACAACTATTCCTATAGGTCAAACCTTTCCTCTTATAGTACAAAATGTATCAATTGATTTTGGTAATTCTGGTAATGATTTAAGTTATGTTTCTTTGAAAATATTAGATGATAAATCTTGGCAGAAAAAAGACAATTATTCTGTATTTGCAAATAATTTTTTTAAGACAGTTGATACTAATTTTGATCAAAATAAAAACAATATCTCACAATTAACTGTGACTCTTCAAAATTTAACCACAGCTGATTTTAAGTATGTGCCAGTTAGAGTCGTAATATATGATCAGAAAAATAATCTCATAGGTTTAAATGAGACGATTATGAATGAATCTAAACCAAAAAGTAGTCAGAATTTAATTTTTACCTGGAGAAATCCTTTACCGGTTTCTAATCCAAAAATAAATGTTTACTCTATAGTTACGCCTCATACTCTTATAAAATAGACAAATTGAAATGTTGGAAATAAATAATTTAAAAAATAGTTTTATCGATATCTTTAAAAAAATAGATTGGACTATTTTTGCATCTATTTTAACTTTAATGATTTTTGGTTTAGTTACTATGTCTAATTTTAGTGATGGAAATTCTGTTTTTTGGAAACAGATTATTATTATAATAATTGCTTCTACACTTTTTGTATCATTGTCCTTTTTTGATTACAGATTCTTAAAAAGTTCTTATCTTATTGTTTTTCTGTACATGATTTTAGTTGCTTTTCTTTTCTTTCTTTTTGTTTTTGGTCATATTGCAAAAGGAGGAGCAAGATGGTTTAATTTAGGTTCTTTCTTTTTTGGTCCAAGTGAGCCAATGAAATTGATTTTGATAATATTGTTGGCAAAATTTTTTTCAAAAAGACATGTTGCTATTGCAAATATTAAAAATATTTTAATATCATTAGTTTATCTATCTATTCCGGCTTTACTTGTTATGCTTCAGCCTGATCTAAGTACAGCAATTATTCTTTGTTCTATTTGGCTAGGAATGGTTTTGGTTTCTGGTTTATCAAAAAAACATCTTTCTATTTTTTTGTTAATTGGTATTACTTTTGCTTTGGTGGCTTGGAATTTTTATTTACATGATTATCAGAAAAATAGAATTCTTACTTTTGTTAATCCTGGATACGATCTTCATGGTACAGGTTGGAATGCGTATCAATCTATAGTTGCTGCTGGATCAGGAGGGGTTTTAGGTAAAGGTGTTGGTTATGGTTCTCAGTCTAGATTAGGGTTTCTTCCAGAACATGAGACAGACTTTATTTTTGCTTCATTTTTAGAAGAGTGGGGAATGATTGGCGGAATAATAGTTTTTATATTGTTTGGTATAATAATATTTAATTTATATCAGAAAAGCACTAAAGCAAATTCTAACTTTGAGACTTTATTTATTGTAGGGGTCTCAATTTGGTTTATAGTGCAGCTTTCTATGAATATGGGTATGAATATAGGTCTTGTGCCTGTGACAGGTGTTCCTCTGCCTTTTATGAGTCATGGAGGGTCTCATTTGATAGTTGAATGTGTAGCACTTGCTATGTGTGTTGGTATGAGTAGATATGGCAGAGCTGCACATCCTTCTAAGTTTAAAAATGAGTTTCTTGGACTTGAATAATTGTGTTAGAATTATATAAAAATTATGGAGAGATTAATTAAGAAATATAAGCCGAAATATAAAGCTGTTATAGGTGAAAAATTTTCAAAAGATGGATCTGGCTGGCTTTTATTACAACAGCTTATTATTGCTCCAATGTCTTTAATAACTACCGTTCTTCTTGCGCATATTCTTTCTATAGAAAATTATGGATACTATAAATACATTTTATCCATGTATGCCTTAATTTCTCTTTTTGGTCTTGGAGGAATTTATAATATTACAATGATGAATATCCAGAGAGGCGAGGATGATTTCTTCTCTCTTGGATTTAAGTATAAAAAGATATTAAGATGGATACCCTCAGTAATATCTTTATTTATAGCCATATATTATTTTCATGCACACAATAGTTTTCTTGCAACATTTTTTCTTTTAAATATTTTTTCTTATCTCATAGTAGATACTTATGATTTTTACCTTGTAGCTCTTCAAGGCAAAGGAGACTTTAAAGTTAATGCGATTCTAGGATCACTTTATTATTTCTTTTCTTTTTTTCCTCCAATACTGACGGCATATTTTACTCATAATTTATATTTAATATTTATTACCATGTATCTTTGTCAGGGTATATTTAGAATTTTTGGTTTTTATTATGTAAAAAATAAATTATTTATTAATAATCATGAGGATTATAAAGAATTAGATCAAAATAAAGTTAAAGAATGGAAAAAAGAAAGTCTATCTTTATCTTTTAATGGTGCGCTTAATAGTGCAGGCGGTAATGTTAGCGGAGTAGTTGTCTTTAATAGGTTAGGAGCAACAGACAATGCGGTGTATTCTTTAGCTTTGGCTCTTATCGATTTTGTTGGAGGAATTATTTTGAATACTTTATCGAAATCTTTGTTAATTCTTTCTCGTATGACCAAGGATGGATTAAGAAATAATGAAAAGGTTAACTATGTTAAGTCTTTATATAAAAAATATTTTGTTTTGTCTTTATTAGCAACAATTTGTAGTATTATAGCTTTACCTTGGATATATAAATTTTTATTTGCAAAATATTTATTCTCTTATAAATATGCGGTAGTATATTCTGTATCTTTATTAGCTTTGACTTTTGCTCCAGCAACTCAGGTTTTTATGGAAAAAAGAAATTTTAAAATCATAAATACTATACAAGTTATAGTTTTACTTTTAAATTTAACATCTGTATTTTTTGCGGCTATGTATTTCGGGGTATGGGGAGCAATAATTGTAGCAATACTTATAAAATTTATAAATAATTTATTTTATGTATTATTAATATAAAAATAAAAATATATGATGAAATATAAAAATAAAGAAATAACAATAAAAAAAATAATTAAAAAATTAATTTTTGAATTTAAAAATTTAATATTTATAATTTTTGATTTCTTTTTTTATAATAAATTTTTAATGTATCTAAAAATTTTTTTGATTAATAAATTTTCTAAAAATAATTTAATAGATGATAGTTTACCAAAGATTTCTGTAGCCATTACCTATTTTAATAGGGAAAAAATAATACATAAGTCTTTATTTAATATTTTATTTGACAATAGAGTCTCTGAGATAGTAATTTTAAATGATGGATCAAAAGAAGATTCTATTAAAAAATTAATTTTATTTTTAAATAAAATCGGTATAAAAAGAATAAAATTATATTCTAGAAAAATAAATTTAGGTATGCTTTATACAAAAATCGAAGCCGTTTCTCTATGTGAAAATGATTGGGTTATTTTACTTGATAGTGATAATACTATAACGAGGGATTATATTTCTACTATATATGATTATTATAAAGTATGGAATGAGAAAATAATTTATCTTCCTAAAAATAGTTTCCCTTATTTTATATTTAAATATAATTCAGATGAAGAAATAAAATTAGATGACGTAGCTAAAGATAAGGAGATATTGCTAATGTTAAATGCTTGTAATTTCTTTTTTAATAAAAATGAATTTTTAAAAATATTTGACAAGTTAAAATTCAGAGATAGAGATATTATTGGAGGTACTGACACTTTGTTTTTAAATTATAATTGGCTTATTAATGGTAATTATTTAAAAATAATAAATACTTATTATGTACATAGGGTACACTCTAGAAGTACTTATATTTTAGAACAGAAAAAAGAAAATATTAAACATATCTTATTGACGGAAAGGCTTAATTTTGCTTTACTTAATAATAAATTTGATACATTTTCTGATATTTTTGGATCATCGTATAATAATTTAAATAATGAAAAGCCGATTTTTATAGATTATTTTAAATAATAAAAACAATAAATATGAATTATAAAATACCTATACTTTTTAATATTTTTAATCGTCCAGACGTCACATTGAAAGTTTTTGAAGAAATTAAAAAAATTAAACCTGATAGTTTGTATATTTCTGCTGATGGTCCTAGGGATAAAGTAGGAGAAAAAGAATTGTGTGAAAAAACAAGAAGTATTGTTAATAACATTGATTGGAATTGTAAGGTAAAATATAATTTTTCAGAAAAAAATCTAGGTTGTCATTTAAGAATGGAGACAGCAATTTCTTGGTTTTTTAAATCTGAGGAAATGGGTATAATTTTAGAAGATGATTGTTTACCAAATAGTAGTTTTTTCAAATTTACTGAAGACCTTCTTTTGAAATATAAAGATAATGTTAAGATTATGATGATTTCAGGAGATAATTTTCAAGATGGTAAAATCTATGGAGATTATTCGTATTATTTTTCTCATTATCCAAATATATGGGGCTGGGCTACATGGAAAAGAGTATGGGATAAATTTGATAAAAATCTTTTAGATTTAGATTCTTTTATAAATAAAAATGGTATTAAAATACTCAATAACAAAGAACAGGAAAAATATTGGTTAAAATTTTTTTTAGGTTTAAAAAAAAATAAATATAATAATTGGGACGCTAAATTTGTTTACACAGTATTAAATGATGAAGGTTTGTGTATTGTCCCAAATAAAAATTTGGTGACAAATATCGGTTTTGGAAAAGATGCCACCCATACAAAAGAAATAAAAAAAGATTTGATTATTGATAGGTATAATATTGATAATCTTATTTATAACGATATATTACTCCCTGAGTATAAGGCTGATAAATATCTTTTTGATAAACTTTATAAAGTTTCTTTTTTTGACAAACTTAAATATAAGATTCGTATTTTTATAGAAAAGATAAAAAAATAATATGAAAATAGTTAAAATTTTTGGAGGTTTAGGTAATCAATTGTTTCAATACTCTTTTGCGTTATATTTGAAAAATGAATTTAAAGATGAAATAATTAAAATAGATAATGGTGTCAATACTAATAAAAAAGATATACTTAGAAAGTATGCTTTAGATAATTTTAATATTTCTTTGGATATGGCTTCAGAGAAAGAGATTAAAAAAATAAAATATCCATTAAGTTTTTTTTCTAAAGTTTATTTACTAATAGAAACAAAAATTCTAAGAAAATTTAATATAGGGTATGAAAATTGGGTTTTGGATAAGAAAAATTATTATTATTCTGGATTTTGGCAAAGTTTTAAATATTTAGAACCTGTAAAAGATCAGATTAAAAAAGAAATATTTCTGAAAGAAAGCATCAATGAAAAATATAAAGATTTAATAAATGATATAGAAAATACTAATTCTATTTCTATTCATATCAGAAGAGGTGACTATATTTTGGATCATAATACCAGATTGGCACATTATACCTTTGGTTTAGAATATTATGAGAAAGCTATGAAAATAATAGAAGATAGAAAATCAAATATATTATATTTGATTTTTTCTGACGATATAGAATGGGCGAGAGATAATCTAAAGATAAATAAAAATAAAATATTTGTATCTTCTTCAGAATTAAAAGATTATGAAGAACTTATTTTAATGTCGAAATGTAAGGATAATATAATAGCAAATTCTACTTTTAGTTATTGGGCAGCATGGCTTAATACTAATAAAGAAAAGATTGTAATAGCTCCTAAGAAGTGGAATAACATATACCAAGATTGTTATAAGAATCTTATACCTAAAGACTGGCTAGTAATCTAGATACTGACTATTTAGTCTACAAATTGCCAATAGTCTAACCTCAATAGCTTTTATCTTCATGATGATTTTATTTTTGTTGGTTATTTGATTATTATAAATTTTTAATTATCTTTACAGATCAGCTTTTTCTTTTGTTAATATCTTTATTCCTGTTTGTATGCTAAAAAAAATAAATTTAAATTATAAAATATTTTAACTATTTTATAAGATGGATTTTATTAATCTAAATAGTCCTAAAAATCTTATTTTTATTCCTTTTAACCTCATTTCCAGATTTGTTTTTCTTGTGATTTGATTTGAATGAATTCTGTATTTAAATAGATATTCTGGAATATTTATAGATTTATATTCCGGAACAATACGAGTCCAGAGCTCATAATCCTCTATATGTTTATAATTTTTATAAGATCCTATATTTTGTATTGTTTCTTTATTAAACATTACTGTTGGATGAATAAAAGGGTTTCCTTTTAAAAGATAGAATTTGTTTCCTATCCAAGATGTTTTTGGATAATTCATTTTACTAATTTCTTTTCCATCTTCATTTATAGTAATAGCCCAAGTCCCACAAAGTGTAGCATTTTCTTTTTCTAAAATATTTATTTGTTTTTCAAATCTTTCTGGAAGCGATATGTCATCAGCATCCATTCTTGCTATATATTTTCCATTTGCAATTTTCATGCCACTATTCAACACCTTCACTATCCCATGTTTAGAAAATAGATTTTCTTTATTGTTTATTATTTTTATCTTATTTTTATATAGAATATTGTCAGAATATTTGTTTATAATATTTAGGGAATTATCTGTAGAAGCGTCATTTATAATAATTAATTCAAAATCTTGAAAAGATTGATTTAAAATACTTTCTATAGCTTCTTTTAGAAATTTTTCTCCGTTATATACCGGCATTATTACTGATATTATAGGTTTAGTATTTTCCATATTCTATAATCCTGTTTTTCCTATTAAAACCCTTACAGTTTTTATCATTAAAGAGATATCTAAAACAAAAGATCTATGTTTTAAGTAGAAAATATCATAAGATAATTTTATCTTTGTGGCGTCAGTTGATAAACCAAATTTTGGTACAGATTTTTGATCTTGATATATTTGAGCGTATCCTGATAAGCCAGGAGTTATTGTGTGTCTTATTCCGTAAAAAGGTATTTGATTTGAATATTCTGTGACGAGCTTTGGAAGTTCTGGTCTTGGTCCTATTAGTGATATATCTCCTTTTAAAACATTTATTAACTGAGGAAGCTCATCGATTCTTGTTTTTCTAATAAAGTCTCCAAATTTTGTGACTCTACTTGCTTCACTTTTGCTTGCGACGTCTATTTTGTCACTTTTTACATCCGTCATACTTCTAAATTTGTATAATTTAAAAGGTTTGTTATTTTTACCAATTCTTTCTGATATATAAAATACATTTCCTCCATCTTGAATTTTGATTACGACAAATACTATTGGGTAGAAAATTAATGAAATTAAAAATGCGGGTAAAGATAAAATAATATCTACAAGTCTTTTTGTTTTTTCGTAAAATTTATTTTGCTTGTCATATAAATTATTGAAAAACCATCCAGCATCAATATTTTCTAAAGGGATTTTTCCAAGGACTTCCTCATACAAATTTGCAAAGTTTATAATATTTACATTTTCTAAAAGTAATTCATAAAAAAGAGCAATATCATTTTTAACATATTGATGATGCATATTTATAGCTAAAACATTAAATCCTTCATTTTGAATTTTATTTTTTATTTTAGTATAAATATCGAGATCCCTATAAGTAGAAAGATCTATAATATCTACTTTTTTAGCATTGATGATTTGATTATTATCGAGTTCTTCTTTTAATTCCTTCAATTCTTCTCCAGATCCAACTAAAAGAATTTTATTATCCATATGTGATTTTACAAAAATTCTCGCATATTTTCTCCAGATAAATATTAAAAATCCTGCTATCAAGATATATATAACTAAAATAGTCTTTGGGGCAATAGAAAATATATGTGAGCCGTAAAAAATAATAGCTCCTAATATTGAAGAAAGTAATATACTTGAGATGATTCTCTTGTCTAATTCATTATAAATTCTGACAGTCATTTTATCGTATAGGCCATACATATAAAATATGCATATAGTCGCAATTATAATAATAAGAAAAGGATAAAACACACTTAAAAACTTATTTATATCTATAATAGATAAAGCTCTCAGACAAAGTGATAAATAAAGAGAAAAATCGAGGATTATAAAATCCGCTAAAGCCACCATGAACCTTTTTGTTATTCTACTCGAAATCATATATAATAATTATACATTTTATTTTAGAAAATAAAAGTCTAAAGTTAAGCTTTAAAAATATGAAAATCTTGTATTTAATCACAAAAAGTAATTGGGGCGGAGCTCAAAAATATGTCTTTGACATGGCTTCTTCTATGAAAAACGAAGGAGATGATGTAATTGTGGCTTTTGGTGGAAATGGAATCTTATCTGAAAGATTAAAAAATGAAAATATTAAGACAATAGAGATTCCTTTTCTTGAGAGAGATGTAGATTTAATGAAAGAGTTTAAAGTTTTTTCTAATATTTATAAAATACTAAAAAAAGAAAGACCTGACGTGATACATGTGAATAGTTCAAAAATTGGAGGACTGGGAGCTTTTATTGGAAGATTGGCAGGAATAAAGAAAATAGTTTATACGGCTCACGGATTTCCATTTCGTGAAGAAAGGCCTTTATGGCAAGTTATTTTAATTAAAATTCTTTCTTGGGTGACTATTATTTTATCTCACAAGACTATTTGTGTTTCTCAAAAAGATTTTGATGATGTGAAAAATTGGCCTTTTGTGAATGGAAAACTAGAAGTTGTTCATAATGGTATTCAAATAAAGAATCCATCCCTAGCCCTTCCTTTAACTGAAAGGAAGGGAAATGTAAATATAGTTTCTATTGGAGAATTGCATAAAAATAAAGGATTTGAATATAGTATTAAATCTATTAATCTCTTAAAAGATAAAGTTAAGAATTTTAAATACACTATTTTATCTTTTGGTGGTGAAGAAGAAAATTATTTGAGATCTTTGGTAAAAGAACTAAATTTAGAAAATTTTGTAGAAATAAAAATAAATAGAGAAAATCATGCTGAAATGTTAAAAGACTTTGATATTTATTTTATGCCAAGTATAAAAGAAGGTCTTCCTTATGTTTTGCTCGAGGCAGGACTTAATTCTTTACCCATGGTTGCTAGTGATACAGGTGGAATAAAAGAAATTGTAGAAAATAATAAAAATGGATTTTTATTTTTACCGAAAGATATCAATGCTTTTTCTATGGGACTAGAAAGATTAATAATAGATGAAAATTTGAGAATTAATTTTGGAAAATCTTCTAAAGAAAAAATAGAAAAAGATTTTGATGTAAAAGATATGTTTAGAAATACTAAAAATGTGTATATTTACTAATTTTTAATATTTTACAAATTTATATTAATATGCTATTATAGTTACAGAAGTTAGACTTCATTCAGTCTAGTTTAAGAGAGTGAAATATAAGTGTCTGGAAATGTAATGTTTCCAGACATTTTTTTTAATTTTAATTTCATGTTAAAATGAAAAGATAAATAAGGGCTTATAGTTCAGTGGTAGAATAGCGGTCTCCAAAACCGTTGACCGAGGTTCGAATCCTCGTGGGCCCGCAAAAAGTATTTAGTATTGTAGACCGGAGTACCTAAATATTTTGTTTAAGCTAAGATAGGAATATTAAAACAATGAATCATCCTCAAGAAAAATTTATGGAAGAAGCAATTAAAGAGGCGCAAGGTTCTGTTTCTTTGGGTCAGTATGCAATTGGTGCTATTGTTGTGAACCGGTATGGTGAAATTATTGTTGTTGATCATACAACACTTCATGAACATAATGACCCTACTTGTCATGCTGAGGTAAATGCTATTCGATCTGCTTGTATAAAACTAAACAGTCGATATCTTACTGATTGCTGGCTTTATACAACGTTAGAGCCTTGTCCAATGTGTACATCTGCTGCAATTTGGGCAAAGATGGCAGGAATTGTTTTTGGTGCCTCAAAGGAAGATGCACAAGATTTTGGAAAAGGTTTGGAAAATAAAAAAACCACTTGGAGGCAAATAAATATTTCATCTAGAACAATCATAGAAAAAGGCGATCCTAAAATAGAACTTGTAGAAAAATTTATGCAGGAGGAATGTAAAAAATTATTTGATTTCGTAAGAAATGATTAGTAATCTATATATGTCGGTTTAGTTTCTAAAATTATCTAAAATCTGATATGCAAAACTATTTAATACTTATTGATGGACCAAAAGGGGCTGGAAAGTCTACTCTCTCAGAACTTTTAAGAAAAAAACTTACCAGTACTGTTTTTTTTAATATTGATGAAGAAAGAAGACTGATTGAAAAAAGTGGTGACAGAGACACTGATAATAAGAGTGCTTTTATGTCTATAATTGAAAAATCAATAAAAGTTTTTGAACAGAAAAAGAATGTTGTATTAGACAGTGCTGTCTTTGGTGACAGATTGGATATAATTGAAAATATAACGAAAAGATATAAAGTTAAGTTGAACAAATTTTCTCTAACCGCATTACCGGAAACACTTCGCGCTCGCGTGAAAGAACGAGAAGAACTAAAAGGTAAAAAGTTTGATAGTAATCGCTTTGATTATCTTCTAAAAGTTTTACAAAATAGATCTCTTGAAGGTTTTTATATTTTAGATAGTGATAAATTGTCTCCTCAACAAATTTTTGATATTGTTTTTTCAAAAGTCATTTAATATATTTAAATAATAATAAATAAAAAAGCTTACAAGGCGTAAGCTTTTCTTTTAATAACTTTTAAGATTAAAGTTATAAGACGTAAGTCTTAAATAACATTAAAATATCCCTGCAATAGTATTTTTCTTTTCCTTTTCCAACACAATAAGTCTCTGGATATTTTTTGATATCATCATATGTATTTCGTAATGAACGATAAGAGACAATACCAAGAGAGAGCATAAATACAAAACCGGCAGTGAAATTAAAATTAATCCCAAAACAAGAAGAAATCCAATAAATAGAAACTAGTATTCCCGCAATAAGAACTGAGAAAATAAGAATTGCTAATATTGTTGTGGTTAGTGCATCTACTACATTAGACCAGGCTATTTTATAGAGAGGTCTACCTTTTTTATAAGTTGCCACATTGTATTCTTTTTCACTTTTAGTTTGAAAAAATACTTTAAAACTGACTGTAGATATAAGTATCAAAATAGATACTATGTCTAAAAAAATTAATGTCTTATTCATTTCCTTTTAATTTATAATTTAAAGAACCAAAATTGTTTACAACATAAGTCTATCATACTATCGGATTATTGTCAAGTATTTGTAAAGATTCAATACTTTCTTATTATGTGATGTTATAAAATATGATTATAATTTTATTTTAGTCTAAATTATGGAAATGTATTGTAAAATTTTTATGATATGATAATTTTATCAAATAATTAATATGGTTTTCTCCTCTCAATATATAAATATAAAAAATGAAGAATGGAAAAATAAAGGATGTTCTATTTCGTCATTATGGATGGCTTTGAAATCTTTAAAATCAGATTTTAATTTATCAGTCGATGAGTTATTAGAAGAAGCTATTAAAATAAATTCTTTTAATGAAAATGGATTCTGGAAGCATGAAAAGATTGCGATCTTGTCTCATAATTATGGACTACCAGCATATGCTGAAGAATTTAAAAGTATTCCTTTTGGAATAGAAACAGAATATTCAGATTCTATTTTAAATTATGGTGTAGAAAAAATATTTAATTTTGTAAAAAATAAAGAAGGATATGTGATAGTTTCGGTTCCAAAAAATTTTGATAGTATAGACAAGCCACACTCAATTTTGATCCATGATTTTATAGAAAGAGATAATAAGAGATATTTTGTATATAGTGATAGTGAAAAGCTTTCAAAAGAAGAAGGGGAGAATTTAGAAATAGATTTAGAAGAATTTAAAAATAAATGGAGAAAGTTGGCTATTTTTATAAACAGAATTTGTATTTTTTAAAAAATAATATATACTATAAAGAGTTTGGTATATATTAATCTTAATCATTTATTGTTAAATAAAATTTAATTTTATGGATTTTTTAAAAAAAATTGGACTATCTCCAAAAAATAAGATAGAAAAAAAAGATCTTGGAAAGGATAGTTTAGGTAGCATTTTTAGACAATTGAAAAATGTTAATTCTCCTGAAGAAATGTCTTTACCTGTTTTAGTTAACGGCAGACCAATTGATAGAATTTCTTTTTCAAAAGAAAGTTGTAATATTATTGGTGGTGATTCTTCTAAGTTTTCTGATGTTTCATCAGAGGAGGCTAAAAAAAATAATGAAGATATTTTTAATTCTAAAATTAGATCAATAAAAAAATTGTCTGATTTTTTGGCTGATTTAGAACCTTTATTAAATGATAAGGTTACTGGTAATCAATATCTAAACAGTAAAGTCACTATAGACGGTATTCCTTTTATTTGTATAAAATATAGTAATGAAGGTATTAATTTAGTAAGTGATCATGCTGTTGATTTTGAAAATAAAAAACAAAATAAGAAATAATAACCTTATTTTATCTTTTAGTAAAAACAGTCTTTTAAAAAGACTGTTTTTATAATTTATTTAAATATACTTTTTAGAATAGTTTTCTATATTTTTTAAGACTTTTGAAAAGTCTTTACCTTTTTTTGTTAAATAATAATTTGTAGTTGGAGGAAATGTTTTTAAAGTCTCTTTTTCTATTATTTTTTCTTTTTCGAGAGTTTTGAGATTTTTTGTGAGAGTCGCATCACAGATATCTTTTATTTCAAATTTGAATTCAGTAAATCTGATTTTCTTCTTATTTAATAAGGTTTTAATGATATGTATGGTGTAGATATCATGAAAAAGCCAAGAGACATTTTCTATTGGGCAAGATTTTGATTTATTGTTTTTAACAGTTTTTTTCATAAATTACTTGCAATTATTATAACTCTTTGTTAAAATAAATACAATACTCTATTATTTAGAGTAATACAATTAGAAACTTTAAATAAAAAATAAAATTATTATGTCATTCTTAGGAAATTTAAATTGGCGTTATGCCACAAAAAAGTTTGATTCTAACAAAAAAGTTAGTGATCAAGATTTACAAAAAATTCGTGATGCTATCAGATTAGCTCCAACAAGCTATGGAGTACAAATGTTTTCTGTAGTTGAAGTATCTGATACAGAGACTCGAAGTAAAATGCTTGCTGCTTCCTATAATCAAACACAAGTCACTGATGCTGACAGAGTATTCGTATTTGTTGCTAGAAAAGATGGTGAAAATAGAATCGAAGAAATGTTCAAATCAATGAGTGGTGGAAATGAAGAAGTTAGAAAAGAAGCTTTGAAAGGATATGAAGATATGGTTCGCAGCTCTGTTTTAAGACAAGAGCCAAAAGACCTTTTAAATTGGTCAGCAAAGCAATCATATATTGCTCTTGGATTTGCTCTTGCAGCATGTGCGGAGTTAAATATTGATTCTTGTCCAATGGAGGGATTTGATCCACATAAAATGAAAGATATTTTAGGATTAGGTGAAGACTTTATGCCTGTTGTTTTACTTCCTGTAGGATACAGAGATGAAAGTGATGAATCTGCAAAAAGAGGAAAATGGAGATTTGAAGAAAAAGATTTAATTTCAAAGATCTAAATTAATTAAAAAACGAGCCAAAAGCTCGTTTTTTAATTTGTAAAATCTTGTGCTATTATACTTCCGGTATTAAATTAATTCGTTCATTTTAAAAATTATAAATAATGGAAAAAAAGAAAAAAATCATAGGAGTTATGAATCTTATGATAGTATTATTGGCTGAAAAATTTATTGTAAATCCTTACAAAGTTGAAGGTGAAAAAATTCCTTCAGATTTAGATTTTTTTAGAACTTTACAGCAATCAAACGAATTTAATGATTTTGGATTAAGAAAAATCTCATTATTTCCTTTTTTACTGTTTATGACACGTGGTAAAAGTGGTAAAGATCTTTGGTTAGATTTTTTTACTGACCTAGAAAATGATTTTTATTTTATACCTGGAGAAGACGGTGTTATAAATCCAGGAATAAATAGTTTACTAGAAAGTGGAGATGAGAATCTTTATTTTGAAAGTAGGATTTTTACCTCAAAATTAAAACTAGATAAATTGAGAGAATTCAGAACTAAAGAAGCATTTGAGCAGCATATTTTAAATGAATTTTTTGAAGGTAATGATGAAAATCAAATACTATCTAAAATAATATATTCTATTGAATATATGCACGATAAACGTAAGCCTACTTTTGCTAATTTATATTTTGATACTTTGAAACATTTCTCAAGAGATTCTTTATCTTATAGGACATATTCTAAAAATAAAGGCAAAGATGATGTTTTTAATTTTTATTCTATAGTTAAAGCAGAATCTTTTTGTTTTGCGATGCAAACAGTTTTGTAATTTTAAAAATCTATTTCCAATTAAAACCACATTTATTTTAAATAATAAATGTGGTTTTTTATTTTTTAGAAATAAGAAAATAAAAAAGCCGCAAATTAATGCGGCTATAGATAATCGGATATTCTTCATAGAGAATTCCTATAATTATTATATCAAAAATATGCTTATTATCAAATTTTTATTTTAAATAATCATTATGATATAATCATAAAAATAAAAGATATTTATGACTATAAACGAAGTGCGAAGAAAATACTTAGAATTTATGAAGGTTAAAGGACATGTGATCATTCAATCTTCTCCTTTGGTTCCAGAAAATGACCCTACAACACTTTTTACTGCCGCTGGAATGCAGCCAATGATAAATTATATTTTAGGAGAAAAGCACCCAATGGGTACTCGTGTCTCTGATACACAAAAATGTTTTCGTTCTCAAGATATTGAAGAAGTCGGAGATAATAGACATACAACATTTTTTGAAATGCTCGGTAATTGGAGTTTCGGAGATTATTTTAAAAAAGAACAGATCTCTTTTATGTATGAATTCTTAACTAATAAAAATATTGGATTAGGTCTGGATAAAGATAGACTTTATTTTTCTTGTCATGCTGGTAATGAAAAATTTAATTTAAATAAAGATGAGGATTCAAAGAATTTTTGGATAGAAAATGGAATTAATGAAAGTCATGTCAGATTTTATGATGACAGTAAAAATTGGTGGAGTCGTGCTGGATCTCCAGAGAAAATGCCAGAAGGAGAGCCTGGTGGTCCTGATTCTGAAATGTTTTTTGATTTTGATCCAAAAGGAGAAAAGAAAATTCATGAAAATAGTAAATGGAGAAATGAAGAATGTCATCAAAATTGTGACTGTGGAAGATTTGTAGAAATAGGAAACAGTGTTTTTATTCAATATAAAAAAGTCGGAGATAAATTAGTTGAGCTTGATCAAAAGAATGTTGATTTTGGTGGTGGACTCACAAGAATGGCTGCAGCGACAGATGATGATAATGATATTTTTAATCTTGATATATTTGAACCAGCAAAAGGTATCTTAGAAAAAATCTCAAGTAAAAATTATAATGATAGCGAAGAAAACAAATTTAATTTTAGAATAATTTTTGATCATATTCATGCTGCTACATTTTTGATAGGTGATGGAGTTTTACCTGGAAATAAAGATCAAATGTATTTTGTGAGAAGATTAATAAGAAGAGCGATAGTTGCTGGACATAAATTAGGTATTCATGAAAATTTCACAAAAGAAATCGGGGAGACTTTTATTGAAAAATATAAAGAAGCTGAAGAATATCTAGGGGATAATCTCTCAAAAAATGCAGAAAAGATTTTAGAAGAATTAGATAAAGAAGAAAGTAAATTTAGAAAGACTTTGATTTTAGGAATGAGAGAATTTGAGAAAATTTCTCATAAAGATATTTCTGGTATCGACGCTTTTAATCTTTTACAAAGTTATGGATTCCCAATTGAATTAACTCAAGAATTAGCAGAAGAAAAGAATATAAAAGTTGATTTAGATGGATTTAATAAATTAAAAGAAGAGCATGCAGAGAAGAGTAGAGCATCAAGTGAAGGAATGTTTAAAGGTGGTCTCGCAGATCAATCTGAAGTCACTACAGCCCTCCACACAGCATGTCATTTAATGCTTGCAGGTATGAGAAAAGTTTTAGGAAATGAAATAACTCAAGCTGGAAGTAATATAACTCCAGAGAGACTTCGTTTTGATTTTACTTTTGACAGAAAAGTTGAAGATAATGAAATTAAAGAAATAGAAAATTATGTAAATAATGCTATTCAAAATGGATTTATAGTTAATATTACAGAAATGCCTAAAAATGAAGCGAGAGAGTCTGGTGTGGTAGGGGCTTTTTGGGATAAATATCCAGAAGTTGTGAAAGTTTATACAATGAAAAATGATGATACTCTCTATTCTAGAGAATTATGTGGTGGTCCTCATGTTGAAAAAAGTGATGATTATTTAAAAGGAAAAACTTTTTCAATTGCAAAACAAGAGTCAGTTTCTGCTGGAGTCAGAAGATTTAAAGGAATTTTGAAATAAATATCTATTGACAAATAGATTAGCTATGATATAATGTGTTTAGTGTTAAGTACTTTAATGCTAATTAATAATATTTTTTACATTTAAATTGAAGTAAAATGAATCCAATGGATTTTTTAAATCTGGTAAATAGTGCTACAGAAATCAAGTTAAAAGAAAAAGAAGTGCTTACTTTTGAAGATGTTTGTGCACCTTTAAACTTTTATTGTGGCTGCAATCCTAAAATTAAAGAAGATATTGAAAAAAGAATTAAGGACGGACTTCCAAAGTTATATGAAGTTTCTGTAAAAGCCTCGAATTCTAAAGTTACTATCAAATTTAAAATAGAAGGAGATCCTACAAAACAAGTCCATACTTATAATTATGGATTTCCTTTGTCTAAAAATTTACGTTAAAAACCAAAAAAAAGATTTATTAAAATCTACATTACAATATTGCAATGTAGATTTTTTTATTTTATATATTTTTTCATGATAAAATATATTCATGAATCAAAATTATCTTAAAAAATATTTAGACATTGTTGTTTTGAATGATAAGACTGTAATTAAATACTGGAATGACGACGTTTTATCTTTTACTCACGAGCATAATGTCGGTTTGAACCATATAGAAAAAGAATTAGTGAATGAATTAATAATGAGTGATTGGCTCAACGGACTTTCTCATGCTTTAAATATTATTTCTCTTCAAGATCGTGTTCCGACTTTTATTTATTTAACAACAGAAAAATATGGAAACGTTTTTGAGAAAACTGTTCGAAATAAAAATACTTATTCACAGTTTTTTATTGAAAACAACGATTTATGGAAAGGCGTGCGTGTTATAATAAAAAAGATAAATTATGCGAATATAAATAGTTTGAATGCAGATTTTAATTTACCAAAAAATCTAAAAGAAAATTCCAATAATAATTCTAAATCATATGAGAGATATACGAAGACCATATCGCAGTTCAAGTTCTAGTACTGCTACAAGAAATATTCAAGCACCTCGAAAAAGTGCTGATAAAGTTAATGATGTTGAAGCTTTTGAAAGAGACGAATATAAAGATGTTACTTATAGTAGAGATGGTGCTCCTACAATGAAAGCTGCAAATCATTTTGATTTAGCTGGTTTTGGTAAAAAGCCTAAAAAGCAAGAAGAGTATGATATTTTAAAGAGAGATGCTTTTTTTAGTAATAAAAAGCGTAATTTTGACGAAGAGGATATTCAAAATTTCCGTAAATCTAAAAGTAGAAAAGGGAAAGTCCGTAGAACTATTTTATATTTTTCTATTTCATTAATAGCTCTCGCATTAATTCTCTGGACTTTTGTTTTTGATTCAGCTTCTGTGACTATTAATCCAAAATATAAAGATGTAGATGTCTCAGATACTTTTGTCTTTTTTAAAGATGATTTAGCTATTGATTATTCTAGTACAACTTTATCGAAAGACGTAATGAAGTCTGCACCAAAAGAGGTTAATCAAAAAGCTGAAGGAAATATTGTTGTCTATAATAATTATTCTGCAAGTCCACAAATTCTTATTAAAAATACAAGATTCCAAACTGCGGATGGAAAAATATTTAGAATAAATGATAGTGTGACTGTTCCTGGTAAAAGTGGCAATAATGCAGGATCTGTCGTAGTAAAAGTTTCAGCTGACAGTTATGGTGTGGATTATAATATCCCAGCTACAGATTTTAGTATTCCTGGATTTAAAGGCACTCCCAGATATTCTGCATTTTATGCAAAATCTACGACGACATTTTCAGGGGGTGTATCAGGTACAGTTTCTACTGTTTCTCCAGAAGATATAGCTGTCGCAAATAGTGATTTAAAACCAAATCTTAATTCTGCTCTCACTACTTCTACTAAAAAGATTTCTCATGATGGGTTTTTTAGTCTTTATAATAATTTGATTACAAATTATTCTGATAACCAAAATTTATTAATGACTACAGACCAGAATTCATATAGTCTTACAGGTTCAACGGTATTAGTTTCAATTAAAAAAGACGTGTTAGCGTCTTCTGTAGCAAAACAAGTATTGCAAAGCAATTATGACCCTTCTCAAAATGTGCATATAGATGATATAAGTAATCTAACTTTCACAATAGATCCTAATATTGATTTAAATAGTAATGTTGTTAAAGTTCTTATTACTGGTAAGGCTCGTATTATATGGACATATGGATCTGATAATGTTAAAAATGTTTTAGCTGGACAAAAGACCTCTTTATTTGATAGTGTTATGAATAGATATTCTTCAGCAATTATTCATAATCAGTTTAAGGTTAGTCCACCTTGGATAAAAGCCTTTCCTAAAAATGTAAAACAAATTAAAGTGTTGGAAGTATTAAAATAAAAAATATCATGAAAAAACAAAAATTTAATAGTAATAAATCAAATAAAAATAAGTCAAGAAATTTGATTAAAAAACCTGTCGTTACAGATGATTCTGAAGACGGTATGGAAGTTAAAGAGGGAAGGGTGATAGAAGCTTTGCCGGCAGCTCTATTTAGAGTCAAATTTGAAGACGGAAAGGACTTAATTTGCTTTTTACGTGGAAAAATAAAGGTCTTTAAAATAAAAATATTAGTAGGCGATAAAGTTATGGTTGAACTAGATCCATACGGAGGAAAAGGTAGAATTATTAGAAGAATGTAGTGTTATAAGAGGGATGTATTGGATTTATATATAAAAGATTTGCATTTTTAATATATTTATAGTATACTCTCTCCATAACTATTAAAAATATAGTTTTTTATTTTGTGCTCTCAATTTCATTATTATGAAAGTAAAATCATCTCTTAAAAAAATTTGTGCGAATTGTAAAATGATCAAGCGTAGTGGTACACTTCGCGTTATTTGCACTAATCCTAAGCACAAACAAGCACAAGGATAATAACTATTAAAAAATTAATTTATGCGTATAGCAGGTATAACAATCCCAGAAAAGAAAAGATTAGAAGTAGCATTGACTGCTGTTTATGGAATTGGCCGTCCAAGAGCTAAAGAGATCTTAGAAAAATTAAATATCGATCTAGGTAAAAAAGTTGAAGAACTTACAGCTGATGAAGAAAAAGATATTAGAAAAGAAGTTGAACTTTTTAAAATCGAAGGAGATTTAAGAAGAGATACTCAATTAAATATTAAAAGACTAAAAGATGTTAAATGTTATAGAGGAACTAGACATTTAAAACATTTACCAGCTCGTGGACAAAGAACAAAGACAAATAACCGTACAGTAAGAGGAAATGTTAGAAAAACTATGGCCTCTGGTAGAAGAAAGACAGAAAAGACATAAAATAAATAATATTAATTAAACTTATGGGAAAAAAACGTATAGTAAAACAAGTTGGAGCTGGAATCGATAATGCCTTAAAAGCAAGATCTCTTTCAAAGGGTCTAAAAAAGAAAGTTGCTGAGGGTATCTTATATGTAGAGTCTACTTACAACAATACTAAATTAACTTTAACTGATCTTAAAGGTAATGTTATGACATGGTCAACTTCTGGATCATTAGGATTTAAAGGTGCTAAAAAAGGAACTCCTTTCGCGGCAGGAAAAATCGCTGAAGTTATTGGAGAGAAAGCTTCATTAGCTGGAGTTAAAGAAGTTAAGGTTATTGTTAAAGGTGTAGGTTCTGGTAGAGAGGCTGCAATTAGATCTTTCGCAGCATATGGAATTGAAATTTCTTCATTAGAAGATCAAACTCCTGTGCCTCACAATGGTCCAAAGCCAAAGAAGCCAAGAAGAATATAAAGTAGAAAATAAAATTTAATAAAAATATGACAGATAAAAAATGTAAAGTTTGTAGAAGAGTAGGCGAAAAACTTTTCCTAAAAGGAGAGAAGTGTTTTACTCCTAAATGTGCGATGAATAATCGTGCTTATGCTCCAGGAAAATTAGATTCTGAAAAGAAACATAGATCAAATCCGTCAGAATTTGGTGTTCAAATGAAAGAAAAACAAAAGATTAAAAATATCTATGGTGTTTCTGAAAAACAATTTTCTACTTATGCTAAAAATTCAGAGAAAAATTCCTCTGTATCTCCTAGTTTGTCTATTTATCTGTCATTAGAATCTCGTTTAGATAATATGGTATTCAGAATGGGTCTTGCAAAAAGCAGATCACTTTCAAGACAAATTGTTGCCCATGGTCACATTTTAGTAAATGGTAAAAAAATAAATGTAGCATCTCATAAAGTTAGAATTGGTGATGTTATATCTATTCGTGAAGGATCAAAAGCTACAAAACTTTTCTCTGATTTACAAAATAAATTAAAAGATTATAACGCTCCATCTTGGATTACTTTAGACATAATCAAAGGTGAAGCAAAGGTTGTTTCTTTACCAAAAGAGGTAGAAAGTGGATTCGATTTTGCAAAGGTTTTAGAGTTTTACAATAAATAATTCGATTATATTTACAAAGTTGCTTTTTATGGTAATTTTGTGTTATAATTTTGAACGTTAATTTTATTAATCTTAATTTTATTAATCTTAAAGAACAACAGGTCAGAAAAAATAATAAAATAATAAATTTTATGCATTCACAAAATATCAATTTGCCATCTAAACCAAAAATTATTAAAGAAGAAGAAAATAAGGGTGTTTATGAGATCGATGGTCTCTATCCAGGATATGGATACACACTTGGTAACTCTATTCGTAGAATTATCATTTCTTCTATTCCGGGAGTAGCTATTACTTCATTATCTATCGAAGGTGTTAAACATGAATTCTCATCTATCGAGGGTGTTAAAGAAGACGTTATTTCTATAATTTTAAATTTAAAAGCTGTTAATTTTTCTCTTCATACTGATGAACCACAAAAGATCTCTTTAAATATTAAAGGTCCAAAGGTTGTCACTGCTGAAGATATTGAATTCCCATCATCTGTAGAAATTATGAATAAAGACGCTTATATCTGTGAAGTTACAGGTAAAGTTTCTCTAAATATTGAAATGACTATTGAAAAAGGAATTGGGTATATTTCTAAAGAACAAGTTGAAAAAGAAAGAACAGCTATCGGAGCTATTTCTCTAGATGCTGCTTTTACACCAGTTAAAAGAGCAAGTTATGAAGTTGAAAACATGCGTGTTGGAGATAGAACAGATCACAATAGGCTAAGATTGTCTATAGAAACAGATGGCACTATCTCTCCAAAAGAAGTTTTAGAATACAGTATTTCTACTATGATTGTACAACTTCAATCTATTGTAGGTTTTAAAGAAACATCATCACAAGACGAAGATATTCTTTCAGATAACATGGTAGATGAAAAAATTGACATTGAAAATTCTCCTTCAAAAGTAAAAATTGAAGAATTGGAATTTTCTACTCGTACAGAAAACGCTTTAATATCGGGAGGGATTAAGACTTTGTCTGGACTTTTAAAGAAGTCAGAACAAGATCTTAAAAATTTAGGAGGTCTTGGAGACAAAGCTGTGGAAGAGATAAAAGAATTATTAGAAGGTAAAGGTCTTTCTCTTAAAAAAGAGAAAGCAAAATAATTTGCAAAAATTCTAAAAAAAGTGTATAAATTATAAAAAACTAAAAACATGAAGCATCATAAAAATTTCCGAAAATTCGGTCGTGAAAAAAATCAAAGAAAATCCTTTATTAGAGGGTTAGCTATTAATCTAGTTCGTCACGGCAGAATCGAAACAACTCTTGCTCGCGCAAAAGAAATTCGTCCATATGTAGAAAGACTAGTTACACTTGCAAAGGTGGATAGTGTTTCTCGTAGAAGACTTGTAGCAAGTAGAATTCTTAATCAAGAAGAAGAGACTAAAAAAATCTTTACTGATTATGCTAAGAAATATAATGATGTTCAAGGAGGTTATTTAAGAATTACTAGATTAGGACAAAGACTCGGTGATGGTTCTCCAATGGCTGTAATCGAATTTATTTAAAATTTATGACAAATATTAAAGAAACAAAAGAATATACAATCGATGCTTCAGGTAAAGCTCTTGGAAGACTATCAAGTGAAGTAGCTGCTCTTCTAAACGGAAAGAGTTCTATAACATTTGTAAAAAATGTAGTACCAGCTGTTAAGGTTAAAATCATCAATGCTGGAAAGGTGAGACTAACTGGTAGCAAATTAAAACAAAGTGTTCACAAGACATATTCTGGCTTTCCAGGAGGACAAAAAGTAAAGACTATTGGAAATGTTGCGGATAAAAAAGGATTTAAGGAATTAGTAAGACATGCTGTTGAAGGAATGCTTCCAAAGAATAAATTACAAGATAAGAAGATGATGAATCTTTCTATAGAAGAATAAAATTTTAATAAAAATATGAATAAAGATAAATATATAGAAACCATCGGTAGAAGAAAGACAGCAACAGCGAGAGTTCGTATGACTCCTTCTTCTAAATCATCTTTCTCAGTAAATGATAGAGAATTAAGTGATTATTTTCCAACAACAGAACTTCGTGCGATCGTAGAATCTGCATTCACACAAAGTAGTCTTCCAAATAAATACATTATTACAGTACAAGTTGTAGGGTCAGGAATTCATTCACAAGCAGAAGCTGTTCGTCATGGAATTACTCGTGCTCTAGTAAAAGAAGACGAATCATTAAGATCTCAATTAAAGAAACTTGGTTTTCTAAAAAGAGATCCAAGAAGTAAGGAAAGAAAGAAATTCGGTCTCAAGAAAGCTCGTAAAGCTCCAACATGGTCAAAAAGATAGTAAACAAAGACTCAAAAGACTCAGTAGAAATACTGGGTTTTTTGTTTGACTTTATTTTTTTATTAAGCTATTTTAGAGATATTAAATCTTATACATAATGATCAGTTCTTTAAAAGAATTAATGTTTGGTCTCGATCCATTGATCGCAGATCCTACATTAAAGAAATTCAAAGTTAAAATCGAAGATTTGAATAAAACTAATAGAATAGTTAAAGGAGGAATAAAAGGAATATTTTTTAATAGTTCATTTTTTAAAGGTCTTCCGGCCATTAAAGATAAAAATAATAAAATCTATATTTTTTCTGTTAATTTTCATTCTTCTCAAATATCTTTTATAAGAGTGTTAGAAGAAATGAAAAATAGAAATTTAAGACCAATTAATATTTCTCTTTTTTTATATTTGAATTTAAAATCTTCAATATTAAGAAAAGAGTTTAAAAATATTGGCTATATGGATTCTAAGATTAAAATGAATTTTTATTTAGCTTCTTTTAATGAAGAGAAAATTGATTTTTCTGTTTATAAAAGAGACGCTATTTTAGACAGGGAAATATATTTTCTTTGTGAAAAAATTCCTTCCTTTTTTGAAAGATTGGTTAGTTTTATCAAAACCTCGGTTCCTAATATCCTTTTTTATTCAAGATAATTGAAATAAAGAAGGATATTTTATTTTGTTAAAGTATTTGACAAATAATTTATAATATTATAGGATATATTTAGTTAAATTTGCTCTTTAAAATCAAAAAAGAACAAATCTAAATTTCAAAAACAATTATTTTTAAACAAAATTAAATTTTACAACAAATGAAAAGTAAAAGAGTGGACTTGTGTGAATCACTTTTTGGTATTAAATTGCCAGAATTATTTCCTTACAAATCAAACAGAAAAATAGAAAGTGAGGAAAAAAATGAAAACGGAATTCTTGTTCCTGGTAAATGGGAATATAAAAATGAATCTGTTATTATTCATCCAGATTTGGAAAAATTTTTACCGGTAGAAACTATGACCCCAGAGCAAGCATTGCGACAGTTGAATATTTGCTCAAGTATTGCAATGGGTTGGGCAAATGACAGCTACAAATATTTTGGACAAAAGCTTATGATGCATTTTTATTGCCAAGCAATATTAAATTGCATTTATTTTGCTTCAAAAAATTTTTCTGTTTGGGAAAAGGTAGTTTGTAATGATATGGATTTTTGGGGTTTTTTAGGAAAAGAGATTTTTGTATTTTGTGATGGATTTAAAGGGGAAAGACCAGATTTGTTTTATTATTCAAAAAAAATTACATTTTCTTTATTGAGATTAAAATTAGAAAATGGTGTATTACTTTATAAAGGACGAGAAAATAGTAAAAATGTTTGGGTTGGTAATGAGCTTTATAGTGCCATGACCATCGGACTTTTTTACAATGATAATCCTTTTAGTAAAGATGCTATTTTAAAAATTCTTAATGAGAAGTGTAATGAAGTAACAAAAAAACTGAATGCTACAAAGTAATTTTTTGGTTTTAAAAGACATCAGAAAGGTCGGATATTTTCCGGCCTTTTATTTTGCCCAAAAAGTCATTTTATGATATTATATTTACAACACTAAGACGGTAGCTAAAGGATATTATTCAGAAAAGCATGTTTTAGTTTAGTGTTTTGTTATTTAAAAAATATGAAAGATATTAACTCAAATCAAGAAGAAATAGAAGAATCAGAAAAAGATGATGTTGTCTTTGAAGAGCTAAATGCAGAAGGTGAAGAATTTAGTGAAAAAGATAAACAAAAAAATGCTAAAAATAAATTAGCAGAAAAGTTTGCTGACAAAATAGAAAGATTAGAAAAAGAAAGAGATGAATATTTGAAAGGATGGCAAAGAATTCAAGCAGATTATAAAAATCGTGAGAAAGAAATAGAAGAATATAAAAAATCAGTTATTAAATTTGCGAATGCAGATTTTGTAAAAGATTTATTACCTGTGCTTGATGGATATGATCTGGCAAGAAGTAATAAAACTCAATGGGAAAATGTAGATAGTAATTGGAGAGTAGGTATAGAATATCTATTTTCTCAACTCTCAAATGTTGTAGAAAGTAATGGTGTAGAAATTTTTGGTAAAGAAGGAGAAAATTATAATCCTGTCATACATGAAGCTATAGAAACTGTGAATTTATCAAGTGAAGAAAAAGACAAGAATGATAAAATAGTAAATGTAATACAAAAGGGATATAAAATTGGTGAGAAAATTTTACGACCTGCAAGAGTAAAAGTCGGAAAATTTGAAGAATAAAATTATTAGAGTAAAAAATCAAAACAAATTATTTTAAAATTTCTTAACCCTAAAGGGCTCCGACAAAATTTTAAAAAATTATTTTGATTTTATATAATATAAAAAATAAATTATAAAAATATGTCAAAAATTATTGGAATCGATTTAGGAACAACAAATTCAGCGGTGGCTATCATCGAAGGTGGTCAACCAAAAATTATAGAAAATGTAGAAGGATATCGTACAACTCCTTCTGTAGTTTCATTTTCAAAAAATGGAGAGAAGTCAGTAGGTATAACAGCAAAGAGACAATCTGTAATTAATCCAGAAAATACAATTTATGGAGTAAAAAGATACATGGGTCACTCTTTTTCTGATAAAGAAGTACAAAATGATATTCCAAATGTTGCCTACAAATTAAAAGAAGGAACTGGAGGATCAGTAACTGTGACTTTGGATGGAAAAGAATATCGTCCAGAGGAATTGTCTGCGATGATTCTTCAAAAAATAAAATCAGATGTAGAAGCAAAGCTTGGTGAAAAAATTACAGAGGCTGTGATCACAGTACCTGCGTATTTTAATGATTCACAAAGACAAGCAACTATAGACGCTGGAAAAATTGCAGGACTCGATGTAAAAAGAATTATCCCAGAGCCAACAGCAGCTGCTCTCGCTTATGGATTTAATTCAAATAAAAATGAAAAGCTTGCAGTATTCGACCTCGGAGGAGGAACATTTGATATTTCTATTCTTGAAGTAGGTGATGGAGTTGTGGAAGTTAAATCTGTAGATGGAGACTCTCATCTTGGAGGGCGCGATATTGATCAACAAATCATTAAATTTATTTCAGAGAAATTTAAAAATGAGACTGGTATCGATGTTTCAAAAGATCCTCTTGCAATACAAAGAATTGACGAAGCTGCAGAAAAAGCAAAACATGAGCTTTCAACTCAATCAGAATCAGAAATCTTTTTACCATTCCTTGCAGCCGGACAAGATGGACCAAAGAATTTACAAATGAAATTAACTCGTGCTGAGCTTGAAAATATTGCTCGTCCTTTTGTAGAAAGAGCAATTGAAATTACAAAGAGAGCACTTGCAAATTCTCCTTTCAAAAAAGAAGAAATCAATGATGTTATTTTAGTTGGAGGACAAACAAGAATGCCAATGGTTATCGAGGCTGTTAAAAATCTTTTTGGTAAAGATCCAAATAGATCAATTAATCCTGATGAAGTTGTGGCACTCGGTGCAGCAGTACAAGCTGGAGTTTTACAAGGTGATGTCAAAGATGTTCTTCTTCTTGATGTTATTCCACTTTCACTTGGTATCGAAACAATGGGTGGTGTTGCGACAAAACTAGTTGAGAAAAATACAACTATTCCAACACAAAGATCACAAACTTTCTCAACTGCAGCTGACAATCAGACTTCAGTAGAAATTCACATTGTTCAAGGTGAAAGACCATTAGCGGCTGATAATAAATCTCTAGGAAGATTTATTCTTGATGGTATTCCTCCAGCACCTCGTGGTATGCCACAAGTCGAAGTATCATTTGATCTTGATGCGAATGGTATTCTTCAGGTGAAAGCAAAAGATAGAACTTCAGGAAAAGAGCAATCAATCAGAATCGAGGCTTCATCTGGTCTTTCAAAAGAAGATATTGAAAAAATGCAAAGAGAAGCAGAAGCAAATGCAGAAGCTGACAAACAAAAAATGGAATTAATTGAAGCAAAGAATTTTGCTGATCAAGTAATTCATACAGCTGAAAAAGCTTTGAAAGATGCTGAAGGAAAAATTTCTGATGAAATTAAAAATGATGTCACAGAAAAAAGAATTAATTTAACTTCAGTTAAAAATAATCCTGATTCATCTCTAGAGCAAATTAAAAAAGCTACAGAAGAATTGTCAGAATCAATGATGAAAATAGGTGAGGCTATGAAGACTGCAAATGATCAAGCAAATCCAAATCCAGAAAATCCAACTGGAGATGCAAATCAAGCTGATCAAAATTCTTCAGAACAAACTCAATAATTGAAATTTTTTAGAGTAGAAAATAGAAATATTTTCTACTTGGTAAAGAATTTAATTCTGATATAATTAAAAAATAAAAATATGACACCAAAATTAAAAAATTTAACAATCTGTGAAAATGTTATTATTGCACAAAACAAAACAAGAAGTTATATTAATATTTTTGATAGAGTAAAATCTGATTTGCCGGTTGTTTTTCCAAAATTTTACATAGTTTCATCAATTGAAAGTGATCAAGAAAGTGAAAAGTATATTGAAAAAATAGAAATAATAGATCCTGATGGAAATGTTTTATCTAAGATCGAAGGTGATACACAAACTGAATTATATAAAAGTCATTTTATATGTCAATTTAATAATATAAATTTTCAAAAATCTGGAAAGTATTTAGTTAGAGTTTATATTAATGGTAGTGAAATAACAAATAGTAATGAATCTTTTGTTGTTGAAAATATATAAAAATATGAACTCTGTTGAAAGCAAAATTTTTTATAATACTGAATCTAACATTATTGATGTTAGTAATGATGGTGATTATAATAAAAAGCCATTATCAACAAACGATTTAATTAATATTTTAATTAAAAAAGTAGACGAAACAACTGTAACATCAAATAAAGCAGAAAAAATTTCTAAAGATGCTTATAATTTAACTTTATTTGGTTTTCTTGTGCTTTTGGTTATGGTTGCAGGATTGATTCTTTCCGGGTATTCTATAGTACAACAGTCTTCTCATAATGAAAATGATTATAATAATAAGATTTTTGAATACGATAGTAAAATTTCTAAAAATGAAAATGACATTAAAAATTTAAAGATATGTTTATCTATTAGTAAATGGTTAAATCCAAAATGTTTAGATAATTAAATTATAAAATAAAAATATGAAAACAAAAAAAGAATTAGAAGGAAAAGTTTGGTATAGAATATTAAAAGTTTTATTTATTATTTTATTTATTTTTTCAATTATGGGAATTTTAGTTTTTTCATATAATGATTCTCACAATGTTTTATATTATAAAGGATATATATTGTCTAATAGTATGGATTATATAAAAGATTCATTTGATTTAATAACTCTTTCAATTATCAATATATGTTTATTTATATTAATTAGAAATACTTTCTATTATATTGTTTTAGGGAAATTTAGACCAAAAGATTAAAATTATGTCACAAAAAAATTATTACGAATTATTGGGAGTTTCAAAATCGGCAAGTAAAGAAGAAATTAAAAAAGCTTTTTATAAACTTGCGTCTAAATATCATCCAGATAAAAAAGGTGGTGATGAAGCAAAATTCAAAGAGGTAAATGAAGCTTACCAAGTTCTTTCTAATGATCAAAAAAGAAAAGAGTACGATACATATGGACAAACATTTTCTGGAGCAGGATCAAATGGTCGAAGTGGATTTGGACAGCAGCAAGGTCAAGGATTCGGTGGATTTGATTTCTCTGGATTTCAAGGATTCAATCAAGGAGATTTTCAAGACATGGATTTTGATTTAGGTGATATTTTCGGAGAAATGTTTGGAGGTGGTGGATTTGGTGGACAGCAAAGAGAAAAGAGAGGTCGTGATATGTCTCTCGAAATTGATATTAATTTTGAAGAAGCAGTATTTGGAATTGAAAGAAATATTTTAATCTCTAAAATCTCAAAATGTAAGACCTGTACAGGTTCTGGAGCAAAAGTAGGTACGAGTATGGAAACTTGTCATAAATGCGCAGGAAAGGGCAAAATTCACGACGTGAAGCGTACTATATTCGGTGCTATGCAATCAGTGAAGACTTGTGATGAATGTAATGGAAAAGGTCAGGTTCCAAAAGAGAAATGTGAGACATGTAAAGGTAATGGAGTTTTGAATACAAAAGAAGATATTAAAATTTCAATTCCAGCTGGAATAAATAATGGAGAAGTAATCAGAATGGGTGGAATGGGTGAAGCTGTAAAAGATGGTAAAGCTGGAGATCTCTATATTAAAATTTTTGTAAAAGCACACAAGATTTGGAAGAGAGAAGGAAATGATCTTGTGATGAATCATGATATAAAATTATCTGATGCATTACTCGGAGCAAAGCATATCATCTCAACGCTTGATGGAAATGTAGAAGTTATAATTCCTATCGGAGCTCATGCGAATGATATTTTGAGGGTGAAAGGAAGAGGTGTGCCTCATACTTCGAATCCAAAAGTTAGGGGAGATATTTTAATTAAATTAAATATTCAAATTCCTAAAAAACTTTCGAGAAAAGCAGAAGAATTAGTAAATAAATTAAAAGAAGAAGGTCTCTAAAATTTTCTAAAAATAATTTATAAAAATAAAAATCCTGAAATTAATTTCAGGATTTTTATTTAAAGAATTTTAATTTCCAACTACACGAGATCCATTCATATAAGAAAGTGTAAATAATGTAATTATTATAATAACAATAGCAAATACAACTAAAATTGTAGAATTTAATCTTTTTTTATCTTTAACTTCTTCTTGTTCAACTTTTTCGTAAAGAGCTTCAAGATTTGCTATATGAGGATCTACAGTAAAAGGTGCAACTTTATGAAGCTCTGTATCTGGAACCATATTTTCTGGTTTAGGAATATTATTTATATTTGGATTTTCCATATTTTTATAAATTATTTATTATATTAAATTATAACATACATAAAATATGTATTTAAAATATTTTTTTAGTTTTCCACACTTTGGTGTATAATAGTAAAAAATTACCTGATCGTCTAATGGTAGGACAACAGTTTCTGGCACTGTTAATTGGGGTTCGAATCCCTATCGGGTAGCAAGATAATGATTAATATTTTTATATTATTCTATAACTGTAAATAAACCAGCTTTTAAGATATTTTTTCTTAATTCTGTTCTTTTTTCTTTTTCATTTGTATGACTTTCATCTCCGACTGTTTGACCTTTAATTAAATTATCTGATACATATACAAGTGCTGTACTTGGAACATTAAAATATTTAGATACTGCAAAAATTGTAGAGATTTCCATTTCAACTCCATAATATCCATCATTAGACCAAGAAAGAATATCTTCTAAAGATTCTCCTAGCATTGCTTGATTAGTTATTATTGGTCCTCTTTTAGTTGAAAAATTTGTTCCTAAATTCTTTTGAAGTAATTCAGATAATTTTTCATCTGAAAAATGTTTAAAATCTTTTGCTTCTTTATTATATATTCTTGTAGTACTTTCGTCTCCATAGCTATATGTAGGAATAATTAAATCTAAAGAATTGATATCTTTTTCTAGTCCACCACAACTACCAAGATGAATATTTTTCTTTGAACCAAATAGACAAGCTAAATGAACAAATTCAGAAAGCATGGCTCCACCATACATTACAACAAACCAATAATTTTTATTATTTATTTTAATTTCTAAAACATGAGATAGAAATCCTTCTAAAATTTTTAAAGAATAAGAAATATTACTTTCTTTTAAAACAGATTCTATTTCTTCTCTTTGCTTTTCTTCCATCCATCCTCCATAGGAAATAAAACCCTCAACTTGATAATCAAGTGGTAAATTAAGTTGTTTTTTAAAATCTTCTGCTGTAAATGTTTTATACATATATTTATATTATAATCATATAATAAATAATGTCAAAATAAGAAAATTGTTATATAATATATTCAAAATATATGTATCGTAAAGGCGTTGCGGCAATTATAATAAATAAAAATCAAGAATTTCTTTTGATAAATTTAATTTCTTTTGAAGAGAAATATTTTGCTATTCCTGGCGGAGGAAGTGAAGATAATGAAAGTCTTGAAGAAACTGTTTATAGAGAAATAAAAGAAGAACTAGGAATAGGAAAAGATTCTTTGGAATTGATAGGAAAAAGTGAAAATCCTTTATGTTTTAAATTTGCAGAAATAAAACTTTCTCGTAATGGAGTTGAATACGAAGGTTCAGAAAAATATTATTTTGGATTTAAATTTATAGGTGAAGATAGCGAAATAAAACTCAAAGAAGATGAAGTGAGATCTTATAAATGGGTTTCCTTTTCTGATTTAAAAGATTATTTATTATTTGATGAACAATTAAAAGATACTGAAGAAAAAATAAAGGAAATATTTATTATATAATTATTATTATGGAAGAAATAGGGTCTAATATTCAAAAAAAAGAAAATCAGAAATCGATACGTGAACGTATTTATTTTCCTCATATAGATGCTATTACAAAAGCTTGGGAAAAACATTTTGGTACTATTGAACAATTTGAGTTCCATGCTATTAGAGAGATACTATATACATATATCGAACAAAGAATAGACAAGACTTCTATTTATAATTCAGAAAAAATTGGTGCTTCTTTTGTTTACAGTATTACTGATCCAGGTGAATTAGCAAAAAATATATATAGTAAAATTACTAATGGTAAAATTTTAGATTTAAAGAAGAATATTACAGAAAATTCTAAAAAAGAAAAAGAATTTATGTTTATTGGTGGACTGGTTGGTACATCATCTGGAAATGAATATGCTTCTCAAGAAGAAGTTTTGCATAGAATGATAGAAGAATTACCTCGTGCATTTGAAGATATTAAAAATGGCGTAGAGCCAAAACAAAAAGAGATCTATACACTAGGATCACCTACAAATGAGCTTGGCGAAATTTCAGATAGATTTATATATTCTTTAAAAGATAAAAAAGCATCAGAAGAATTTGGTATGCTTTATGCTGATTTTATTTCTAATCTCTTAGCTAAAGAAGTTGATAATGATAAAACTACTAATATATATTTTAATGGAATTTCTATGGGTGCGGGTTTTGCAATTGAAACAGCAAAAGAATTAAAGAAAGAAAATTTTATCACACAAATACATGAAGAAATAAATAAACCTTTTTTACAGGTTCAGATAAATACACCTCCAGGGCAAAGTGATCCTTTAACAAAGTTTAAGAAAATAAAAATAAAAGCAGGATTTGTATTGCAGGTTTTGTATTCTATGGTAAACGATCCTTATATGAGAGATGTGATGATGCAAGATAGAAAATTTTTATCAAGTAAAAATAAAATACTTTCTGATAGAGGTATCGTATTAAATATGTCACCTGAGCAAAAGAATAAAAAAGAGAAAGTTATTTCTGAAGTCGTTCAAGATCTTGTTGATGGTGTATTTATTCCTAATGATTTAAAAATTACTGAAATAATAGGTAAATCTGACCCACTAATGTATTCTAGTAAATTTAATGATAAATTAAAAGAACAAAGAAATAGATTTACAGAAAGAAGAGACATAGAAGGTGAATCTCTTGGAGAAAATATTGTTTCAAATGATAATGAACCAAACAGAAGAACTTTTGGAATTGGGACAAATCATAGTATTCCCTTTTTAAGGCCAAGTGAATTTCAAAGATTAAAAAAAGTTGTTAATTTGATTCAGGAATTAAAAACAGAACTTAATAATAAATAAAATATATTTATGAATTATAAATTAGATTTAAACGAGAGACCTTTTAAAGCTATAAAAGCTGGTACTAAAAAAGTTGAAGGTCGTACACCAGAAAATGATACTGATACGATGTTTGATGATATGAAAGCTGGTGATACTATAACTTTTATAAATAATATTTCTCAAGAAGAAATAACTTGTGAAGTTTTGTATGTTTCTAAATATCCAAATGTAAAATTGATGCTCGAAACAGAAGGAACTAAAAATGTATTATCTAGTGGTGGGAATGTAGAAGAAGGAATTAAAAGTTTTGATAGTTTAGAAGGGTATAAAGAACGTATTTTAAAATACGGAGTATATGCTATTGCTATTTCTTATATTTCTGAAAATGTAAAATCTATTTAATATTATTATGCAAACGACAGAAATATTTGAAGAACTAAATAAATTACATAAAATTTATGGAGATAAAAATCTTGATAGTATTTATGGTTGTGGAAAAATAAATAAACCAAAACTTTGTTTAGTTTTTATGAATCCTACTGCCAGAAATGTTGCAGCAAATAAATCTTGGAAAGGTTTAAAAGCTCCATGGATTGGAACAAAAAATGTCTGGAATATGTTTTTTCAACTTGGTTTAATAAATGAAAAATTAATACAAGAAATAAATGATAAAAAACCATCTGATTGGGATTATGATTTTTCAGAAAAAGTGTATAAAGAAATTATAAAAAATAATATTTATATTACTAATTTATCTAAAGCTACTCAATTAGATGCGAGACCTTTACCTGATGAAGTATTTCAACAGTATTTAAATATATTTAAAAGAGAAATCGATATTGTAAAACCAAAAGTAATTATCACATTTGGTAATCAAGTCAGCTCTGTGCTTTTGGGTATGGATATTAGAGTGTCTGAACACAGAAAAAAGTTTGAAGAATTAGAAATAAATAATAAGAAATATAAGGTTTATCCAGTTTATTATCCTGTTGGTCAGGGTATGAGAAATATTAAATTAGCAAAAGAAGATATAAATTTTATTTTAAAAACTATATAAACTATTTATGAAAATAATTACAGTAAATGATAAAATGCAAAAAGATTATAGATATGATCTAGTTGAGCCTATTGGAAAAAATTTTCATAAGGAATTCAAACCAGATCTGTCTCCAAAAGAAATGCTTGAGCTGGGAGTATTTGGTGGTAGATATATGCGTGATTGTCGAGATGAATTTCCAAAAGAATGGTTTACAAAAGCAAAACTTTTACCAGAAGGAAAATCTGGTCATGATAAAAATTTAAATTTTTTCAAAATAAATGCTTCACAGCCACTATCTGTCTGGTTAGAAAAAGGATGGATATATAAAGATGACCCTAGAGGATGGTTTCAATGGTATTGTCGATATTATATGGGTCGTCGTATAGAAAGTGAAGATGAAAGACAAATAAAGCGTTGGAAGGCGATGAGGAGACATGTTTCTCAATTATTTAATTCATGTCGAGCGGGAGATATTAATTGTAGGCCAAGACAAAGACAAGCTCTTTTACACTGGGCATATGATGGTAGAAGAATATAAACTGCATTTTTGTCAACATTATTTTTTTACTTTTTCGTGTATAATGTATATATAATAAAATTATTTTAATCATTTAAAATTTTAATTTCCAATTTTGGACCTTTTTATGAACCTGCACGATCATTCTTCTTTATTGTTTGCACATCAGCTTGGATCATTTTGGAGCTATCTTATTATTTTATTTTTTGCTTTTCTTGATACTGTTTTTATTGTTGGTACCATTTTCCCTGGAAGTATTTTTATTATGGTTGCAGGATTTTTGGCTGCCATTTCCTCTTTAAATATTTTCTTATGTTTTGCTGTTGTTATGATTGGAGGAGTGACTGGAGATGTTTTGACTTATTATATTGGTACTCATGGTACAAACTGGTTCCATAGCGAAAGTAAATGGCTCAAGTTTGCTTATTTGAAAAAGGGTCAAGAATTTTTTGATAAACATGGTGATAAAAGTATTTTACTTGGAAGGTTTATGGGGGTTATAAAAGCTATAGTTCCTTTTATTGCAGGACTTATTAGAATGGATTTTAAAAAATTTTTATATTTAAATATAATTTCTGGATTTATTTGGGCGGTATTTTATTTGGGACTCGGATATTTCCTAGGGTCTTCTTTTCATAGTTTATTTATTCCAAAAGAAATTAAAGTTTTAATAATAGTGGCTCCATTTTTACTATTTTTTATTTGGGTATTATACGAATACAGAAATAAGATTTATAAAGGATTTAAAAATATTTTTAAATAATCTTTTAATCTATTAGTTTTTAACTATTACTGTAGTACCTACTTCTGTCCAAGAGTAGAGCTTTTCTGCCTCTTCTGGGCTCAAATTTACGCATCCATGAGACCATTGTGAGCCAAAGCTATTATGCCAATAGGCTCCGTGTATTGCCGCACCGCTACCTGTAAAATACATTGTCCAAGGTACGCCAGGTAGATCATAATATTGATCTGACACATCAGGGAGAGGGCCTTGCATATATCTGCTTGGAGTTTTACTGAAAATATGAAATGTGCCGACAGGTGTTGGTAGATCATCTAATCCAGAAGAGATGAGTGTTTCCACAAATAATTTGTCTCCTTCATAAGCGTATAATTTTTGCTCAGTTAGATTTACAATAATTTTTTTATTAGTTACTATTTTATTTGCGTCGCTGATAGAGGATTTTTCTTTCAAGCTATTTATTAATTCTAAATAATCTGATGATATATACCAATCTTTCGCGGTTCTTTCTGGATATCTGACCCACTCACTAAAAACAATGTGATACCAAGATATCCCGTCGGCCTGTGTTACTTCTCCGTCTGTCTCGAGTACCATTTCGTCACGAAGACTTGCGATAGTAGGGCAATTTAATCCTGGACAAGCTCTTGCTCTTACACAATCTCCATCAAAATGTATAGAACAACTATTTATTATTTTTACATATTGGTTATTAGTAGTTGTTACACCATTTGTATCTGTTGTCGAAGATGATGTCTGTGTCAAAGAAATAGGTGAGATATTTGTAGAAATTAATTTATCTAAATATTTATAATCAGAATAAATATTATCAGAAGTATTTTGAATATTTTGTTTTAAAGTTTTTTCTTTATTTAGGCTTAAAAAATATCCAATCAATATAAAAAGTAAAATTATTAGTAATGTTGTATTTAAAAAATGATAATTTACTTTTATTTGTTTATTCTTTATATTCATGCATTTATTGTAGCATTTAAAAGTGTTAAGTCTCTTAAATCCTTATTTATTGACTTTATTTAGATAATATATTATTATCTAAATAGGGGTTCTTTGTAGATTTTTTGATTAAATTAATAGCTTTTTGGTGGATTATTTTTACTTTTCTGAATACAGGAAAATAGAAATAATTCACTAAATATTTTATTAACTATTAAATTTAAATTAAAAAATGAACAAACAGGAAAAAGTGTCAATTTCAAAAAAAGAGATTAGAAAAAAGAAATTCGATTTAGGTATCTCATTGGTAGGCTTTATTGCTATTTTTATAATTACTTACTTTCTTTTTGAGTGGTATTTTAAATTTAAATTTCAAGAATTTTGGAGTTTAAGTTTAAAAGAAACGGTTATTAAAGATAAAAAGTTTTTAATACCTATTATATTTTCTTATATTTTAATTTGTATAAATTTGTATTCTGTATTGGATATAATTGATAAGATTAAAGATTTAAGAAAAAAGGAAAAATATAAAATAGTCGTAGAGAATTATTCTGTATTAGATCGTATCTTATTATCCTTTGCTTTAAATCTGGTAGTCACGTTTGCAATATCATTAGCGGGCATTGTTGTCGGAACAGTAAATGGTCTTCGTAATGGTTTTGTTTTTGTGGGACCTCTAACTTTCTTTTTCAATTGGGGTTTATTTATAGGATTATACGCAGGTTTGGTGTATGGTGTGTATAAGTTATTTGGTAAACCTAAACAAAAATAATTGAAAATATTTTTTAAAATTAAAAAACCGGTCTTTATGACCGGTTTCTTGTTTTATTACTTTTATTGACTTAATATTTTGAATATATTATTATCTAGCTTGAATGGTTCTTTGTAAGTCTTTTGATTAAATCAATAGTTTTTTGGTGGATTATTTTTGTTTTGCTAAATATAGAAAAATAGAAATAATTCACTAATTATTAACTATTAATTTAAACAAAATGGAAAAGGAACAAAAAAATGAAACTAGTTTATTTACGGAAATGCTGATATTAATTGATCTAATTTTATTAAATTGTGTGGCAATTAGTTATTATTTTATTTTTAAATTACAAGAGTTTTGGGATTTAAAATTAAGATATACAACGATTCGAGACAGTTGGTTTTTTTTAAATTTTATTATTTTTTATTTTTTAATTAATATTACTTTTTATTTTATAATAAAGGTATATGGATTAATAAAATTTAAATTAAACAAAGAAGAATATGAAGATTTTATTGATTCAGCAAAGCTAACACTTTTTATGGTAAGTGCTTTGAGTTTTATTATGGGTATGATTATAGGTATTATTTTAGGAATAATGCTTAGCTTTTTTTACAGTTTCTCTATAATATTTTTTATATTATGGGGAATGGTAATAGGCTTGATAATCGGATCTGTGGCAGGTCTGATATTGTCTTTTAAAGAGAATAATATTTGATTTTATTTTTAAAAACCGGTCTTCGTGACCGGTTTTGTTTTTTTATATTTTAATTATATTCTAAATATTCTCCCTCTGAAATAATCTCTACTTCTCCATCAATTATTTTTAATGCTGAATTATCATCGAGTGCGTATACTTTCTTTTGAATAGTATCTGCTATATTTTTAATATTTTCTTCTCTTGCTAGAGAAAAGTAAGAATTATTTAAATGTGGTAGAAAATAAAAATCAGTATAATTTAATGCTGGAATGTCGCTATCTTTTTCAAGATCTTCATTATATATAAGTTTAGATATTTCAATATTTAAATTTGGATTTGTTATCATGCTTCCAGCAGAAACTCCAACATAAACTTTTATTTTTAATAATTCAGGAAGAAGATCGGCGAGTCCAGATTTATTTACCCATTCCATTAAATAATAAGTATTTCCTCCTTCAAAAAATATCACATCAGCTTCTTCGATTTGTGGTCTCCAAATGTTTTCTGGTACAGCAGAAATGTCAGTAATACTAATAGATTTGAGATTTAATTTATATAAATTATTTAAATCATTTATAAGCCAGCTTTTATCTCCTGTTTCAATATTTGACGCTGTAGGGATAAATACAAGGGAAGTATCTTCTGGATTTTTTCCAGCTAATTCAAATAATGCTTTTGCTATTGATTGATTTGTTATTCCACTGGAAGTTAGTAGTAATTTCATAAATATTTATTAAATAATATTTTTAGATTATATCATTTTAAAAATATTAACAAACCAGTTTTTTTATGTCGGTTTTGTTTTTTATTCAAAATGAAATTTATATGATAATTCATTATATTCTTCAGTATTGTATAATTTAATACCAGTATCATGCCATAAAGCAAAATATTTAACTCCATTATCAAGTGCAAGTCTACTACATACAGTACAATATGGCTCACAAGACTTTAAAATATTATTTTCATTATCAACTCTTGTAAAGTATAAAGTACTACCTGATATATCTTTTTTATTTTTAATTGCATCTATAATAGCTCTCCATTCTGCATGTAGACAGCATGTTCTATCTGATTTTGGTTTAGGGGAATTAATTAAATTTAAATGACATTTACGATTAGATATATCATTATTAGCTGGACCATTAAATCCTGTTCCGATTATTTCATTATTTAAAACAATAACAGATCCACATTTATCTTTTAGACATAGAGCTTTCTCTGCTTCTTTTGCAGCTTCATAAAAATATTTTTCTTCGTTCATATATAGGATTATATCAAAAAAATACTCTTGAAAAATTATTTGGCTGCCAGACCTGGGATCGAACCAAGATTCACAGCTTCAAAGGCTGCTGTCCTACCATTAGACGATCTGGCAATATTTTTGTTTAAATAGTATATCAAAAAATCATTAAAAAATAAAGTCTATTAAAATCTAGTTTAAATTTAAAATTCTCCCTTTAGATATCTCTTTCTCTCTTCTTCATGCATTTTTTCAATAGAGTATCTGAGTGTTGTTCTTGGTATATTTTTATAGTTCTTTTTTATAAAGTCTCTAATGACATCTTGATCTATTCTTTTAAAAATCTCTCTCATCATCCAGCCGTTGGCTTTTTGAATAAGATCATGCTCGTGAGTCAGGAGTTTCTTTACTAATTCGATTGTGTATTTATAATTATTTTCTTTAACTATAAAATAAAAAGTTGATATCACAGCGACTCTATTTTCCCAAATATTTTCACTTTCAGATAATTTTAAAAGAATATCTTTTATTTCATTTTTATTTTTTAATCCTGATAAATATCCACCGACTATTTTTGGTGCGGAGGTGTCTACCAGATCCCAATTATTGATTTTCTTTTTAATATTTTTTAAATAAAGATCAAAGATTTCTTTTCGAATTTCTTGCTGCGTTTCTACCTCTTTATTAAAATTGGGTGATTCTGTTTTTTCAAATTTATTATTTAAAATTATCAAAGCTAAAAGTCTTTCATCATGAAATTCAGAATGAAGTAATTCTTCTGTTTCTTTTAAGGTGATATCACTATACGCTCTAGCGAGCTTTCTTGTTTGAGGGACGGTGAGACCTAGAAATTTGTCTCCTTCACCATATTCTCCTTTTCCTGTTTTAAAAAACCATAAAGCTGTCTCAGCTCTTTCCATGCTAGCTATTTTTAAAATGTGATTGTGTATGTTTTTAATAGCATCTTTATTCATGAATTTTTAATTCTTTAATTTCTTTTTTTAAAATTCCTTTTGAAAATATTTTTAATTCTAAAGATAATTTAAAAATAAAAATAGCTATTAATATTGAGGCTAATATATCGTAAATGTCATGGACTTTTAAATAAAGTCTGGCAGAGATAATTAATATTAGCCAGATAATCCCAAATATCTTTACAAAATCTTTCCAAGATTTATTTTTAATAAATCTAGATAAATAAAATAATAAAAATAATGTGATAGCTGCTGCAGCTGTATGACCAGAAGGGAATGCGTAGCTACTCTCATGTACAAGAGCGAAAGGATTGCGAGGTTTATGAATTAAATATTTTAAAACCACAACTAGAGACATTGTGGCTATATAATTAAAAAATATAAATCCAGCCAAAATTTCTTCTTTGTGCCAAAAGAAAATTATTATAGAAATTATAGTAGTAGCGGCTACCATCATAGTCTCACCACCGATATTTGAGATGATAATAAAAAAATTAAATAGTAAACTTTGCATATAAAACTAGCTTGGTGCTATAATTATATCATTATCAGTCTATTTAATCACAAAATTATGCTTCAAAAAATAAAAAATTATTTTAAAAATGATTTTTCAGGTCTCGCATCATCTCCATCTTTCGTATTTGGAGTTTTACTTTTATTAGGTTTTATAATTTTTTCTATATCTTTCAGGTCTGGATTAAATAATATTTCTGTCCTCACAAATGCACAAGGCATAACAGTTTCTGGTACAGCAGAGAAATTTGTGACAAGTGATAGAGGAACTATTTCTGTAAATTTAAAAACAGATTCTTTAAATAATTCAGGGTCAGTAGCTATTAAAACATTATCTGATGCTAGAGATTCTTTAATTAAATATTTGGTAAGTTATGGAATCGATGTAAAAGATATTGATGTATTAGCATTTAACACTTTAGATCAATGTACTAATCGTGATAAGAATAGTTGGGATACTTGTCTAGGTAAAAAATATTCTGAATTTAATCAGACTATTAATATCTCTTCAAATGATGTAAACAAGATTAAAGATCTTTCTTTAAATGTGAATAGCTATATTGATAATAACCTTTCTCAATATTTTGGAGATGTAAATATTACTGTACAAAATACACAGTATTTTTATACAAAATTAACAGATGTAAAAACAGAAATGCTTAATGAGTCTACAAAGAATGCTTTTGAAAGAGCAGAGGCAATAGCGAATTCGACAGGGAATCATGCTGGAGCAGTCATTACTGCTTCTCAAGGAGTATTTCAAATTACTTCTAAAGATAGTGTGGATACTAGTGATTATGGATCATATGACACAAGTACAATAGACAAGAAAATTACAGCAGTAGTCAGAGTTTCTTTTAAAGTTAAATAATTAAAATAAAATAATTTTTATGAAAAATACAGAAAATACACAAGTTTTTCCAAATTGGAAAATGATTGCAAAGATACAAAAGTGGCAGAAGAAAGATTTTGATAAATTGTTGACAGACTATTTTGAAAATAAAAAAGAAGTTTATTCTCAAATAAAATCTCTTAAAAAAGAAGACAGAAATTTTGAAAATACTATTCTTGCTTTAGAAAATTGTGGTGAAGAATTTAGTGATATATTTTTCCAGACATACGTGTTCGAAGTAACACATAAAGATAAGAATTATAGAGATATAATAAGCGAATTCAAAAAAGAACTAGCTGATAGATCTGTAGATATCGAATTTGATAAAGATTTATATTTTGCTTTAAAAGATTATATTGAAGGAAATTATTTAACAGAGAAAAATAAATTAGATAAGAGCTTCGGTATCGGTAGTATAAAGTTGGTAGAAGATACTTTTAGATCATACAAAAGAATGGGATTTGATTTGGATAAAAAATCTCAAACTAAATTTAAAAATAACTTAAAAAAGATTTCTAGTCTTTCTATAGATTTTTCTAAAAATGTTAATGATTATAAGGATTTTATTTTGTGTACTAAAGAAGAGTTAAAAGGTTTACCTGAAGACGTTATTTCAAGCTTTGAAAAAGTTGATGGTAAATATCAAGTAACTTTAGCCTATCCTCACATGTCTCCTTTTATTAAATTTGCTGAGAGTCGCGAAAAAAGAAAAGAAATATCTGATAAGAATTACAAAAAAGGAGGAAAGAAAAATCTTGATATTTTAACAAAAGTTGTAGCACTTCGTGATGAGAATGCAAAATTGCTTTCTTATGCAAATCATGCTGATTTTGTCACAGAAGAAAGAATGGCGAAAAACGAAAAAACTGCTAGAGAATTTTTGATTGATTTTATGTCAAAGCTTGAAAAAAGAGCGACACAAGAAATGAAAGATTTGAATGTTTTTGCTAAAGAGAATTTGGAAGAATATAAAGATTTAAAAAAAATAGAGTATTATGATCTAACTTTTGTAATGAATAAATTAAAAGAGCAAAAATATTCTTTTGATAGCGCTAAATTAAAAGAATATTTTGAATTAGAACATGTATTAACAGAGATGTTTAATATTTTTGGAGAATTGTTTAATTTTAAAGTAAAAGAAATTGATGCGGTACAGAAAAAAGAAAAAGGAATAGTTTTGCAAGATAAAGACGTAAAATTATTTGAACTTAAAGATAAAAAAGATAATTCTGTGATTTCTTATCTAGCTTTAGATCTCTTTCCAAGAGATGGAAAATATGGACATGCTTGTTCTGCGGAATTTGTTAATGGTGGAAATGTAAAAGTAGAAGATAAAACATTAAGAAAAGTTCCTTTAAATTTTATTATTTGTAATTTTCCAAGACCACAAAAGAAAACTCCTTCACTATTATCTGTTTATGAAGTAGAAGTTCTTTTCCATGAGTTTGGACATTCTCTTCATTATATGATGACAAAGGCTGTACATGTGTCACAGGCAGGATATCAGACTGTTTGGGATTTTGTGGAGGCTCCATCACAATTTATGGAGAATTTTGTTTATCAAAAGAAATATCTATCAAAAATAGCAAAGCATTATATTACTAAAAAAGCTTTAGATGATAAAACTATTGAAAAAGTTATTGAATCTAGAAAATTTGGTAATAGTTCTAATTATTTTAGAATAGCAATATCTTCTATGTTTGATTTAGATCTTCATTCAAATAAAATTTCTGGTGATTCTGCGAAATATTTTAATTCCTTACTTAAAAAACATTTTGATTTTGATTTAGAACCGGATGCTATTTTCCCTGCAGGATTTGAGCATATTATGGGTGGTTATGATGCTGGATATTATTCTTATATGTGGGCACTTGTATATGCGCAAGACTTTTTCTCTATATTTAAAAATAATATAGACAATAAAGAAAAATTAAAAGAAATAGGTGAGAAATACAGAAAAGAAATACTTGAAGTTGGAAGTAGTCGCGACGAGCTCGAGTCTGCTAAGAAGTTTTTATGTAGACAGTCAAACAATAAGGCTTTTTTGAAAGATATTTCAGCTTAAGTTTAAAACTTTAAATAAAACAGTTGTATTTATACGGCTGTTTTATTTTGCTTTAATTTAGATTTTGTGGTATTATTATGAAATCTTAAAAGCAGAAAATGCTTTTATTTTTATCACTTAAATTATAAAAATTTAAAATTATGAATCAAGAATATACAGAAATTAGAAATATAGCTATTATTGCTCACGTGGACCACGGAAAAACAACTTTAACAGACGCTCTTATGAAGGAGTGTGGAGTTTTGGAAGAAGGTTTTTCAATGGATACAAATGATCTTGAAAAAGAAAGAGGTATTACTATTTATGCTAAAAACACTTCTGTATTTTATAAAGGTGTGAAAATCAACATTCTTGACACTCCGGGCCATGCTGACTTTGGATCAGAAGTAGAGCGTGTTCTTCGTTCTATTGACTCAGTTTTGCTTTTAGTTGATGCTCAAGAAGGACCAATGCCACAAACAAGATTTGTGCTTAAAAAGTCTCTAGAGCTCGGTTTAAAGCCTATAGTCGTGATTAATAAGATTGATAAACCAGCATCTGATTGTCAGAGAGTTCATGATGAAGTTTTTGAATTATTCTTAGAGCTTGGCGCAAATGATGAGCAATTAGACTTTACAACTGTATATGCTATTGGTCGTGAGGGAGTTGCGATGAAAAATCTTATTGATGAAAGAAAAAATCTAGAGCCACTTTTAAATACAATTTTAGAGAAAGTTCCAAAGGCAGTAGGTGATAAAAATAATTCTTTTGTAGCACAAGTATTCAATCTTGCTTATGACAATTTCCTTGGACGTATGGCAGTAGCTCGTGTTTATGAAGGAGAAGCTAAAGTCGGAGAAACAATTTTTGTAAGAGATCAATTTTCTGGAAAAATTACAAGTGGAAAAATTACAAAAATTTATACATTTATTGGTGTTAAAAAAATAGAGTCAGAATCATGTAGTGCTGGAGACATTGTTATGATTGCAGGATTCCCTGATATTTTCATTGGAGAGAGTTTCTTGAAAGATCAAAATGGTCAAGGAAAGCCAGCTATTCATGTAGATGAGCCAACAATCTCTCTAAACTTTTTAGTGAACGACTCTCCATTTGCAGGAAAAGAAGGAAAATTTGTGACATCACGCCAAATTAGAGATAGATTAGAAAAAGAATTAGAAGTAAATGTGGGATTAAAAGTTGATTTTGATAATACAGATAAATATCTTGTTTATGGTAGAGGAGAAATGCATGTTGCTGTGCTTCTTGAAAATATGAGAAGAGAAGGATATGAATTACAAGTTTCTCAACCACAAGTTATTTTTCATGAAAAAGAAAATGGTGATAAAGAAGAGCCTTTTGAAGAAGTGGTAGTTGATGTACCGACAGAATTCTCTGGAGTTGTGATGGAAAAACTTGGAAGAAGAAAAGGTATGGTTCTTGATATGACAGAAAGAGAAGGAATTACTCGTATCAAGGCTGAAGTTCCTACAAGAGGATTATTAGGATACAGAGGTGAATTTATTATTGATACAAAAGGTCTCGGAATTCTTTCTTCACGCTTTAGAAAATTTGCTGACTATGTTGGTCCAATCCAAAGAAAATTATTCGGATCTATGACAAGTATGGAAAGTGGAAAAGCTCTCGGATTCTCACTTTGGAATTTACAAGACAGAGGAGTTATCTATATTGGTCCAGCTACAGAAGTTTATGCTGGTATGATTATTGGAAATACAAGTAAAGGAGAAGAAATGACAGTTAATCCAACAAAAGGAAAGCAATTATCAAATATGCGTTCTTCTGGTGCTGATGAAGCTATTAATCTTGTTCCGGCATGGGAGATTTCAATCGAAAGAGGACTTGAAATTATGAATGAAGATGAATATCTTGAAGTTACTCCAAAATCAGTGAGATTAAGAAAACAAATACTTGATGAAGGAATGCGTGCGAAAGTAAATAGAAATAAATCATAATTTTAAAAATTATAATTATAATAAAAATATCCTTACAAAATAAGGATATTTTTGTTATTCAAATTAAATATACTTGACAAATAATATTAAAAGAGTATAGTGATTTATAGATAAATTTTGTTCTTTTAAATTAAAATTAAGAACAAATTTAAATTTCTAAAAATATTTTTTAATTATTCAAATTTTAAACAATGAATAGCAATTTATCAATTTACAAAGATGGTGAAAAAATCACAGGTAATGAACATGTAATTAAAACAGAAGTTATTGCAGGAGCTACCTGCTATTTTATCTCAGAACTTTGTTTTAAAGTTTCTACTGAAGATCTTGTATTGTTACAAGATAATACTGAAGCAATTAATGTTTTTAGTAAACTTGGAGATAGAGAAGAAAATGTGTTAAATGAATGGCCAAAAGCAAAAATACTTCCAAATTGGATTTATTTTGTAAAAAAAGGAAAACACATTTCTAGTAACGAAGTAGAAAAACTTTATGAAGAAATCATGCTGAGAGTAGAATTAAATGTTATTGCAGCATTTAATTCAAAATATCCAGAATTTCATAAAAGTGTCCGAAATGGGATTCAAATAAAAAATTCTAAAGGTGACTTCTGTTCTGCTGTTTTTGGTTGCTGGCCAGAAGATTCAAGTGTTCATATTGAGCTGTTACATTTACATGATAGTGAATATGAGTGGGGATTTTATTGGTGGTTTCCTGGGTTTATTAAGTAGTTTTTTCTTTTCAAACTTTGTTTTTTATTAGACCTTTAACTTTAAAAAAAGTTGAAGGTCTTTTTTGTTATATAATATATTCACTATTGTATTAATATTTAATATGCATATACGCTCAAAAAAGAATTTAAAGCCAGGACTGAATGATAGATCTATTAGTCGATTAATTTTTTCTATTGTGATTGTTTTTATAATGCTCGGATTAGTTTTTTCTTTAGGAAATATTGGAAAGAGTCGTAAATTGGATTTTAATTTTTTATCCAGATTCCAAGATAAATTTAAAAAACAAGAAGTTGCTACGACTACTAGTATGGCTTGGATTTTAAATCCTTCTAAAATTTTAAAAACAAATGATGGGCAGGAAATATATATACAAATTGCATCTACATCACAAGAAGAAGCAGATGGACTTTCTTGGAAAGACCAATTAAAAGTTTATAATCAAAATGGAAAAATAAATACTGAAGGAATGCTTTTTGATTTTAAATTTCCAAAGATAGAAAATTTTTGGATGAAAGATATGAATTTTGATCTTGATATGATTTGGCTTGATAGTAATTATAAAATAGTTCATATAGAGAAAAATGCTTTAGCAAGTTCATATAATAAAGAAGATCCAAATTCTTCGCAGATTTTTTCTAATGATAATGATCATTTAGCTCAATATGTTTTAGAAATAAATGCTGGATTAGTAGATAAAATGAATTTAAAAGAAGGGGATACTTTAATCACTAATTAATTTATTTTAAATTTTATAGAATATCTGATTGGTTAAAAAGGCTAATTTGTGCTATATTTTAATAGATTAAATCAAAACTAAGCAATGCAAAATATCAGAAATTTCTCAATTATTGCACATATTGATCACGGGAAGTCTACTTTGGCTGACCGTCTTTTAGAGTTTACTCATACAGTAGAAAACAGAAAAATGAAGAATCAGGTTCTTGATTCTATGGATCTTGAAAGAGAAAGAGGTATTACAATTAAAATGACTCCAGTGAGAATGGAATATAAAAATTATATTTTAAATCTTATTGATACTCCAGGACATATAGATTTTTCTTATGAAGTTTCTCGTAGTTTGAGAGCTGTAGAAGGAGCTTTGCTTTTAGTTGATGCGACACAAGGTGTTCAGGCTCAGACTTTAACAACTCTAGAAATGGCACAAAATGCAGAGCTGACAATTATTCCTGTTATTAATAAAATAGACTCTCCTATTGCTGACGTGGAAGGTGTAAAAGCACAAATTATAAGTTTATTAAAAATAAAATCAGAAGATATTATTTTAGTTTCTGGAAAGACTGGTGAAGGAGTAGAAACTTTGCTTGAAGAAATAATTACAAAAATACCAGAACCTAAAATTGAAAAAGTTGAAAAAAAATCTTTCCGTGCACTTATTTTTGATTTTGAATATTCAAATCACGAAGGAGTTATTTTGTATGTGAGAATTTTAAATGGAAGCGTCAAAAGAAATGACGAATTAACTTTTATAAAATCCAAATATAGATTTTTAGTGAGAAATGTCGGAGTATTTAAACCGCAAAAATTAGAAAACAAAGAATTAACAGAAGGCGAAATTGGATACATTGTGACAGGCATAAAAGAGCCTGGAGTTGCAAGAGTTGGAGATACTGTGACTACTTTTGCTCATCCTCTTCCAGCTTTTGCTGGATATGAAGAACCTACACCTTTGGTATTTGCTTCTGTATATCCTGAGACTCAAGATGAATTTGATGATTTACGCTCTGCATTATGGAAATTGCGTTTATCTGACTCATCTTTAACTTTTGAAGAAGAGGCTAGTGGTGCGCTCGGTAGAGGCTTTAGATGTGGATTTTTAGGTATGTTACACCTTGAAATTGTCACAGAAAGACTAAGAAGAGAGTTTGATCAAGAATTAATTGTGACTCAACCATCTATTACTTATGATGTGGAATTAAAAGATCGTTCACATGAGAAAGTTTATACTCCTATACATTTTCCAGATCATGGATATTATTTATCTGTCAGAGAACCTTGGATTGTTTTAACTATTATTTCTCCTAATGATTATTTATCAAATATGATACAGCTCTTCCAGAGACATGAAGGAGAGATTTTGGATATGAAAGATTGGGGAGAAAACAGAATTAATATTCAGCTTTCAATGCCTCTCCGTGAATTGATGAGAAACTTTTTTGACGAATTAAAATCTGCGTCTAGTGGATATGCTTCTATTTCTTACAAAATGGGCGAAATGCGTGACGCCCAAGTGACTCGTCTCGATGTGTATATTGCCGAAGAAAGAGTTGCTGCTTTTTCAAGAGTTATACCAGAATACAGAACAGAAGAAGAGTCTGAAGAAGTGGTAGAAAAACTTTTTAAAATTTTACCTAAAGAATTATTTAGAGTTAAAATTCAAGCAATGGTAAAAGGAAGAATTGTCGCATCAAGATCTATTGCTCCAATGAAAAAAGATGTGACAGGATATCTTTATGGAGGAGACATTACTCGTAAAATGAAGCTTCGTGATAAACAGAAAAAAGGTAAAAAGAGAATGCAGAGAGATGGAAAGGTACATATAGAGCATGACACATTTTTACAAATGATGAAAAAATAAAAACCAGAAATATATTTCTGGTTTTTATTTTTTTTAATATCTTTAGCGTAAAAGAGGTATTAATAAGAATCCAATCATTGCTACAGCCATTAATACAGCTACGACTTTATATATTCTATCTACGGTCTTTTTATGATGAGTTTTAAACATAAATTTATTTTATTTATAAATTATAGCATTTTGCTTTATTTTTTAAAAGTTTATTTTTCTATGTTAAAATATCTTAATAAATCAATTTTATGAGACAATATAAGGAAAAATTCCTTTGGAGAAATATTTTCTATAGTAATTTTACTATAGTCGTCATATCTATTTTACTTTTTTTTGTGATAAGTGGTCTTTATAAACTTTATGTAAAATATGAGATAACTCAAGCTGATTTGGTTTCTGTAAATAAGGATAAATTAGATGAACAGCAAAAGCTTGCTGCTACTCAAAATAAATTAGATGCTATAAATACTGAGCCAGGACAAGAAAAATATATTCGTGAGACTTATTCTCTTAAAAAGCAAGGTGAGGGTGTGATTATTATATACGATACACCTTCATCTACCTATGTTATTCCTAAAAGTTCCACATTTTGGGATTCTGTAAAATCTTTCTTTCAAAATTTGTGGTAAGAAATATACGTGATATACTATTTAAATAACAAAGATTAAAAATTAATAAATTTATGAATAATACAAAAAAAATAGAAATCTTTAGTACTCCGGTCTGTCATTTTTGTAGTTTAGCAAAAGATTGGCTAAAGGAAAAAGGTGTCGAATATACAGAATATAATGTAGCTGCTGATATTGAAAAAAGAAAAGAAATGGTAGAAATGACAGGTCAGCTAGGTGTACCAGTTATAAAAATAGGTGAAGATGTATTAATCGGATTTAATCCTAACAAAATGGCGGAAATACTTTCTATTACTCTCTAGAATTTGAATAATAAATAAAATAAAATCTCAGATAACCTGGGGTTTTATTTTTGGAAAAAAAGGATTTTTATGATAATATGTATATAACCCTTGCCGAGATAGCTCAGTTGGTAGAGCATTTCCCTGAAGAGGAAGGGGTCGCCAGTTCGAGCCTGGCTCTCGGCACAAAGAAGTTTAAATAAACAAAAAAGACAAATATTTAATTTGTCTTTTTTGTTTTGTGTAATTATTTTCCTATACTATTCAATACTGATTTTACTTTTCCAAAGTCTGGTAAATTATTTAGTCTATCTGAAATATTTAATATTACGTTTTTTAATCCTATGAATTGATTCAAGATTGAGTTTGCAGCTGGTTGTAATAAATAATAAGCACCAAAGGCGACACTGATAACTATTATCCAATATGCAATCTTTAAATTATTTGCTAATTTTTGACTGCTTCTTATTTTTTTTAATAATTCATTATTTTCTTCCAAAATTTCGAGCATTCTCTTTTCTAGAGATATTATTTTCTCTTCATTATTAAGATGATTATTATTTTCTTTTTCCATAATTTTATTTATTTAATTATAACATGTGCTCTCGGCAGGAATCGAACCCACAAACCCTCCTTAGGACGGAGGAGTTATATCCATTTAACTACGAGAGCTTTGAAATTAATAATAACATAATAATTTGCTTTTTTATAGATTTGTGTTAGATTAACTCTGATATTTCGTTATTTTAAATCTATTAAATTTATTAATCATGTCAAAATGTATTTATTTAACACCAGAAGGTGTTTGTCCTATTTGTGGTGGAAAAACCAAGAATTCTATCAGAAGGTTTAATATTTGGCGTACAGATTTTTATTATGGAGAAGAAGGTTTTTCTATTAATGAAAAAGTAAACCCTTCTGTTGACGTTGAAACTAGTATTTGTAACAAATGCTGGAATAATGGTAACAAATTTGGACTTGTTGGGATCAATGAGAATGCTATTCTCGATGACTTGAGAAAGGTTTATCATTTTAAAAATGGAGCCGAATTCAGGCCGATTTGTTATTTTTTCAAGTACGGAATAAAAATAGTTGTTCCGTACAGAGAAAAAAAAGAAAACATAAGTATGAGGGTTTAAAAATTCTTTTAACTTTTAATTGAAAAAGCCGATGAAATTTTCATCGGCTTTTTGTTTTGATTTTATTTAGATACTTTTAACTTTCACTTTCGCTAATTTTGCTTTATCAACTTTTGGTAGGCGAATGATTAGTAAACCATGTTTTTCTACAGCTTCCACATTTTCAATTTCTATTTCATGAGGAAGTAAAATACTTCTTGAAAATGATCCCCAGTATAGCTCACGATAGAAGTAGTCATCTTCTGAGATTTGAGTATTACCGTCACGGCGACCTTTTATTGTGACCATATCACGAGTAATTGAGATCTGAAGATCTTCTGGCTTTACTCCAGCAAGCATTGCTTCTATGATCATTTCATTTTGAGTTTGATAAACATCTACAGATAGTTCACCATCTTCTTCTTCGAATTCTTCTGTTGGAGTTAAATTGCTAATTGTTCTCTCTGCTTCGTTGAATTTTTTCATTCCTCCTCTTCTTTCGATTTGGACTTCCATTTCTTCTTCCTCTGGATCAGTATCTTCAACCATTACAGATCCTGCAAGTCTTTCAAAAAATGATTTTTTTTCTTTTGACATAAATTTAATAGTACCTAATTTTTATAAATAAAATCTAAACTAACTTTTTAATATTATATTTATTATACAATATTATTTTAAATAGTATTAATAAAAATGCAAGAGTTATCCACAGTAAAGAAAAAATAAATTAAATTACAAAAATTAATTTATCCATTTTGTAACTAAAAGTAAATCGTCATTTTCATTTTTAATATTTCTCCAGATCTCTTCTGTTACAAATGGCATGAATGGATGAAGTGAAATAATCTGTTCACGAAGTAGTATTATTAATAATAATTGAGCAGATTTTTTATTTTCTGTTTCTTCAATTATTTCTTTTTTACAATCTTCTATTATCACATCAGCGAAAGTTTTCCAAAAATAATCATATAATTTTTCTCCAGCTAAATAGAATCTATAATTTTCTAAATCACTTGTGATATCAGCTATTTTATCTTTCCAGGTATTGTAAATATTTTTATGATCAGTAGTTAATAAATTAATATCTAAATCTCCTTCATAATCTGTAGTTTTTTCTAATACGAATCTTGTAGCATTCCAGATCTTATTTGCAAAATGTTTATAAGCTTTTAATTTATCATCTCCGAGCTTTGAGTCATTTCCTGGTCCTGTGCCAATAATTAAAGCCATACGTAGAGCATCAGTACCGTATTTTGCTATGACTTCAAGTGGATCCATTGCATTATTTAAACTCTTACTCATTTTTCTTCCTTGTGCATCTCTTACAAGTCCGTGGAAATAAACTGTACGAAATGGAATTTCATTTAATAAATATTTACTCATTAATATCATTCTTGCAACCCAGAATGGTAAGATATCATATCCTGTTTCTAATACATCTGTAGGATGAAATTCTAAGAAGTCAGAAGTTTTTTCTGGCCAACCAAGAGTTGAAAATGTCCAAAGTCCAGATGAAAACCAAGTATCAAGAGTATCCTCATCTTGATACCAATTTTCTATATCAGTAGGAGGGTTAATATCACAGTAAATTTCTTTTGTTTCTTTGTGATACCAAACAGGTACTCTATGTCCATACCATATTTGACGAGAAATACACCAATCATGAAGATTTTCAATCCAGTGAGTATAAACTTTTTCAAAACGATCAGGAATAATTGTTATTCCATCTTTAGTTACAGCTTCCAACATTAATTCTTTCAATGTTTTATTTTCACGATCTACAATAGATTTATTAACATTTACAAACCATTGTAATTTTGGCATTGGTTCAATTATTCCTCCTGTTCTTTCAGCAGTTGATACATTTTGAGATATTTCTTCTTCTTTTTCTAAGAGATTATTTTCTTTTAACCAATTTACAATTATTTCTCTAGCTTCTCCGACTTTTTTACCATCTAATTTTTCGTTACAGTTAATCATCTTTGCATATTCGTTGATAACTTGTTTTTTAGCTAAATTATGTCTTTCTGCTATTTCCCAGTCTATTTTTGAGTGAGCAGGTGTTACGCCGAGTGCGCCAGTACCAAATTCTTTATCAACTTCTTTATCAGCTATGATTTTTATTGTTATAGGAACATTACAAAAATTACATTCAAAAGTTTGTCCTACATATTGTTGATATCTTTCATCTTCAGGATGAACAGCGACAGCAGTATCTCCAATTTTTGTTTCTGGTCTTGTTGTAGAAATAGAAATAGGGAATTCTTTACTGTATTTAAAAGTGTAAAACATTGCTTTTCTTTCTTCGTAAACCAGTTCATCATCACTTATTACAGTTTGACCTTTAGGATCCCAATTTACTATTCTATTTCCTCTATAAATAAGTCCGTCATCATACATTTTTTTAAATGCGGTACGTACAGCGAAATTTCTTTTTTCATCTAAAGTAAAAGCTTCACGACTCCAATCTAGTGAAGAGCCCATCTTTTTTGATTGGGTAACAATAGTATTATGACTTTGCTCGGCAAATTCATTTACTTTCTTTAAGAATTCTTCTCTTCCTAAATCATATTTACTTTTCTTTTCTTCTTTTAATAGATTTTTCTCTACTACTGATTGAGTTGCTATAGCCGCATGGTCTGTTCCTGGTATCCATAATGTTCTATATCCTTGCATTCTTTTATATCTGACCATTATATCTTCAATAGCGAGCATTATAGCGTGTCCTGTATGCAGAGTTCCTGTCACATTTGGTGGAGGTAAAACTATAGAAAATTTTTTTTCTTTACCATTTTCATCTTTTGAAATATTTTCTGATTTTAAATTATCAGGATTAAAATACCCAGAATTTAGCCATTCTTGATAGATTTTGTCTTCTACTTGATTAGAATCGTATGGTTTTAAAAAAGTTTCTGGTAGTGTTTTCATAATTTTAAGATAAATAATTAACTTTTGCTTTGCTATATGTCTATATTATCACATTTTCTTTTTATGATAAAATGAAAAAATACTTAAAAATAAACAATATTTATGCAAAAGAAAATGGTGATATTCGATTTCGATGGAACGATTTGGGATTCTATTAAAGAAGTTGAATTAAACAATATAGAAAAATTTAAAGAAGAATATAGAGGTCAAATTTCTATTTCAGAGCTTTATACTCATAATGTGAATATTTTTTTTAATTTAGAAAAAAATAGAAAAGAAAATGAGAAAAGGTTGGTAAGTGATGAAGAATTAGAATTAGTAGAAAAAAGATATACAGAAAGAAAGCGATCAACTCTTCCTTGGCAAGGAGTAAAAGAATTAATGCAAGAGTTAAAAGATAAAAATATTTTAATTTCACTTTTATCTTTAACAAGATCTGGAAATACAGATCCTTTATTAGAAAAACATGATTTTAAAAAATATTTTTCAGATATTATTTTTGGAGATAATGTTTTAGGAAAAATTTCTAAAGTAGAAAATTTTGAATATCTTTTAAAAAAGAATAATTTAGTAGCTGATGAAGTTGTTTTTGTGACAGATACATTGAGTGATGTGCGTGAAGCGAATTCTGTAGGTATAGATACTATTGCTGTGACATATGGTCAGCATAATAGAGAATTTTTTGAAAGAGAGAAAAATCAAAATGTTTTATTTATTGTAGATTCAGTATCTGAATTATCAGAAAAGCTATTAAATCTTATTAATTAAAATAATTTATGATTTTAGATTTTAAAACTATTTTTAGTATTGCTGCGGCAATATTGGTTTTTGTGAGTTACTTCTTTTATATAAAAAGTATTTTAAAAGGTAATGCAAAGCCTCATGTTTTTACATGGGGACTTTGGTCTTTAATAGTTTTTATTTTATTTTTATTACAGAGATCTGGTGGAGCAGGACTTGGATCTTTACCGACACTTTTGGTTTCTATTTTATGTTTAGTCGTTTTGACTTTAAGTTTAATAAAAGAAAGTAATAAAAATATTCGAAAGATAGATATTGTATTTCTTATTCTTACTTTGATTTCTATTCCAATTTGGATATTGGCAAAGTCTCCAGAAATTTCAACTTTACTTTTATTAGTAGTTTATTCTTTAGCAGGTGAGGCAACAATTAGGAAGTCTTGGCTTGATCCATATTCAGAAACTATTTCTCTTTGGTCTATTAATTCTGTGAGAGCTATACTTTCTATTTTAGCTTTATCAAAATATACTTTTCTAACACTCGCATTTCCAACTTTAGTATTTTTTTCAGCAGCATCTTTTACTATTATTTTAATAATTAGAAGAAAAAATTTTAAAAAATAAAAAAATAATGATATAAGTTATAAAATAAATTTATGAAAAAAAAATTAGCAAAACAAGATAAAGTTTTAAAAAAAGTTTCTCCTCTTGCAAAAGATTTATCAAAAAAATTAGATAAGACAGTTTCAAAGAGAATGAATGCTGCAGAAAAATATCATTTACCAGATCATCATTTTAAAAAAGTTGTAGTTAAAAAAAGTAAATTTGGTCTAGGACTTTTTGCTGGTGAGAATATTAAAAAAGGTGAAGTGATAATAGAGTACATTGGAAATATAATGACAGACAAAGAAGCTGATCAAATAGCTGATAGTAGATACATTTTTTGGGTTAAAAAAGATTTTAATATCGATGGATCACCACGATGGAATATAGGCAGATACTGCAATCACTCTTGTAATCCAAACTCAGAAAGTGAAATAAAAAAAGGAAGAGTTTTTGTAAGAGCGATAAAAAATATTAATCTTGGAGAAGAAATAGTTTATGATTACGGAGAAGAATATGTAAAAGATATTTTAATTGCAAAAGATGGTGGATGTGGATGTGATGCGAAAAAACATTTGTATCATGAAGTAGTAAAAATAAAAAAATAAAATTAAAAATAAAAAATAATTTTTTAAAAAAATATTTTTATAAAAATAAAAAATAAAAAGTTATCCACAAATTTTTTTGCAAAAAGTATTGTATAAATTTTTTATGAATGAGATAATTAATATTAAGAGAGGCAGACCGAAGGTCCAAGGTCAAAATTTATAAGCGCACTCTCATAAATATTTATATCTAAAAATATGGCAGCAAAGAAAAAAGCAGCAAAGAAGGTTGCAAAGAAAAAAGCAACTAAAAAAGTTGCAAAGAAAGTAGCAAAAAAGAAAAAGTAATTAACTTTTTAAAATAAAATCCTCTGCGTCTCCCACGACAGAGGATTTTATTTTTGCTTATTAAAATAGTCTATATTCTGGTATAATGTATATATTATTAGTTATTTGAGTTTTGTATAAAAACATTAAAATATAAAGAAATTTTATGAATATAAAAGTAAAAGGAACAGATATCGAAGTTACAGAAGCTATAAGAGATTATGCTGAGAAAAAAATAGGTGAAACTTTAAAAAAGTTTAATAGTTCTTCAAAAGGAAATATTTTAGTAGAAATAGAATTAGGTAAAACTAATAATCATCATACTCATGGAGATAATTATAAGACATCCGTGACAATCACAGGTCTTTCAAAAAATATTTTTGTTGATGTTGTTAAAGATGATCTTTATGCATCAATAGATGAAGCAAAAGATAAATTAGAAAATAGATTAGCAGAAACAAAAGATAAAAAGAAAACTCTTTCAAATAAAATATCTTTAAAGTTTAAAAATCTTTTTAAAGGTAATGATTAATTAATATGAAGAAAAATTGGAAAAATATTTTATATATAATTTTAGCTTTAGTTATAGTTATATTTTTAATAAATTTAGTTTTAAAAAAGAGTAATGTGTCAGACAATATTGTTATTGATAATAATTCGAATGCTACAAGTACAGAAAATGTAGCAACTGATACAAATATTCTTAAAGATAATAAAAAAAATAATATGGATAATACAAACGAAAATAAAACTTATACAGAAGCAATCTTACATACAAGTTTAGGTGTAATAACTTTTGAATTTTCATCTAATAAACCTTTAACTACTGAAAATTTTAAAAAATTAGCAGCAGAAGGATTTTATAATGGTGTAAAATTTCACAGAGTTATTAAGGGATTCATGATTCAGACAGGAGATCCTCTTTCAAAAGATAATACAAAGAAAGCTTATTGGGGTACAGGTGGACCAGGATATAAATTCCAAGATGAATTAACCGGTACAGAGAAATATGAAATTGGTACAGTTGCTATGGCAAATTCAGGACCAAATACAAATGGCTCACAATTTTTTATTATGACAAGCAATACTCAGCTTCCTCCGGCATATACAGTGTTTGGTAAAGTCGTTGCGGGTATTGATGTTGCAATGAAGATTCAAGATGTCGCAACAGATAGTAGCGATAAACCTCTTGAAGATATTACAATTAGTTCAATTGAATTAAAATAGATATTACATAAAACAAAAAATACTCTTTCGAATTTTCTTAACCCTAAAGGGCTCCGACAAAAATTCTTAAGAGTATTTTTTTGTTTTATTAAATTAGATATCCTCTTTCAAAATCTTCAAAATTCATTTCAGATTTTCCTTCTGGAATAACTTTTTCTATTATTTCTTTTGCTAATTTATCTTTTGCAAAATCTTTTATTAAATTTATTTGAGATATTTTCACTCTCATTTCTTTATCTTTATGATTTATAAAAAAGAAAAGTGGAATATGAGGCAAGAATGCTTTGAATTTATTTTGTATATCTTCTGCTTTATCTTCTAATTTTATCTCTCCTTCTTTTTTATCAAATTTTCTAGTGAAAGTAGCAAGATCATGATCTTGATCTATTAATTTTATATTTCCTTCGAGATAATGTTCTAAAATTTGTAATATCATTTCTCCTCCTTCTGCTCCACATTTTCTTTCTAATTTCTCATTTATATCTTCATCTAAAATATTTATTTCTTTTTGTATTAAAATTGGTCCATGATCAACTTCTTTGTCGAGCTTTATGATTGTAATGCCTGTAGTATTGTCTCCATTTAATAAAGCTGTCTGAATAGGTGAAGGTCCTCTATATTTTGGTAAAAGTGAAGGGTGAACATTTAATGTTCCACTTTTTGGAATATTTAAAATACTTTCTGGTAAAATTTTTGGATAGCTCGCCACTATAAATACATCAAATTCTTCTGAAAGATATTTATTATTTTCTTCTGTATCTTTAAAATTTATCGGTTGCCAAACTTTTATATTTTTACTTTCACACCAAGTCTTGATAATAGGCGAATGTAATTCCATTTTTCTTCCAGATCTTTTATCTGGAGAAGTTATCACAAGTGAAGGTATTAAATTATTTTTATAAAGAGAATACAAAGCACTCTCTGCAAGTGGTCCTGTACCAAAAAAAGCAAATTTTATATTTTTATTTTCCATGTTTTTCTATTTCTATTTCTTGAATATTTTCTGCATGATCTATAAAGAGTATTCCGTCTAAATGATCACATTCATGCTGAAATATTTGTGCTATTAAATTTGACGCACCAAAGCTAAATTTATTTCCCATAAAGTCATAAGCCTCTATTGTGACACTTGCATGTCTCTCTGTTGTACCATAGAGTGGTCTTACTGATAGGCATCCTTCATCTGCGAGCATTGTTTTTTTACTTGCTTTTGTGATTGTTGGATTGATGAATACTAGAGGCTTCCAGACAGGATTTTTATTTCCTATTTCATAAGCTGACTCTCTCACTAAGAAAATTTTTTTAGATATTCCTATTTGTGGTGCTGCTATAGCTACTCCATCGCTTTCTTGATTCATTGCTTCTTTCATATCATCAAGTATCTTTTTTAATTCTGGAGTTCCAAATTCATTTTTATTTACATTTTTTGCTTCATGTCTCAATACACTTGTCTCATCAAGCTTTTGTTCTTCATCTTCCTTTTTCCAGTCAATTTGTACTATTTTGACCATATATTTAAATAGATATTAATAAGCTGATTTTATCATATTAGTTTTTTGAAATATACTTGACAAATTAGTAAATAAGAGTATAATAATATATAGTTAAATTTTGTTCTTTAAAATCAAAAAATTAAGAACAAAATTAAATTTCTAAAACAATATTTTAATATTTTTAAATTTTATTCAAAATGAACACAAATTCAAAACGTTGGATCAAAAACGGTCGTATTTATTTTTCAGTAATAGGCCTGGGTCTTACAGCTGAAAAGTGGAAAACAAGGCTTAAAAAAATGGTCATAAAATTACCAATTCCGCAGATAAACTTCTTACAAAATCAGATTATAATGAAAATCATAGACTAGTACCTGGAAAAGAGTATCATTTAGTGTTGGTTGAAAATAATAAAATGGGAAAAGATTTTAAATTTACAGATGAGAACTTAAAAACTTTCTCTATAAAAGAGTTTGGTGAAAGTTCTGTATCGGAATTGAAAGGTGAATTAGCCTTACTTATTCGTGAAAAATTTTCTAATGAAGAATTGGAAGAGATGGGTTTAGCTTATATAGCTGTACTTCATAAACCAATTATTTCTTTTTCCGTTGATAATTCTGCAGGTACTCTTCGTTCTGGTCAAAATATTGGGTATTCTTTAATAGATTCTTATTATGATATCAGGTATGATGACTGGGTTATTGACCGTGGTTCTTTTGCTTTTTTGGTAAATTAATTTTTTGATTTTCTTTTTTTTAAAATCCTCTTCGTGAAAGCGGGGAGGTTTTTTATTTATATATACTCACAGGATCAACTTCTAATTTAAAGCTCGTTAATAATTGATTCATTTTTTTAGCTAGATTTGTCGGATAAATTTTATTATCTTCCTCATATTCCCAGAATTCTTTTTTAATCATAATCATAGCAACATAATTTTTCGTAGTTTTTTCTTTCCACCAACTAATATTTTCTTTTTCCAATTTTTCTTCTTTAAAGATTTTTTCTATCAGATTTTCTATATCATTTTTTATTTTCAATTCTTTTTCTAAAAGTCTAAATTTTAATATTTTTTTAAACGGAGGAAGATCTAAAGCTTTTCTAGTATTAATTTCATCTTCTAAAAATTTCTTATAATCATTTTCTTTCACATATTGCCATACATTCGCATCTGCTAATCTTGTCTGTATTAAAATATTTTCTTTAGTATTACATTTTTCTTTTATTTCTAAAATGAGATTTAAAATTTTTTCATCTATATTCATTTCTGGAATTGAAAATAAAGTATCTAAAGAAATAATAGAAGCTAAATCTATTTCTAGATTTTTTGAAAAAGAAGTTATAGCTAAATCTGTCCCAATGAGCACAGAAAGTTCTTCTTTTTGCCATTCTTTTATTATATCTTTAACTTGTTTATTGGTTTTTGCATTTTTTGAATCTAAAATAAAAGTTTTCCAGCCAATTTCTTTTAAGCTTTCTTCTATTCCTTCTACACCGATACCAATTGGACTCATTCTCCAGCTTCCACAGTTTTTACAAAGCAAATTCTCTCTTTTCTCTAATTCAATTTTATTTTTACATCCTACACAGACGTATTCTCTGGTATTATTGTCTTTATCTTTAAATAAGACAAAAGGTTTGTCACATTTTTCACATTTTAAAATAGAATTACAATCCTGACAGATTGTCTCAGCTGACATTCCTTTTCTTTTTGTATAGAGAAATACTTTTCCAGATTTTTTTTCTCTTAAATTTTCTAATTTAAATATTAATTCTTTACTAAAATATACATTACTATATTTATAATACTTTTCTTCAGATTCGTCTGATATTTTAATAATTCTTTTTTCTAAATCTATTTTTTTTCTGCTTTCTTTTTCTTTAATCATGTCTATGATTTTTATTTTTGCGTGTTTTTTAGACTCTGATTCTATTATTTTATTTTTATTTAATTCATTAAAAGATTCTAAAGATAATATTCCTCCACTTAATAACAAATCTAAATTTAAATTCTTTGTTAAAGCTTTGATTATTTTTCTTCCATCAATTTGTTTCCTGGCACTGTGTGTAAAATAATTATAAGAGCTTTCTTTTTCTATAATTACTTTTGTTAAATTAATTTTATCTACCAAAATAAAAGGTAATAATGAAGTAGTTGATAAAATTAAAAAAGTTTTTCCATTATGAAGTTTTTTTATGTTTTCTTTTTGATCTTTTTTTGTTTGTTGAGAGTTGAAAGATATTAAAAATTCTTTAAAATCTTCAGTTAATTCTTTTTTGAGATTTTCTAAATCATTTATAGTTGGGAAAAATATCACAACAGATTCATTATTTTTTAATTTTTTTACTATTTCTTTTTTATAATAATCAATTCTTTCTGAAATCGGTAATAATAAAGCTTTGGTTTTGTTATTTGTTTTAATATTCTCAAATTGTTCTATTTTCTTTTCTAAATAAATCAAAGGGGATTCGAAAATAAATTTCGGTATAAAATTTTCCAAGATATCACTTTCTCTAACTCCTGTTAAAAGGGAAATATCTTTTAATGCGTCAAATGATGTCTCAAACATAAAATTATCTGAAACTATTCTTTCTATTTTCTTTAATACAAAGCTTTGAGATTTTAAAGTCATTTTTTCATTTTTAGCATTTATGACATTTGTGACTATTCCAAAAATTTTGCGATTTCTGACTTTTATTTCGACTAGAGTACCAATTATAACTTTGTCTTTAGAAAAGTAAGAGAAGTAGTTTTCTGGCAGTCCTGTAGCAATTGGTGAGACTTGGAGGATATACATATTTTATTGAATTATATAATAAAATCAGAAAATAAAGAATCTATTTTGATGAATAATCTGAGTTTGTCAATTAAATTTTATTCTGCAATGAAATTTTATTTCCGCTATATTGCTTTCCTATTTTGCTTTAGAGTATAATTGATATATAAAAAATTGTGAGTGAAAATAAGTTTGTTTTTATTAATTTTTTAATCAAATTAAAAGTATGACACCAGAAAATCAAGAAAACCAAATAGTAGAAAATTTATCAGAATCTACAGAAATTCTTAAAACAGATATTTCTTCACTTACAAATCTCGAAAAAGAAAGATTTTCAAGTCTCAATTTAAATGAATTTTTAAATATTTATAACATAGTTTCAAACGCCGCATTTAAATATTCAAATCAAAGTAAAATAAAATAATCTTCACATACTAGAAGATTATTTTTTATTGTGGATAAAATTTAGTTTTATCTTTTTATGCGTGATAGAATAACTAAGTAATAAAAGCTACAGTTTTCTTATTTAAAAACAAAAATAATTATTAAAAATATGGATTACGACAATCAAGAAGACCAAGATCTTAATATTAAGATCAAAAATATTTTACACAAGTCAAATCTCTCTTTTGATGAGACTCGTGCATTTTTTGACGGATTGCAATATTTGCCTATTGAAGACAAAAAGCAATTTATAGAAATGATTAATCAGGATCCTGAGCTTATTTATCCTCTTTATATTAATTTCAAAGCTAAATTAAAAGCTTTAGAAGAAGATAGTACCGGCAGATCTTGGGATCAAATTGTAGAAGATGAAATTAAACAATTAGAACAATATTTGAACAACAAAGGTATTAGTAATTAAAGTTATGCATCATTTAGCGAAGATTTTTGTAATTATCGGCGGTCTTAATTTAGGTATTTTAGGTGTTGGAAAACTTATTGGAACTAAAAACGATTTAAATATGATCGAATTATTTCATTCTTTTTATCCTTTACTTCCAACAATACTTTATTTAATAATAGGCTTAGCCGCCATTGTTTTAATTTTTAAAAGATATTAATATTTAATATATGTTTCTTTTTGATTTTTCTAGTATTGGTCAGCCAGCCAAGACATTTTTAAGATTAATAATATTTGTTATTATTATGGCTATTTTTTCTTTTGCTTCAGCAGAATATGCATATTATTTTGGAGATATTTTTCCTAAAAGTGAGATAGCTATTCAAAATGAAGTTGATCAAAAATTTTTGTCTTCTCTTAATTTTGAATATAAAATAGTAAAAGTCGTGGACGGAGATACTTTAGATATAGAAAGAATAGATGGAGAAAAGGTTTTAGGAATAAAAGATACAGAAAGTGTCAGATTATTAGGAATTAATACTCCAGAAACTGTTGATCCGAGAAAGCCTGTAGAATGTTTTGGAAAAGAGTCTAGTAACTATTTAAAAAATATAGCCAGTGGTAGAGATGTGGCTATAGAATTAGACTCAACACAAGGCAATCTGGATAGGTATGGGAGGGTTTTGGCTTATGTTTATATTAAAAAAGAAGGTGTAAAAGATCAAAATATTTTCATGTTAAATAGTGATATGATTAAAAATGGATATGCTTATGAATATACTTATGAATTGCCTTATAAATATAAAGATGAATTTAAAATGTTAGAAACGGTTTCTAAAAATAATCATATTGGTCTTTGGTCTCCAAAAACATGCAATGGTTTAAAAACGCCAGTAGCTATATCTCCAACAAATTAATAAACTTATGAGTGATTTTTTTAAAAAAGTATTTTATACAGGATTTAAAATTTTAATAGCAATAGCTATTGTTTGGATAATATATTTTTTATTTGCTTTTCTTAGTCCAAATTCTATAGATAAAAACAATACGTCTAAAAATACAAATTCAACAACTTCTACTGTTGTTGTGCAAAAAGATAATAGAAGTTTGGGTTATAGAATATATGATGCATTATTTAATAATAGTTCTAAAAAAGATAATTCAGCAGCTGCTTCTTCGTCTACAGTAAAGAAAATTTCAAAATGGGGTAGCAATGACGCAAGTACTACTTATGTGTGGGGCAGTGGTAATTCAAGCCAAGTTTTTGGTGGTAGAAATATTTTCGGAGGTCATACTATCCTTATTCCAAATATAGATAAATCTCCTGTTCAAAACATGATGATAAACAATTTTAATGTTAATTATTTTTCTCAAAATGACCTAGTTAACAATGATTATATATCTGGTTTAATATATTCCGGATTTCAAAGTGAATATTTTTTCTATATAGATTTATATAATAAAGATGAAAAATTAGTTTTTTCTATACCTGCATATTCAGCTGTCGATTTAAAGAATAAAGGTTTTTATAATTTTCACGCTACATATAAAGATGGTTGGAATTTTTCTAAATACAAAGGAGAAGGTTATTTAGTTATCCATACAAATAATCCCGATGTTAATGGGGTTCTTGTATTAAAAGTTAATATTAAATAATTTTTAATATTCTTTTTTAATTTCTTTCTCTAACTTTTCTATTTCTAAAGAAATTAAAGCATGTTCTTCATCATATCTATCCCTTTCTTCTCCTGTCTCATAAAGCTCTTTTCTTAAATCAGACATATCTTTACCAGAGCCATCTAATCTGTCATATTCTTTACTCAAGCTTTCATGTTCAGAAATAGATCTATTTAAATTATTTTCTAATTCTTTTGCTTCATTTTTTAAATTTTCAAGTTTTTTTGTTTTTTCTTTTTTATTTAATTCAAATATTTTTTCATCAAGCTCTTCTTCTTTATTTAAAAATCTTAAAGCAAGACCACTCATTGAGCTCTCAGTAATCTTTTTGTTTCTATAGGAATTTATTTCTTCTTTTATAGATAAAAGAGTCTCAAGACTAAGTTCTTGATCCGATTTTATATTTAGATCTTTCTTTGGGTTATTGTCAGATTCTAAAGTCATATATATAAGAATAAATTATTTAACTAATTCATCAATTACTTCTTTTACAAGTGATCCGTCAGCGTTGCTTCCTAATTCTTTTAACATTGTTCCTACGAATTGTCCTTTTTTAGTTGGATCAATTGGAGATTCTGCTAATTTCGCTGAGATTTTTGTAACTATTTCTTCACGAGACATTTGTGCTGGTAAGAATTCTTCAAGTACAACCATTTCTGCAGTTTCTGATTCTGCTAATTCTGGTCTTCCGGCTGTAGTAAATTGATCTATTGAATCTTTTCTCTTTTTAACTTCTTTTTTAATAACTTTTATTGCTTCATCATCTGTTAAAAGATCAGTAGGCATTTTGCCTATCGATACTAATTCGTTAGTAAAAGCTGCAGAGAGCATACGAAGAACACCTAATCTGTCCATTTCTTTAGCTATCATTGCTTTTTTAATTTCTGCTTTTATGTTTTCTTGCATAGATTTGTTATTTGATTATTTTTGAATTATATCATAAAAGCTTTTAACTATAAATTCTTTTATTTATATTGACTAGCGTTTAATTGTATTTTGTGGTAAAATGGTTTTTATATATACAATTATGTTAATAGATCATGTAATCTTAAGAGTTAAAGCTGGTGATGGAGGAACAGGCGTCGTAAGATGGCGTAGAGAAAAAGGAATTCCTTATGGAGGGCCAGCTGGTGGTGATGGAGGAAACGGCGGAGATGTTTATCTTCGTGTTGTTCAGGATATCCAAGCGTTGGATGATTATAAGAATAAAAAAGATTGGGCTGGACCAAATGGCGAAGCTGGAAAGAAAAGAAGTATGTTTGGTGCAGATGCTGAGGATATGTATTTAAATATTCCTGTAGGATCAACTGTTTATAATAAGACATACAACATTAAATATGAATGCAATAAAGTCGGTGAAGATATTTTAATATTACACGGAGGAAAAGGTGGACTTGGAAATGAGAATTTTAAAACTTCTACAAATCGTGCCCCAGAAGAATTTACAAAAGGCACAAGAGGTGAAGATGCTGAATTTGAAATTGAATTAAAATTGATCGCTGATGCTGGATTTGTAGGCCTCCCAAGTGCCGGAAAAAGCTCTCTATTAAACGCGGTGACAAATACTAATGCGAAAGTGGGAAGCTATGCTTTTACGACTCTAGAGCCAAATTTAGGAGCTTTTAGAAAATTTATTTTAGCTGACATTCCAGGACTTATTGAAGGAGCTAGTGAAGGAAAAGGTTTGGGGCATAAATTCTTAAAACATATTGCTCGTACAAAAATTCTTTTTCATTTAGTTGCTGCAAGCGAGACTGATGTCACAACTTCATACAAAACTATTCGTAATGAATTAAAAGCTTTTGATAAACAAAATATTGATAATGATCTTGTTTTAGATAAAAATAATTTACTTTCTAACAAAAAAGAAGTTATTATACTTTCAAAAGTAGACGAAATTACAGATCAAAAAGAATTAACTAAAAAGATAGCAGATCTAGCCAAGGTTTCTAAACAAAAGAAAGAAGATATTATTTTAATCTCATTATTTGATGATAAAAGTGTTAAAGATTTCGAAAAGAAATTGGAAAGTATCTTAAAAGGGGAATAATATTAAAAACCTATCAATAAAATGATAGGTTTTTAATTATTTATTACATATTGACAAATAAATTAACTATAATATACTTATTAAGTTAAAATTCTTTTTTAATTTTAAAAACGTTCGTATGTGTGATAAAAATTGCGGTATGTGTATTTATTTTAAATATACAACTAAAGGGAATTGGGTTAAAAGTGGAATATGTAGTCCTCAATCTGGAACAAAATTCAATAAAGATTTCTTTGATGAAAGTTGTAGTGAATTTTCTCCAAGATTAACTTCTGATAATGATGACGATGATGATTTTTCCACAAGAGAAGCCTGGTCTATATATTCTTCTTCTTTAAGAAGTATTTAGAGTTTATTAAAATGTGTACAATTTAATTATTGTATGCATTTTTTGTTTATTTTTATCTATATTGACAAATAATTTAATTATATTATATTTAAATAGTTAAATTATTTTTTAAAAAATTAAATCGTTCTTTTTATGTACAAACTTTCATCTATATTTTCCAGTATACTACTTTTTAGTATTTTTTTAATTCTTTATTTGTGTTATTTAGATATTGAAAATAAGAATATTTTTATTTGTATATTTTTATTGCTTTGCTTAGTATTTTTTTTATTAAAAATAATTTATTCTTTTGTTGGATTTTTTAATCCAAATATTGGACTAATTAAAAAAGTAAAGGAAGAAATTGATTTTGATGAAGATTACTTAAGGTTTACTAAATTTGCACTAGAAGATAGAAATTGGAATCCTGAAGAAATAAAAAGAGAACTTAATATTCAAAAAGGAAAACTTGAAAAGAAAAAAAGATTATTGGTAGTATTAAAAATGAAATAAAAATTATTTTCATTTCTAATAAAAAGCCATCATGTTGATAAGACTGATGGTTTTTTTATATTTTATTTCAATTTTTCTTTAATTATTTCACTAAATAATTGAGGATTACCAGAACCTTTTGCTTCTTTCATTGCTTGTCCAACGAAAAACATAATTAATTTCTCATTTCCATTTGCAAATTGCTCTTTTAATTCATTCCACTGTTTTTCATTATTTGAAATAGCTGTATCAATTATTTTTTCAAGACTTTCTTTATCATTTTTCTGAATAAGTCCTTTCATGTCAGCAATTTCTCTGACTGACAATTCGTTTTCTGTCATCTCGAGCATATTATCAAAAGCCATTTCTGTCATCATAAATAGAATTAAATCTTTTGCTCCACGACTTGATAATTCATTAGTTATGAGCATGCTCATAATTTCTATAAAGTCAGCTTCATCTACAAAATGAACCAATTTTTCTTTTTCTTCTTTTTGTAAAATTGAAGCAACATCAACACAGATATAATTCACAGATAATTTGATTATATTTTTCTTTTTTTCTAAATCAAAATCATGTGTATTGATCTCTTTATTTACTTCGTTAAAGTATTTTGAAAGAGTTAAATTATTTAAAAGTAATTCTATATATTCTTCTTTTATATCAGCTTCTCTCAATTTATTTCTCTGTACATCAATATTTTCTGGAAGATTATTTTTTATTTCTTCTAAATTAAATAGAGAATGTAAATATAATTTTGGTAAATCTGGATCAGGGAAATATTTATAATCCGCAGAAGATTCTTTTTTTCTTTGTGATACTGTCACTCTTTTATTTTCTTCAAATCCACGAGTTTCTTGAACTATTTCATCTCCTTTTCCTGCTTCTAATAATTCAATATGTCTCTTTGCTTCATATCTCACAGAGTCTTCAACAGATTTAAATGAGTTGATGTTTTTTACTTCAACTTTTGTTCCGTAAACATTTTTATCTTTTGTTACAGAAAGATTTACTTCAATACGCATTTGTCCTTTACTCATTTCCGCTTCACTAGCATCGAGAGTTCTTAAAATTAATTGTAATTCTTTTGCAAAGTCACTACTTACTTTCGCAGCAGTTTCAATATCGTCATAAGTCACAGCTTCAGTCACTAATTCCATCAAAGGAACTCCGGCTCTATTAAAATCTATTAAAGTATGATCTCCTTGATCATGAGTTGATTTAGCAGTGTCTTCTTCTAAATGAATACGAGTCAAAGGAATATTATTAATAGTTCCTCCTGATACTACTGGATATTTGTATTGAGTGAGCTGATAAGCTTTTGGCATATCAGGATAAAAATAATGCTTTCTATCCCATTCTGTAAAATCAGCAATATCAGATCCAATATAAAGACCTATCTCTATCATTTTTTTAATAGCTTCTTTGTTTAAAGTTGGAAGAGTTCCAGGATGAGCCATGCAAACAGGGCAGACATTTTTATTTGGAGAGTCTTCGAGTGGTACATTTGCACAAGAGCAGAACATTTTACTCTTTGTTTTTAATTCTGCATGAATCTCAAGCCCAATAGTTATATAGTATTTTTCCATAAAATTATTTTGACATTATAACATTTTTGTATCTTTTATTCCAAAGTATTTGTCTTTTTGCAAATTGCCAGATTTTATTTTGTAAATTTTCTACCATTTCATCATAAGATAATTCTTCTCTCAAGTACATTGTCACATATTTGTATTCTAGACCGAGTGAAAGTAGCCATTCATCAGAAACTTTTAATTTATTTCTTAAGAATTTAATTTCATTTACGAGACTATTTTTTCCTTTTGCCTCAAGTCTTCTTTTTAATCTTAAATTTATTCTTTCTCTCAATTCTTCTTTGCTTTTATTTGTAACTACAAATTCAATTTCGTATTTAGGAATTTTATTTAATTCTGAGATTTCTATTATTTCATTTTCTGATTTTTTACTTTCTAAAATCTCTATTATTCTTATTAATCTTCTTTTATTATTTCTTTCACTTGGATTTTCATTTTTTGTTAATTCTATCCATTTATCTTTATTTAGTTTTTTAATTTGTTTTAAAAGATTTTCAAGAGTTTCATTTTCTAATTCTTTACGGAGTAGAGGATTTGGTTTTGCGTTTTTTGGAATTCCGTAAATTATAGAATCAATATAAAATCCAGTTCCACCACAAATTATTGGAGTTTTATTTTTAGCTAAAATTTCTTTGATTGCTTTATTTGCGAATTTTAAATAATCAGTCACAGTTTTTGTTTTTCCTGGTTCAAAAATATCAAGACAATAATGAGGAACTCTTTTCATTTCTACTTTTGTAATTTTTCCAGATCCAATATCTAAATATTTATAAATCTGACGAGAATCAGCAGAAATTATTTCTCCTTTTACTCTTTTAGCTATTTCCACAGCGAGATCACTCTTTCCGCTAGCTGTCGGTCCAACGACCACAATGATTTTTGGTAAAGTTTTTTTATTTCCTTTTTTCATAAAATGAATAATAACATGAAAGTGATTGATTAATAAAGATTTTTATAGTATTGACAAATTTATATTTAGGTATATAATATATAAGGATTAAATTTTTAAAACATATAAAATCATTTTAAATGAAAAAGTTAGTATTGTTGTTTGTTATTTCTATTTCGATTTTTACTTTAAGTACTGTATTTGCGCAAAATCAAACAAAAGATTCTTCTGCCGAATGGCATAAAATGCCACCCACTTATAAACAGTGGGAAGATAGTCAGGTTGTAAAAGATTCATTAAAACTTACTTCCGTGGAACTGTGTTCTGGAAAGGGAGCAGTTGCATCCGGCCTTTATGGTTGGACAACTTTTGAAAATAAAAAGTCTTCTTTGATGCTCACTTTGAGTGCGGAAGATCTTGAGGTTACTTACCTTAAGAAAATTTCAAAAACTTTTTCCACTGGGCTGAATGTTGGATACTGGATTAACGTGCCCTATATTTCAGGGCAAATAACCTGGAGTCCTACTAAGTATTTTGGAACATTTCATTGGGTTGGTTACGGGTTTGGGGATCCAGGAGGAAGTATTAGTGGACCAAGATTTTTCTTTTCAGTGCAACAGGCAACTGTGACATTGAATAAAAATTTGTCTGGCAATTATACTCTTATCCATTATTTAAATAATATTCCAACTCATGTTGGTAATATTAAATATACAGGAAAAGTGAATAAAGACTTTTCTGTATATACCAATGTTGGCTGGGATTTTACCAAACAGAGTCAATTACTTCAGTTAGGTTTGGTTTATAAACCATTCAAGTAAAAAAAATTTTAAGGACCGTCTCGAAAGGGGCGGTTTTTATTTTTCTCAATAATGTTATAATTTAATTATTAATTAATAATTTATATGAAAAATAGATTTGAAAAAGATTTAAGAGATTATAATGATAAGCTTGTAATGCTAAATGCTTGTAATGAAACATTAAGATTGGTAATGGCTTTTGAATTTAAAAAAATATATAAAAAAGATTTAAAGGTTATAGAATTGGGTTGTGGAGAAGGATTTTCTATTAAACCTTTACTTGAAAACACAGATTCAAATTTTGATTTGCTCGACGCTTCTAAAGAAATGATTGCTTCAAATAAGAAAAATCTTAAGAAATTTAGTAATAGATTAAATTATATTTGTGAAGACGCTTTAGATTACTTAAAAAAATCAAACACTTATAATGTAGTTCTTTCTTCTTGGACTATTCATAATTTTGATAAAAAAGATCGCCTCGAACTTTTTAAAGAAATTTATAATAAGTTATCAAAAAATGGATATTTTATTTTAATGGATAAAGTTTATCCAGATTCTGAAAAAACAGCTAAAAGTTTATTAGATTTACAATTAAAGAGATATAAATATTTACCAAATCAAGTCTGTAAAGATATAACAGAGCATGAAATAGAAGATTTTTCTAAAGACTTTAGAATTTCTCAATCAAACCTAATCAAAACACTCAAACTTATAGGTTTTAAAGATTTAACTATAGTAGATAGAGTGGAAAGGGATATAGTGTTGGTTGCAAAGAAATAAAACTAAAGATCGTCTCGAAAGGGGCGGTTTTTATTTTTGAATCACCCTGTTTCTACAAATTTTTATTTCATATTCATTCATAAAAATTTAAGAAACAGACCTCTTTTAAGAAAGAGGTATTAAAATACAAAAAATATTAATTAAATTAATTTTATATTTATGATTCTATTCCCCCAAAACCAATCTTTTGAATTCAATAATATTTTCATTTCTGATCTGTATTGATTCTCCCAAAATTTCCGGTTGTCTATTTGTTAAAAAATCCCAAACAGCGATGTCTCTTGCAAGTATTTCTCTGGTAAAAGTTTTTATGTTTATAAAAATATCTTGAAAATTTAATTTATATGGATATTCTGCATTGAATGCTATCGCTTCTATTCCATTTTTTCTAGCTATAAATACAGCTCTCTCATTATGAAATTTCTGAGAAATGATTGTTATTTTATTTTGATTAAATATTTCATAGCTTCGTAACACAGAGTCGAGAGTTCTTCTTCCAGCAAAATCTGAAATTATATATCCAGAATCAACTCCTAATTTTAAAAGAGAGTTTCTCATATATTTTGGCTCGTTGTATGAAGCTGTCCTATTATCACCTGAGACTATTATGTATTGTATTTTTTTGCCTTCCATTAATTCTTTTCCAGCATTCATACGAGTAGTAAAAAATTTACTAGCTTCACCAGAAAGTGTGACAGGGGATGTCCCGAGTAAAAGACCAACTTTATTATTTGGTAAATTATTTATATCAGAGTAAATAAATGGTTTTGAATAATTAGATACATAAGAGTAAATGAATAATGAGATTATGATAAATAGAGATATTAATATAATAAGAAAAACAAAGGCTTTCTTTAATATTTTTTTGAAAGCTAGATTCTTGATCTTTTCTATTAAAATTCCTTTCATAGCTTTTATTTTTAAATAATAGCAATTATTTATTAAAAAGTCATTATTATAAATATACTTGACAAATATATATTAATATGCTAAGATATATACAGGTTGAGATTAAGTTTATTTCAACAAAAAACATTAAAATTAAAAAAATAATAATGGAAAGTACATTTAAATTTACAGAAAACAATCCTGGAAAGAAAGATCTAATTATCGATGCGAACATACATAAGTTCCTGGGAACATTATTTATCGCATTAATTATTTTTGTGACAGGTATAATATATACTTGTTCAAAAAATTTTGCAGAATTTGGATCTTTTGAAAAAACAATTGGAATAGATCTTATTTTATTTTTTATTGGAACGCTCGTTATATTAAGAGCCTTCAGTAAGACAATAAAATATGGAAAGAAAGCAATAACTTTTTTTCTTCCAAATGTATTATTATTAGCAATTTCAGTTTTGTTTTACATATTTTTTACATAATTGTAAAAAAGACTGAATTGCAATGAATGTTTCGACCTAAAAAGTTGGAGCATTTTTTTATTTTATAATTGTGCCGAAGGTGGGACTTGAACCCACAAGCCGTAAGGCATGCGATTTTGAGTCGCACGTGTATACCATTCCACCACTTCGGCAAGTGTTGCTTTCTATAATATCATTCTAGCATATTTTGGATTTTTTTTCATGCTATAATAGCCTCATAAAAAGTTTAATTAAAATTATGGCAGAGCTACAAAATGCAATTTTTTGGATAGAAACAGAAAAAATTTTACCAAATCCATATCAACCTCGCAGAGAGTTTGATCCGAATAATTTAAAAGATTTAGCTGAAAGTATACGTCAGTATGGTGTTTTGCAGCCTCTTGTGGTGACTCGTAGAGAGGATCCACATGATGATGGATCTATTTCTGTAGCTTATGAATTAATCGCTGGAGAAAGAAGACTCCGTGCTTCAAAATTAGCAGGAGTAAAAGAAGTACCTTGTGTTGTACGTATTGGTGATGACAATAGATCAAAATTAGAATTAGCTATTATTGAAAATATTCAAAGAGAAGATCTTAATTCTGTAGATAGAGCAAAATCATTTCAACAATTAGCAGATGAATTTAAATTATCTTGGAGTGATATTGGAAAGAAAGTTGGAAAAAGTCGTGAGTATGTTTCAAACACTGTTCGTATTTTGATGCTTCCTCAAGAAATACTTGAAGCTTTGATTTCTGGAAAGATTTCAGAAGGGCATACTCGTCCACTTTTGATGCTTATTGATAAACCAGCAGAGCAAATTACTTTATTTAAAGAAATGCTCATGAGAAAAATGACTGTTCGTGAAGCAGAAAGTCTTGCACGCAGAGTTGCTTATGAAAAAATTCGCAAAAAGTCATTAATGGCAAATCCTGAAGTGATAGATTTAGAAGAAAAATTAGCAGAGAGTCTTGGTACAAGAGTTCATATTGAGCCAAAAGAAAAAGGAGGAAAAATTACAATTGATTATTTCTCTTATGATGAATTACTTTCTCTTGCGACTCTTATTAAAAGAGCTGGCGTAGGAAAAACTCATGAAGGAATGTTTGATAAAATTAGAAAAGAGATGAATTTTGATTCGGCTTCACCACTTGCGAATGCAATAATGTCAGAAATGGCAAAGCAAGAATTAGAAAATAATCCAGAGCCTATCTTGCCTTCAGTGGAAGTTGAAGAAAATTTACCAGAAGTAGTAAATCAAGAAAGTCATACTGGAGAAATTTTAGTTGAAAATAATTTCAATAATAATTTCCAAAATCAAAATACTTTTAATAATTCAAATAATCTAAACAGTCTAAATGATTTCAGTTTTAATAATCATGAAGATTCAAAATTAGAAGATGATAGAAGTAAAGATGAAATAAAAGCAGCAGAAGAAAGAGAAGATGATTTGTATGATATAAAAAACTTTAGTTTATAAAAATAAAAAGCTACAAATTTGTAGCTTTTTATTTTAATTAAATTTTTAACTAATAAAAAATCTATCAAGAGTACCACCAAATTCTTTTAGATAATTTTTAATATGTCTCTTTGCTAGAGCTGTAGAAGCATATTCGATCCATTTACGAGTTGGCTTTGCATCTTCTTTTGTAATTATTTCTACTATATCTCTATCTTTTAATTTAGTATTTAGTGCTACGAATTTACCATTAACTATAGCGCCAGATGTATGAAGTCCAACATCAGAATGTACTGTAAAAGCAAAATCTAAAACTCCTGATCCATGAGGAAGCTCTATAATATCTCCTTTTGGAGTATGTATAAACAATTTTTTATCTAAAAATTCTTCTTTAATATTTTTAATAAAATCTTTATTTTCAGAAATGTTTTCTTGGGCTTTTAATAATTCTTTTGTCCAAGATATTTTTTCATTTAGATTTTCTATTCTGTGTTTTTGTTTTTCTGTTTTTATTTTTTCCGTATCTCCGGTTTCTTTATAAAATAAGTGAGAGGCGATACCATATTCAGCTTCTTCATGCATTTGTTGTGTACGAATCTGAACTTCAAATGTTCCTCCTTCACCGTCAAAAACTGTCGTATGGAGAGATTGATATCCATTAGGCTTAGGCATGGCGATATAGTCCTTAAATCTTCCAGGAACAGGCTTGTAGAGCCCGTGAATAACTCCTAGTACTTGATAACAAGTACCAAGATCATCAACTATGATACGCATGGCTGCAATGTCATATACTTTTTGTATATCCCAATTATATTTCTTTAATTTTTCATAAAGAGAATAGAGATGTTTTAATCTGTGATCGATTTTAATAAAATTAATATTAAAAATACCAAGCTCTTCTTTTACTCTGTCTAAAATTTTTAATAGATAATCTTCAGATGAAGATTTTGTGCTATCAAACATTTCTTTTACTTTTTTATAATCTTCATGGAAAGCATAAGGAAAAGCTTTGTCTTCTAATTCTGATTTTAATCTACCCATGCCTATACGATCGGCAAGGCGAGCATGGATTTCTAGTGTTTCTATTGCTATTCTTTTTGCTTTATCTTCTCTTAAATATTGTAAAGTTGAAACGTTATGAAGTCTATCGCAGAGCTTTATAACAACGACACGAATATCTTCTGCCATTGCGATAAAAAATTTACGCATACTTTCTACATGACGCTCTACACCTTTATATTTAATTGTTCCAAGCTTTGTCACACCTTCAATTAAAAATAAAGTTTCTTTTCCGAATTCTTTTTCAATTTCTTCTTTTGTTATTTCGGTATCTTCGAGAGTATCATGTAAAAGTCCAGCCGCAATAGTAAATGTGTCCATATTTTGCTTTGTAATATTTATAGCTGTTGCTATACAGTGATTAAAATATGGCTCGCCAGAATTACGAACTTGTCCTTCATGTGCTTCTTTAGAAAAATTATATGCTTTTTCTATGTATTTTTTATCTTCTTCACTTAATAAATGTCCAGCAGGGACTGCAGAAAATATCTCTTCTACATCCGCTGTTAAAAAAGTTGTGTTCACATTATTTTCTGTTATTGGTGTTTCTGTCATAAATTCATTTTAACATTAAATTATGTTTTGACAAGTGTATTTGACATATTTAAATTAAAATTATATAATACAAACAGTTACTAACTATTAAATTTGTTATTTATGTGTTTACCCAGAATTCATATAGAGAGGTTAGAAAATACCTCAGAATTCAAAGAAGTTATTTTAAATGATCCTGCAGAGTGTTATAAGGATTTTAATCCCGATTTAACAAAACCCTGGTCTAAGGGTATGTGTATTTTAATTTCTAATACAGAATACAGTTATGTGTTTGTGGTATTAATCAGAGGTGTGCAAACTTATTTTGCGCATATTCCAAAATACAAATTTGCTAAATTTGGATCAGATTGCGTATTTCTTGCAAAAGAAGTTGATAGAGAATTGATGAAAAATAAACAATCTCCAATTAATTTTTTTCACAAAAAAGCTTCTTAAATCTAAAAAGAATTTAGATTTAGTAAAAACAAAGTTATTAAAAAAGCATTACAAAAATCGGTAATGCTTTTTATTTTTTCTCTATTTTATGAGGATTGTGATTTGGACAAGCTTTATTTGAACATCTTTCAGGAATAGTTTTTGTACCTTGCATCATTAATTCATGACAAAGATTACAATAATTTCCAGTAGGCTTTGCTTTAATGGCTAATTTACAATCAGGATAATTTGAACACGAATAAAATACTCCAAATCTTCCACGTCTTTCTTCTATATATCCAGTCTCGCATTTATTACATTTAACTCCTGTATTTTTCTTTTGTTTTTCTTCTTCAGATTGCTCTATATATTTACATTTTGGATAATTACTACAAGCTACAAATTTTCCAAATTTTCCAGATCTTTCAATTAACTTTCCTTTTTCACATTTTGGACAAATCTTTCCTGTATCTTTTGGACCTTCCATTATTTCTCCATCAATTGTTCTGGCGCCAGAGCAATCAGGAAATCTTGAACATGATAAGAATTTACCAGACTTGGAAAGTTTTACTATCATCTTTGATTCACAAAGAGGACATTTAATATTTTCTGGAGCTTCACCAAAATTATTTGTCTTTTCTATTTTATCTTTGGCTTTTATTTCTTTTTGAAATGGTGCGTAGAAATCTGTTAATAATTTTTTATAAGTTAATTTTCCTTCAGCAACTTCATCTAATTCATTTTCCATTTCTTTTGTAAAGTCATCAGAGATATATTTTGCAAAATTTTGCTCAAGAAAATCAGATACGACCTCTCCTGTATCAGTAGGTATAAGTGCTTTATTTACTTTTTCTACATATCCACGATCTTCAATTGTTGAGATTATGGATGCATAAGTAGAAGGACGACCAATATCTCTTTTTTCTAATTCTTTAATTAAACTCGCTTCACTATATCTTCCTGGAGGAGTTGTTTCTTTTTCGAGACTTCCTAGAGCTTTTAAATTTAAATCATCACCAGCTGTGAATTTTGGTAAAGTTACATCTTCACTTTTTCCATCTGGATCAACTTTTAGCCAGCCACTAAATAAAATTACAGACCCATTTACTGAAAAATTTGGATAATCTTTTTTATTTTTTAAATTTGCTAAAACTTTTGTTCTTAAAAGTTTTGCGTCACTCATCTGTGAGGCTACTGTTCTATTCCAAATTAAATCATAAAGTCTCTTTTCATCACTATTTGCTCCAACTGATTCTGTATTTACATGTGTAGGACGAATAGCTTCATGAGCTTCTTGAGCATTTTTAGATTTTGCTTTATAAAATCTTTTTTCTAAATATTCTGGTCCATATCTTTTAAGAATTAATTTTTCTATTTCAAATACAGCAGAAGATGCAAGATTCGTAGAATCTGTACGCATATAAGTAATAAAACCTTTTTCGTAAAGTTTTTGTGCTACCATCATTGTCTTTTTTGGAGCAAAGCCAAGTCTACTTGATGCTGTTTGTTGAAGTGTTGATGTTGTAAATGGTGCACGAGGAGATGATTTTGCATTTGTTTCTTTTACATCTTTTATTTCCCATTCACTTTCTTTTCCTTCTTTAATTATTTTTTCAGTTAAATTTCTAGCATCATCTGCACTTAATTCTGGATTAATACCAGGCTCTAATTCACAATCAAAGACTAATTTATATTTCTTAGACTCTTTCATTTTTCCAACAGTCTCTAATTCTGCTGAGATATTAAAATAAGTTACAGGAATAAAAGCTCTGATCTCGCGCTCTCTTTCCATAATAATACGAAGAGCAGGTGATTGAACTCTACCAGCAGAAAGTCCATAACGAACTTTTTTCCAAATTATTCCAGATAAATCATATCCTACCAATCTGTCTAGTACACGACGAGCTTCTTGAGCTTCTTTTAAATTCATATCTATCTCACGAGTATTCTTTAATGCCTCTAAAACAGCATCTTTTGTAATTTCGTAAAATACTGCACGTTTTGATTTTTTAAGATCACAAGCTTCACGTACATGCCAAGCTATCGCTTCTCCTTCACGATCGGGGTCAGTTGCGAGAATTATCTCATCTGCTTTTTTACCTAAAGATCTTATTTCTGAGATAACTTTTTCTTTTCCTTTTGAAATTTCATATGTAGGAATAAAGCCGTTTTCAATATCGACGGCTTTTTTATTTGATTTAGGGAGGTCTCTCACATGACCTACAGATGCACGAACTGTATATTCTCCACCTAAATACTTCTCAATAGTCTTTGCTTTGCTAGGGGACTCTACAATTAATAATTTCATAAAAAGTTTTAAGTTAAAATAAAAATAGATTTAAATATAAAAGAAATACAGTAAATTAAATATGTTTTTTATTATAACACGGGAGTATACACGAGATTTTATTTTTTGCAAAATTATAAAGCAATTGTATGTACAAAATTTATCATAAACAAAAAAATAGATAAAATCAAAACTAGGTTAGCTAGTATATTAAATACATATTCTTTATTCTTAATTTTGTACCAAAAATACACTATTAATAAATCAGATATTATGAATACAGTCCATACTGTAATTGGATTATCTAAATATATTCCTCCTGGGTGAGAAATTTGTAAAAACATATACTCTAAAAATATAAATGCAGATGAATTTATTGTCGTTAGTATTATAGAAATTATTTTTTTCATATTTGTTTTTCTTCATTATACCACTTTATAAAAAACAAAAACCATACTTCTTCTTATCTCGTATTATTAATTAAATTAGTAATAATAATAGGAAATTTAAGTATGTATGGTTTTAGCTCGAGATGGTCAAACATCCGATAAGCATTAGCTTTTTTACCTATTTTATCCAGCATAAGCATTAGTTTGGATAGGTAAATTTTTAATCGTCGCAGTGACGGCTTGTAAGAACTAGAAGAGTAGTATAACTCTTTTAAAATTTTTTGCAAGAAAATTATTTTATAAATAAAAAGCTTTGTATTTTTACATACAAAGCCTAAATAATTATTAATTTCAAATTAAAAAGAAATTACAAAAAAAGCTTTTTTTTAATAATATTTCAATTTCTTTTGAAGTATCAGAAAAATTTTTAATTAAAGGATCATTGCGATCATTAAATTCTTTACCGAATGAAATTTTCCCACATTTAATTTCATTGGCCAGCTTTTTTGTTTTTCTAGATATTATCTTTAATTTAAATATTTTTATCCATATTATAAAAATAATAAATGGATTTTTTACTATTATTTCCATTGAAAATATTTTATTTGTTTTTAAATAAATTTTACTTATATAGTATAACATTTATTATTACTAAGTCAAGTTTATTTTGCGTATTCTGTCGCTTGATCAAATTTAATTGAAAGTAATTTTGAACATCCTTCTGATCCGACAGTCACACCATAAAGCACATCACACTGATTCATTGTTTCTCTATTGTGTGTAATAACTAAAAGCTTTGACTTCTCTGAAAGTTTCTTGATCATTTTTCCATATCTTCTCGCATTTGATTCATCAAGAGCAGCATCTGTCTCATCTAGCACCATAAATGGTGGATGATTTATTGAGCTCATAGCAAAAATAAGAGCAATAGAGGAGAGCGCTCTTTCTCCACCAGAAAGCATTTGAAGATCTTTAACTTTCTTTTCTGGAAGATTCACAGAAATTTCTATACCTGGCTCTCTTTGTTTTCCTTCATCAATATCATCATCTTCTCCATTTTCATTTGGAATTTTGGCTGTGATTTTTTCTAAAGCAAGAGAAGCTTTTCCTCCTTGGAAAATCTCATTAAAATAATTATTGAAATTAAAATTAATTTGTTCTAATCCAGAATTAAATTCTAACAATAAAGAATCTTTCAAATCTTTAATTAAATTTTCTAAGCTTAATCTGGTATTTTCAAGATCGTTTATTTCAGTTGAAAGGAAAGTGTCTCTTTCAGAAAGATTTTTATATTCTTCCATAATATCTCCAGCATTAATGATTCCACTTTCTTCAATTTTAATTTTACTTCTCTCGACTTTACGAAGAAGATCATGTTGATTGATATTTAAAATATTTCTCTCATTTTCATCAGCTTCATTTTCATTCCAATTTTTATATTTAAAAGCAGAGCTTCCGATCAAAACACTCATTTCTTTTAATAAGTTTTCAAATTCATTTTCTTGCTCTAGAAGTCTGTCAGTTTTCATTCTTAGAGAATCTTTTTGTGAGTGAAGCTTTTCTAATTCCAATCTTAAAGTAAGGACTTTATTATCAAGCTTATAAGTTTTTTCTTTTTCTTCATTTTCTAATTTAGTTTTTTCTTCTCTTTTTGAATTAATATTATTGAGTAATATTTCTCTTTCTTGATTTAATTTGTCTAATTCTTCTTTTTTAAAATTAGATTTTTCTTCTAATTTATCTATTTCTTTTTGTTTATCTTCTTCTCTTTGTTCTATCTTTTTATTTTCATCTTCATGTCTAATCTTTTTAATAAAATCTTTTTCTTCTAAACTGGCTTTTTCTAGATCAGATTTTAATTCTGAATATTTTTGTGATTCATATAAAGAGAAAATATTATTCCAAAGAGTTTCTCTTTTTCCTTCAAAAGAAGAAAGTTCATTTTTCTCAATAAAATATGTTTCAAATTCTTTTTTTACTTCTTCAATATTTAAATTTTTATTCTTTAAAATTTCTTCTTGTTTATTTTTTAAGAATTTTATTTCAAGATCAAGATTAACTGATTCTTTATAAAACTCATCACGATTTCTGTTTAAATTAGAAAGCTTTTCATTTTCAATATTTATTTGAGAATGGAGTTCTATTAAAAGATTTTTTAAATGCCCGTTTATAGATTCTCCTGATTGCTCTTGGTTAATTTTTTGAGAATTAAGTAAGAATAATTCATTTTCTAATGAAATTATAGTTTCTTCAAAATTTTGATGATGACTTAACTCTTCTTTTTTAATTAAAATCTCTTTATCTTCTTTATGTAAATAAACTTTTAATAGAGAAGTCATTGAATTTATTTCTTCTTCTCTTTTTTCTAATTCTTTTACTTGTTTTTTAAGGAAATTTAAATGAGGAATATTTTCTCTTCTTAATAAATCAATTTCTTGTAAATGATTTTTAACTTTATCAAGCTTCTTTTCTCCTTCTTTGATACGCATATGATAAATACGAAGTCCAAGAGCGTCTTCTATCATTTCTCTTCTGTCATTATTATTTGAAAGTAGAATTCTATCAGCTTCACCTTGATTTACTATTGTATGTCCTGAGGCTGAGATATTTGCCATAGCGAGGAGCTCTTGTACGTCTTTAAGACGAACTTTTGTACCATTGATTAGATATTCGCTTGATCCGTCAGTAAAGATCTCTCTAGTCAAAATAATCTCATCAAGATTAATAAAGTTTAAAAGAGTATCATTGATCTCTGAATTTTTACTTAATAATTTTTCATTTATATTCTTATCTGAATTATCTAAATGAATAGAAACACTAGCGCGAGAAAGAGGAGATAAAAAAGAAGATCCTTTGAAAATCAAATCACTTCCAGATTTTGAACGAAGACCTTTCATCGATTGCTCTCCAAGCACAAATCTTATAGCTTCTGCTACATTTGATTTACCGGATCCATTTGGACCAACAACCCCAGTGACACTACTAGAAAGATCAATGTTTATTTTTTTAGCAAAGCTTTTAAAGCCTTGCATACTAATAGATTTTAAATACATAAAATATTTACCAAAGTTAAAATTAAATAAATTATATCACAGAAAATTTACTACTTTTTTGTATTTGTATTATTAAAATAATTATAGTCGATAATATCTCTATTGACTTGACAAATTATTTATTATGATATATACTATATATCGTTAAAAATCATTCGTTCATACATAAAACAATATTAAATGGAAAATTTATCCAAATTAATGGAAGCAATCCTAGGTATTAGTGGCAGTAATTTTATTTTTGTTCTGTACGCAAACAACAAACCTATTACCGAGGATAAAATAAAAGAAGTAAAGCATTTAAAAGAAGAACATGTGCTTGTATTTCAATTAGAAAATGCCGGTGAAATTAGAAAACATTTAGCTTTCAATTTCATTGAAGTTAAATCAGATACCGAAATACATATCATATGTAAAGGTAGGACATCTAATTTTGTTGTTCTTTCAAAAGAAGAACAAGAGAATAAGAATGAAAACCATTCTTCTTAACTACCTCTTTTTAAAAATAAAGGGAACCCGTATACAAAAAACAAACTGTACGGGTTTTTTATTTGCCTAAATATGATATTATTGTCTCTATTGTTCATTTTAAAAACAAAATAATAATGCTAATAGAAAACAAAATGCATTTGAATGATGTGTGTAATGAAAAGGATAATAAATGTAGATTTTTAACATTAACTGCTATAGGATTTCAATGTGAGAAATATTCTCATTTGATGAGCTATATAAACAGAGATGTTAAAAATGGAATTTTAAAAGATAAAGGAGACAATTGTAATCTTCCTTTAGATATAATTTTAGAAATGAAAGACAAATTGAAAGACAAAGAGATTTTAATTTTTAATCACGAGATATCTAGATCGAGAGGAACAGTAAAAGATATTTTCATAAATAAGACTAATTTTATAATTAAAACAAGTTATAAAAATGAGCCTTTAGAAATATTTTTTAATCTTCAAGATTTAGAAATCGCAATCTCAGAAGAAGAAATATCTTTAATATCAGGAAGTATTATTTCTAAAATTTATTTATTACACACAAAATAAGGAGATTGATTTTTTATGATTGATCTCCTTTTAGTTTATATAAAAAATACTAAAGCAAAAATTATTGCAATGATAATACGATACCAACCAAAAGATACGAAATTGTGCTTTTGTACATAAGAAATTAGCCATTTAATAAAGATTAAAGCAAATATAAATGCCGTAATAGTACCAATTGCTAAAGAATGAATTTCTGAAGAAGAAATATCTTTATAATTTTTTAATAAATCAAGACCTGTCGCTGCGAGCATTGTTGGTACTGCAAGTAAAAATGAAAATTTAACGATAGTTTCTCTTTTAATATCCATTAAAAGTCCTCCGATAATTGTCGCTCCACTACGAGAAACTCCAGGGATCATTGCAACACTTTGCCAAAGTCCAAGATAAAAAGCTTTTTTATAACTTACTTCTTTAATATCAAAATTTACATGAGAAGATTTTACAATATTCTTCTTCGCATAATTTTTCTCTACTAATATCATTACTATTCCGCCAATAAATAGAGAAATTATTACAACTAAGAAATTATTTAATAAATATTCTTTTAAAATTTTATAAACTGTTAAGCCTATTATTCCTGTTGGTATAAAAGCGACTATTAATTTTTTAATAACTTCTAAATTAAAGAATTCTTTAAAATATAAAACTACTACAGCTAAAATTGCACCTAATTGAATAACTATCTCAAAATCTTTTAAAGCATTTGTATCTGGAATCTTAAAAAGATGAGCTACAAGTATCATATGACCTGTAGAAGATATTGGTAAAAACTCTGTTATTCCTTCAACTATTCCTAAAATTACCGAATGTAATGTTGATAACATATTTTAAAAAATGAGATTATTTATTGTTTTTAATGTGCCCAGGGCGAGACTCGAACTCGCAAGCCGTGAGGCAAAAGATTTTAAGTCTTTCGTGTATACCATTCCACCACCTGGGCAATACTAATATATTATCATAAAATTTATTTTTTAAAAAGTTTTTTATCCAGACTTAAATAAAATTTTATATTCTCAGAATTTATGTTAGAATTACATAGAATTGGTGCGGTGGCGAAGTGGCCTAACGCTGCGGTTTGCAAAACCGCCATTCGCGGGTTCGACTCCCGCCCGCACCTCAAAATATATGAAAGAAAAAAGTATCTTTAAAAGAATAATAGAATCTTTTTCTGGATTTGAGTTAAAAAACAGATCTTATCTTTCTCGTCATAAGTTTTTATATGCTCTAATAGCTGGAGCAGGTGTTGTACTTTACTGGAGAGGAGTTTGGCATCTTGGTGACTCATTACAAGAAAATAGTAATGTCTTTTTAAGAATAATATTCTCTCCTTTAGGGTCTATTGTGTTAGGAGTTATAATTTTAGCTTCTATTGGTATTCTTGTTCAGCAATTTATCGGATCTGATGTGATAATCTCTGGAATTAAAAAAGAGAAAGAAGATATAGATAAAACAGAAGAAGAAATATTAAAAGAAGAAGAGAAAGAAAAGAAAGAAGCTTCTTTAATTAAAGAAATAGATGAACATCTTCATGATATAGAAAAAAGAATAGATAAAATTGATCATGAAGTTAAAACTGAATTGAATAAATAAGTTATTTGGAAAAATAATAATTTATGTTATAATTTTAAAACTAAAAATAGTCTGGGCCCTTAGCTCATTTGGTAGAGCGCCGGTTTTGCACTCCGGAGGTGAGCGGTTCGAATCCGCTAGGGTCCACATTGATTTATAAAATAATAGTTGTATAATTAATTTATTATTAAATTATTTATTTTTATGAAAAAATTATTTTATATCTTATTAATTGTTATCTTAGTTTTTTCATTAAAAGAAACTTCTGTATATGCCCAGATACTTCCCGGGGTAAATACTTTTTCTTTTACTGTAGTTGATTTTAATAACCAAGTGATTGGTTCCGGAACTGGTACAGGAGAAACACAAAAATATATTTTTTCAATCAATAATCATAACTATTCTTCCTATGTTTCTGGTGTAACAACTTACTTACAAAGTGGAAAATCGCCATGGCACGACTCTTTATTTACAATACTTGCCTCTTCAAAAACTATAAATGGAATTACTTATTATAAAGATAATCTTGGGAATATTTTAGGTTCTTCTCAAATTATTTCAGATAATATTATATATACACCTTCAAATTCTATAACAAATATTACTTCTTGTGGAAGTGGTTATGGTGATTTTTCTTGCATATCCACAAGCTTAAATAATTTAAATAATATTTACGTTTACATGTTATCTTCTTTAACATTATTATCTTCTAATAATTTAAATATTAATCCTTCATCTTGTAATGACGGGTATACTTTCTTCCCTACGCAAAAATTATTTAATGGCCAAATACAATATATTTGTTTTTCATTGAGTTCAGCTCAAACAATTTCATCTACTTCATCTACAAATAATATTGCTTCAACAACCCAAACTTCAATATCAATTCCAACACAATTAAATTCTTCTTCTACTGTTGCTACACAAACACAATATAAAACTATTCAAAGTTCAATTCTTCCAATATTGGGAAACCAAAAAACTATACCAAATTTAGAATCCTCATCGTCAATTATTACCAAACTAAACACAATGTCCACAACAAGCAATATTACTTCTTTTTTTCATAAAATTTTAAAATTTTTTAAATTTTGGTAAAAACTTTAAAAACAAAATTAATATAATACTTGAATATTTTAATAAAAAATAAATAATTTGCCTCAAATTAATTTTTGTGGTATTTTATTTTCGGAAAATTCTGTTTCTTTTTGTGTTTAGCAAATTGAAATTCTATATATAAAACAATATTTGTTCATTTCAAAATTTATAAACAATGAAAATAATTATTTCATTAATTAAAACTATTGCTATATGGTTAATTTTATTAGCTTTTGAAGAATGGAGATTTCCAGGTCCAAGTAATTATCTAGTACAAATACCTGCTTGCATATGGTTCTTTATGAATGCTTATGTGGGAGTAGATCCTCATGATTACAAAGAAGTTCACAGAAGAACAGGATCTTTGGTTGCAAAACTAGATCCAGGATTTTATTTTTATCCATTTTTATGGTTTTGGGGAATTGTTTATTACAGTCCTAAAATAAAATACACAAATACAAAAAGGAGTAATTTTGATCAATCAAAAGCAATCTTGAAAAGAGAAATTGGGTTTTGGGAAGGTGTAAGTAGGGAATTTATTATTCCTTTTATAATGAGAAACGGACTCTGGGCAATTTTTGTATCGATTATTTTTGGAAGTACTTTAGGATTTTATAGTGTAAAATATAAAAATAAAATAGTTTACAAAATAGAAAATAGTTTTGATCCTTTTCTTTATATTTTTAGCAAAAACAAAACTGAGGAAAAAGATAAAACAAATTTTTCCGGAATAAAATCCGATAAAGAAAATCCCCAAATTAGATCAGGAAATAATACAAATAATTCCTCGTCAGTTTCAGATCAATCACCTGAACAAAATAATGGTATAACTTGGGATTATACAAAGATTCCTGGTTACTATAAACACAAAGACATAGCAAAATTTGTAAAATTACAAAAAGGCGAAAACAAGGTTAGGATAAGAGGTTATTTTTATTCAGATATAATAGACGGTGTGGTATATCCTCAAATTTATGTTGATGGGTATAAAGATTTAAATCCTTTAGAACTTTTTTATATCTCAGTCGACTCTTTAATTTATAAAAATAAAATGCTCTTTAAAAAGCCTGAGGAAAAATCTAAAATTGAAAGCTATTATAGAGCTATAGAAAAAAACAATTTTAATTCCGATTGTTATAGAGACATAGTAATTGGTGTTAAAGATGAATTTAAAAATAAGATTTCATGGCTGATAATAGATTATTCTTCTTCCTATTCTAATTTTTCTATGGAAATTCTTTATGATAAATAAATACTTGATAAATATTTCCACAATTAATACTCTGTAAAACTAAAACTTTTACAGAGTATTTTATTTTATAAAATTTTATATAAATCTTCATGTTAAAATATAGAAATGTATAAAGAAGAATCTATTAAAATTTCAAAAGATGATTTTCATAAATTTAAACTACTTTCTCCGCTTTTAAATATTCACGACATACCAAAGCAGCTTTACTTTAAAGCTAAAAATGAAGATATATTAAATAATTTTTTAAATAAAACTTGGGATAATCAAGAATATAGAATATTAACTATTGTAGGATCAAGAAAAAATTCTAGTTATAGCAAAGAGGCTTTAGATTATCTTTTAAAAAATTTATCAGGAGAAAAAATAATTATAATCTCAGGACTCGCGCTCGGTATAGATTCTCTTGCTCACACAGGTGCCATAAAAAACAATTTTCCTACTATTTCTATACCCGGATCAGGATTAGATAAAAATCATTTATATCCAGCAACGAATGTAAACTTAAGTGAAGAAATTTTAGAAACTGAAAATACTTTAATTTCAGAATATGAAGATAACAGAAAAAGTGAATTGTATATGTTCCCAGCCAGAAATAGAATAATGGCCGCATTAGCTGATGCAGTACTTATAGTCGAAGCTGGAGAAAAAAGTGGGACATTAATAACAGCAAGACTTGCAATGGAATATGGTAAAAATGTCGGTGTCATACCAAATAATATTTTTGCTGAAGGAGCAAAAGGATCAAATCAACTTTTAAAAGATGGAGCTTTAACTATTTTAGATGAAGAAGATATTTTGCAAATGCTAAATATTAGCAAAGATGGACAAGGATTACTTTCTTTAGATTTTAAAAATAAAAAAGACACAGATAAATTAAAAAATATTTTAGAAAATCTAGGAGATAATGAGAGAAATGTTTTAGAAAAAATAATTTTATCTGGAAATATTGAAAAAGATGCTTTGTTACAAGAATTAGAAAATGAATTTGAGATGAATTATACAGATTCTTTAGTCGCCCTAATGAGTCTTGAAATACAAGGATTTATTAAAGAAGAGTTAGGGGAGATTAGAATAGTTAAATAATATTTGACAAATAAATTAGCTTATGTTATATTATATATAACCATTTGTTGCCAATAACCTTTGTTGTTGGATATCAATTTAATGAGTTAGTAATGGAAGGTCTGCAGCAATTGCGGACCTTTTTTTATGATATAATATCAAAAACTATACTTATTTAAATTATTTATGAAGAAAAATATAATTGGGAGAATTACGTTAACAAGTAAAGGAGATGGCTTTGTGAGATTAAATGAGAATCATGAGCAAGTTGATCCTTCTTTTGTGAGAAATGAATCAGTATTTATTGATCATGAACATCTTAATTGTGCTTTACATGGCGATACTGTTGAGATTGAAGTGTTAGGTAAAAACAAAAATCCTAAAACTGGAGAAGATATATTTTTCGGAAAAGTAGAATCAATTGCAGAAAGAGCAAAATATGCTCATGCCGGAAAACTCGAAGAAGACCATGGAGTATTTTTCTTAATTCCTGATGATAAAAAGACTTATACAGATTTTATAATTAAAAAAGAAAACGCAATTGGTGCAGAGGTTGGAGATAAAGTAATAGTAGAAATAATAGAGTGGACAGATCCTAAAAAATCTCCTTTTGCAAAAGTTTTAAAAATTTTAGGAAAACCTGGAGATAATAATGCAGAGATGCTAGCTTTTGCTCTTGAAAGAGGATTTTCAGATGAACATTCAGAAGAAGTTCAAAAAGAAGCAGAAGAAATCCATAAAACAGGAATAACAGAAAAAGATAAAGAAATAAATGAAGACGGAATTAATGGAAGAAGGGATTTTAGGGATATTTTAACATTTACAATTGACCCTGCAGATGCAAAAGATTTTGATGATGCTATAAGTTTCGAAAAACTTTCAAATGGAAATTTTGAAATAGGAATTCATATTGCTGATGTGTCTCATTATTTGAGAGATGAAATGAAAATGAATGAAGAAGCTGTAGCTCGTGAGACTAGTGTTTATCTAGTAGATAGAACAATACCGATGCTACCAGAGGTCTTATCAAATGACCTATGTTCTCTTGTTGAAGCCAAAGAAAGACTTGTAATAAGTGCTGTATTTGAAATGGATTTAAACGCGGAAGTTAAAAAGGCTTGGTACGGGAGATCTATAATCAAATCAGATAAAAGATTTACTTACGAAGAAGCTCAAGAGAGTATAGAAAATCCAAGCAAGCTTTACGGTGAGGAATTAACTATTATAAATAAAATAGCTAAAAAATTAGAAGCGCAAAAAATAAAAGATGGGGCTTTAGTTATCGAAACAGAAGAAGTTAAATTCAAATTAGATGAAAATGGCGTACCGGTAGATGTGTATGTAAAAGAAAGAAAAGATGCAAATAAATTAATTGAAGAATTAATGCTTTTAGCAAATAGAAGAGTTTCTAAATTTATTTTTGATCAAGAAACAAAGAATGGATCTCCTGATATTTGTGTTTACCGTGTTCATGATAAACCAGATCCAGACAAAATGCATGAATTAGATTTATTTATTAGATCACTAGGTGAAAAAGTTAGATTTATTGACGGACTTATTCCTTCTTCAGAATTAAATAAGCTTTTAGAAAAATTCAAACAAGAAGGAAAAGAAGCAGAGAAAGATTTACTTTCAATGCACGTCTCCAGATCAATGCAAAAGGCTATTTATTCAACAAAGAATGTTGGTCACTATGGTCTGGCTTTTGATTTTTATTCTCATTTCACTTCACCAATTAGAAGATATCCAGACGTGATGCTTCATAGAATTTTAATGAGAGTATTAAAAAAAGACTTTCCTAAAGCAGAAGAAAAATCTTATTTTGATAGAATGTGTGATCTTGCAAGTAAAAGAGAAAAAGAAGCTGCGGATGCTGAAAGAGGAAGTATCAAATACAAACAAGTCGAATATATGTCTTATAGAGTAGGACAGACTTTTGACGGAGTTGTATCTGGAGTATCTCAATGGGGTATTTACGTAGAAGAAAAGAAAAGTAAATCTGAAGGAATGATTAGATTAAAGGATTTAGGACAAGATTTCTATATGTACAATGAGAAAGAAGGAAGAATTGTAGGTGAAAATAGTGGAGAAGGATGGAGAATAGGCGATAGAATAAGAATTAAAGTCAAAGGAGCCGATCTCGATCTAAAACAAATAGATTATGAATTAATAAAGAGTTAAAAGAATAAAAAGACAGCGCTATATAATAGCGCTTTTCTTTTTGTGAAATATATGATATATTATTCTCATAAAAATTAATAAGAAATAATTATGCTAAAAATCAGATTACAAAGACTCGGAAGAAAGAATGACCCTCATTTTAAATTGATCGTTACTCCTCATACTCTTAAATCAAAAACTCATAAATTTACTGAGGATCTTGGTCATTATGATGTAAAAAGTGGTAAATATGAATTTAAAGGCGACAGAGTAAAATACTGGATTTCTGTGGGTGCAACTGTTACTCCTACTGTACATAATCTCTTAGTTTCAAAAAACATTATTGAAGGTAAAAAGGTAAATGTGCTTCCTAAAAAATCTATCACGAAAGCTAAAAAAGATTTAAAAAAGAAATAATTTCATAAAAATTTAGCACTATAAGTAGCTAAATTTTTTGGTTTTATTTGTATGATATAATTATTTTGTTATTAATTTGTTTAAAAATTAAATATAAGATTCAATAAAATTATGGTAAAAGATTCAGAATTCGTAGAATATATTGTTAAGAATTTAGTAGACAATCCAAACGATGTAAAGATAGATAGAAAGGTTGATGAGATGGGAGTATTAATAACTGTTGATGTAGGAAAGGATGATATGGGAAAAATTATCGGAAGACAAGGAGCTACAGCAAAAGCTATTCGTACACTTCTTCGTGTAGTTGGAATGAAAAATAACGCTAGAGTCAATCTAAAGATTAATGAGCCAGCAGAAATGATCGGTTCTCAATCTGGAGAAGGATACAGATCTCATTTAGATGACGTTGACGCAGTAATGGATGGTATTAAAAATATCTAAATAAAATAATTAAACAAAAGCTCCCGTTTATAGGGAGCTTTTACTTTTGAAAAAAAGTTTAAACAATTTTCTTTTTAGGAAAAAATATTAAGATTAATCCTGATATTGCTATCAAGATTATAGATAACAATAAAAGATACTTGTTAAAGAACCAATTAAATCCTAATTCTGTCTGAAAGAAAATCAAAAAAACATACCATGTTGATGTGCATAATATCAAAGTTGATATTATGTCAATTGTAGGTTTTTCAGTTTTAAACTCTTTGATTATTTTATATATCCTTTTTGCAAAAACAAAAAGAATATAAGCTAACAATACTAAAGCTACTTTTTCCATAAATAAAATTTTTTGTGAAGGAACTATTTTGATAATAGTATTATATCATATAGCATATATATGTCAAGTATTTAACTATTTTAAAAAACCGCGATCATGATAAATACGAAAGCGGTTTTGTTTTTGTAATATTTTTATTATTTATCTAATCTATTTGTTTTGCTTCTTCGAATATTTTAGTTAAAGCAAAAAGTAAAAAATGAAGAATAAGTGTAATTAATTGCAGTATTATAATTTGATAATTATAAGTATATTTATCAAAATTATGATTAATTAATACAAAAGCAAAAATACAATTAAAAGCAAAGGCGATAATTATACTAAATAAATAAATTACCCAACTCTCGGTTCTAAACCTTTCTTTTGGTTCTAATATTTTTTCTATTAAATAGATCAATCCAATACCTAGAAATAAAAAAAATAAAGAAATAATAGGAAAGATAATTAGAGAAAATTTATACTCTTCTTTATGTGATAAAAATATTACAGAAAATAAAAATAAGACAATAATAGATACTATGGAAACTCTCTTCATTGTATTTAATTTAAAATTTTAAAAAAACGAAATACCTTTTAAAATATAACATACTAGACAGAAATGTCAATTAATAGACAATCAATTAATAAATAAAAAACGTCAGCAAATGCCGACGTTTCTACAAAGTTTTTAGTACTAATTAATTGTTACTATTCCTATTTAGCCAACCATATGGTACGCCAAATATAAATGTTGTTATTATTTGTATTTTTAAAGCTAACAACCAGTTAGGAATAAAAAACCAATCAACTAAGGCTACAGCAACTACACATAGCCAGAAAGTTACAATAAGAGATAGTCTGTAATTTTTAGATTTAGAATAAAAAAGATTCTTTACTAAAAAATACGGAATTACAAACATTAGTAATCCCACTAAAATGTGCATACTAAGACCTAGTCTGAAGGTGTGATCAATAATTCCAAACTTAAGAAGTACTTTGGTAATTACTAAAGTGATCACATAAAAAATAAAGGAACTCAAAATTAACTTTTTCATTATAAATTATTTTAAATGTTTGAAATAAAAACTATATACAATATAGCATAATATATATTATTTGTCAAGTATATAAAACAAGATATTTCTGATAAAATAGATTCAAATTAAGCCTTATAAAATATATGAAATATTTTGTTATAACACTTTTCCCAAATATGATTGATTCATACACAAATGAGTCGATTTTAGGTCGCGCACAGACAAATAAATTAATAAATACTCAAAGTATTCACTTGAGAGAATTCACAAAAGATAAACATGGTCGTACAGATGGAAAAGCTTATGGAGGTGGTCCAGGAATGGTACTTTGGGTTGATCCAATTATGAATACTTTTGAAAAAACTTTAAAAGAAATTTTAAAGAAAAAAGAAAATAAGAAAAATATTTTAGTAGTTAATTTTGTACCATCAGCAAAAGTTTTTAATAATACTATTGCAAAAGAATATTCTAAAAAATATGATTATATAATTTTCATCTGTGGAAGATATGAAGGAGTAGATGCTAGAGTAAATAAAGTTATAAAAGATATTTTAACTAGTAAGAAAAAAGAATTAAAAGAAAAAGATATTACTCTTAATTTTAAAATAGAAGATATTTCAATAGGTGATTTTGTTTTAACAGGAGGAGAATTGCCAGCTCTCGTTTTAATCGATGCAATATCAAGACAAATAGAAGGAGTTCTTCATGATACAGAAAGTATTGAGGAAAATAGAGTTGCAAGTAGTGAGGTTTATGCCAGACCGGAAATTTTTGAGAAAAAAATAGGGGATAAAATTAAAAAATATATAGTTCCAAAAGTTCTTTTATCTGGCAATCATAAAGAAATAGAAAATTGGAGAAAAGAAAAATCGCAATCTGTAAATATATAAAATAAATTATATATACAAATTGCGATCAAGTTTATTTTGGTTATATAAAAACATTAATGTCTTCAATTTCCAAAGGATTTTTAAGATACATTTCTATACCTTTATCTAATATTAACTCATCAATATTATCAGTTTTATTTGTCTGAAAAGATTGATAAATCTTTCTTATCTTTTCAATAAGTTCTGAATGAACTGATTTGAAATGAGGTAAAGATACTTCGTTAATACTTTCGTCGTGATTTATATTATCACGATGTCTATGCATCATTGCACAAACAAAACAAATTTCAAAGAACTCCTGTTTCATCAATTTTAATTTTAAATTTAAAGAATAAACACAGTTTAACATAAGATAATTTATTTGTCAAGTTTTATTTCTATAACTATTCTAATATAATCCAATTATGTATATAAAAGTCCGAGTAAAAACTGAAAGTAAAAAAGAGTCTTTTAATAAAATTAAAGATGATACTTTTGAAATTTCTGTAAAAGAAGAAGCGAGAAATGGTTGGGCAAATGAAAGAGTTTTAGAAATTTTAAAAAAAGAATTATCAACAAACAATATCAGACTTATTTCTGGACATACTAGCCCAAGTAAAATATTTTCTGTTGGAGATTAAAAACGATTTTGATATAATTGCTACAATAAATATTTAACTTTATATATTAAAATATATTGCCGATATAGCTCAGTTGGTAGAGCACATCCATGGTAAGGATGAGGTCATCAGTTCGATCCTGATTATCGGCTCAAATAAATTCTTAATAAATCCATACTTTTTGAGTAATATGATATATTATTTAAAATAAATATATGAAATTCTCAATAAAAATAATCTTACCAATTTTAATAATCTTACACACATTCATCTGGTATATAGCTTTTTACTTTTTAGCATTAGGTGATACTTTTGGATTATATACAAATTTTTGGAATTTTATTTTAGATAATCAAGGAGAATTTTACTCTACACTTTTGATGAGTATGATAGCTTTTAATATATTACTTTCTTGTAGATTTTATTTCTTCGAAAGAATATTTTCAGGACTCGATAAAGTTTATGTAGTTCATAAATACACAGGATACTTTATCGTTTTACTTTTAATACTTCATAATGCATTAATTGGAGAGTCTAGATCACATATTACAGGATTCTTTAGTTTTGCTAAAGATGTTGCAAATCCACTCTTATGGCTTTTCTTGATAGCAATTTTAGTTTCTGCTTTACCTCATATCCCAGTTGTAAATAAATTATTTAAAATTCCTTATCATATTTGGAAATGGACACATTACATAATGGGAGTTTTATTTTTAATTGGTATTTATCACTCTATTGGAGTACAGTCTGTGACTTTTTCAAATCAGACTTTGTCTTGGTATATGTATATAGTTTATATAATAGGCACATACTGCTTTATATATAAAACTTTCTTTTATAATTATTTCAAAAATAAATACAAATATTTTATAAAAGATATTAAAAATTTTGATCAAGTTGGTGTTGTAGAAATTTTATTATCTCCAGAAGATATAAATAAATCTATTAAAAATAAACCAGGCCAATTTGCTTTCTTCCAATTTTTAGAAGAAGAAGTAAAAGAAATTCATCCTTTTACAATTTCAAATCAAGAAAATGAAAATAAAGAAATCAGATTATCTATCAAAGCTTTAGGTGATTGGACTAGTTTATTGAAAAGTAAAATTAAAATTAATACTAAAGTTTTAGTTGATGGACCATACGGATACTTTAAATCTAAAAAATCAGAAAACAATTTAGAAATTTGGATAGCGGGAGGAATCGGAATAACTCCTTTTCTTGCAATGTTGCAAGATTATAAAAAAGAAAATAATTTAAATAAAAATATAATTTTTGTTTGGAGTATAAAAGATGAATCAGAAGCTATTTATAAAAATGAAATAGAAGAAAATCTACCAAGTAATATTAAATTTATACTTCAAGATACAAGCAAGATGGGATATTTTAAATTTGAAAGTTTATTAGCTGATATAAAAGATAAAAATAATACTTCAGTATATATTTGTGGTCCTGCACCAATGCGTGATGGAATTATAAATGATGCAAAGAATTTAGGTATTAAAAATTTCAATTTCGAAGAATTCAGTTTTAGATAATTATTTGGTAAAATAAATACCAAAGCCACTTTAGCTCAGTTGGTAGAGCATGTCACTCGTAACGACAAGGTCCGCAGTTCGATCCTGCGATGTGGCTCAAAAAAATACTCCATAAAAGGAGTATTTTTTAATTTTTTTATTTGTTTTTAAGTTTTATTTTACAAGTAGCTTCAATTTCTAAAACTAATAAACTTTGAGTTTTTGTTAATTTTCTATTATTTTTTAAATTTCTCATTATTTTAATAGTATCTTTAACATACTCATTAGTTGGGTTATCAGAAATATTATGCAATCTGTCCGCAAGTTTTATAATTAAAGCGTAACCACTAATACCAATTAATTTTTTCTTCAAATATTCAAATTTTCCAATTCTTGCTATTTCTTCATCATTATTAGTTAATTCTAATACTAACGAAGCAACAAAAGGTGAAAATTCTCTTTGAATATAATTAAAATCAAAATTAGTATCTTCTATTACATCGTGTAATATAGCCGCAACTATTATTTCTGCTAACCTGCTACTTTTCTTAAAACTTGTTACTATAAAAGCTACAATTATCGGATGCCAAAAATATGGGACTCCTGATATTTTTCTTTTTTGATCTTTGTGTGCTTTTTCTACAAATTTCAAAGCTTTCAAGATCATCGGTACATTTTCAACAAGATATCCTTGTTTAATTTTTTGTTTCATGATTATTATATTTTTATTGTAAATTAATTAATGTTCTTCTAAACTTAGAATATATTTTTTTATTATTATTGTCAAGTCTGAAAAATGTCTTTATTTGATATAATTAAATATATGAAAAAAGCTATTATTTTTGATCTAGATGGAACAATGTTTGATAATTTAAATGTTTATAAAGACGCTCATAAAATAATGTTTGAAAAAAGAAATCTAGAATATAATTTTTTACCAAACACAAAAGGAAGTAAAACAATTGAATTAATGCAAACATTTGCTGATTATTTTAAAAATGAAATAGGAGAAGAAATTTCTGCTGAAAATCTTTTAAAAGAGCAAGACGAAATAGTTTTTAAAGAATATGAAGAAAAAGTAGAAATGAGAAAAGGATTAAGAGATTTTTTAAATTTTCTTAATGAAAAAAGAATTAGAAAATTCGTAGCAACGACAGCCAGACCAAGCACTGTAAAAATTCTTTTTGATAAATACAATTTATGGCAAGAGTTTGATATTATTTTAACAGCTGAAGATATTCAAAATAGTAAACCAGATCCGGAAATTTATAATAAAATTTTTGAGAAACTAAATCAAAATTCTAATTTTTCACAAATAAAAAAAATAGATTGTCTTTCAATAGAAGATTCTAGAGTGGGTGTAGAGTCTGCAATAAATGCAAATATAGAAGTTGTAGCAATACCAAATGAATATACTTTTAATAAAGAAGAAGATTTATCTATTGCAAATTATATTTGTGAAAGTTTTGAAGACGAGAAATTAAGAGAGATTGTATTAAAATAAAAATATGAAAAATAACATTTTTAATCCGGAAGAGATAAATTTACAAAACAATAAAGATATAAATGAAAAATTGATTCAAGAAATAATTTCTGAAAATCCATCAATACTTGGATTAGGAGATTTAATTTTAAGAGATAAAGAAAGAATACAACCAAGAGCAGGCAGACTTGATTTGCTTTTACAAGATCCAGAATCAGGGAGAAGGTATGAAGTAGAAATACAACTCGGGAAAACAGATGAAAGTCACATAATAAGAACTATAGAATATTGGGACACTGAAAGAAAAAGATACCCACAGTATGATCATTGTGCTGTTATTATAGCTGAAGAAATTACAACAAGATTTAATAATGTAATCAACCTATTTAATGGTTCTATTCCTCTTATTGCTATACAAATGAAAGCTTACAAATTTGAAGAAAAAACGGCACTTATTTTTACAACTGTTTTAAATGAAAATAAATTAGGAGACGAAGATAATGAAATAGAAAGAGAAGTAACAGATAAAAATTACTGGATTAAAAGAGCTTCAGAAAGAACAGTTTCTTTTGCGGATGATATGTTAAATTTAATCAAAACTTTTGATGAAAGATATGAATTAAAATTTAATAAATTTTATATAGGTCTAGCTAAAAATGGAATAGCTAATAATTTTGTAGATTTTGTTCCTCAAAAAAATGCTATGATTTTAGATTTAAAATCAGATTTTTCAGAAGATTTAAAGAATCAAATGCTTGAAGATGGTCTTGATTATTTTAATTATGACAGATGGCAAAATTACAAAATAAGAATTACTGAAGATGACTTTAAAAATAAAAGAGAAACTCTTATAAAATATTTAAAAATAGCCTATGATTATGCAGGACAAAAATAACATTCAAAACGAAATAGAAATCTTAGAAACACAAATGAATAGTGTTGATTTTTGGAATGATAAAAATAAAGCACAAGAAGTAATACAAAAAATAAAAGAGCTCAAAGCAGAGCTCGAAGGTGGAAGTGCTCTAGATTCTGGTGGAGCAATATTAAATATATTGGCAGGAGCAGGAGGAGATGATAGCGAAGATTGGGCGAGAATGCTCCTAAATATGTATTTAAAATATTTTGAAAGAGAAAATTGGTCTGTACTTTTTTTACATGAAAATAAAAATGAACATAATGGATACAGAAATATTTCTCTTGAAATAACAGGTAAAAATGTTTATGGGAAAATAAAAAATGAATCAGGGGTTCATAGACTTGTTCGTATTTCCCCATTTAATGCAAATGGAAAACGTCATACGAGCTTTGCAATGATTGAAATTTTACCAATTTTACCAAAATTAGAATTTGAAAAATTTAAAACAAATATTAATCCTGACGATATAGAGGTAGAGACTTCAAAATCAAGTGGCCCTGGAGGACAAAATGTAAACAAAAGAGAAACTGCTGTGAGAGTTGTACATAAACCAACAGGATTAGCTGTACACGTATCGACAGAAAGAAGCCAGGAACAAAATAAAGAAAAGGCTTTTAGTATGCTTTATGCAAAACTATTTAAAATAGAAGAAGAAAATAAAAAAGCAGAAGCGGAAGGAAGAAAAATTTCTAAAACTACAGAAATAGAATGGGGGAATCAAATCAGAAACTATGTTCTTCATCCATATAAATTAATAAAAGATTTACGTACAGATATAGAAACTAGTGATGTTGATAAAGTTCTAGAAAAAGGAGAATTGTATGATTTCATAGAAGCTGAAAAAAATATATAATTTTAAGCTTGTTAATAACTTTTTTGTGAGAAATTTTTCTATGATACAATAGAAGTAAGAAAATATAATTTAATTCTAAGTACTTATTTATGCTCTATTTTGAAAATGTAAGAAAAGAATATCCTGGAGGTTTTGTAGTTTTAGATGACATTAATTTAACTATAGACAAAGGAGAACTTGTTTCTATTGTAGGACATTCTGGCGCTGGTAAAACAACTCTTGTAAAAATGATACTGGCAGAAGATAAACCTACTTCTGGTAGAATCTCATTTAATTCTAGCCAAATACACAAACTAAAAGGAAATAAACTAATAGATTTGAGAAGAAAAATTGGAATGGTATTTCAAGATTTTAGACTTTTATCAAACAGGACAGTATTCGAAAATATAGCTTTTGCTATGGAAGCCGCAGGAAAAAGTGATGAGGAAATTAAAAAAGATGTACCGCACGTATTAGACTTAGTTGATCTTGGTAATAAAATTTTACATTTTCCAGATCAGCTCTCTGGTGGAGAAAAGCAACGTGTCGCCATTGCTCGTGCTCTTGTTAATAGACCAGAAATCATTATCGCTGACGAACCAACTGGAAATTTAGATCCAGTAAATACTTATGATATTATTCAAATTCTCAAAAAAATAAATGATCTTGGTACCACAGTTATTCTTACTACTCACAATAAGGGAGTTATAGATCATTTAAAAAAGAGAGTCATAACAATGGAAGACGGTAAAATAATTAAAGATGAAAAACTTGGGAAATATAGTATTTAAAAAATTATGAAAAATCCAATAAAAAGAATATTTAAATCAGGATGGAAAAATTTTTTCAGAAATAGAACTGTCTCTATTTCTTCTATTTCAATTTTAACTACAACATTAATTATTATTAGTGTTTTCTTTTTCTTTAGAGGAATTTTTGATTATACAATTGATCAAATTAAAGATAAAGTTGATATAAAAGTCTATTATAGACTAGACGCATCAGATACCGATATAAATCAAGTAAAAGATAAAATTTCATCTTTACCAGAAGTAAAATCTGTCGCTTTAGTGACAGCTTATGATAATTTAGAAGCTTTTAAAAATTCACACAATAATGATCCAGTAGCATTACAAGCATTAAACGAATTAGACGGAAATCCTTTTGGCGCAATACTGACAATTAAAGCTCAAGACATGACAAGTTATGACAATATAGTACAATCTATTAATTCAGGCTCTCAATTTTTAGGAGATTCATTTTCTGTGATAGACCATACAAATTATAATGACTCTAATGGAGTATATGATTTAAAATCTACAATAGATAGGTTAAATAATATTGTTAACTGGATAAACGTTATAGGATATTGGATTACTTTAATATTTATGATTATGAGCTCATTAATAATATTTAATACGATACGTTTATCTATATTTATTTTTAAAGATGAAATTTCTGTTATGAAATTAGTAGGTGCTTCAAATATGTATGTTAGAGGTCCTTTCTTGATAGAATCAATAATATATGGAATATTCTCTACAGTTCTAGCTATAGCGTTATTATTTCCAATAACTTACTACGTGGCACAAAAGACTACTGTATTTTTTAATGGTTTAAATATTTATAATTATTATACAAATAATTTCTTTTCATTATTTGGAATACTTTTAATAATAAGTATTTTATTATCTTTAATCTCTTCTGTATTTGCAATAAGAAAATACTTGAAAATTTAAAAACCTTAATTTTTCTGTGATATAATATTTAGATAAAAGTGAGTAATTATTAATTATAAGTTTTTTATTTTATCAATATATGTTATCAAAAACCAATTCAAGAATTTTTCTTTTAGTTTCCTTTGTTCTAAGTTTATTCAGTCTTTCATATTTTTCTTTTTTTAGAATACCTTTTGTATTCAAATATCTTTCAGTAGATTCAGAAAAGAATTTTATCTTTCTAATTTTAGCCCTTATTGCTGCAATTTCTTTTACTATTTATCTTATTACTAAAAAACAAATAGTTTTACCAGAAAATAAATACGTTAAATGGTTATTTCTTATAATACCTGGAATAATTATTATTTCAAGCATCTTTTCAGGTAATCTTTCTAATGCATTTTTTGGAAAAAATATTTCAATACAAAATACAACTTCTTTGTTAGCTATAGTATTTTTAGCTTACATAGTTGCAGCTTATCTTAAAAAATTTAAAAGCTTTGGCTGGATAATGTTTATGATAAGCAACTTTTTATTCACCATACCTGTAATTTTAGCTATTATCCTTTCTAAATTTGGTCTAGTTAATTTCGCAAACAAACTAGTTACTTTTGTAGACAGTTGGGATACAGTAGCCATTGTTTCGGGAATAATAGTTGTTGTGACTCTGGTTTATTTTGAAACTATTGCTTTTTCAAAGAAACAAAAAGTTATTTCTTCAATAATAATTTTCCTTCACTTACTCTTAATACTATGTATTATAATTCCAGATATTTGGTACGCGTTAACACTTTCTTCATTTGGAGTAATGTTAATTTCTAAATTTATAAATAAAAATAAAGATGAAAATAAAAAATGTTATAAAACATTATCATTTTATGTTTTCATTTTTTCATTACTACTTTCAATTATTCTATCTTTAACAACTACAAGAGTGGTGAATAATGTAAAGAAATTTAGTAATTTTTCAGCAAAATATTCTGGAATAAATTACAATTTTATTAAACCAAGATTTGGTGTTAGTCTCGATATAGGATTAACAGAATTAAAAAAAGGTAAGATCTTTGGAGCTGGACCAGCATCATTTAATAATGTTTGGGAAAAAGAAAAACCAGCATCGGTTATATCTTCTTCTTATTGGAATACTGTTTTTGTTTCTTCATATTCTGCTTTAACAACGTTATTTGTAACTGTAGGCATAGTTGGAATACTAGCAATACTCTCTGTGATAGCCGCAGTATTCTTAGGTATTTATATAAGTGTAAAAAAATACAATAAAAATTCAGAACTAGGTGAGGATGGGGCAGAGAAATTCTATTTTATCTCATCAATTGCTTTATTTGTATTTTCAACAATTTCGTTCTTAGTATTTACAAATGTAAGTTTCGCTATAATTCTTTTTGCTTTATCAACAGGATTAGTAATTTCAAACATTACATCTTGGAAAGAAAAAGATTCTACAAAAATTACAAATATTATATTCTTAGCTTTTGCTTTAATTATTCTATTAGGATTTGTTATAGCTTTTAATAGAGTTAGAAGTACATCTTTATCTGTTAATGCTCTAACAGAATACAAACAAGATAATGATATTGCAAAATTAGAGATTAATCTTGTAAAAGCAGCTAAAATTTCAGGTGATGATAATGACTACAGAACACTAACTCAATTCTATGTATTTAAAGCGCAACAAGTATTAAACACAACGTCAGCAAGTACTACAGCTGACGTGCTACAAAAAAATATCTTATCTGACATAAATAATGCTATTTCTTCAGCTAAAACAGCCATAAGTGTTGACGATCAAAATTATAATAACTATCTTACTCTTGCTTCTATTTATAATTTCTTAATGTCTATTGGCGGTGAAAAAAGAGACATGTACTATAAAGAAGCAAAAGATAATTATGGATTAGCTCTTAATCTTTATCCAAAAAATCCATCAATTCCTTTAACTGTTGCCAACTTGGAATATTCTTACAATCAAAACCCTACTACAACATTAGTAAACATTAAACAATCTTTATCAATTAAGCCAAACTATTCTTCTGCTTATTACACACTATCCCAATTAGCAGCAAAATATAATGATAGAAATTCAGCTATACTTTATGCAGGACAAGCTATACAAACTGATCCTCAAAATGTAGATGCATATCTACAATATGGAATATTAACTCTTAATAAAAAAGACGTGACACAGAACGATCTAAATCAAGCATACACAGCATTTGTATCAGTATTAAGTATTGATCCAAATAACGTCACAGCGGCTTATTATTTATCTATTACCTATATCTTAGCTAAAGATTATGATCATGCTCAAGCTTTGATTACAGCATTAACCAAAGTTACGCCAAACGATCAAAAGATAACAGATCTTCAATCATTCCTTAATTCTCAAAAAGGAGGGACTTCCACACCTGCACCAGCAACAAAAACATCTAAAACAACAAAAAAGTAATTAATATTAATTACTTAAATAAAAAACAGTCTTTATAGGCTGTTTTTTATTTAACATCTTAACTTTTAATTTTATTTAATTAAATTAAGATGTTAATATATTTATATATGAAAAAATATTTCTTTATTTTGTTTCTTTTAATTTTACAAATATCTTTTATAAATAATTCTCTTGCTGCAAATTATTTACCAAAAACCTCTTTTTCTTATTCTGTATGGATACCATATTGGGCGAGATGGGGAGGAACGGATGAATTATTGGCAAGTTCTACAATTTCTGGAATAAGCTATAATTCAAATTTCAATTCCACAACTTCTGTATCAAATTTTTATGGTTCAACTTCTTCAAAAATGAATCTTGATAAACTTGATATAATTTCTCCTTTTACTTTTAATGTTGACAGTACAGGGGCTTTTTTAGATAAGGGAAATTTAAATAATGATACTTTTAATAATCTAATTAAAATAGCACAAGCAAAAAAGATTAAAATTTATCCTACAGTTCTTTGGACAGACGCAAATCAAATGGATAAAGTTTTATCTGATAAAGATTTACAGCAAGCCATACTTACTGATATAGAATTCAATTTAAATAAGTATAATTTTGATGGAATAGATATAGATTTTGAAGGTAAAAAGGCTTCTACAAAAAATAATTTTTCTTCTTTATTAAAATTAGTTTCTATAAATTTACATAAAAAAAGCAAAGGTTTAATCTGTACAATTGAAGCACGTACACCTTTAGTGGATACATATTCTAAGCTTACAAATCAAACAAGAAATAATGTCGAATATGCAAATGATTATTCTGTAATTGGAAAATATTGTGACCAAGTGAGAATTATGTCTTATGATCAAATAGGAGATGACACATATTTAAATAATATTAATAAAAATATTTATTATAGACCAGTATCAGACACAGCTTGGGTAGAAAAAGTTATTAAAAATACTATTAAATATGGAATTCCTGCAAATAAACTAGTTTTAGGTGTTGCAACTTATGGATATAAATATGAAGTAGCCACAAATACAACTGCAACTACTACAAATAATAATAAACCAGATAAATATGGAAGTGTATTATTAAATAATCAATCAAATTATTCATACGGTAGAATAGGTAGTATGAATTATTCTTTTGCAAATGACTTAGCTAGAAGTTTAAATATAGTTCCGACAAGAAATAGTGGAGGCGAGTTAGAATTTTCATATTCTTCTACTACAGATATTAGTAATACAACACCTGGAGTTTTAAAAACTTATTATGTAGAATATTCTGATAGTAAAGCAATAGAGCAAAAAATAGCTTTAGCCAAGAAATATAAACTTGCAGGTATTTCCATATTTAAAATAGACGGAAATAATGACCATAATATCTGGAATATAATAAAGAAGTAAAAATCAATATTTTTCAAAATTTTCTATTTTTATCTAATTTTTAAAATATGCTTATTTTTCAATAATATTTTAGAGATTAATAAAAAAATTTTGTTTTTTTGCTAAAAATACTTGACAAAATATATTTATCTATGATAATATATATAAGTAATCAAAGATTGATTACAAAAGTACATTAAATAAATAACTATTAATAAGTTGGATTAAGCACACATAAAGTGAAGCTCGTACCAACACGCTGCCAACGTAAGGAACTACTGTTAATGATTTTAATAAATTATTAGAATCATAATATTCCTTGGCAGTTTTAGGGCCACCGGCGAATCGCCATAACGCGCCCGAATAGAGCTGGTATGGGACGAAAAAAGTTCCTCAGCTTATTGTACCGTGTAGCTTTAAAAAAGATCTGCAATATTGCAATCACAAAAAAAGATCTTTAAAAAAAATTAAAGCACACAATCCGAGTATTTGGTGATTAGAAATGATTCCATTTGTCCTAAGCAAATAGAAAGAATCTAATTTCAGCCAATAACTCATTCTCCGCAACGCATCGCGGAAAAATTTAAGTCTCACTTAGGCTTGAGACCCCCCCTCTACAAATGTAATCAAAGTAGGGGGGGATTTTTATTTATTGTCATTTTTTCTTATGATATAATATTTTCATGTCACATGCATTTAGCGTCAATCTAGAAAGATTTTCTGGACCATATTTTAAGCTTTTGGAGCTAATTGAAGAAAGAAAGCTTTCTATAAATGAATTTTCACTTTCCCAAATCACAGACGAATATATTACTTATATAAAAGACCTTGAAAACAAAGGAGAAAAAGATATTGTAGACATATCTCAATTTATTTCTGTAGCATCAACTTTAATGCTTATAAAAGCAAAATCACTATTTCCAAATCTCGAATATACAGAAGAAGAAAAAGAAGCTGTTAATAATCTAGAAAAGAAACTAGAACTATACAAGATAATGCTAGAAGCTTCTAAAAAAGTAAATAAAATTTATTCAAAAGAAGTTTTATCTTCTATATCAAAATTTGAAAATAATGAATCTGTTTTTGTTTGGGATAACAGAGTAAATTCCACTTTTTTACACTCTGTTGCTATTGCATCACTTTTAAAAATTCCTAAAAAAGAAAAATTGAAACAAGTAGCCGTTAGACAAGTTTTAAAAATAGAAGATGTAATAGAAAAACTTTTAGAAAGAGTAAAAGTTTCTTTTTCTTTATCATTTAGAGATTTTTCTAAGTCAATGTCTAATGAAGTTGGGAGCTTTGAAGAGAAAAAATCAGCTTTTATAATTTCATTTTTAGCAATGTTAGAATTAATTAAAAATGGATTATTAAGTGCAGAGCAAACAGGGGACCATAATGAAATAAATATTTCAAATATAGAAAATAAAGAATTAGAGACAGTAATCTAAATGTTATAATAATAAACAATATGGAAACACAAAATAATGGATCAAATACAAATATTTTAGAACAAATTTCTGGCATATTATTTTTATATAATGATTCTATTACTATTTCTAAAATAGAAGAAATTCTAGCTAATGAAAATAAAATTAAAAAAGAAGATTTTGAAAATATATTTGAAGAATTAAATTTAAAATTAAGTAGTGTTGGATTAACTTTAATTAAAAAAGATAATAAAGATTTTGAAGAAATAGAATTAACTATTGCGGTTAAAAAAGATTTATCATATATTGCAAAGAAAATTAAAAAAGATGAATTAGAGGGAGATCTTACTCCTGCATCATTACAAGTTTTAACAATCTGTGCATATTTAGGCCATACAACAAAAAATGAAATATCTTTCATAAGAGGAATACAATCTGCCCAAAGTATCAGATCATTATCTTCTAGAGGACTTCTTAAAAAAGAAGGAGAAAAATATTCTTTATCGATAGAAGCAATGCAAGAATTAGGAATAACAAAACTAGACGATTTACCAGAATACGAAAAAATAAAACAAGATTTTGAAGAAAGACTTAAAGAAGTATTAAAAGAAGAATAAAATTATGACTAATAAAAAAAGACAAGATGATATTTTAGAACATAAACATTTACATAATGTTGGTCTTTTTACTTTTTTTATTTTTATAGTTTTGGTCGGGTTTTTTAACGCAACACCAAATTTATTTGCAGAACCATATAATAGATTTAACATATTTAATAATATGTCTTTTGATAATTTTAATAGAAGGCTTATTCAAAGCAGTATCTCAGAATTAAATTCAGAAAATCAAAACGAAAAAGATTACTCTTCTTTAGAAAATACTTTTGTACAAGCAAAAAGTTTTATTGTTTACGATGTTAAAAATAAAAAAGTTTTAGCAGGAAAAAATCAAGATGAAATTTTACCGTTAGCATCTTTAACAAAAATAGTAGCAGCTATTACAGCCTCTAAATTAGCTTCACCAGATACAGATATAACTATTAGAAAAGACTATATGAAAAAAGATGAGATCATAGATATCGGTATGAAAGTTGGACAAAAATGGAAAATGAACGAATTGCTTAAATACGCCTTAACTATTTCTTCAAATTCCTCAATAGATATAATTGCTAACACAGTTAGTTCTTCTAATCAAAATTTTGTAGATGAAATGAATAAATATACAAAAGAATTAGGATTTAAAAACTTTTATTTTAATTCTGCCTCCGGACTTGATTATGGCGATGTAATTGGTGGAAATGGCACAGCTTTTGAATATGCACAACTTTTTGCAAAAGCTTATGAATTAATACCAAATATAATGTCTTATACCATAAATTCTAAAGTAAACTTGAATTCTGGAGATAAAAAACTTTATCAAGTACCAAATACAAATGAAGATGCGAGCTCAATAATAGGATTAATGGCTTCCAAAACTGGATATACAGATCTTGCTGGTGGCAATCTTGCGATACTTGTAAATTTAGAAGTAGATAGGCCGGTAGTAATTGTTGTTTTAGGATCAACTGTAAGCGGTAGGTTTGATGATGTAAATAGACTACATAATGCAACAGAAAAGATTTTCCGATCTAAATAGTTAGAAGCTAATTTTGTATCTTTAGTCAAGATTTAAAAGAATTATTTTAATGTTATAATTTATAAATTATAAATAAGTAACAGGTAAAATAATATATGAATGAAAACATAATAGGTCATAATCTAGAGCTAGCTTTCTCATCACTTTCTATCTTTAAAATATTATGGCCAACAATTACAGCTTTCTTTTTTGGATTTGTAATAACTCCATTTGTCTCTAATTTTTTATACAAAAATAAATTTTGGAAAAAAAAGAATATTAAATCAACAATAGATGGACAAGAAGCAACAATAACAGCCTCTATTTTAAATGATGGAAAAAGGGAAACCCCAAGAATGGGTGGTATTATTATAATATTCGCAGTCTTATTTTCTATATTATTTTATTCACTTTTACCTTATATTATTACAAACCATCATATTGTAGAAAAATTAAATTTTATTTCTAGAAATCAAACTTGGTTACCAATAGCAATTTTTATATTTGCAGCATTTATAGGATTACTAGACGACTTAGCATCGGTCGGAAAACTTAATATTAAAAATAAACATGGTGAGGCCGGTATGCCTTTAAGAGTAAGATTATTTTTTATAGTAATGTTCGGATTAATATCTGGAGCTTGGTTTTACTTCAAATTAGGTTTTGATTATATTCATATACCTTTTGCGGGAAATTTACACTTAGGTATATATATTATTTTGTTTTTTATAATATTATTTTTATCCACTTATGGAGCTTCAAATATAGATGGGTTAGACGGCTTATCTGGAGGACTTTTCGCAATAGTATTTTCTAGCTATGGAATAATAGCTTTAGTAAATAACCAGATAGATATAGCAACACTTTGTTTCGTCGTTGTAGGATCAATTTTAGCCTTCTTATGGTTCAATATACCTCCAGCAAGATTTTATTTATCAGAAGTAGGGTATATGCCACTAGCTATACTTTTAGCTATGATAGCAATAATGACAAACGCCGCCCTTTTATTAATTATAATAGCAATGCCTTTTGTGATTACAGAATTAACTACAATAATTCAACTTTTATCTAAAAAATTCAGAAAGAAAAAAGTATTCCCAGTAACTCCTATTCATAATACTTTTGTGTATATAGGATGGAGTAAAGAAAAAGTTGTAATGAGATACTGGATTTTTGCTTCGATTTTTGCTTTTTTAGGTATTGCTATATATTTGATTTCATAAGACATGAGAACAATAATTAAAAATTTAAAGATAGACAAAATATTTTTAGTATCAACTTTAGTTCTTTTACTTTTAGGAATGGTAATTTTTCTTTCTGCGTCACTTGGAATATTACCGTCTAATGAATTAAAATTTTTTGCTGTTATAAAATCTCAACTTGTGTATGTTTTTATTTTTGGAATATTAGCCATATATATAGGATCTAGTATAAATTATAAATATTATAAAAAATATTCTATATTACTTTTTATTTTTTCTTTACTTTTTTCTCTTTTAGTTTTTGTGCCAGGATTAAGTTTCTATTACAATGGTGCGCACAGATGGATACACATACTATCAATTTCAATTCAACCTAGTGAACTAGTTAAATTTACAAGTGTAGTTTTAATTGCTTTTTTTTGTAATAAATATAAAAAATATTTTAATGATTTTAAATACGGACTTTTACCATTTACAGGTTTTATAATTTTAGTAGCTGGAGTATTATTACTACAAAAAGACTTTGGAACATTACTAATAATACTTTTTTCTTCATTTTTAGTATTTTTTATTGGAGAAGCTAAAATTAGAGATATTGCAATAATAACTCTCGCAGGAATACTTGTATTTTTTGTTTTAATAGAAATGAGACCGTATATGAAAGAAAGAATTTTAACTTTTGTAGATCCAAGTAGAGAACTGCTAGGCGCAGGATATCAACTTAATCAATCTCTTATAGCTGTTGGAGCAGGGGAGATATTCGGAAGAGGCATAGGACAATCTATTCAAAAATTTAATTATTTACCAGAACAAATATCAGACTCTATATTTCCGGTATACGCAGAAGAAACAGGATTTGTCGGATCCGCAATACTTATTTCTATTTTTATATTTATAATAATAAGAGGTGTACATATAGCAAAATACACAACAGATGAATTTGGTAAATTGTTAGCAATAGGAATAGTGGCAATATTTACTTTTCAAGCAATATTAAATATTGCATCTTCAATAGGAGTGGCCCCTTTAACAGGGGTACCTCTTCCGTTTATTTCAAAAGGTGGAACCTCTTTGGTTTTCCTAATGTTTGAATTTGGAGTATTATTAAATATTTCTAAATATAAAATTAAAATATAAATAAACGATTTTGTAAAGCATTGTATTTCGTGTTAAAATAGACTGAATTAAACAAATTATGGCATTCTTCGTAAGAAAATTAGGTATTGACCTTGGCACAGAAAATACATTAGTATTTGTTCCTGAAAGAGGGATTGTTGTTAATGAACCTTCTGTTGTTGCTATCTCTAAAGAAGATAATAAAATTTTAGCCATTGGAAATAAAGCAAAAGAAATGATAGGAAAAACTCCTGACGCTATTATCGCATACAAACCTATGCGTGATGGTGTTATTGCTGATTTTAAAGTTACAGAAACAATGCTTCGCTACTATATAAATAAAGCATTACCTAAATTTAATATTTTTAAACCAGAAGTAATGATCTCAGTACCGAGTGGTGTCACAAGCACAGAAAGAAGATCTGTCATTGAGGTCACAATAAAAGCTGGAGCAAAAAATGCATATGTTGTGAAAGAGCCTGTACTGGCTGCTATTGGAGCCGGTATACCTATTCATGAAGCGAGAGGAAGAATAATTGTAGATATCGGAGGAGGAACAACAGACGTAGCCGTAATATCGCTCGGAGGAATAGTTTGTGCCAATTCTATCAAATGTGCAGGAAATAAAATCGATAAAGCTATTATTGATTATATGAAAAAAACTCATAATTTAATAATTGGAGATCAAAGTGCAGAAGAAATGAAAATAGAAATTGGATCTGCATTGCCGCTAGAAGAAGAGCTTTCAATGAAAGTTAAGGGGCGTGATATAGAGTCAGGATTACCACGCACAATGGAAGTCAGAACGAATGAAATAACAAAAGCTATTGATAAAGAATTAAAAGAAATAATCTTAGCAATTAAATCAGTATTACAAGAAACTCCACCAGAATTATCTAGAGATATTATTGATAATGGAATTATAATGAGTGGAGGATCGTCAATGTTGAGACATTTTCCAATACTTGTAGAAAGAAGAACTGGTGTTAAGGCGGAAGTTGCTATTGATCCAATTTATTGTGTATCAAAAGGTACAGGGCATGCATTAACACATTTAGATGTTTATAAAAAATCAATACTTTCAAAAAGATAAAAAATAAAAAAGCTGATAATAAATATCAGCCTTTTCTTTTAAAGAAATAATTTACTTCACAAATATAAATTCTCTTTCATAAACCTAAATTCTCTTTCATAAACCTTATAAGTATTTAAATAATAACTGAAGCCTTTTAATTTCTCTTCTAAAAAAATAATAAGACCTATAGTATTAACTGTCCACCATTCTCCCAAAAAACCATTGTTTAATTCTATTTTTTTATCTGGAGATGGAGCATTCATTGTTAAAATACCGCAAGAATAAGAACTGTTAGTAACAAATTCATTTAATAAAAAATTATAATATATTTCTTTTCTATTTTTTAGATAGTAAATTTCTATATTTTTTCTATCAAAAAAATTAAACGGATAAGGGAAAAAAATTGAAGTTTTATCTTCTGTCATTTTTCCATCTATGTCTCTTATTATTTCATAATTTTCTACCAATTTGTAATCAATAGATCTGGTATCTACAAAATAAGATTTAGCTTTAATTATACAAAGTGGCTCTTTTGTATAATCATGCAGAAGAATCTTTTCTATATTTTCCTCGCTTAATAAGCAGGTAGTTATAGAATAATTTCTTAAATTTCCTTTTATTAAAGAATTCCAAACATGAAATCCATAATCATTTGGCCTACCAATAGTCCCTTGAATAAAATTCAGAAATGATAACTCTAAATTCATAGTAAATTTGTTTTTGAGTGAAAGAATATGTTTAATTTTGAACTAAATTCATGGTATCATAAGAAAATAAATTAATCAACAGAAAAAATAATATGAATTTAGACATTATTTTTCAAGAGTTTTTAACTTCAAATCATCACACTTTTCTTTTAGAGACAAATAACAGAGAAAGAGATTTTAAATTTTTCCATTCAAAATTACAAGAAGAAAGCAAAACTGATGAGATTTTTTCTATTGATTTGAAAGTTTTTGATATTGAAAAAGCTAGAGAAGTCGTAAATTATGGAAAAACTTCTTTTGAAACAAAACACTATATAGTTATATCTTTTTATTCTATAAACAGAGAAGCTCAAAATGTTTTACTTAAATTTTTAGAAGAAACACCAAATAATGTAAAAATAATTTTTATAATTCATGCTGGAGCAAAAATTTTAAAGACTATCTATTCTAGAGTTTATAAATTAAATTCTGAAAATGAATTAAATACTGAAAATAATGAAGTAGAAAATTTAGCTAAAACATTTTTAGAAACTAAGAAACTTTCAAGAATGAAGATAAAAGAAATAGTCGAACTACTTGCAAAAAAAGATGAGTACGCGGAAGAATTTGAAGACAAAGAAAGATCTGACAGGGAAGTCGTAGAAGTTTTTCTTTTAGCCTTACATAGCGAACTATTTAAAGAATACAAAAAAACAAAAGATCCTTCTTTACTATCAAACCTAGAAGAATTAACAGAATATTTAAAATATATTAAAAATAACTCAAGCAGTGGAAAAACAATCCTAGAATTCTTATCTTTAAGATTACCAGAAATAGATTAATAAAATATAGCTTTTATGATATAATCTCCTTATAAATTCAAAATTATGTCATACGATTTTAAAAAATTCAAAGAAGAAAAAGAAAAAATTACATCTTATTTATCTGCAGAATATCGCAGTATTCAAACTGGTGCAGCAACCCCACAAGTTTTAGATCTTATTAGTGTAGATGCTTACGGATCAAAAATGCACATATCTCATGTTGCCTCAGTAAATGTAGAAAGTCCTACAAATTTACTTATTTCTCCTTATGATAAAACCTTGGCAAAGGATATTGAAAAAGCTATTAATGAAGCCGATCTTGGTCTTTCTGTTTCTACTGATTCAACCGGATTACGCGTATTCTTTCCAAAGCCAACAACAGAATCTCGCCAGAGAATGATAAAAGTAATTAAAGAAAGACTTGAAGAAGCAAGGGTTAAAATCAGAGGACTAAGAGAAGAAAACAAAAAAGAAATAGAAAAGAATTGTAAAGAAGGAGAATTTGGAAAAGATGAAGAAACAAAGTATTTAGAAGAATTACAAACCTTAGTAACATCTGCAAATAATGAACTTGAAAATATCTATTCTAAAAAAGAAAAAGATATATTAGGTGAATAAATTTAATATATGACTTTTATAATTTTTATAATAATACTTTTAGTTTTAGTTTTGATCCATGAAGCTGGACACTTTTTTGCTGCAAAAATATCAGGAGTAAAAGTTGATGAATTTGCATTTGGGTTTCCACCAAAAATTTACTCAGTTAAAAAAGGTGAAACTAACTATGTTTTTAATGCTCTACCACTTGGTGGATATGTAAAAATATTTGGAGAAAATGGAGAAGATAAGGATAAAAAAGTTAAAAAAGACGAAAGAAGTTTCTTTAATAAAAAGCCTTTAACTAAAATTTTTATTTTATCTGCCGGAGTATTGATGAATTTAATTTTAGCTTACATTTTAGTGACAGCTTCCTTTTATATTGGTACAACTTTCCAAATAGATAAAAATACACAAGAATACAAGAAATTTTCTGATGAAGGAAGAATAAGAAATGAATTTGCTGTTATAAACTATATTGCAAATAATTCTCCAGCAAAAAGAGCAGGTCTAAAACCTGGTTTAAAAATAGAATATATATATATAAATGAAGAAAGTTCTAACGGGACAGTTTATTCAAAAAGAAGTTTAGATTTAAATAAAGAAGGAGATCAAATCTCTCAAGATATATTTGACAGTATTAATACTGGAAATGCAGATTCTATCACTATTGTTTATGATATTAAAAATGAAAAAACCTCTTCTACAACTTTAGCTGGGATATATGGAATTGACGGGGATTATAAAAATAAAAAAACTGGAATTTCTATCACAAAATTCGCCACAATAACATTGCCAATTTCAGACACCTTTATTTTAGGATTTCAAAATACCAATCAAATAATAAAAGAAACAGTTTTAGGATTTGGTATATTATTTAAAGATTTATTTAAACACGGTCAAGTATCAAAAGATGTATCAGGACCAGTCGGAATCTTTAATATGATTTCTCAAGCTAGTCAATTTGGAATAAGTTATATATTTTTATTTGCAGCAATACTTTCTGTATCTTTAGCAATATTTAATATATTACCTTTCCCGGCACTTGATGGAGGAAGAATACTATTTGTAATAATAGAATCAATAACAAAGAAAAAAATATCTGAAAAATGGCAAACAATATTAAACGGAATAGGTTTTGTTATATTAATTTTATTAATGATAATAGTGTCTTTTAGAGATATAATGAGTTTATTTAAATAATAAAATATAATATAGTCAATATCTTTTCAAGATTCTTTATATGATATTATTAAATAAATTAATCTAAATAATTATATGAAAATAGTTTTCACTGGGGCAGGAGGAGGACATTTCTATCCTTTAATAGCAGTTGCTGAAAGGATATCAAAAGAAGTAGTAAGAGAAAAAATCATAGATGCAGAAATGTTTTTTCTTTCTGATAGAGCATACAACGATAATCTTCTCTTAAGTAAAAATATAAAATTTATAAAAATTCCAGCAGGGAAAGTGCGACTTTATTTTTCTTTAGAAAATTTCTTTGATCCTATCAAAACTTTTTTTGGATTTTTTATTGCATTATTTCATTTATTTAGAATATATCCTGACATTATTTTTACAAAAGGTGGATATGCCAGTTTGCCAGTACTCTTTGCGGCGAAAGTACTATTTATTCCGGTCTTTATGCATGAAAGTGATTCCGTGCCAGGAAAAAGTAACCTGTTAGCAGCAAAATTCTCAAAAAGAATAGCTGTCAGTTATGCTTCTGCTATAAAATATTTTAATCCACAAAAGACAGCATACACAGGACAGCCAATAATGGAAGAATATTTACCGACCCAAGAAAAATTAAATAATAAATACTTAAACAGAGAAGGTAAAAAGAAAACCATTTTTGTATTAGGAGGATCACAAGGAAGCGAAATAATAAATAATATCATTTTAGACTCTCTACCTGAACTATTAGAAAAATATAATATCATTCATCAAGTGGGGGAAAATAACTATAATAAAGTTAAAATAGCTAGCGAAGTATTATTAAAAAATAATCCGAATGCTGGGAATTATAGCTTCTTTGCTTTAGCCGATCTTGGTAAATATTATGAGATAGCAGATATTGCAATAACAAGAGCAGGATCTTCTCTTTTTGAATTTTCTGCATGGGGAATACCAACAATAATAGTTCCTTTCACTGTCAGTAATGGAAATCATGCAGTAGAAAATGCTTTTACTTTTGAAAGAGCCGGATGCTCTTTAGTAATAGAAGAAGTTAATTTAAAAAAGAATTTATTATTAAATAATATAAACTTTATATTAGATAATCAAGACAAATATAAAGAAATGGAATTAAATAACTTAAACAATTTCAAATCCGGTGCTGCAGAATTGATTGCAAATGAAATAATAAAAATTGGTTTGTCACATAATTATTAAAAAGAAAAAAGATTGATAATAAATTTATTACCAATCTTTTAAATAAGATGAATTCGTTAGTGTTTATTGAAAAACAAATAAATCTATTTTTTCAACTTTACTAGATGTGTAAGGTTCTCCTATTTTATCTTTTTCAAGAACTTTGTTATAAGTTTCCTCATCAACATTCAAATATAGAACTTCATTTATTGAAATTACCTTTTTCTCTTTTTTGTATTTTTCAATAAAAACATCAGCAGCGAGCTTGCTTTTGTGTAAAGAAAAAGTAAATTTTGAAAGTGTGTTATATTGTCCACAATTTTCATCTTCCCATTGCTGTACAAAGACTTTTTTCAATGTCATTTTATAAATTTTATATTGTTTGAAAATAATGTTTTAAAAAACTAATATAAATATAACATTATAAATATATTTGTCAAGTATTAAAAATTAAATATTATTTTTAAAAAGAAAAAGCCGGTAAAGTTATACCGGCTTAAGTAAAGATAAATTAATTCAAATCTAATTATACCGAACAGGGTCAGAAATATCTATTAATATTTTAGCTTTTTGTTTTAAAGCTGAAACGTTAATATTTTTATTTTCTCTTTCAACTATTCCTAAAATAGTAGAGAGTTTTTCTATATACATATTTCTGAAATTTATTTGTGCAATATATTGTCCTTTATTTTGAATATATTTTATATTTGTATAAACTATATTCATTGCAGCAACAAATTCTATTTCCCATTCTAAAATAAATTGTTTTAATTTATCTTCATTGTAAATTAATTCTCCAATATTCATATATTAATTGATTTAATTTGTACGAAACTAATATAAATATAACATTATTAATATTATTGTCAAGTCTGAAAAAGGTATATTTTATGGTATTATTTTAGTATTAAAAATATAAGAGCTATTTATAAAAATTTATGTTAGATATAAAATTTATTAAAGAAAATTCTGAGTTAATTAAAATGGCAGCAACAAAGAAACATATAAATTTCAATGTTGATGAACTAATTGAATCTGATAAGAAAAGAATTGAAATACTTCAAAAAGTTGAAGATCTTCGCGCAAAGCAAAATGCTGTATCTCTAGAAATCCCTCAAGCAGCACCAGAAGAAAGATCTAAAAAGATTGAAGAAATGGGTCTTGTAAAAAATGAATTAAAAGATCTCGAAACAGAACTTGAAAAAGTTATGGAAAATTGGAGAACTTTAATGCTAAAAGTTCCTAATGTTCCCGACATGTCTGTACCAGAAGGAAATACAGATGAAGACAATCAGGAAGTAAAAAAATGGGGTAATCCAAAAACAGAAAAAGAATTCGGATTTGCCCCAAAAGACCATATTGAAATAATGGAAGCTCAAGATTGGGTTGATTTTGAAAGAGGAATAAAAACTTCTGGATTCAGAGGATATTTCTTAAAAGGAGATGCTGCTCTACTCGATGTTGCTCTATGGCAATATGGTATGCAAAAATGGTCAAGTAAGGGCTTTACTCCAATGATTGTGCCCTCACTTGTAAAAAAAGAAACTTTATTAGGATCTGGATATCTCCCACAAGGTCAAGATGATCTTTATAATGACATTGATGGTGACTATTTTGCCGGAACAGCAGAAGTTGCAACAATGTATTATCATGCTGGAGAAATTTTAGAGAAAAAAGATTTACCTAAAAAATTTATTTCATTTTCTCCATGTTTTCGTAAAGAGGCCGGAGCGCACGGAAAAGATACAAAAGGACTTTATCGTGTACATGAATTTATGAAATTAGAACAAGTTATACTTTGTGAAGCAAATCATGAAGAATCTGTAAAATATCATGAGGAACTTACGAGTTATGCAGAAGAAGTAGCTGAAGAATTAAATCTTCCTTATCACAGAGTTGTAAACTGTGGAGGAGATCTCGGTCTAGGACAAGTTAAAAAATACGATCTTGAAGCATGGATGCCTAGTAAAAATAAATATGGAGAAACTGGATCTTCATCTTATTTCCATGATTTTCAAACAAGAAGACTTAATATCAGATATCGTGACGAAGAAGGAAAATTAAAATTTGTTCACTCATTAAATAATACAGCCATAGCAACACCTAGATTTCTTTTAATGATTATAGAAAATTATCAAAATGCAGACGGTACTGTAACTGTTCCTGAAGCGCTTATTCCATTCATGGGTGGTAAAAAAATAATTGGTAATCCTGTATTTTAATTAAATGCAAGTTAGTACTAATAAAAAACCAAAGAAAAAACTAAAAAAAGGATTTAAAATATCCTTAATTACAATTCTTATTATTTTAGTTTTTATTTTTGGTTTTTTATTATTTAAAAAATTTAATAATAATACTGATAATATAAAGACAGAAAATAATACACAAGAAAATTCTACTAGTACTTCTACCAATCCAGTTGTGATAGATAATAATCCTGCTGCAAATGATGAATTTAGTAGACTTTTTAAATTAAGACTTCCAAGTCAACATTTAGAATATTCTAGTAGTAATGAAATATCTCAAAATGGAGATATGAAAATTTATCTAAAAGATACCAAAGATGCTACAGGATATATTTTTGTAAATACAAAAGATGAAGCAAATTATGTTTGGATAACTTTCGCATCAGCTATTGCTGGCGAGCCACTTAAAACTCTAATTACAAATGATTTAAAAAATTTGAATTATATAGATATGCGCTTTGGAAATAAAATTTTTTATAAATTTAATGATGGAAATAATTCAACAACTTCTACAAGTACAATAGTAAATACTTCGTCTTCCACAATTAAAGCCTTAAGATAAAAACATGATTAAATCAGAAAAGAATTTTATAGATAAATTAAAAGATAAAATAAAAAAAGGAAAAACTATTTCCGTCTTAGCCCCTATGGCAGATGTGACTGATTATGTTTTTAGAGAAATGATAGCAAAATATTCTACGCCTCATGGTCCAGATATTTTTTGGACAGAATTCGTCTCTGCTGATGGACTCGCAAGTATCGGCGCAGAGCATCTTAAAATAGATCTAAAATTTAATAAAACAATAGAAAGACCAATACTTGCTCAGATATTTGGATCTAAAAAAGAAAATTTAAAAACAGCTATTAATTTGACTTATAAATTAGGCTTTGATGGAGTTGATATTAATATGGGATGCCCAGACAAAAGCATTGAGAAGCAAAATTCTGGCTCTGGAATGATTAAAAACCCAGCTTTGGTAAGAGATATACTAAAAGATTTAAAAGATCATATAGATATATTAAAACAAAAAAGATTTTTCTCTTTATCTGTTAAAACAAGAATTGGATACAATAAAATAGAATATGAAAAATGGTTCCCAAATATACTTGATTATGAGCCAGATATTTTTACAATTCATTTAAGAACAAGAAAAGAAATGAGTCTCGTAGAGGCACATTGGGAACTTTCAGAAGAAATAGTTTCTTTTGTAAAAAAATACTGCAAAGATAATAATTTAAAAATCCCATTTATAATTTTAAATGGTGATGTAAAAAATGTTTTGGATTCTAAAGAAAAAATAAAATTGTCTGGAGCCGATGGAGTCATGATTGGTAGGGGAGTCTTTGGTACTCCTTGGCTCTTTAATGAAAAAGAATACATAAAAAGAAAAGAACTAGATCTTTATACAAAGAGTGGAAGAAAAAATATTTTATTTAGATTAGAAGTTTTAATGGAGCATACCAAGCTTTACGAAAAACAACTTGGAAAAGTAAAGAGTTTCAATATAATGAAAAAACATTACAAAGCTTATGTTAATGGTTTTGATAATGCAAAAGAATTAAGAATAGATTTAATGAATAGAAAAGATTATAAAGAAGTAAAACAAATTTGTGAGAAATTTATAAAAGAAAAAATACTCTAATTATTTATTAAATAAAATAAATAATTAGAGTATTTTAATTTTCCTTAATTAATTTCTTATTGCTATAACTTTTGTTTGATATACATAATCTCCAACAATACCGGTATTTAACATACCCTTTATTGTATCTTCCAATTTATTACTTTTTATAAATTGTAAGTTTCCATTATCATTATCAATTAAAAACCAACTATCTTTTCCATCAGCAGCATATCTATATGCTATGCTAGTGTCTTTAATTCCGAAAAGGTTAATGTCAGCGATATTAAGTGGACTGATAGTATCACCAGTTGAAACTCTTTCAAATTTCAACTTAGAAGATTGATTACACGCCATCAAGCATAAAGAAGCAATAATAACAAAGATTAAATTTTTCATTACTTATAATTTTATTTTAAATTAAACTATATATAATATATATTATATATAAATACTTGTCAAGTCTTAAAAATAACTCTTTTTTATAATATAATCTTAAACATATATGAAAAATACAAAAGTTGAAATTGAGGAGCAACATTTAGCTTTATACAGAAAGTATCGTCCTGAGACATTTAAAGACGTATTAGGACAAGAATTAGCCATATCAACATTAGAGAATTCTATTAAACAAAACAAAATTTATCACGCTTACATATTTTCTGGTGACAGAGGTACCGGAAAAACGACAATGGCTAGAATATTTGCTAGAGAAATAGGATCATCTAAAGATGATATTTTTGAGCTAGATGCTGCGAGTAATAACGGAGTAGATGAAATGAGACTTTTAATTGAAGCAACACAATCGTCAACTTTTGGCTCAAGATACAAAGTTTATATACTGGATGAGGCTCATATGCTCTCAAAATCAGCCTTCAATGCTCTTTTAAAGACTCTAGAAGAGCCACCAGCGCATGTAATATTCATTTTAGCTACCACAGACAGACATAAGCTTCCCAACACTATAATATCAAGATGTCAAGAGATAAAATTCTTATCACCAGATATAAAGATTTTAGAAAATTTAATAGAAACAGTTTCTAAAAAAGAAAATAAAGAAATAGAAAATGAAGCTGCGAAAATAATAGCCCGTGAAGGAAAAGGATCTTTCCGTGACACACTTGGAATTTTAGAAAAAGTTTTTAGTACAATCACTACAGATAAAATCACAAAAGAAAATGTAGAAAAAATATTTGGAATTTTAGATGAAGAAGAAGTTTATAAAATACTAGAATCTATCTGTGAAAAAGATTCTTCAAAGCTACTAAGTCATTTAGAAAATTTAAAATTAGAGACAAATCAAATGATCGACAATGTCTACCTACAGATAGTCAAAATCATGGAGCTGACACTATTCTTGAGATTAGTAAAAGAAGATGAGGCAAAGAAATTTTTTGAAAATAAGATAGGCGAGAGCTTAATACAAAAATTAAAGTCTTTAGCAGAAAAATATCCGACATCTATATCATCATCAAATCTATACAAGTTACTACAAATAGAAAAAGATCTAAATACAAACTCGACACAAATCAAGAAAACGATTTTGACGACAGGACTCATAATGATGATAGATAACTAAACACATAAAGAAAGCCGATCATATCAAGATCGGTTTTTTATTTTGTTTAGATTTAATAAGTATTTAAATAAAGGATTTTAATGGTATATAGAGTCGTAAAAGATATATTGTGCGACACATACAATTAAAAAGAATCAATCCCTCTATAGGACTCTAAATAAGTTATCCACATCTGATCTTTTCATAGTATCAATACTCAGACAAAACAAAACGCACCATATAAGGAGTGCGTTTTGTTTTAGTCACCCAAGACTAGTTTTTTGGGAGAGACAGGAGTGTGGGATTCTTCTATCTCCCCTGTTCATAATTATAGCAAGAGCAAAATCAGATGCAATATTTACAAAAAATAATTTTATTTCATTATTAAATTATTTCTTTTTTGGATACAAAATATTAAATATTTCAAAATCTAAATTTATACCAACAAAAGAAAATATCTTAACCACCATTGTCCAAATAGAATTAAATAAAGTATCTAATCCTAAATTTTTAAAGAATAAAAAGAAATCAAATTCCATTTTATAATCAAATTTAAGAGCTTTAGCTTTAGCTTGGTAAGACTCTCCAGTATTTCCTATTATAGTTGCATAAGCAACTATAACACCAAATAAAAAGGCAAGTATAGAATATATTATAAGATTGTATGAATAAATTTCTAATATCATAATTTTACTTGAGCCACTTAATAGTGTAATAAAAACCAACTATATATCCTCCGATGAATAATATTAAAAGCCATATGAATAAACTCTCTGCTGATATATCTACTAACATAGTTATATAATACTACAATATATAACTTTATTTGTCAAATACTATTTTAATGCAGTGATAGCATTTTCTATTCTAGAAACAGACTCTGTAATACCTAAAATACTTAATAAAGTTTTTGGATCTGGAGATTTTTCCTTTCCAGAAAGACAATAACGTAGAGGCCAAAGTATGTCGCCTTTACCTTTTACTTCAGCTAAAGTGTAGATTTCTTTCCATAAATCTTCAATATCAAAAGAAACATTCTTTTCTAAAATATCTTTTATTTCTTGTAGATTAATTAAAGTATTTTCCTTGTCAGACTTTTTCCAAATTAATTTTTCAGGATTCTTTTCTTCATTACTATTATCGAATACTGGTGCAAAGATATAATATTCTAATTCTCCAGTATCATGCATAGATTTTAACTCTCCATAAAAATTAATTCTATCTATTAATACAGGTCTTAATTTTTGAATTAATTCTTCTGAATATTTTTCTATTTCTGGTAAATATTTTTTAATATAAATAACCTGTTCTTCTTCAGATTGTTTTTTAATATATTCCTTATTAAACCAATTTAATTTTTCTACATTAAATACAGCTCCACCTTTTTGAACTTTATTAATATTAAACTTTTCAATTAATTCGTTTAAAGAAAAAATTTCTTCTTCTCCTCCAGGATTCCAACCAAGGAAAGAAACAAAGTTAATCATTGCCTCAGCAAGGTATCCATTCTTTTCATAATATTCCACAGATACCATTTCTCCATGTTTTCTTTTTGATAATTTTTCTCTTATCTCAGAAAGAATAAGAGGAATATGTCCATATACAGGCCTCTCTCTTTCATTAATAGCCTCCCAGATAAGTATTTGTCTTGGAACATTAGAAATATGTTCCTCGCCACGAATCACGTGAGTAATACCCATAATAATATCATCTACAACATTTGATAAATGAAAAATAGGCTCATCAAGACTTTTTGCAATTACAAAATCTCCAAGATCTGTAGTATCAAAAGTTATTTCGCCCTTAACCATATCAACAAAAGTAATTTTTTTATTTGGATTTTTAAAACGAACCACTTCTGATCTTTGGCCTTCTTCTTTTACTTCTTCTTTAGAAATATAAGCATGACCATCAGAAATTAATTTCTCTAAATATTTTCTATGAATATGAAAATTATCAGACTGCATAAATGTGTCATCAAATTCTAAATTAAGCCATTTAAAAGCTTTGATTATACCGTCTGTGAATTCTTGTTTATTTCTTTCTAGATCCGTATCTTCTATTCTCAAAATAATTCTTCCCTCATTTTGCTTTGTGTATAAATAATTAAATAAAGCACTTCTAGCTCCTCCAATATGAAGAAAGCCTGTTGGGCTTGGTGCAAATCTTGTAACTATCTTTTTATTTTCTGTTGTCATAGCTTTTAAAATATATTCAAATATTACCACAAAATCCCCTCTTTTCAGACTTGACAATAATATTTATAATGTTATACTTATATCAGTTTTAAACAAAATTAATTAACGTTCTAAATATTATCATTAAATGAAAAAGATTCTAAAAAATTTTACAGAATTAAACAGAAGAGTATTATTTATTCTTTCAAAAGTAAGAGAAGCAAAGATTGCATATGTTTGCGCAAACATACTTTTGTTGATTAGTGCCATCAAAAGCTTTACAGACAATAATAAGGTAATGGGGCTTGTCTGTCTTATTACTATAATGTTACAATATGTAACATTATTATTTTTCTTCGGTAAGATACTGTATCCAATATTTTATAAAAGATATATGGGCAGTATTTCTCCACAAAAAGCGGAGTAGAGCCTGAGCACATACATAATACAATAGAGGTCGGGATATGAAAATATTTCGGCTTTTTTATTTTGTTTTTTTAAATTGACAAATATTAATTAATATAATAAACTAGCTTCAGTTCTTTCAAAACATTTTTTTAAAATATTAAATTTATAATCATGAACACATCAGTTACGATTAGCGATCATCCTTTCTATGAAACAAAAGAAGGAAAAGAAGCAAAAGAAATTTTGGTTAAACTTACTGAAATATGTGGGTTTGATACAACAATCGGTGTCCAATATTTTGAAGCCGACTCGCCTATGATAAATTTAGGCATCATAGATCCAAACTCAAAAAGTAAAATTCCATCTTTTAAAATGGGAAAACAAATCGATCTTTATTTAAGAAACAAAAGAAAACCTATACAATTTCATCGTCCTACCAATAGAGATTATGAGACTAGGAAAAAAATATTTCTTCCATTAAAAAAACACTGGAAAGAAATTAATTCTCTTTTAGAAAAATATTACTACCCTCGTGGACATGACTACTATCTTTCAAAAGGAGTAGTTATTAATTAAGAATATTTTTAAAATATTAAAAAGCCAACTATAAATGTTGGCTTTTAATTTTAATTTTTTTGATTGACATAAATAGTAAAAAATATTAGTATCAATATATTCTTTTACAATTTAAATTAATTTAAATGAAATCAAAAATTAATCTAGATAAACTTATTTTAAAAACAAGGACTCGTAGATTTTTTGCATGGTTACCAATAAAAATCAATGAAGATATAAGATTTTTAAAAACTGTAACAGTCGAAGAACAATACAGATTTGGTTTTAAAAAAATAACTTTTTTAAACATTGTTAAATTACCATGCGGATATTACTGGAAAAAGGTAAAGTTTATTAATTAAGAAAAGATTCTTCAAAATCTTTGGTTGCTTCTTTTTCAGAAGCACCATGAAGGCCGGCGTACCAAATGTCGGCTTTTTTTATTTTAGAAATAGAGAGAGCGTGAGATACAACTATTTCATGACTTGAAATATCAAGATTTGGAATCGCATCAATTTCCCCTGTCTCACCATTTTCATCTGTCACAAAAATAAATTTTACTTTTTCTTCTCCGACTACTCCTTTGATATTTTCAGTTACTAAAATATTTGAACGAGAAATTATTTTTCCTTTTACTCCTGCGATACCTCTAATATTTATTTTCGATTTTGTATAGCTCGCATTATGATTCACAATACAAGAAACATCACAGACATAATTAACAGATTTATATCTTCCAATAAATTCTATACTCGCTCCTTCAATATTTAAATTGATAATAGTATGAGATATAAAATCATTTTCTAAATTCCTCTCTTCTATTTTATATTCTTTTGCTTCATCACAATTAATAACCTTCACTGCTTTAGCGATTTCTTCCTCTGTAAATTTTGTACTTATTTTTAATGCGTAATTTATAGACATAATTTTACATTCCTTCTATTTCAAGATCGATTAATTTATTTAATTCTACCGCGTATTCTAATGGAAGCTTTTTTATTACTTCACTTGCAAATCCTCCAATAATAAGTCTCTGTGCTCCATATTCATCAAAGCCGTGTAAGTTTGTATAAAAGATTTCTTTTTCTGAAAGCTGACCAACTTTCGCTTCATGAGAAATTTCCACATCTTTATTTGAAACTTTATTTACGGGGATAGCTAAAGCTTTTGATTTTTTATCTAAAAGTAAAGTGTCACAAGCAACGACAACTTTAGAATTTTTTGCATTTTTCCCAATCTCAACATATCCACGATAAGTAGAAACTCCGCCATTTTTCGCAATAGATTTTGATTTGATAACTGATGAAGTATTTGGGGCTAGATGTATAACTTTTGATCCCACATCTTGATATTGATCTTTTCCTGCCATTGCAATACCAAGACTTTCGCTACGAGCATACTCACCGAGCAAAACAGAAGAAGGATAAAGCATCGTGGTATGAGAACCAGTATTCCCATTAAGCCATTCAACTTCACCTCTTTCATATACAAGAGCTTTTTTAGTATTTAAATTAAAAACATTTTTACTCCAATTTTCGATACTTGAATATTTTATTTTTGCACCTTTTAAGACAAATAATTCTACACCTCCAGCATGAATAGAAGAAAAACTATATCTCGGAGCAGAACAACCTTCAATATATTCTACAGAACTTCCTTCGTCAGCAATAATGATAGTATGCTCGAATTGTCCACCTTTTTCTTTATTCATTCTAAAATAAGATTGTAGAGGCATTTTAACTTTCACTCCTTTTGGTACATAAATAAATGTTCCTCCACTCCAGACCGCAGCATGAAGCATTGCAAATTTATGCTCATTTAATTTTATACAATCAGTCATGAAATATTTTTTCACAAGCTTTGGATATTTTTCTACAGCAGTATCCATATTTTCAAAAACAACCCCTTGCTTTTTAAGAGAATCTTTTATTGAATGATAAACAACTCCAGAGTCATATTGCGCTCCTACACCACCAAGATATTCACGCTCGGCTTTTGGTATTCCAAGTTTTTCAAATTGGTCACTTATTTCTTTTGGTACTTCACTCCAAGAATTTTGCTCTTTCAAATCTGTCGGTATATAGTAAATTATTTCATTTAGATTTAATCCAGATAAATCTGGTCCCCAACTTGGCATTTTTGCTTTTTTATAATAATTAAAAGCCTCGAGTCTCTTTTCAAGCATCCAGTCTGGCTCGTTTTTATCTTTTGAAATACTTCGAACTAATTCCTCTGTTAATCCAAAAGAAAAATCAAAAGAATTATCTTGTAATTCTTTTTTATTAATCCCAAATTTTCCCAATAGTTTTTTAAACATTCTTAATATAATAATACATTTTTGACTTTTTATAAAGACTTGACAAATAATAAATATATGTGATATAATTATAAAACTTAGTGATTTTACTAAGAGTTCTTTAAATTAAATATTGTGAATAATAATTTCGAACAAGAATGGCAAGGCCTCAGCAAACAAGAAAAAGAATTAATGAAACAATGGACACAAAGCATTGAAAGAAAAGATGTATTAATGTCCAAATGGCCTAAAACTGAATTTGGAACAGACGAAATGGGAGCTTTACTTAATGAGCTTGCTGAAGAGTCAAAATTAGAGACCGAAATAATGGCCAAGCTGGAAAAGATTGATAAGCAACAATTCGCACTTATTGAAAAAGAAAGAAAAGTTAAAAGATAAAAAATTAATCTTTTCTAAAAAATAAATCCCGCAAAATTTGCGGGATTTAAATTTATTTATTATTTATATTCTTCCAAAAAATCTTCGATTGAAACGATTTTACTTTCACTCTCATTTCTCTTTTTAATTTCTATTCCTCCTTTTTCTAAAGACTTTTCTGAAATGACGACACGAAGTGGAATACCAATTAAGTCTGCATCAGAGAATTTTTCTCCAGCTGATTTATTTTCTCTATCATCAAAAAGTACTTCAATATCATCTTCTACTAATTTGTCATAAATATTTTTTGCTTGTTTATAGACTTCGCTTTCTTTATCTTTTGAAAGAGATAATAAATGAATTTGAAATGGAGCGACAGACTCTGGCCAAACAATTCCTTTTTCATCTGCAAAAACTTCTACTATTGTACCCATGAGTCTTGTGATACCAATCCCATATGACCCCATATATACAGGTCTGACTTCTCCATCTTGATCTTTATAATTCAAATCTAAAGGATCTGAAAATTTAAATGCGAGTGAGAAAATATTCCCAACTTCGATAGCTTTTTCTTCTACGAGATTATTTTTATCAATATTTAATTCTTCCAAAACTTCATCATTTAAAACTTCTTTATTGATAGCAATATTTTTATTTTTATCTATATAAATAAGATCTTCTCCAGCATCTGAGATAGTTTGAAATTCGTGTGAGAATTTTGCAAATGTTCCACCACTAGCAAAAGTTAAATATGTTTTGTCTTCTAGACCGGCTCTACAAAATACATTCATATAAGCAATCTTTGCTTTTTCATAAAACATATCATGTTCATCTTTGTCTTTAGAAAATGAGTACAAAGCTTTCCAATAAAATTCTCTTCCTCTCATCATTCCTGATTTACTTCTCGCTTCATTTCTAAAAATTTCTTTAAAATCATAAGGATAAACAGGAAGATCTTTGTATGAATTAATATATTGCTTCATTATGTTTGTATAAGCTTCTTCATTTGTAAACGAAAGACCAACTTGAGTTCCATTTTTTAATTCTGTTTTAAACCAATTATCTACAACATCATCACTCCATCTATTTGTTTTCTCCCAAGCATCTTTTGTTTGAATAATAGAAGTCTTCATTTCCATTCCTCCTATCGCATTCATTTCTTCACGAATAATATTTTCGATTTTATTTATAACTCTCATTCCAAGAGGAAGTAAAGTATAAACTCCTGCCATTTCTTTAAACACATATCCGGCCTGAATTAAAAGCTGTGCATTACGAGCTTGTTCATCGGCAGGAATGTCTTTTTTAGTTTTAGAAAAAAGTTTTGATTGAAGCATAAAAATATTTATATATATTCATATATTATCTTATTTTTTGAGATATACAAATACTTGACAATACTATAATTTTTAGTTAGTATAATATTAGTTTAAATAAATTATTCTTTTACTTGTCATATTTTTCAATCACAAAAAAACATTTAATCATGAATTTAGAAGATGTTAAACAATTAAAAATTGGAGATTTTATAAAATTTTATCATCAAGATTTAGAAATAAATAAAACTCCGTCTAAAATTTTGAGTATAAACAGGACTAGTATTACTCTCTGGCATATCCATTACAACAGAAAAGGATATTATCATTTTGATAATATAAATCCTGAAATTATCTTAAAAATAGGAGAATCTAAATACAAAAATTATGAGAGATTACTCTTAACTAAAATCGAAAAAGAGATAATTGCACATAAAAATAGGATAAAACTTTTAGAAAAAGTATCTAAAAAGAATCCTTGAAAACTGAATTTGATTTTTTGAGCCCTGTAATAGCAGGGCTTTGTTTTTTGTAAAATTTGAATAAATGCTTTTTATTTGCTAGATTAATATAGGACTAAAAATAGAAAAAATGAAAAAGGTATTAAGAATTACCAAATTAATTTTTTTATTTTTAATAAATTTGTTTATAGGATATTACGTTGAAACTGATAGTATTAAAAAAGTATTTTATTTTCTGTATAAAATGGATGGAAAATTAGAAAATATAAAAATAACAGGAAATGTGATTTTAATATTTATATTCCCTTTGTTTTTTATTCTAATAATAGAATCCTTTAAGAAGGAAGACTTGTTAATATCTTTTAAAAAATTTGTAAATCAAACATTAACATCTATATATTTCATTTTAATGATATGTATAGCATTGTTTTTATTTGTAACTTTAAAAGACATTAAATATTTCGATCTTGATTTATTTATCTATATACTTATCTCAACTTTTGCAATAGGAGTGATATTTGGAACAACTTTTAGTTTACTAGAATGTCTAATAAACATTTTTAGAAAAAAATAAAAAAATAAGACTTCTGAATAATAAATAATTTTATTATTCAGAAGTCTTTTTCATTTCTCAAAAAGAATTGTTTGGATTTATTTTTCCAAAAAGAATTTTATCTAAAATAGTTCCATCAATTAATCTGACATGACTTTTTAGAATCCCCTCCTCACTAAATCCATTCTTTTTTAGAACAAAAGTGCTACCAATATTGCCTTCATAAACATTGGCTTCAATCTTTCTAAAATTTAAATTGTTAAAGATGAATTCAGTCATGAGGAATACAGATCTAGTCATATACCCATTTCCTTCATACTTTTTAGAAAGCCAGTACCCTAGATTACTTATAATATTATTATCATAATCAGGGACGATCCCTATATTTCCAATATATTTACCTTTTTGGATAAAGATACCGAAATTATATTCTTTACCAGAATTCCAAGACTCTCTTGAAAAATTTAGAAAATCAGAAGAATCCTTTCTCGTATAAGGGTTCGGAAATCTAGGTCCCACATACTTCGCAATTTCATAATCATCTGCCATATTTGCCAGATAATCTAAATTAATAGTCTGTGAAGGCAAAGGCCTCAAGGAGAGATTCTTGTCTCCTAAAACCGTTTTTAAGCTTATTCTATTCATTTTTAAAAAATTTTAATAATTAAAAAATATTTACAACTAAATTTAAAATAACATCTTTTATTTATCAAGTCAAATAGATTTTTTCGTGTTAAAATTAACAAATAATTTCTATGACTCAATCCGAAGCTCTCGACATTTTAAAAATGGGACATTCTGTATTCTTAACTGGTGCTGCCGGCACTGGAAAAACTTTCGTATTAAATAAATATATAGAATATTTAAAAACTCACGATATCAATCCAGCTATCACAGCCTCAACTGGTATCGCAGCGACACATATTGGAGGACAGACTATTCACTCTTGGAGTGGAATAGGTATCTTAGACAAGCTCGATAGATACGCACTCGATAGACTAGAGCAAAATGAAAAGCTTTATAAGAGATATGAAAATATAAAAGTTTTGATAATAGACGAAGTATCAATGCTCCACTCTTCTCGTCTCGATATGATAAATAAACTTTTCAAAACTTTTAGAAAAAGTGATAAACCTTTTGCTGGAGTACAGATAATTTTTTGTGGAGACTTTTTTCAACTTCCACCTGTAGTTAAAAATTCTTCTTCTGATTTTGGAAGCGAAAAAGAATTCGCCTATCACTCAAATGCTTGGCAAGAATTAAATCCAGTGATTTGCTATCTCTCGGAAAATTATAGACAAGATGATGAACATTTATTAAAAATGCTAAATAATATTCGCTTTGAAAGAGATATAGAAGAAACTCATAAAAAATTAGAATTAAAAATAAAAAGTAAAAAAGAATTAGACAAAGATGTGATAAAACTTTTTACTCATAATATCGATGTCGACTCTATTAATAAAAAAGAATACGATTCACTTGATCAAGATGAAAAAGAATATAGATTTGAAATGTATGAAAAAGGAAAAAAGAACTTAGTCGATGGATTAAAAAATAATTGTCTCGCTCCAGAAATTTTAAATTTAAAAATTGGAACAAAAGTTATTTTTGTCAGAAATGATATCAATAAACATTATCAAAATGGAACACTTGGAGAAGTGGTAGATTTTGATATTACAGGACTCCCTATTGTAGAAACTTTTGGTAAAAAAAGAATTACTACCGATCGTGAAGATTGGCAATTAACAAATGATGATGGAAAAGTATTAGCGGAAATATCACAAATCCCTCTACGCTATGCCTGGGCTATCACAATTCATAAATCACAAGGAATGACACTCGATGCGGCCGAGATAGATCTCGCAAAGGCTTTTGGGTCTGGTATGGGATATGTTGCACTTTCTCGTGTACGAAAATTAGAAAATATTAAATTATTAGGAATTCATCCTGACGCTCTAAATGTAAATAAAGATGTCTTGAGACAAGATAAAGTCTTTAGAGAAAAATCAGATCGTGCTAGTACTGCTCTCGAAAAATATTATGAGAATGACGAAATGAAAAAGAAGCTTGCTAAAAAACAAGAAATCTTTATTGAAATGTCTGGCGGTAGTCTCGAAGCTCACGAAATAAAAGAAGAAGAATTTGAAGAAAAAATAAAAGTTAAAACAACTACTGTGACTTTAGAATTTATTAAAAAAGGAATTCTTCCAAAAGAAATTGCTGAAAATAGAGATCTCACACTTGGGACAATAGTCGGACATGTCGAAGAACTTTTTGAGTCAAAAGAAATAAATGAAAAAGATATAAAATATATTTTAAAAGATATTGAAAAACATTATTCTTCAGCTGATATGAAAACTATTAAAAAAGTTTTGAAAGAAGATACTGGCCTCAAAGCAAAACATATTAAATTAAATACTAAAGAAAAAATAGATATAGATTTTCACACTTTGAAATTATTAAGATTGGAAATCGAGAAATAAAAAAAGCCCCTCAAGAATGAGGTGCTTTTTGCAAAAGATCTGATTGTGAATATTTATCCACGAGCTAATCTTAATGCTAAAACAAATCTTTTCCATCTTGGCAACTTATGTGTCGCCAAGATTTCTTTCATTGTTTGATAAAGAATTTTAAACTGGGTAACTTTAACCTGTTCTACTTCAAAAGAAATAGTTGGAGCTATAGACCCCGCATGAATCTTTTCAAGCAAAATCTCCATGTCTTTAATACCATCCCAAGAACTAGTTTCAATAAGAATAGAATTCTCTACTTTACTAATGTAATGAAAAGTAGCTTTAGCCTCTCCAAAATAATAAACTCCGTAAGTTCTATGACTTACAAACTGCACGGTGTTTGATAAATAAGAAGCAGAAAGAAAATGTTTCTTAAAAAGACTTTCTTTTTCAAGAAAAACTTTTGGAAAACTAACATCAACACGAGGACAACTTGCCCAGTCGTAAACTGTTACTCCACAAAGCTGACGAGAAGCAAAATCTGATAAACCATCTTTGATTGTCCAGTCTTTTTCTAATTCTGGAGTCAAATTTAAATATAAACGTACTGAAATTTTTCACTCATTTCTCCGATCATTGATAACTGAATTGTTATCATACGTCTTTGATAATAAGGTAATATACGTATATCATAATATATATATATATATATATATGTCAAGCATAATATAAGCAAACCAATATTTTAATATTATTGATTAATAATATTTTCTGTACTATAATTAATCAGGATTTAAACAATATTTTCTTTTCATTAAAAAACACAAGATGACACAAGAAGTTATTACACCAGTGACTACCATATTGCTAGAAATAGTATCTGCGATTGGTCTGGTTATTGTAATGATTATTCCTTTCATCTTGTTTAAAAATAGAGAAGATGAACATGTAATAAAAAATTACAATAAGAATATAAAATTCTGACAATCAATTATTAATTGAAAGCCAGAATTTTTTATTTCACAAAATACATGTCTTGATTATAATCAGAGATACCAATATACTCCACATCTTTTATTTCTTCTCCATCAAGATCGAGATTGATAGTATTTTCAGAAAAATTCTTTTTACCACCACCGCTTTGAATAAATTTATAAACTTTTTCAAAATCACGACAATATCTACAACCTTCACCTTCTACAGTTTCGTTTTTACATTTATACTCCCCTTTTTCTCTCAAATTTTTAATTTTAATTCCTATTTCTAAAATCTTTTTTTCTGTCTCTTTTATATCTTCCAATTTTCCTTCATCAATTTCTATGACATGAAATTCATCATGCTCACTATTTTCTTTTTTATTATCATGATCGAGATACCAATAAGCCGCTTCTTTTATTTTATAAATTTTCTTAGAATTTTCTTTCATTAAATTCGTAATCAGTAAATAATAAATTGGAAATTGAAATGAATCATCATCTTCATCATTGCGACCAGTTTTAAAATCAACTATTCTGATAGCGTCATCTTTTTCTAAATATTCGGTCCAGTCTATAGATCCACATAAAATTAAATTTTCCTCTGTACTCAAATAATAATTTGGTATCATATCTCCTTTATAAAAATAGTTTAAAGGAATTATCTTATTTAATAAAATTCCAGGATTTGCGACAACTCTCTTTATCATTTCTTCACCACGAGAAAAAAAACTATTTTCTTCTTCGAGGTCTTTGAATCCTCCTTTTTTTCCTTTGTATTTATTCCATTCTTTTCTAAAATTTTCTAAAAGATTTTCTTTGATTTCTTTTTCTCTTTCATCACTTTTTATTTTCTTTAAATCTTCGATGACTTTATGGACCGCGATACCGAGAGTGAGATATGGTGAAGCGATATTTATTTTTCTGCGAGTTGATGGATCTTTATAAACATTTTTCAAAAAATAAAGTCTGTCACATGACAAAAAATCATTAATAGAAGAATGTGATATCCAAACTGATTTGTATTTATCGGGCATGGTTTTTGAAATGTTTTTTTAAATAAAATGTATTTTCGCGAGTTTTCGCTTGCGTGGCGCACGAGAGAAAATATATTTTATTTATGAAAAGATAATTTCTTATATTTTACCATTTAAAAGATCTTCTTCAAATTTCTCAATATCTTTTAATGTTAATTCTTCTTTTTTTAATCCCGTCTTTTCATTTATGAAATATGATGAAGTATCTGGAAAATCTAAATTCATGACTTTTTGATAAACTATTTTTGTTAAACTTTTAACTCTTTCTAAAAGCTCTTCATCTATGTCAAGCTCTAAAATATTTATTTTCTTTTTTGAATCTGCCTCAAGGAATTCTATATATCCAGATTCTAATTCATATCCATTATAGCTCCTTGAATTTTTAATAAGAATAGAATAAAAAGCTAATTGATATTTAAAGAAGTGAAGCTTGATCTTGTCATAAGGACTACTACCATCATCCCAATCTTTAAAACTCTTCCCTGTTTTGAGATCTGTCACTTTTACTTGATTACCAAGAATTTCCATTTTATCTATCTTTCCTGTTAATTGAGCATTATCAAGAGTCACGCCTTCATTTGCGAAATTTACTTCGACTTCTATTTTTCTATCTTCTTTTCTTTCTTCTAAATCTTTCAAATAAATTTCTAAATTCTTTACTCCTGATTCATAATATTTATCAAAATCTATTTTATCTAAGCTTCCTCTCTCGAGAGCTTTTTTAAAATAATTAATTATTTTTTCTAGATCTGGTTTTTCTTCATATTTTTTAAAATACAAATAATAATTTTGCATCGCTTCATGCATCGCAGATCCATAGACTGAGCTGGCTGTCATAGCCTGAGGAAAGCGAAGAAGGTTTTGCTCGATGAATTTCTCTGGACCAATTTTGCTAATATTCAAAAAGTTAATGAGATGCGTAACAGGCATTTTATAATTTTCTAAAAGTCTCTCAAGTAAAATCTTTTCATCTTCGATCAATGGATTTCTCTCTGTGATATAGAGACTATTCACTATATTTTTATTGATACCTGAGCTTGTCGAAGGGTCAGAATTTTCTAAATTCTTTTCTTTATTTTCTTTCATCTCTTCTTCATTTTCATCACTTAATAATTTAGAAAATTTAGTACTATTATTTGTAATATATAAAGTATGCTTCGCACGAGTCATAGCCACATAATAAAGTCTCACTCTATCATTAATATCATCACTCGCTGGAAGAAGTGGTAGATTAACAGGCATATCAATTTTGTTGGCACGCTTTTTACCATTCCATTCATCTTCATCACTATTCATAATAAAAACATATTCATACTCGAGACCTTTACTCTTGTGAGCAGTCTGTAGAACTATCGCATTTTTACTTGTCGCAAAAGGAGAAGTTAAAGTCAATGAAAGATTATTGTTGTTACTATAAATTTCTACAAAAGTTTTTAAATCTTTTGCATACAAAATCTCTCCATTTTTATACTCTCTCAAGACACCCATAAATGTACGAAGTGCGAAGAGAAAATCAAGATATTCTGGCTTGTTGTGCTCAAAATTATCTTTACCGAAATAATACTCTCTAAATGGCGAAATATAGCCCGTAGAGAGGCTTTTCACCTCATCACCGTCATCTACACTACTATCTATCTCCCACTCTCTAGTGCCTATTATTTTGTCTAATAAATATGGCAATGGCATTGATTTACTATCAGCTATCAGATCTATTAAAAATCTCGCAATATTCGCAACTTTTTCATCTTTACTATTTAGCATGACAGATATCCAAGAAACTCTGTTTTTTATTTTCTCTCCAAATTCTCCGATAGATATTTCTCCAGCTCTAACTTCTTCTGCTATTTTCCAGATAGTCAGTCTATCAATATTCCAAAATTTATAAGACAAAATCTCTGGAAGAAAATCTTCTCTCATATTTTCTGTACCAGTATCTACAAACTCGACTATCTTTATCAATTCTTTTATCGGCTGTTTATCAAAAACATTTTCTTTTTTCTCATAGCTATATGGCAACTTATGCTCATTTAAAATCTGTGCCATCAATTTCAAATTTGCATGACTACGAGAAATAATTGTGATCTCTTTTGGATCAACTTTTTTATCTAAAATATTTTTTATCTCTCTCGCTATGAAATCCATCTCATGATGTGGATTATCAAAACTCTCTCTGATTATTTTTCCGCCATGCTTTTCTAAAAGCTTTTTATTTTCTGCTCGGATATTTTTATTAATATCTTTTGGGAATCTCACCTCGAGTCTGTCATCTATTTTTGTAATTAAATTTCTAGCTTGATCGAGAATGTTTTGAGTTGATCTATAATTTTTATTTAAAGTGATGAGCTGTACACCTTTGTAGCTATTTATAAACTTTGTAATATTATCTAGCTCTGCTCCTTGGAATTTAAAAATAGCCTGATCATCATCACCGACGGCCATAACATTTGGTCTACCCTCATTGACTGGATTACTTGTCAGATTTTTCACTAAAGAAAATTGTGAGTCAGATGTATCTTGGAATTCGTCTATCATAATGTATTGATATTTTTCTTCAAGCTCACCACGAAGTGCCTCATTCTTTTCTAATTCATGAGAAACTTTAAATATCATGTCATCAAAATCGTAAAATCCTTTTTCATACATTGCTAAATTATATTTCTCATACACATCAGCGAGTGAGAGCCACTTTTCTATTTTTCCATCTTTACTATCTTTTAAAATTAAAATCCCATCTTCATTTCTCGTAAAGTAATTATCTTTCCAAGATGTGAGATTGTTCGCCTTTCCAGAATCTTCTGATTGCTTTATTTCTAGAGAAAGAGTAGTAGATAAAAATCTCGCTGTATCATTATTTTTAATATTAATTAACTCTCTATAAATATTGAGATACGCATCACGCAAAACATCATATTTACTTTTACCTTTTATCTCAGCAAAGATTTCTCCTAATACATTATTTACTTCTTGATATTCTTCTTGATTTTTATTTATCACATTTTTCCATTCTTCTCCTGTGAGATTTCCTTTTTTTAAGGCAGAGATAGTACTCAAAATATCATATAGATATGTATAGCCGAGCTCTGGATGACGAGAAGAAAGAGGATTGTCACGATTTAATTTTTCTAAAATATTTTCTAAAATTCCAATTCTCTCTACATCACTAGCCGGACGAAAACTCGCCCCTTCAAAAAAGTATTCTCCGTATCTACTCATCACATCACTCGCAAATGCATGGAAAGTATAAATGGCGACTCTGTATCCTGCCTCACCTATCAATCCGACTAGTCTCTCTCTCATATTTTGCGCTCCACTCTCTGTAAATGTGAGAAGCAAAATATTCCCAGCGGAGACTTGAGTCTCTTGCAATATCTTTGCAGTACGAAGTCCGAGCAACTCTGTCTTTCCACTTCCTGGTCCAGCGACAACGAGCACAGGCCCGTCGATCATATCGACAGCCATTCTTTGTTTATCGTTTAGAGAATTATATCGATCTTGAAATGTTTTTGAGGATTTTTGAGAGTGGGTCATAAATAATTTTACTATTTAGTTTCTTTAATAATGGATAAATTATAACATTATTAAGATTTTAAAAATATATTTAAAATAGTGTTAAAATATATTTAATTTTATGAAATTAAATATTTATATAGACGGAAACAATTTATATCGTTCTGCAAAAGAACTTGGATTTGAAATTGATTATAAAAGATTTCGTATTTGGCTAACACAAAAATATAATACAAAAGATATATTTCTATTTATAGGTTATCTAGAAAATAAAAAAGATTTTTATAATTATTTAAAAGAATGTGGATTTAATTTAATATTCAAAGAAGCAATTTTGCATGAAGGAAATATAAAAGGTAATTGTGATGCTGAACTTGTATTAAAATCTGTAGACGATTTTCACCTTAAAAATTTTGATAAGTCTATACTCGTTTCAAATGATGGTGACTTTGGATGCTTGGTAGAATTTTTAATACAAAAAGATGTATTTGATACTATAATTTCACCCGATAGAAATAAATGTTCTATTTTATTAAGAAATAAGACTAATAAGCTTTTATATTTAAACGAAGTATATAAAAAGTTTTCTAAAAAATAAAGTTGGTATAAAAAGAAAAAACTCCCGATATAGACGCATCTATATAGGGATTTCTTTCATAGTGATATAGATATTATACACCGGTAAAAAAATAATGCAAGTTAATATTAACATTAATTATTAATTCTAATTCTCTTTATAATCTTCACCCTTTTTCAAAACTTTAACAAAAATACCTTGTATTTTTACTTCTTCATCGTATGGAGTTATCACAATATCTTTATGTCTTGAATTTGTAGAATTAGGTTTCAAAATAACATTACCACCTTTTGTTCTGTATTCTTTTAAAATTGCATCATCACCCATTAAAGCTACAACAATATTACCATCTACAGGATGATAATCTTTTCTACACAAAACCAAATCACCATCATTAATATTTTTCTTATTCATAGAATCACCATTAGTTCTTAATACAAAATATTTTCTTCCTTTATACATAAGATCATCTTTAACTAGTAAAGTATCAGTTGGTACTGAGTCTGCAGTCCTTGTATCTCCACAACCAATTGAATCGTACAGTTCAACATTTCTGGTTATAAAATCCTTTATCAAATATGGAGATATTATATTTTTATAATCATTCTTTTTAACAAAATTTTCTTTTTTTATTTCTTTAGAAAATTCTTCTGTAATATATTTTCTTAAATTTTCATCACAAATATAAACATAAGTACCTTTTATAGCTCTAGTCAAAAGAACTTTATATATATTTAAAACATAATTTAATAATTCTCCATAAGAATCTAAAGATCTTTTTCCATTAATATCTTTATATAATTCTTTTTTTACAATAAGTTTTTTATTTTCAAAATCATAAGAAAGTTCTGGACCAATAATAACTCCAGCATAATTTAGATCGTATCCTTGAACTGTATGTATACACCCAATTTCATTAATAGCATTTTTAGAATAAATCCAATTATCATTAGTGGAATTCCATCTTAAAGACAAATTATCTATTTCTATATCAAATTTTGAAATATCTTTTTTGGATTTCCACTCCCACGCATACCCAGCAAACATTCTACATATTCCAAATTCTCTATCTTTTTTCTTTATCAAATTAATCATTTCATCTAAATTATCAAAAATTTTAAATTCATAATTTTTAAAATCTTTAATTTTAAAAATTTCATTACTAAATAATTTTTTTATATTACTTATATATTCTTCACCGCCTTGCACACGAAGTTGTGTACTTAATTTATAAATTATTGGATCTTTAACTATTTCTTTAAATAAATCATGTCCTATATCAGACGGAGTAACACTTTGATCTTTATCATAAAAAAATATTTGATATTTTGATTTTTCCATAATCCAATGAAGTTGAGTTCCTTTGTTTATATCTAATCCTAATTTAATATTAGTATCATCGAAAGCTTTCATATTAGAATTATTTTTTCTTGTTCTTAATCTATGAGATTCGTCTATTACCAATATGTCATAACTTTCATTTGAAACGTCTGAAGGGCCAATAACATTTACTTTTTTCAAAGATTTTATATTTCTCACAACTTTCTTTAGTGTTTTTCTTAAGGAAGTCATAGAAACAACAAGACCAATTTTATAGTCTTTTGTACTTTCTTTTTCTTTTAACATCTTTATAAGATATAAAGCTAAAATAGTTTTACCTGTACCAGCTCCACCATTTACAATAAATGATTTTTCTTTTTCTATCTTAATATTTTCAAAAATAGAATCAGCTATATTTATTTGGTCTTGTGTTAATGCTGTGTATGGAGAGTATTTAAATAAATCGCTATTCTTTAACTCCATTAAATCTTGAGTTACTAATTTAAATTCTTTCAACTTGTCCCATATAATTCTTATTTTAGATTCTCTTCTATCTTTATCAAAATAATTATGATCTACCTCTCCTTCATTTTTATTTTGTAAAAAATATTTACCATCAGCAGATAAATATCTTATTAACAATGATTCAATATCTAAAACTACAGATTTATTAGCTTCTGTATCATATACAATATAAAAGTCTTTTAAAGAATTTCTTTGTTCATTTTTAAAATGAGTAACTAATCTACTAATTGCACTATGTGTTTGACCAACATACATTTCTTCCTTTCCTGAGATAAGGTACACGACTGGCCAATTCACACCAAAATCAGTATTTTTTAATTGATCAAATCCTTTATCGTCAAAAGACATATGACTCAAAGAAATATCTTCTTCTTTTTTATTAGGATTCTCTTTCATTATAATTTATTATATTTTTTATGATTTCCTTTCGCTTTATCTACTGGATATTTTTCTTCATTCTTAGTTTGTTTTTTATCTAAAGCTTTCAAGACGTCAATATTTAAATCATAACTCATAAGTAAAACCCAATACAAAACGTCTGCCAACTCGTCACTTATATCTTCTTTATGTTCTACAACATATTTATCTAACTCTTCTCCATTCTTCCACTGAAAATGTTCTAATACTTCTGTAGATTCTAAAACCAAAGATAAAGCCAAATCTTTAGGATTGTGAAATTGCTTCCAATCTCTAGCATCTCTAAAATCAACTATTCTTTGTATAAGATTTTCCAAATTCATATAGTATATTATAGCACCAAGATAAATATTTAAAAACACTTCGATTTCTCGAAATGTTTTCAAATTTTACTTCTTTATCGAGACATCTACCTTCACTTCACTCGTATGCTTCGCTGGGACAACTCTCTCATAAATCTTTTCTATTATCCCCTTTCCATTTATCAAAACACTCTTTCTCATCACTCCGTCATATTCCCGCCCCATAAACTTTTTTGGACCATAGGCATCATATACCCTGATCGTATCCAGACCCTCATCTGAAAGTATAGGAAAATTTAATTTATATTTATCTGCAAATTTCTTATGGCTCGTGACACTATCTTTACCGATACCTATCACAACGAGACCCAGCTTTTCTAAATCTTTCATCCCATCACGAAAGCTGCAAGCCTCAGTCGTACATCCTGGAGTATCATCCTTTGGATAAAAATAAATCAAAACTTTTTTCTTTTGATTCAAATACTCTTTTAAAGTATGATCTGTGCCTGACTGATCTTTTAATTTGAAAGCTGGTGCTTTGTCGCCTATTTTTAGCATAATTTTGTTTTTATTTATTATAGCAAAATAAAAGCATCTCAATTTCTCGAGACGCTTTTAAAAACTATTTAGGTTTTTCTTGTTTTGGTTTTTTCTTCTCTTTTCTTTGTGAAAAATTTCCTTTTGCCATAATTTTTTATTTATTCAAATATTAAATTTATATATCTAAATTATACCATAATAATATTAATCAAACTCTGGAAAAACAAAATCACCATAATTAATACCCTCTTTATCAAAAACCTGCTTTAAAGTCTCAAGATGCTCTACACCAGCATGGAGCTGCATAAGTGAGGCTTGATCATATTTTCCAACAGAGTAGATCTTTATTTTCTTTTCATTCAATTTATTATTCGCAAGACAAATACCCAATTCAGTAAAAAGATCTGTTCCGTCGAGATCATTGAAGACTATAAAAATATCTGAATTCAAAATATTCACGAGACATCTATCCGCGAGAGCTTGAGAAGGAATTAAATTTTCTATGAAAGGTTTTAAATTTCCTTCATATATCCAATCAGAAGAAAAAGTTTCTCCTTTAGATTCTAAAAACCTTGCTATTTCTTTCAATTTTTCTGTATGCCTTGTACGGCTTGCAAAATACCACTTCATATAATTATTTTAAAAAGTATATCATATCTATTTACAAGTCTTTGCTAGGACATATCCTGCATTTTGTGCAGATTCATCAGTATCAAAATATATTTTATTTTTATCACTAATACTTGATTTACAATTGAAATGATAATACTTTTTGCCTCTACTACTAGCATAAATATAATGTTTTTCGCCTGAGACTATAGTAGAATCAGCTGATAAATCTGAAGATTGATAGACTAAATTACTAGGATTTCCAAGACTTCCTGAAGTGACTATCTTATACCAGACAAATAGAGATAGTAAAATAAGGCTTAAAATAAGAGAAAGAAATCCTCCACCTCGTAATTCAATATTGATTTTTTTCAAAGTTTCTGTTATACTTCTCTGCATAATATTTATTAATTATACTAAAAAAATATGGCACATAGAAAGGCGGCCGGAACGGCGAAAAATCTAAGAGACAGTCAACCAAAGTATCTTGGTCTTAAAAAAGGATCAGGTGAAGATGTTATTGCTGGAAATATCATTGTAAGACAAAGAGGTACAAAATTCTTGGCTGGTAAAAATGTCGGAATTGGTAGAGACCACACTCTTTTTGCTTTAAAACCTGGAAAGGTTACAATGTCTCAAAAAAGACAAGCTAAATTTGACAATACTATCAAAGTTAAAAAAGTAATTAGTGTCTTATAAGATTTAATCTTAAAAAAGTAAAAAGCTTCAAAAAAATATTTTTTTGAAGCTTTTTCTTTGTCATAGCTTCCATATATTCAATGTGGAATTCTAGGACATCTTGGTGGTGGACTTGGGATGATAATTGTCGGAGGCCCAAAGAATCTGGAATAATACACAGGCCTTGGTGGAGGTAGCGGTGGACAATGTCTGACATGTCTATTATATCCATATCCATATCCATCATCCGCAAAAAATGTCACTTTGCAAGCACTAAGGCTTAGCAAAAATACAAATAAAATAAAGAACTTTTTCATAAAAAAATAGTTTTAATTTTTGAAAAAATAAAAGAAAAAAATATTATATATATTATATACAGTATTTTAAAAATATCAAGATATTATAAACTTTTTATTTATTAAATAAAAAAACTCCTTCCCTTTTTCAAGAGAAGGAGTTTTTAATTTCTTTTTAGTCTTTAATAATTAATATGCCAATAATTGGCATTTGGAAATTTTTTCCAAAGAGACCGTATAAATCTAGCTTCGTAGAAAAAATTAACTTTAGTAATTACACAACCTTGTGCAACTTCAATATAATTATTCCTATTAGCATATTCCCACATATCCGGAGAAAGATTTCCACGTACTAAATCTAAATTGCCTATTTCCTTCCAGCAACCATTTTTTACTGGGAAAATTAATAAAGGTCTTATATCTGCACCTTTGTGATTTTCACCATAAACCAGATAATAAGTGAATCCAAAAAGTTGATATTCATCTACAGAAGTATTTTCTGTAATTATATCAGCTTTAGACAATACCTCTATCCAATAAGATAAGGAATTTTGATTAATCTTTGTACTACAAATAGTAGGATTAAACATTCCTGCCTGTCCATAAGAAGAAAACGAAAAAGAAAAAGAAATTAAAAAAACAATAACAACGAACAAATTTTTCATAACTCACGATTTTATTTGATTGAAAGATAACTTTTATATACTGAATACAGTATAGCATACTATACTTGTATTGTCAATACTATAATAAATATCTTCTATTTTACTAGAATTTTAATTTTCTTTTTGTTGGCCTTATCAGTCAATTCTATTTCATATTCTCCAAATTTCTTAATAGACTGCTTTCCGAGAGATATCTGACTTGGATTTAAAGAGATTTTAATTTTTTTGAAAATACTATCTACAATATCCCCTTCTTTAATAGCTGAAAAAAGATTTCCTTTATCGTCTGCTTTATGACCTGTGATTTCTAATAATCCTTTACTTTCGTTATTTAAAATTTCTTGAAGATCATTTATAGCTTTTAAGAAAAGATTTTTATCTAATTCTTTTTTAGATTCTTTATTATTTTTCTCTTGCTCTATTTTTTTAATAGCTGCATCAGTTGCAACGATAGCTTGATTCTTTGCAAGAAGAACATTTCTAGCAAATCCATCAGCGACGTTTTTTATTTCGCCTTTTCTGCCAACTCTCGCGACATCTTGTATAAAAATTACTTTCATATTTTTCTAAAATTATACCAGAAAATCTATATTTAAAAAATTGACAAAAAATTATATTTTGTTAGAATTATATCAGTTCTTTATCACCACATTTTCTAACAACTTTTAATTTTTTCTTTATGGGAAACATTACTGCAAATGACTCAGCTTTTGATGAAGTAAAAGGAAAGGTAAACATTGTTGCTTATATCGAAGATCATAAAGATCTGAGAGATGATACAGAAATTATTTCTTTACTTAAGGAAAAATCTAAAATCTCTGACACTTGGAATAAAGTTGTTAAGAGAATAAAAGATTTAAAACCTGAGATAAGTTATAAATTCTACAACTTTGCTTAGAAAAGAATTTTGCTTGCACAAATGAAAATCCTGTTTATCACTCGAAATGATAAACAGGATTTTTTATTTTTATAAATTATTATTTCAATTTAGAAACAATATCTACAGCTTTTAATAATTGACTATCAATTGTCTTTCCATTTTTATCAGTCTTCACGACTTGTGAACTAGTAGCGATGATATCTGGAGTAATACCATTCTCAGAAATATTTATACCTTTTGGTGTAAACCATTTTGCAACTGTAACTTTAATATCTGATCCATCTGATAATTTAATTAATTGTTGAACACAACCTTTTCCAAAAGATTTCTCTCCTATCACTGTAGCGACACCATTATCTTTCAAAGCTCCAGCAAGGATCTCTGAGGCTGACGCAGATCCTCCATCAATCAAGACTGCTAATTTTAAATTACCATTAAAATAATTAAATCCTTTTGAATAATCTTTTTGATCTCCACCATTTTTACTATTTTGTTCTGTCACAACTATTTTATCACTTGGTAAAAAGAATGAAGCAATATTCACAGCCGCATCGAGATATCCTCCACCATTTCCACGAAGATCGATAATTAATTTTGATTTACCTGATTTTACAAAATCTTGTAGAGCTGTCTGGAATTTATCAGCAGAATCCTCTGTGAAAGAGTAGAAATGAATTATAAATACATTACCATTTGTCTCTGTATCAAGTACTGGAACATTTATCACCTGACGAGTAATTTTTATTTTTGTAGTTTTTGTATCTCCTTTATGAATAACTTCAAGTGTAACATTTGTACCAACCTCACCTCTCACAAGAGCTACAACTTGATCTGTAGACATACTAGCAGAAGATGTGCCATTCACAGATAAAATAATATCTCCAGCTTTTGTCCCAGCTTTTTCAGCAGGACTACCTTTAATATTTGAAATTATCACAGGGTTAGAGTCTTTGTAACCAATGTATGCTCCGATTCCTCCAAAGCTACCTTGAATATTTTCTTCAAATTGTTTTGACTCTGTAGGAGTGAAAAATTGAGTATAAGGATCTTTATAACTCTCCACATATCCTTTTACCATTCCATAAGCAAGATCTTGATCTGTTGGTAAAGTTGTAGAAGCTTTCCAGGAAATAAAATTATTATCCAAAGCATTTTTTACCTCTTCTAATATTGGAGGTATATTCGTAGGAGAATTTGAGGCAGCTGCAGAAGAAAATATTCTTTGTGGTCCTGTAGAAACTCTAGCGAATAAAATACCTAATGCAAAAAAGAATATTGCAATTAGTCCAATATACACATATCTCACTCTTGTATTAAAATGTTTGTAAAAATAATTTTTCATATCTCAAAATTATATCACGCTTTTTGAGACAACTTTTGAGAGAGATTTTATCTAGACTTTATGATAAAATAGAAAAATATGAAAGAAATACATTTTTATAATACCCTCACTCGAGAGAAAGATTTGTTTACTCCTATTCAAAAAGATGAAGTATTAATTTATTCTTGCGGACCAACTGTTTATCATTATGCGCATCTTGGAAATCTCCGTGCTTATGTTTTTGCTGATATTTTAAACAATACTTTAAATCAGGCTGGATATAAAATAAAGCATCAAATAAATATCACAGATGTCGGACATCTCGTCTCTGACTCTGACGAAGGAGAAGATAAAATGGAAAAAGGTGCAGAGAGAGAAGGAAAAAATGTCTGGGATATCGCAGAATTTTACACAGAAGCTTTTTATAAAGATTTGTCTGCTTTAAATATTGATAAAGAAAAATTTACTTGGACAAAAGCTACAGACTATATCAAAGAGCAAATTGAAATGGTAAAAAAATTAGAAGAAAAAGGATTCACTTATAAGACTAGCGATGGAATCTATTTCGACACATCTAAATTTCCAAATTATTCGGAATTAGCACATATTGATATAGAAGGACTTCAAAAAGGAAAAAGAATTGAAGATGAAAATAATGAAAAGAAAAATAAAACAGATTTTGCTTTGTGGAAATTCTCACCAATAAATGAAAAAAGACAAATGGAATGGGATTCACCTTGGGGAGTCGGATTTCCTGGTTGGCATATTGAGTGTAGTGCCATGATCAAGGCTGTACTTGGTGACCATATTGATATTCATACAGGAGGAATTGATCATATTCCTGTTCATCATACAAATGAAATAGCACAAAGTGAATCATCTTGTGATGACGGAAAAAGATTTGTAAATTATTGGATGCATATAAATTTCTTAAATGCACAAAGAGGATCATGCCAAATTAAAATGAGTAAAAGTGATGGAGACTTTTTGAGATTAGAAACTTTAAAAGAAAGAAACGTAAATCCTCTATCTTATAAATATTTACTTTTAATGACACATTACAGAAAAGAAATAAAATTCTCTTTTGAAAGTCTCGAGGCTGCAGACAATGCATATCAAAAACTTTTAAAGCAAGTAGATAAAATTAAAACCCCTTCAGGCGGATTACCATCAGCTTCCCCTAAAATGGGAAGCGAAATTCAAAATCTTTCAGATAAAGCTAAAGTATATCTTGATAAATTTGTCTCAGCAATGAATGATGATCTGAATACTTCTATCGCTCTAGCTACTCTCTGGTCAATATTAGGAGACAAAGAATTAAGTACTGAAGAAAAATATACTTTGGTTTTAAAAATAGATAAGTATTTCGCTTTGAAATTATAATTTCAAAAAATAACAAAATTAAAAAGCAGTATAAATACTGCTTTTTGTTGATTATCAAAAAATCACTAATAACTTTTTTTATTTGGAATAGAAAATAAATCTTTCGATCCGTATTGTAAATATTTAAACATTATAAATACTATACAAAACATAATAAAAAAAATTATTATCCACCACCAACCAATACTTTGAAATAAAGTCACGTTTGATGCTTCTATTATCTGTTCTTTTGTAGCACCTAATTCCTTTTGTAGAGGAAGAGAGAAAGCGTCACCAAACAACATTCCAGTAAATAATATAACGAAGACTACAACTGAAATGTAAAAAGGTATTGTGATTACTGAGTAATCTTTTTTTGTTTTTCTATTCATAATATACATAATTTTTAATTAAAAATTTATTTAGAAACTAGAACATATATTTAATTTATATACTCTAATTTCTAAACAAATAAAAATAATTTTAATTACATATAATAAAATTCTGAAAAGAACCTTTTGTCTAAAAAACAATATTAAGTATAACATATACTATATATATGTCAAGTATTTATAAATTTAACTTTTCCACTTTATCCACCCACAATACAATGAAAAAAGACTAGTCACAAGGCTAGCTTTTTTGTTATGATTTAGACTATTACAAGATGAATAATTTATTTTAAAAATATGTTAACACCACAAGATCTCGCTCGTCCAAATAATAATAAAGGTGGAAGAAATAATTATTCATCTAATGGTAGAAATAATTATCAAAACAATAATTATAAAAATAATAATATACCATCACCTTTTGATGAATTAGCTGGCATTCGTATTCCTCCACAAGATATGGAAACAGAGAAAGCTTTTCTAGGTTCTCTTTTACTTGTGCCTGACTCTTATTTTGAAATTGCGCACTTGATAGATAGAAATGATTTTTATTCTGAAAAACATAAAACTATTTTTGATACTATTACTGAATTAATGAATAGAAAAGAGCCTATCGATCTTTTAACTGTTTCTTCAAAATTACGTGAGAAAAAAGAGTTAGAACCAATCGGTGGAACCGATTATCTTTCTAGTCTTTTAGGACTTGTCGGATCTGCTTCAAACATCGCATATTATGCAAATTTAATTAAGAAAAAATCAGTATTAAGAAAATTAATTATCGCTGGAAGCCATATCGGAGAAATAGCTTTTAATGAAGAAGAAGAACTCGAATCAATATTAGAAGAAGCTGAAAGAAAAATTTATGAAATCACTTCAAACAATGGTGGTGAAAGTCAGGTCGCATCAATAAAAGACCTCGGAGAAGAAACTATTTCAAGATTTATACATTTAGCAGAAAATCAAAATGAAGTTCGTGGAGTACCTAGTGGATTTAAAGATCTTGATAATAAATTATCTGGATTTCAAAAGTCTGACCTCATCATTCTCGCTGCTCGTCCATCTGTCGGAAAGACATCTCTCGCTCTCGACCTTATTCGTAGTGCGGCTGTAAATCATAATATCCCTACTGTTATATTTTCTCTGGAAATGAGTAAGCAACAACTCGTAGATAGAATGCTATCAGCTGAAGCACAAGTCGATGGATGGAAGCTCCGCACAGGAAAGCTAAGTATGGATGATGAAATAGAAAGACTTCAAGAAGGAATGCATAAGCTCATGCAAGCTCCAATTTTCATCGATGACAAGCCAGCAAATACTGCGATGAATATGAGATCGGTTTTAAGAAAAGTAAGTCATGATAGACCTATCGGATTAGTCGTGGTCGACTACTTGCAATTAATGGGAACATCAAGATCATATGACAATATGGTGAATCAAGTGACAGAGATATCAAGATCACTCAAAGGTCTCGCTAAAGAGTTTAATGTGCCTGTGATAGCCCTCTCACAGCTCTCTCGTGCCGTAGAATCTCGTGGAGACAGACCTCGCCTATCAGACCTTCGTGACTCTGGATCTATCGAGCAAGATGCAGACATCGTTATGTTCATTCACAGAGTCGCTGACAAACATACAGAAGATCCTGAAAAGAAAAACATCGTAGAAATCTTGATCGAAAAACACAGAAATGGTCCAACTGGTATCATTGAGCTTTACTTCGACGGAAAGAAAACATCATTCTTATCTATTGAAAAAAATGAATTTGGTGATTTCCAAATTCCAAAAATTGACGCAGATGAATTCTAAAATGTTATAATCCTCTTTATGAATCCTACAGAAAGACTACAAGAATTGTTTCTTAAATTCCCTGGTATTGGCCCAAAACAAGCCGCTCGCTTTGTTTATTTTCTACTTAGACAAAACTCTAACTACAAATCAGAATTAGCCAAGAATATCGAATTATTAAAAGATGCCTCACATATTTGTGACAGATGTCTCAGGGTTTTCTCTAAATCAAATAATTTAGTAGAAGGAAGAATCTGTGAGATTTGTGACAATAAAAATCGTGATGATAAATCTCTAATGATAGTAGTCAAAGAGCTCGATATAGACGCAATAGAAAAAACAAATTTCTATAATGGAAAATATTTTGTACTCGGATCAACATTACCATTCTTAACAGAAAAGCCAAGTGAAGTAATAAACATTCGTGAATTAGTAAATCTAATTCATAATAATTTACAATATGAAAAATCAGATGAAGATAAAAAAATATCTGAAATAATCTTCGCTTTACCAGCTACAGAAGAAGGAGAAAATACTATTGAATATTTGAAAAAGACTTTGAGTCAGGTTGTGGGTATAGAAAATGTGAAAATGTCGACTTTAGCGAGAGGGCTCTCAACAGGACTCGATATTGAATATGTAGATAAAAATACTTTCAAGCAAGCATTCAGTCATAGAGATTAATTTATAAAATTAAAAAAGATACTCATTAAATTTGAGTATCTTTTTTCTTTAAAAATTAAATCACTTACTCTCCTGCATCAAGGGATGCCATACTTTTACAATCATAAATTCGATTAGCTAATTTATCAAAACCAAATGATTGAGCTTTCCAGTGCAAATCATCCAGAGCACATAATGGATTTTGTTTTTTAAGAAGTTCAAAAATATCACACAAAACATAATAAATTGGAATGCGAAGAAGAATTTTAAAAAACCAACCTTTATGATACCAGGATACATATGCTCCATATTTTTTATTAAGCTTTTCACCTTCCGGAGTTGATTTTAAAAATGTTGATAAATACCATGTAGACATAATTAATTTAATTTAAAAATGAAAGAATCTTGTTTAGAACTGTTCAAATACTAACATATTGATAAAATATTATCAAAATAAAAACCTCTAAAATATTTCTATCTTAGAGATTTTTAAAAAAGAAAATTTACCTTTTTAAACTTTTTTGAATTTAAAAGTTTGCGCTAATGCAGAATTAGCATCAATCAAACACTCTTTTTTATTTTTAAAAATTATCACAAAATATGATAATGTTTGAGAAGATACTGATCCTGTATCGCAATCTACATTACTAGGACGAGAAACACTAAAAGAGAATTCTTTTATTGGTTCTCCAATATTTTTATTAATATCCTCAAATAAAATATTGAAATCTTCTCTTCTAAATTCTGTATATAAAGAGAATTTTTCTTCATCTACACAAAAAATGATCTCATCTTTATCTTTAGATAAAGATACTTTCTTAAGAACACCTCCTTTCCATTTATCTTCAAAGGAACTGTTGTATTCTGAGCCACTATTTTTCCGCTCAAGCTTTATTAATTTCTCACTCATATAAAAAATATTTAAAAGTACAAAAATAAAATTTCTAGTGAGCATAATAACATAAAATTAATATAAACAAAAACCTCTTCTTTCGAAGAGGTTTTTGTTATTTTGTATTAAGCTATTGAAGTAACTTTGATTTCAAAATATGGTTGTCTGTGACCATTTTTCTTAAAGTATCTAGACTTTGGCATGTATTTAACAACTTCTACTGTTTTATGTTTTGCAATATCAATTATTTCCGCCTCAACCTTTACTCCAGGAACAACAGGTGTTCCAACTTTCACATCACTTCCATTAGCAACAAGTAAAACCTTGTCAAAAGAAAGCTTATCACCAGCCTTATACTCACCAATAATCTTCTCGATTTTTAGCTTTGTTCCAACTTCCACCTTGTATTCTTTTCCTCCTGTTTGAATAACTGCAAAATTAGTCATATATTTCAATAGTTTTTAATAAATTAAAGTCTTTTTAATGGGTTAATATTATCACAAAATCAGTTTTTTTGCAAATAAAAAGAAGCTTTATACAATTAGATTATAAAAGGCTTCTTTATTGTGTCTCAAATATTACATTTTGGCATGATAATAGGTTTGGAATAATTTAACCCTAATTCATATCTATAAATATCCAAAACACCACTTCCTTTTTGAACAAACTTCTTGATTTTCGAAAAGTCAAAAATATCTTCCCTTGTTAATGTAGTCTTTTCGTTACATGAACAGCGGATCATTTTAAATTTTTCATTTTCAAAAAGAACAACATCTTTTTTTACTTGTCCACAATGTGAACAGATAAAATTAAATTTTTTATTTCCCATCTTTTAAAAATTATTACTTAATACTAACATATAATAGAAATATGTCAATATAGATTAAATTAATTTCAAAAATTTTTCTCCCCTGTCATATTCATTTAAAAACATTCCAAAACTCGCAAATCCAGGAGAAAAAAGAATAACATCACCATCTGAAGATAATTCTTTTGCTAGAGACACAGCTTTTTCTAAAGTTTCAGCTAATTTATATTCTTCAAAATTAGATTCTTTCATTTTCTCTAAAACCTTTTTTGTACCTGTAGTAGAATCGTCTAATAAGAAAATAATTTCTTTTATAAATTCAGATCTTTTTTCTGAAATCAATTTTTCAGTATAATTTTCTATTTCCAATTCTTTATCCGTACCACCTGTTATTAAAATCAATTTGCCATTTTTACTATTTTGTAATTTTAAAGCATTGATAGCTGCAATAGTTGCCTCTCCTGTAGTCGCAGTAGTATCATTGTAATACTTCATACCATTTTCTTCTTTTACAAACTGAAGTCTCCCGTCTACACCATTAAATTCTAAAACGCTTTTTTGTATATTCTCATCTGTAATATTAAATTCTTTTGCAGTGCGTACTGAAAAAGAAATATTTAATCTATTATGAATTCCTATTAATAAACTTTTATAAATTTCTTCGTCATTTCTAATATCATCTTCTGATAAAAATACTTTTTTAGAATTAGAATTTTTATAAATATCTTTAAATTCTTCATTTAAATATTTTTCAATACAATCTTGAAAATTATTATCAGAAATTAAAACATCATTCTGATTTTGATACAAGAAAGTCTGAGCTTTATCAGAAAAATAATCACTCATATTATCTTTATAATAATTCATATGATCTCTCATAAGATTTGTAAAAATTGAAACCTTTGGCGCAAATTTAATATCTTTAAATCCTTGTGCGAGCCAAGAATCAGTTTCCATTACAATAATGTCTTTTTCTTTTACATTTTCTAAAAGCTCTATTGTAGATATTCCTTGAATATTTCCTCCAAGATAGACATTTCTATCTTTTAAATTATCTTTTAAAATTTTATAAATAAGCTGAGTAGTAGTTGTCTTTCCTCTTGTACCTGTCACTGTCACGACTTTTATTTTACTTTCTTCATCTAAATTCTCATTAAAATCTTGGACTATTTTTAAGAATAAAGAACTCTCTTGATAAACTGGAATACTATTTTCTCTAGAATACTTTAAATAAATATTATCTTTTGGTACTCCACTAGCCTGTATAACATAATCACAATTCAAAAAATCATCTTTTTCATGTTTACCAAAAACGTATTTTATTTTATCTTTAGAAATATTATTTTCTTTCATGAAATTTTCTATTTCCAAAATCTGATCAGTAAAAAAAGATTCATCTTTCATATCTGTCACCAATAATTCAGCATTATTTTTTAACAAAAATTTTACAACACCGAGACTACGACCAAGAATACCAAACCCTTGTTTAGTTATTTTTTTATTATCAAAATATTTTTTATAATTAATCATATTATTTTTTAATTAACATTAATCTTTTTTCACCCCCGTCATCATAAATTTCACAATTCCAATTTTTAAAACCATTTTCAAAATATTCTTCAAAAATTTGCATTCTTCTGTAATATGCCAATTTTGAATCTTTTGCATAATTAAAACTTTTTTTATAAATATCTTTATATGTTTTAAAGATTTCAACTATCCCTTCATCTAACAGACTTTCTTTTGTTTTTGTTTTATCAACTTTTTAAATCTCATCTATACACTCATCCACTTCTTCTTTTTTATAATTTACTTCTGAAAAACTCATCCAAATTCTCTTTAAATTTTCTTTTTGATCTTTCGCTACTGTATTAAAAAATCTTTCCATATCATGAAATAAATCATCTTTTTGTTCTTTATTTAAAGAGGTTTTTGCATATCCATATTTTGTATCAAAAGAAAAATAAAAATCACCATTTTTATCAATATCTTGTGTGAGACTATAATAATAATCCAACCCTTTAATTTCTTTTTTTAAATAAAAATTTGTACTAAGTTGAGACAATTTACTTTCTTTATTTTCTTTTATGTATTTTACAACTTCATTTGCTACGTCATTATTTTTCTCTTGAAAATATTCTTTACCAATCTTAATAACAATAGGTAAAAAAGAATATTTATTTTCTTCTGCTTTTTTATTATTTTTATTCAATTCTTCCATATTTTTAATCTTCTTCAATATTCACTTTTTCTAAAAGCATTGGCTCTATAGCCATCTCATGCTCACCATCTGTGATTTTATAAACATCCTTATCTATCTTTTTTAATTCTTTATAAGAAGAATTGTAGTGATTAACAGTCGTATTCAAAGAGTTACCAAGCTTTTGCATATAGTCTTCATATTTTAAAATATGCTTTCCGAGTTCTTCAACTTTCTTTTTAATCTCGCGAGCATTTTCTTCTATTTTAGAATCTTTTATTCCAGAAATCACAAGATGCAAATATGCAAGAATAGAAGTTGGAGAAACTATTATTACTTTCTTTTCTTGTGCAAAATCGAGAAGCTTTTGAGTATTAATTTTTAAATTTCCATTATCTCCAGAATTGAGATCATAATAAATTGCTTCACTTGGTATAAACATAAAAGCGAAAGGAAGAGTATTTTCTCCCGTCTCATCAATATATTTTTGAGTTTCCTCTATTCTTTTTTTAATATCTTTTTTAAATTCTTCAGCAAAAAATTTCTTATCATCTTCATTTTCAGCATCGACGCATCTACGATAATTATCTATTGAGAATTTTGAGTCTATTGGTAAAATTTTATCTTTAATTAAAATTGCCGCATCGACTATCTCTCCAGATTTATATCCGTATTGCATTTTATAAACTCCTTCTGGTAAAAAATTTGAAAGAATAAGCTGAAGTGAAGATTCTCCCCAATTTCCTCTTTGTTTCTGATTTGTTAAAACTTTTTCAAGATTAGAAAGCTGCTCTGTCATACTTATAACCTGTTTACTTCCTTCTTTAACTTCGATCACAGATTGATTTACTTTCCCTAGATGCTCGTGAATATCACTGATCAATTTTTGTGATTCACTGAATTGATGTCTAACATTTTTATTCATTTCTTCTTGGCCAGAATTTATCTTTTGATCAATATCTCTACGAGTTTCTCTAATATCCATTTTAATATCATCTTTTAAATTTTTTAAAGTCTCAGCTAGAATTAACATTCCTTCTTCATCAGTATTTCCAGCTTTCAATTTTTTATTAAAAGAAAAAACTACAATAATTAAAACAATTACCAACAAAACCAAAACCCCAATTAAAATAATAGTTAAAGTATCCATATTTTTAAATTATAACATGACGAGAAAAGATAATAAAAAAAATAAATCCCCCTAATTTTTAGGAGGTTTACGAAGTAAGTAAAATACTTACCTCTCTTTCTTTTTATCTACCATACTGTTCTTCTAAAAGAGCCCAATACGGTTGAGAATTATAATTTGGATCGTCAGGACTCTGACCCCAAATATCAAATTCATCTAATCTGACTCTTAGTTCTTCTTCTAAAGAAGAGTCATCATTAACAACAACTTCATTTTGTTGTTTTTCTAATTCATTTAAATCATTAACTGACATAAAAAATGTTTTTTAGATTAAAAAAAATATTAAAGAACTATGAATATAGTCTATCATATTAAATAATATTTGTCAAGCGATTTTTAATAATAATATAAAAACAATCTCAAAATAACAAAAATACCCATATTTTATAGGGGTATTTTATTTTTGACAAATAAAGATTATTATATTATAATTATAGTATTAGCAATATTGCTTCTCGTTCTTAAATTTAAAGCTATGAGCACAAAAGTTAGGATAATCTTAAATCAACCAACTAGTGATCAAATAAATAAAGAAAAACCATACATTACATTGGTTAATGACAAAACAAATCAAGTCCTTTGTACTTTTTCAGTCGAAAAAACAGATTTATCTAAAAAACCTTTTAAATTAGATATAACTTACATTATTACTGATGAAATTAAAGTAGAAAAGTAAAATACTGTTCTTATGATTCTGAATTAAAAAATGCAACATATTTTATTATGTTGCATTTTTATTTTTAGAAATTTTTTAATCTATAAGCTTTTTCGTGATCACGAATCTTTTCATGAACTTTTGCTTCAATTTGTCTAATTCTCTCACGGGTCACTTGGAATTCCTCACCTACTTCCTCAAGTGTATGCATAACACCATTATAGATACCAAGACCATTTCTCATTTCAACAATCTTTCTTTCTTTTTCTGAAAGATCCATTAAAATTTCATTAATCTGATCTGCGAGAATTCTTCTACTTGCTTCTTGATCTGGAGAAAGGATTTTATCATCACTCACAAATTCTCCTAATGAAGATTTATCATCATCATCGCCTGTCGGCTTTTCAAGAGAAAGAGTTTCTTGATCAATATTTTCTATCACATGAATCTTTTCAACATCGACACCCATTTCATCAGCGATTTCTTCTGCAAGAGGTTCACGCCCTAGATCTTGAGAAAGTCTTCTAAGAACTTGTTTATACTTCGCAATAGTTTCTACCATATGCACTGGGATACGAATTGTACGAGATTGATCAGCAAGAGCACGAGTTATGCCTTGACGAATCCACCAACAAGCATATGTTGAGAATTTATATCCTTTACTGAAGTCATATTTTTCTACAGCTTTGAAAAGACCAAGATTTCCTTCTTGAATAAGATCGAGCAATGTAAGGTTTGGACTTCTACCAACATATTTTTTAGCGAAAGTCACCACAAGACGAAGATTTGCTTTTGCTAAAATATTTTTAGCCTCTTCATCACCCATCTCAATTCTTTTAGCTAAATCTCTTTCTTCTTCTGATGAAAGGAGAGGATATTGACCAATTTCTTTTAAATAAATCTGAATACTATCATGATTTGCCTCGTCTTTTCCAAGCTTCATATAGTCTTCATCCATATCAAGCAAATTACTTCCGTCTAAAATATCAATTCCAGCTGAAGACATTTTCTCATAAAGTTCATCAAGAAAAGTAATATCTTTTTCTAGATCAGGGAAAATTTTAATAATATCATCATAAGTGACGAAACCACGATCTTTTCCTTTTCTAATCAATTCATTCTCTCTTTCAATTTTAAGAATGTCATTCTTATTTAATTTTACATTCTTATTTTTTTCTACTTTCTTTTTTTCTTTAGAAACCTGAACTTTATTTTGATCAATTCTTTTTTGTCTTTCTTTTTTATCTTTAGCGTTTTTAATTTCTCTTCTTTTTTTCTCTTCTAACTTTTCTTTTGCGGTTAATGCTTTAAGATTCACAAATTGACCAACCTGTTCTTTTGAAGAAACTTTTTTAGCTGATACTTTTTTTGTAGCAACTTTTTTAGCTGGAGTTTTTTTAACAACTTTCTTTGAAACTTTTTTAGCAGAAGATAAAACCTTTTTAACAGGCTTTTTAACTTTTTTCTCTATCTTTTTACTAACAACTTTCTTTGAAACAGCTTTTACTTTTTTATTGTTTTTCTTCATATTTTAATATTAAAAATAAATTTAGAGTAAACATAAACACACTCTTGTCAAATTTTTTATATTATAATTCATATTTGTAAAATATACAACTAGACAAAGTTATAATATGTGTATAAATATTTAAAAATAATTTGACTAAATTTTGGACCAAAAATCAGGAGATGACTCCCTACTTTTTATAATACAGCACAGATAAAAATTTATTACAATTATTTATCTGTATTTTGAGTTTTAAGCTTATTTATTTCTTTTGAGAATTTTTCTTTTTTGATCCAATCTTCATCTATTTTTTCTTTTTTCTCATCTATTTTTTTTATTTCTTCTTGAAGGACTTCTATCTTATAGATTCTAGCAAGATCCATGAGGTGCTTTATTATAAATTTCTTTTCATGTTCTTCATAATCTTTATTTTTAGAAAACTCTTTTTCTAATTTAGATATTTCTGGCTCTAGCATCTCTTCCGGAAATTCACTTTTTTCTTCTAAAAATATTTTAGCAAAATCTATAAGATCATTTTTATTTTCTGAATTATTAGAAAAATTAAATTCTAAAAACTTTTCTAAATTTATTTTTTTCCAGCTCAAAATAGCTAAAATTTCTTTTAACAATCTTTCTCTTCTTTTAAAAGAAATTATTTCACTTGGCTTTATAAATTCTATATCTGTAACTTTACTATTCAAATCAGTTTCTTCCATTAATTTAATTTTCTTTAAATCATTATAAATATCAACTTCTTCTATTTGTAATTTATTTGCTAAAAAACGAATAAAATATGATCTATCCATATCACTTTCAATAGCTCTTAAGAAAGGCAAAACTTCAAGACGAATATCTTTTAATCTTTCTCTATCATCTTTTATTTTATCAAAAATAGTATTAGTTAAATATTCTATTAAATGTATTCTTTTGCTAATCAAATTTTTCCATTCTTCTCCACCAAAGTCTTTAATTAGATCAGCTGTATCTTTTACTCCTTCTTTTTTAGGTATTATAAATACATCCATTCCTCCGTATAGAGCCAGCATAGCTGCACGACGCATCGCTTTTTCTCCTGCATCATCTTGATCAAAAGAAAGTAAAACTCTCTCAGCAAATCTTTTTAAGATCTTTATATGTTCATCTGTAATACTTGTACCAGATACTGCTACGACATTTTCTACACCAGCTTGATGACTCATAATAATATCCATTTGACCCTCTACTATTATCGCTTCTTTTTTATCAGAAATACTTTTCTTGGCTTCATTATATCCAAAAAGGATTTTACTTTTATGATAAACATCTGTCTCTGGAGAATTGATATATTTTCCAGATTTTCCATCATCAAATTTTGGCAAAATTCTCGCAGAAAATCCAACAACGTTTCCAAATGTATTTCTAATTGGAAACATTATTCTTCCACGGAATCTATCAAAATATTTTTCTTCATTTTCTTTTTTTATCACAACTCCTGCTGCGATCATTTCTTCTGGTGAAAAATGCTCTTTGGCTAATCCTATAAACACATCTCTCCATCCCATTTCACCACCAACAGCAAAACCTATTTTAAATTTTTTAATAGTCTCTGGTAATAACCCTCTATCTCCTAAATAAACTTTTGCTTCAGGTGAAGTTTCTAAATTTTTTATATAATGTTCATTTGCTTTTTGAAGAAGAGAAATTAAATTTGATTCTTTATCATGTTCTTCTTTTTTGTATGGATTTAATTTTATTCCTGCTCTGTCTGCGAGTATTGTGAGAGCCTCATAAAAAGGAACACTTTCTAATTTTTCTACAAATGAAAAAATATCTCCGTGTTGAGAGCAACCAAAACAATGATATGTTCCTCTGTCTGGCGACACATAAAAGCTGGGAGTCTTTTCATTATGAAAAGGACAACGACCTTTAAATTGAGAGCCTGATTTCTCAAGTTTTACATAAGTTGATACGACGTCTAAAATAGAAAGACTTTGTTTGATTTGATCTTTTGGATTCATAATTAGTCTTATTCTATCAAATTTAGAGCTTAATCTGAAATGATTGACAACTCCTATATATTTGATATTATTGGAGTATTGTACATTATAAAAACATAATAATTATGAAACAGATAAATGAAAAAGAATATCTGGAAGCTAAAAAAGTAGTTGACATGTATGAATTGCAAGAAAAGATAAAAAAACAGAACTCTTGTAATCATCCTGAACATGCAAGAACTTTACGTCATATGAGTAATAGCCAATCTATCCATTACTATTATCAATGTGACTTGTGTAATTTTTGTTTTCCAGATTGGGAAGAACCTGCGTAAAATTAATTTTTATTTAAAAATCCCCTAGCAATTGCGAAAGGGATTTTTTATTTAGAATCACCCTGTTTCTACAAATTTTTATTTCATATTCATTCATAAAAATTTAAGAAACAGACCTCTTTTAAGAAAGAGGTATTAAATACAAACTTTTTAAGTTTTATTAAATGTAATCATGAAAACGAAAATAATTAAAATCGAATAATTCTAATTTATTTTTAAAGAATTCAAAATTTCATCTAACTTTTTATAAGTTTTTTCAGAATTATTCAAAATACTTTTATTTGTAATTCTAATAATTTTTAAATTATATTTTTGTAAAAACAGACTTCTCTCCATATCTCTTTCTTTTAATTTTTCATGAATTTCTCCATCAATTTCTATAATCAATTTTAATTTTGCTATATAAAAATCAACAATAAAATATCCTATTATTTTTTGTCTCATTACATTTAATTCTAATTTAGATAAATATTCATTCCAAATTTTCTTCTCGGCTTCGGTCTGATTTTTTCTTAAATCTCTAGAGATATCTTTCAATTTTGGATCATAAGGAAGAAATAATTCATTTTTTACTAAAAATTTTTCTCTTTTCATATCTTATATAAATAAATTTTATCATGTATTTCACCTCTTTCTTAAAAGAGGTCGATTTACAAAATATTTTGAGAATTTATTCGAGAAAATATTTTAGGTAAATCGGGTGATTCTAAAATAAAAAACCTTCACACTATGTGAAGGTTTTTTATTATTTTATAATTAATCTCTATCTTGAATTCCTGTTCCAGCTGGTACAAGTTTACCGATAATTACATTTTCTTTTAGTCCGTGTAATTTATCAACCTGCCCTCTAGCAGATGCATTAATCAAAACTTTTGTTGTGTGCTGGAATGACGCAGATGACAACCATGAATTTGTAGTAAGAGCAACATCAGAGATACCACAGATTAGATGTGCACCCTTTGCTGGAACACCTCCAGCATTTTTTACTCTTTCATTTTCTGATCTAAAGTCAGAAACTTCTACCACATCACTTTGAGTAAAGAGAGTATCACCTACTTCTTTAATCTTCACACGAGAAAGCATTTGTTTAATTATTAATTCCATATGCTTTCTTGAAATTGAAGCTCCTTGTAATTCATAAACTTTATTAAGTTCATTTACAATGTAGTCTTCTGTAATTTCTCTTCCTGCTAAATCATAAAGTTGTTCGATATTTAATGATCCATCTGTTAAAGGCTGACCTTTTACTATTTTGTCTCCAACTTTAACAATTGCTCTACGAGAATAAGCCATTTCGTATTCGATCTTTAGTCCTTTTTTCTTTGCAAGATTATATGAACCATCATCATTACTCAAGACAACAATACTCTTTGCTTTACCGTCTCTTTTAACATCTACAACTTCACCATTTGAAAGAGATATAACTCCAGGATTTTTTGGATTACGTCTTTCAAAGATTTCAGCAACACGAGGAAGACCTTGTGTGATGTCGACTCCAGCTACCCCTCCTGAGTGGAAGGTACGCATTGTAAGCTGTGTTCCAGGCTCTCCAATGGCTTGTGCGGCAACAATACCCACAGCCTCACCAATCTTCACTAATTCATTTCTAGCAAGGTCTAGACCGTAACATCTTTGACATACACCATTTAAAGATTCACAAGAAAGTGGTGAGTAAATGTTTGCTTCTTCTATTCCTGACTCTTCAATTAATTTAGCTTCTTCTTTACGTACTAAATGTCCTTTCTTGAATAAAATGTTTCCATTTTTATCCATCAAATCTTGAGCAATAACTCTACCTTTTAGACTCTTTGATAATGGAATTTCGATACCTAAAACATTTTCTGTTTTTAAGATCTTAGAATTTTTTGTTCCACAACTTTCTTCTGAAACGATCACATCTTGTGACACATCAACTAGTCTTCTTGTTAAGTATCCAGCTTCAGCTGTCTTAAGAGCCGTATCAGATGTTCCCTTTCTAGCTCCATAAGTTGTAATGAAATATTCAATTGGAGAAAGACCTTCTTTATTTGATGAAATAATTGGGAAGTCAATATTCTTTCCTGATGAGTTCACAATAATACCCTTCATACCCGCAAGCTGAATAAGTTGTTTTACAGAACCTCTAGCTCCTGATGTAAGAAGATTGTAAACTGATCCAAATTTATCCATACCTTTTGCTGGCATAAGATTTTCAATTTCCTTTCTAATTGTTGTCCAGTTTTCGATAGTCTTTTGATATCTTTCATCTTCTGAAAGCAATCCTTCTTCAAAATATTTTTTAATATTTTGTTCTTCGACTCTACCTTTTGCAATAATTCCTCCTTTTTCTTCTGGAACTTTCACTGCATCAATGCTCCAAGTTGTACCTGAGATTGTCGCATATTTGAATCCGAAAGTTTTTATTTTATCAATAATTTTTGGAGCAATAGTAAATCCGTACTGCATGATAACTTTATCAATGATTTGATTCATTTTATTTCCACCGATTTGTTCATCGATATATTCAAAATCATCAGGTAAGATTGAGTTGAAACGTAGTCTTCCAACTGTTGTTTCAAATCTTTTTCCTTCGTATTTTTTATATTTATCTTTTGTTGTAGGACAAACATGAATCTTTGCACGCAAATCTACAATACCGAATTCATTCGCAGTAATAGCGTCATTTGGTGAAGAAAAATATTTTCCTTCTCCTTGAGCTCCTGGGATTTCAGTTGTTAACCAAAAACATCCTAGTAACATGTCCATACGAGGATTTACAATTGAGTCTCCTGATCCTGGCTTTAATAAGTTTTTATTTGCAGCCATTAATTCGCGAGCTTCTTCTTGTGCTTTCTCAGAAAGTGGTAAGTGAACAGCCATTTGGTCTCCGTCGAAGTCAGCGTTGAAAGCTGTACAAACAAGCGGATGAAGTTGAATAGCATTTCCTTCGATCATTTTTGGTTTGAAAGCTTGAATACCAAGTCTATGCAATGTTGGAGCACGGTTTAGAAGAACATATTTTCCTTCGATTACTTCTTCAAGAATTTCCCAAACTTCTGGAATACTATCTTCAATTAATTTATTCGCACCTCTGATATTGAAAGTAAATTCTCTTTCAAGTAATTTTGAAATTACAAAAGGTTTGAATAATTCAAGAACCATATGCTTTGGAAGTCCACACTCATCAAGCGCAAGATCTGGACCAATAACGATCACAGAACGACCAGAATAGTCAACACGTTTTCCAAGAAGATTTTGTCTAAATAGTCCTGACTTTGATTTAATACCATCAGCAAGAGATTTTAATTGTCTCTTTTGTCCGATAATAGTTGTAGCTTCTTGACCACGTCTCTTTGAATTATCTATAAGAGCGTCAACAGCTTCTTGTAAGATTCTTTTTTCATTTCTTAAAATAACATCTGGCGCAGAAATTTCTTTCAATTTTAATAGACGATTATTTCTATTTATAACTCTTCTGTAAAGATCATTTACATCACTTGTTGCATATCTTCCTCCTTCAAGTGCAACCATAGGACGAATTCCTGGAGGAATAACTGGAAGTGCTGTAAGAAACATCCACTCTGGTCTGATATCAGCTGTTTTGAAAGCTCTCACAAGTGAAAGTCTTTTTTCTTGTTTTTCTCTTTCAAGAGTAGAAGCTTTTTCTAATCTTGCTAAAATTTCCTTTTCTAGAACATCTAAATCCATTCCTTGGAAAATATTATAAATAGCCTCCGCACCAATTTGCGCTTCGAAAGCAATGCTATATCTCATTGAATATCTGTGATAAGTAATTTCATCTAAAATTTTTCTCTCACGAATATCTTCGATTTCTTTTTTAGTAGCAAGCATTAATTCTTTCAACTTATCTTTTGTTTTATCATCAGTAGCTGCTTTAATTTTTGCTTTGAATTCACTTTCAAGATTTTTAAGAATTTCTTCTTTTTCTGCTTTATTTACTTTTGTAATAATATAATTAGCAAAGTAAACAACTTTCTCAACTTCACCAGCAGGCTCTCCTAAAATAAGAGCAATACGAGAAGGAATGTCTCTTAAAAACCAAATGTGTGCAACAGGAGAAGCTAATTCAATATGACCCATTCTCTCACGACGAACAATTGATTTTGTAACTTCAACTCCACATTTTTCACAAACAATATCTTTATATCTAATTCTTCTATATTTTCCACAATAACATTCGTAATCTTTTTCTGGACCGAATATTTTTTCATCGAAAAGACCAGATCTTTCAGAACGGCCTGTACGGTAGTTTATAGTTTCAGGTTTTGTAACTTCTCCAAAACTCCATGAACGAATAGCTTCTGGTGAGGCAATTTTAATCTGTAAAGCTTCAAAATTTGTTGTATCTATTGTTTTCATAATTTTATTTTAATTATTTTTATTATTAATCAAATTTCTAATCCTTAATTTTAATAACTTTTTCCTCACCTAATAATATTTTCTCTTTTCTCTTTTTTGATTTATCAGCAGATTCTAATGGGATAACATCTAGAGAAAGTCCTCTTAAAGTATTTAAAAGAACATTTAGAGATGCTGGTGCATTTGGTTCTTCAATTGGTTGATTCTTGATAATACTATTGAAAGCATTTGATCTTCCAACAATATCGTCTGACTTGATAGTTAAGACTTCACGTAAAGTATGAGCTGCTCCGTATCCTTCGAGAGCCCAGACCTCCATTTCTCCAAATCTTTGTCCTCCATTTTGTGATTTACCGCCAAGAGGCTGTTGTGTAATTAGAGAGTATGGACCAATTGAACGAGCATGTATTTTATCTTCAACCATATGATGGAGTTTAAGCATGTACATGATACCGATAGCAACTTTCTCTGCAAATTTATCTCCCGTTCTTCCGTCAAATAATTCTACAGTTCCTGATGCATCAAATCCTGCTTTTACTAATTCTTCTTTAATTTCTGTTTCAGTTGCTCCGTTGAAAACTGGCACAACAGATTGATAACCAAGAGTTTTAGCCGCTAAACCTAAATGCATTTCTAAGATTTGTCCTAGATTCATACGAGATGGAACTCCAAGCGGAGTCAAGATAATATCTACAGCTTCTCCATCTTCTGTGAATGGCATGTCTTCAATAGGTAATATTCTTGAGATAACTCCTTTATTTCCGTGTCTTCCGGCAAGCTTGTCTCCAACTGAAATGTCACGAAGTTGTGCAACTTCAATATGAATCTTTTTAATAACACCACTCTCTAAAGTATCTCCTCTTTCTCTTGAGAAAACTTTGATACCAATAATTCTTCCTCTCTTTCCATTGTCTAATCTTAATGAAGTATCTTTTACATCACGAATCTTTTCACCAAAGATACTTCTAAGTAATCTTTCTTCCGGAGTAAGTTCTGTTTCTCCTTTTGGTGTAATTTTTCCAACAAGAATATCTCCAGCTCTCACATCTGCTCCGACTCTAATAATTCCATCTTCATCTAAATTCTTAAGTTTTGTTTCTCCAACATTTGGAATGTCGTGAGTTGTAACTTCAGCACCTAATTTTGTATCACGAACACTACATACAAATTCTTCGATATGAATAGAAGAGAATTTCTTCTCACGTACAAGTTTTTCAGAAATAATAATAGCATCTTCATAGTTCGCACCATTCCAACTCATAAATGCTACACGAATATTGTGTCCAATAGAAATTTGTCCACCACGTGTTGATGATGAGTCAGCTAAAACTTCTCCTTTCTTTACTTTGTCTCCAATATTTACGATAGGTCTCTGATAAAACGCTGTGAAGTTATTTGTACGAGTAAAATCTACAAGATTATATGTTTTATCTTTTCCATCTTTTCCTGTAACAATAACTTTTTTAGCATCAACATATTTAACATCTCCAGCTTCATCAGCTAATACAATTCTTCCGATATGCTTTGCCGCTTCTAACTCCATACCTGTAGAAACATAAGGCGCTTCTGCCAATAATAGAGGTAAAGCTTGTTTCTGCATGTTTGATCCAAGTGAGGCACGAACGGCGTCATCATGCTCCAAGAAAGGAATAAGATTTGTCGCAATAGAATAAGCTTGATTTGTCGCAACATCGATATACTCAACTTCTTCTTTTCTAACAATTGCTGGTGATCCACCTTTTCTTGCTTGAACAAATTCATCTTTGATTTCTCCAGCCTCATTATAATCAATAGCAGCATGTGTGATAACTGTAGCCTCTTCTTGAAGAGCATTCAAATATTGAATCTCATTTGTAATTTTTCCATTTTTAACTTTCACATAAGGAGTTTCGATAATTCCAAATTCATTAATCTTTGCATAAGTTGCAAGTCTTAAAATAAGACCCACGTTCGCACCGTCAGGTGTATGAATTGGACAAACACGACCATAGTGAGATGTATGAACATCACGAACTTCAAATCCAGCTCTTTCTTTTGAAAGTCCTCCGGGACCAAGTGCCGACACTGTACGAAGTGTTTCGATTTCAGCAAGAAGATTTTCTTGATTCATCAAGTGTGAAAGCTGATTTACTGTAAAGAATTCTTTGATACGAGCTTGTAAAGGTCTTTGATTAACGATAGAAACAGGCAATGTTGTATCAGTATCAACAACAGACATTTTCTCTTGAATATATCTTCTTACTTGAATCATTCCTTTTTTAATTTTCATTCCAAGCATTTCTCCGACAAAACGAACTCTTCTTGATGCCAAGTGATCTATATCATCACCTTGAGCTTCAGGATTATTGTTTAGTTCGATAAGATGAGCAATAACTAAAACAATATCTTCTTTAGAAAGAGTTAACCTCTTCATATCTTTTCCATCTAGAGCAAGATTAAATCTCTTATTAAAACGCATTCTACCAATTGGAGATAAGTCATATCTCTCTTTTGAGAAAAGAGAAGTAATATATGATTTTGCATTTTCAATTGTAGCAAGATCTCCATCACGAAGTTTTTTATAAATATCAATATAAGCTTCATCAGCTGTCTTAATATTATCTTTCTCTGCAAGATTCATGATATACGCTTTAGCTAAATCTTTTCCTTCAAAAGCTTTCGCAATATCTTCATTTTTTGCATAACCAAGGGCACGAAGAAGTGAAATGACAGAGAATTTTCTTTTCTTGTCGATTTTCACAATCATTTCATTTTCATCATCAGTTAAAAATTCAATCCAAGCTCCTCTGTTTGGAACGATTTTTGCTGAGAAGTATTTTTTTCCTCCAATTTCCTCACAATCAAAAAATTCTCCAGCACTTCTTGCTAGTTGAGGAATAATAACTCTTTCCACACCGTTTATAATAAATGATCCATGAACAGTCATCATAGGGAAAGCAGCTAAAAAGATTTCTTGTTCTTTTTCTGTATTTAGAATCTTGTTACGAAGTAAAATAGTCGCACGTAATGGCGCTTCGTAAGTAAGTTTATTCTCTTTTGAATACTCTTCAGTATTTTTTGGTTCTCCAAGTTCAAAAGATTTAATCTCAAGCTCAAATTTCTTTTCAGTATAATCTTTGATTGGATTAAGTTCTTTTAAAATAATTTCTAAATCTTCTTCGACCAACTTCTTGAAAGAAGCAATTTGGTTTTCCACAAGGTTTGGAAGCTCTGTGAATGGCTTTCTAAACTTTGAGAAAGTTTTCTTAGGTAAACTGGCAACTAGTAAACTCTCGTTAGTATTTTTTGTTTTGGACATAAAAAATATAAATAAAATAAACGAAATATAGAGATACAAATCTAAACTTAGCAGAGAGAGCAAAAAACAGACAAAAAACACTGTTATTTGGCTTTTTTAGATTTATATCTTTATATTTATACTAATAATAATTTCGAAATTATTATTGACTTGAGTCACCCACAAAACTTAACCTGATGGAATAGAAGATAAGCCTCGTCAATATTGCATTTAATATATCATATGCTAGGAATTTATGCAATGAAATCTCTTGACTTTTTGTGAATAAGTATAATAAATCAAAAATGTTCCATTTGGAGCATTTTTATAAAATTTTGGTAATCTTAGAACTATTTTAAATTTCTAAAACCATAAGAATTAGCATAATAGCAATTTCTACCATAAGAATTTAATAACACAGCTTCAAAATAAATATCAGAATTAGGACTTTCTTTCCTAAGTTGACCGATAAAAGTAGCGGTATTATCTCCTCCTTCTCCTAATTTTAAAAATAAATCAGTAACACCATCACCAGATGTATCAACAGGCACTTCTATATAAAAAAATGTATTACTACCATCACCATAATTCGCGTTACAAATTGACTTTGTGTCAATTTTAATTTCAGAATTACTAGCTATTACACATTTTATAACACGTCCCTGTTTACAACCAATTAAAATAATTACTATAAATAAAAAATAAAATAATGATAAATTTTTCATGACAAAAAAGTTAAAATTTTAAAATTAAAAAATATTAAGAACTATATAACCAAATTAATACTATCATAATAGTATATTATGTCAATATAATTAAAAACACCCTATCTCTAGAGTGTTTTTAAAATTAAAATAAAATATTTTAATTAAGCTTGATGATGGTGTTCTCTACCTAAAACAAAAACATGAATGAAATATGCTATCACCGCACCTACTATTGGAGCAATAATAAATAATCCGAGTGAGCTAATATGTTGACCTGAAACTAAAGCTGGACCAATTGATCTAGCAGGATTGATTGAAGCTCCTGTTAATGGGATAGCAACAATGTTTGCAATGAACAATCCTAATCCAACCGCGAATGGAGTTGAAGCTGCAGGAAATGTTGATCTAGTTGTAGCAAGCACGACAAGACATAATATCGCTGTCATAAATACTTCAACTAAAGCTCCAGCCATCACAGATACTCCGGGAGCAAGTGCATTAGTTGCAAAGCCGGCATTAATAATAATTGCACTGTTAGCAATATTTGTAACTATTGCATACAAAATTACAGAACCAATAATAGCTCCGATAATTTGTGCGACAATGTATCCTAAAACTTTATTCCAAGGAAATTTTCCTGATAAAGCAAGAGCGATGGTAACTGCAGGATTAACATGTGCTCCTGAAATTCCACCAACTAGCCATGCCACGACTACTAGAGACAAACCAAAAGCGAATGCAATGCCGAGTACTCCTAGAGAGCCTCCGGCGAATATAGTAGCTCCACATCCTCCAAGGACTAGAAGAGCTGTACCGATTAGTTCTGCTGTATAAGCTTTCATATAAATTTAGATTAATATATTAATTAAAATTACTAACGTTAATAACACCAATAATAAAACAATAGCTAGTAACAATATAATTATATCAATAAAAAAATACCTGCAACTATTTACAGATGTATTTTTTATGTTTTACTTCATTATTCCACCTCCGATTAAAATATTTCCTTTATAAAATACTAATGATTGACCTGAAGTATAAACGAAATTTTTATCTTTTTTAATTAAATTATATTTAATAGTAATTTTATTTTCTAGTTTATCTTCTTTAATATTCTCTATTTTAATTTTAGTTTCTTCTGCATGATATCTCTCAGCTACTGAATAAATTTTTCCTTTTTCTAATTTCTCTCCAAAATTAATTTGTTCTAAAATTATTTCTCCTTCTTTATTTAAAAATAGATTTGGTTTATCTGTACTCGTATAAAGAATATTTTTATCAATATCTTTTTCTAAAATATAATTTCCATTAATTTTTTCTCCAATAGTATAAAAGAAAACCCCGTCGTGCTCTCCTGATACTTTTTTAGTATTTAAATCTAAAATTTTTCCTTTTTTATTTTTAATAAATTCTTTTAAGAAATCTTTTACATCTATTTTTCCTATAAAACAAAGTCCTTGTGAATCTTTTTTCTTTGCTGTCGCAAGATTGTTTTCTACAGCAATTTCTCTTATTTCTGATTTTAATAAATTCCCTACTGGGAAAATTATTTTTTCAAGTTGATCTTTTTTAAGTGTCCAAAGGAAATAAGACTGATCTTTTGAAGTATCTTTTGCTTTTACTAAAAAGTTATTTTTGTTTTGAGAATAATGTCCTGTCGCTACAAAGTCAGCTCCATTTTCTAAAGCCCAATTTAAAAACGCTCCAAATTTTACTTCTTTATTACAAAATACATCTGGATTTGGTGTTCTACCAGCTTTATATTCTGCCACCATATAATCTATCACTCCTTTTTTATATTCATCTTCTAAATCTAAAGTAATAAAAGGAATATCTAATTCAGCACAGATTCTCATCGCATCTTGTCTATCTTCACGCCAAGTACATTCTATAAAATCTGGTTGCCAAACTTTAATAAATACTCCAGTCACATCGTATCCTTTATTTTTTAAAAGAAATGCCGAAACAGAAGAGTCTACCCCTCCTGACATTCCAACAAATACTTTTTTATTTTTACTTTTTAAATTTTGCATAAAGAATATAATCTACAATTTCTCCATTTTTTAAAATTTTATCTTCCTTCATAATACCTTCAACCTTAAATCCATTTTTCTTTAATACTTTTTTACTCCCTTCATT
>JBAXSC010000002.1:0-159489 GCA_037130925.1 Candidatus Nomurabacteria bacterium
CTTATTGGAACTATAATACTTTCCAATACTTCTATCAATCTTTTTTTCAAAACAACATCCCCTAATCCACCTTTTCTGTAATGTTTTTTCAAAGCTACAATTTCTTCTTTTCTTTCATCAAAAGCATCAAGATATTCAAAGACCACATTACCTTCAACCTTTCCAGAATCTTCGACTTTTAGATGATTAGGATCTGTATACATAGACATTACTTTTTTAGTAATAGTAGTCAAATCATCACTTAGATAAATTGCATTGCCTAAAGACTTTCCAGCTTTTTCATTTCCATCAATACCAACTAATCTAGAATAATTTGAAAGTACTGGTTCTACTTCTTCAAAGAAATCACCATAAATAGAATTAAACTTTCTAACTATTTCATTAGTTTGCTCTATCACAGGTAATTGATCATTGCCAACAGGAATAGTATTAGATCTTAAAAAGAGAATATCTGCAGCCTGACTAATAGGATAAGCCAAGAAACCAGTTGGAACATTTTCTCCAAAACCTTTTTGTTTCATTTCACTTTTAACAGTAGGATTACGTTTTAATCTCGCAAGAGTTACTAAATTCAAAAAGAATACTGTCATCTCAGCAATTTGAGGAATTGAAGATTGAATAAAGAAAGTTGTTTTTTTAGGATCAAGACCGCAAGCTAAATTATCTAAAATCACTTCAATAACATTTTCAGTCACTTTAGAAGGATTATCAGCATTGTCAGTCAAAGCTTGTAAATCAGCGATCATATAATATGATTCTTCAGACTCATTTTGTAATCTAACTCTATTTTTAATAGATCCAATATAATGCCCAAGATGCAATTTACCTGTTGGCCTATCCCCTGTTAATACTATTTTCTTTTTCATATATTTTACAAATTATATCATGTAATGTTTTCTTTTAAAATATTAAAATTTCTACAAAATAAAAAGACTTCAGGGTTAAAAATAACCTTGAAGTCTTATGAAATGTCTTAAAGAATTCACTTAACGAAAAACAATCTGATTCATGTTTAAAAAAAATCCAGCACCAATTTCATTTTTGTTAGATATAAGATTAACCCTTATATCCATCACAGGATTTTTATTATCATCCAAAATAGCGACTATAGATACAACAGTCTTATCAAAAGATTTTAATGCTATATCAACTTCAATCTCTATAATAATTACTGGTTCACCTAATTTTTTCCTTTCAGATTTTAGGTAGTTGCCACTATCTTTACATAAACCACGAGTGATTACTACATTTTTTATTCTTGTAATAATAATTCTTTCGAATCCATTAATAGTTACAAAGAATGATAAAATATTAAAAGAAAAATCTTTATTAAAAGGAGCTTTTAATTTATTTTCCAGATGTTTTTCTAATGAAAGAATAATTTCTTTATTTTCCATTTAAAATTTATTTAAAATTTACAATCAAATTACCAAATAAATAATAGCACATATAGATATATAAGTCAAGTATATATTTATAATAAAATTATATTAAATAATAAACATTTTTAAGTTATAATCTTATTAAATAAGAAAAATATAAAATTATGAAAGAAAAAGAAGATCAAGTAACAGAAAAAATTACTATAGAAGAAACAATAAAAATAGAAGAAGTAAAAAAAGAAAATATTATAAGAAAATATTTTAAAGAAGTAGGACCTGGTATCATCACAGGAGCAGCTGATGATGATCCATCTGGAATAGCAACATATTCTCAAACTGGTGCACAATATGGATCAAAGCTTCTTTGGCTTTCAGCTTGGACATTCCCTCTCATGGCAATAGTTCAAGAAATGTGTGCACGTATCGCCCTTGTAACAGGAAGAGGTCTCGCTTCTAATATTAAAAAAGTTTTTTCTAAAAAAGTTTTATACGTAACTACCATCCTTTTATTCTTAGCTAACACATTTAATATAGGCGCAGATATCGGAGCAATGGCAAAATCAGCTCAACTTATTTACCCTGCTCTTGATTTTAATTTCTTAATAGTTGCTATTGGGTTATTAATTCTCGCTCTTGAGATTATTCTCCCCTATAAAAGATATGTTAAATATTTAAAATGGTTTGTATTATCTCTTCTTGCTTATGTTGCAACAGCTTTAATTATAGATATGAATTGGGCTGATTTAGTATTTCATACATTTATTCCTCATATTTCTTTTAATAAAAATGAAATTATTTTAATAGCCGGAATACTTGGAACAACAGTATCCCCTTATCTATTTTTCTGGCAAACATCAGAAGAGATAGAAGAAGAAATCCTTGAAGGAAAAACAAGTATTAAACAAAGAAAAACTACAAATGATGTTGAAATTAAAAAAATGAGAAAAGATGTTTGGTTTGGAATGTTTATTTCAAATCTTGTAATGTTCTTTATTATCTCTGTTTGTGCGAATACTCTTTTTGTAAACGGAATTACAAATATAAATTCTGCTAGTGATGCCGCGCAAGCTCTTGCTCCTCTAGCCGGGAATTCTGCCATGATACTTTTCGCATTAGGAATTATTGGTACAGGATTACTCGCAATACCAATACTCGCAGGATCTACAGCTTATGCTATTTCAGAAAGTTTTGGATGGAAAGAAGGTCTTTATAGAAAATATAATTCTGCTCACGCATTTTATTCTGTGATTATTATTTCAATAGTTGCTGGTATAGTTATGAACTTTATCGGAATGAATCCTATGAAAGCTTTGATTTATTCTGCTGTCTTAAACGGAGTCATAGCACCGATAATACTTATCTTTATTATTAGAATAAGTAGTAGTAAAAAAATAATGGGAGAATTTAAAAATAATTTAATAACAAAAATCATGGGCTGGGTCATCACGATCTTTATGGCAATAATAGCAATAATGACAATAATATATTTATGGAATTAAAAGAAATAGAAAACGAAATAATAAAAATAAAGGAAAGAAATAAAAAAGTAGAATTAGATAAAGATTGGGAAAAAAGTAAAACAAGAAATTTATTTTTAATAATAACAACTTATATGCTAGCTTCTTTACTTTTAATTGTTATAAAAAATTCTAACCCTTTTATAAATGCTTTAATACCTACTCTTGGATATTTTATCTCTGTTCAAAGTTTGCCTTTTATTAAAAAATGGTGGATAAAAAATAAATAAAATTATTTATCTCCTAATAAAGCTTTTATTCTTTCAACTGTTGGAGGATGTGTCATGAAAAGTTTTGAAAACCAAGATATCTTTTCATCTTTTTCATCATAAGAATTTAATCCCATTGGATTTACAATATACATATGAGCTGTAGCACTATTTGCATTTACGAGCGGCTGATGAAATTGAGAAATTTTTTGCAATGCAGAAGCAAGACCTTCTGGATATCTAGTAAGCAAAGCTCCTGATGCATCAGCAAGGAATTCTCTTTTACGAGAAATAGCTAGCTGTATAATTGTCGCGGCAATAGGCGCAAGTATGAGAGCAAGTATAGAAATAACTAAAGTAAAAATATTACCATCTTTCTTTTCTCCTCCACCAAACATTCTAACCCTAAAAAACATTTGAGATAAAAATGAAATAGCCGATACCATTATTACAACAATTGTAGAAATTAAAATATCCCTGTTTCCAATATGACTCATCTCGTGAGCAACAACCCCTTCCAGCTCTGCTTTATTGAGCATAGAAAGAATACCTGTCGTCGCAGCAATAGCAGAATGATTTTTGTCTCTACCCGTCGCAAAAGCATTTGGTATTGGATCATCAATCACATAAAGCTTTGGCATTGGCAGTCCTGCTGTGATAGCTAAATTTTCTGCGGCATTCCAGAATTCTGGATATTCAGATCTTGTTATTTCTCTCGCCCCTGCCATACTGAGTGCAACTTTATCAGAATACCAATATGAAAAAATATTCATTATTACAGAAAAAATAATAGCTATATAGAAAATAGTCACGTCTTGATAAGAGTAAGCTAAAATAAGTCCTACCGCAGCGAAAATAGCCACAAAAATAGACATATAAAGCCAAGTCTTGTGAACATTCTTTGATTGTTCTGTATATAGTGTTGCCATAATTTATATATGTTGCATTATATCATAATTTTCAAATTTAAAAAATGATAAATTTTAAATGTTAAAATAAATATATAAAAATATGTCAAAAGAAAAATTAACAAAATTACAAAAAGAAGTTATAAATAAATCTAATAAAAATTTAGATAAAAAAGGATTGGATAAATTAGAAAAACAAAAAAGACAATTAAGTATTTTTGCAGCAAAAAATGCAATGTACAAAGCTAATCAAGAAAAAATAGACGCACCTTTTGGAAAAGCATTTAAAACTGGCAAACATAAATCAAAATTAGATTACAATAGAGGAAAAACAAAACATTCAAAAAATATAGAATATTAAAAAATCCGAATCAGGCAATAATTACCTAATTCGGATTCCAATTAATGAATTTCCTTTTTACAATTCTCTAGCTTTTCCAGATTTCATATTTATCTATATAAACTTTAATCAGGTCTATATAATCATTATGAAATTGTTTTTCTGTTAAAGAATTTTTCTTTAACAGAAGACTTTTGTATTCATCTGAGCCCTTTACGAACTCATTACTGAATTCTTCAGTTAATTTATCTAATTCTTGATCTTCTTCTTTTTCTATAGAAGTAAGACCCTGACTTCTTTTAAAAAGCAAATCTACATATTGTTGTTTAAAAAAGGAGATTTTCTCCTCTTCACTCATTCCAGAAAGATCTATAATTTTATTATCCATAATAAAAAGTTTTAATTTGTTTTTTTGACTCTAAATAGTATACATTATTTAAATATATAAGTCAAGTCTTTCCCTTCTAATAATTTATCCTCCTTGATTAGACTGATTCTTTTACTTTCATCAGTTGTATTTCTATCAACAAAATAAGTAGCAGAATAAAAGCTTTTTGCAAAACATATATTCTTATTTTTCTTTATTTCTGAATTATTTCTACTAAATTTCTTACTATTTAAATAATCCTTACCTTCCACTTCAACTAAATTTTGTTTTATAAATTCATCTTTTGTAATAACGTTTAAGCTCTTTAAATATTCTTCATGCTTTTTAAAGACTTTGTCTTTTTCATTTTCAGCATCATCTCTATTTGTTTTTATTTGAATAAAATAAACACTATAAATATTACCAGCATTATCACGAACAATTTTTACATAGTCTATTTTATAAAAAGAATCTAATCTGTCATTTGTACAAAGATCTTCATTTTCTTTTTTATTTTTTTCAAAATCTCTAGCGAATAAATAAGCCCCTTCTATACCAGATTCCAAAATAGCATAATAATCTTTTTCTAATAAATCTTCATTGGATTTAGATTTATCTTTAAAATATATTTCTTCAACTTTTTCACTTATCTCTTTAGATATATTTCTTTTCTGTAAAGAAATAGTATCTTTACTCTTATCAGCTTTGAGCATTTTTCTAACTATCTGATTTTGAAATTGTGAGTTTATAATTTGAGGAGAATCTTTACCTTCCATTGAGGTGACATCGTCCAAAGACGTTAGTCTTTCTGTATAGAAATCGTTACTTATTGGTGCATCTTTTTTACTTACAAAAGTAGAAAATACATTTTTAATAGCTGTTTTTAAATTATTTTCTTTTTTAACAACTTTAGGATTATTATCTGGTAAAATTTTTCTATTACTCTGATATTCTGAAAGTGAAATCCATTTACCTTCTGAAAATATTTCTGAAACTGATTCACCTTTACCTTTTCCAAGACTATCGGTCGCCATAATTTTTCTCCTAGCATTCTCACCTGTACCTTCTTGAGATAAAATTCCGTATCGAACACCACCTTTAACAATAAAACTTGAAAATTGATTTGGTTTTTTATCCATAAAAATATATTTTAATTTTTCTTAGGATTCACAAAATCCAAAACATCATCAACATTAATCCAAGTACCAGCATTTAAATTTGAATTAATTTCATTTTTAATTTCAAACTTCATTTCTTTATTATTTTTATTATTTATTTTATAATCATGAGAAATCTTTCCTGTATATTTATCTTTAAAAGATATTTCTGCCCCAACTTCTATTTTATTAAATCTAGAAACTCTTTCTAATTCTTTATTCTTCTCTTCTTCTGTTTGTACTGGTTTAGTTTCTTCTTTTGAATTCTTTTTATCTAAAATGCCAAATTTAAATGGAAAAGTCATATATTTTAATTAGAATTTAACTTCAACCGGATCTTTTGCTGCTGATTCTGATTCAGATAATTTAAACATTTCACTTGAAGTGAATTTAAACATTCCAGCTAAAATATTTCTAGGGAAAGTCGCAATTGCAGTGTTGTAATCCATGACAACATTATTATAAAATCTTCTCGCTGCTTGAATTTTATTTTCAGTATCAGATAATTCATTTTGAAGATTTACAAAATTATTTGTTGCCTTTAAATCTGGATAACTCTCAGATAAAGCAAAGAGAGATTTTAAAGTTCCAGAAAGTTCATTTTCTGTTTTCGCAATAGCATCTTTATCACCTGCTTCATGAGCACTCATTGCAGAATTTCTCGCAGAGATAACTTTTTCGAGTGTAGAAGTTTCGAAATTTGCAGCACCTTTTACAGTGTTTACTAAATTTGGAATAAGGTCATATCTTCTTTTTAATTGCACATCGATATCTGCCCAAGCATTTTTAATATGATTTGAACGCATTATAAGTCCATTGTATGAAGCAATGAAATATAAGATTACTATTGCTAAAATTATTACTAAAATGAAAGTTGTTGATAACATATTTTTTATTTGTTTTATGTATATATTCTATCATTTTAATAAAAAATCTATTATTGACAAATAATAATAAATATTATAGGATACTTTTAGTAAACAATTATTTTATAACAATAAAAAATTTTTAAATGAAAAAATTATTATTAGTTCTTTGTATTTTCTTTAGCTTTACTACCGCAAAAGCTTTGGACTTTCCAATTTCAACAGATGATCAAACTTATAAACCTTTTGGCAAATCCCAAAAGATAGTAGATGAACGGCCGAATCCGATAACTTTTTCAAGAGAAGAAGCCTGGTCCATATTGATGGGAGATATCACAAAAAGTGAAATATTTGAATTCCAAAAAATTGAATACAGAGGTTTCCATTTCTTTTTCAAAAAGAAAAACTGGAAAGAAAATTATTCTTTAAATTTGACTAAAACTGGCTGGTATACTTGTGTAATAGGTCCTAATAATAGTGACTGGGAAATAAACTATTCTTTAATTCTGGGAATTATTTTATCTTTATTGTTTTTCTTTATTTCGAATATAAATATAAATAAAAAATATTTAAGAATTAAAAATAAAAAAATGAAAGGTTTTGTTTATAAAAACCAATATTATCTTTCAGATCGAATCTGCCAAAAAAATAATACAAATAATATAATAATTGCTTTAATAGGATTTATTATATTTTCTTGTGTATCAATTATTTTTTTAAACAATTTTGATAAATATGGGTGTATTATATTAATAATTTCCTGTTGTATTCTTTGGATGCTTTCAGGTAATAAGATGAGAAAGTGTAGTAAAGAGGACTTAGATTTAATTTAGTCTTAATCTAATAAAAACAAAAGTAAAAAGACGTTTAGCGGTAGACGTCTTTTTTTTATTTTCTATTTTATTTAATTCTTATTTAAATAATCCTAAAATTTTATCAATCGGTACAGCAACCAAAATACTTCCGAGGACTATCATCACTATCCCAATACTTGATGATATAGAAATTTTTTCTGATAAAAATACTACCACAAGTAAAGCTGTGATAACAATAGAAAGCCTATCTATTGCTGTCACACTTACCACATTTCCGTGTGCGAGAGCATAATAAAAGAATAACCAAGAAAATGCTCCACCGGCAGCTGATAAAATAACAAAGATCCAATTTCTAGTAGTCAAAGAACTAAGTGAAGAAAAAGAAAATTTTGAAATCATAAAAGCAGAAATAGTCACAATGACAGCCATTACTATTCCCCTAATCACAGTTAAGGTATTGCTATCAACACCTTTCAATCCCATCTTTGCAAAAAGAGTACCAAGTGATGCACTAACGGCTCCGAGAAATGCGTAAATTAATGGATTCATATTTTTATTTTTGCATAATGTATTTATTATGTTCAGTTTCTGAAGGAAGTAAGTGAAAAATAAATATTATTAAAGCTCCAATATATGGAATTAAAAATAATAAAAGAGGCCAACCTGATAATTTGATATCATGTAATCTTTTTATAGCAACACAATAAGATGGTATTAATGTAACAAGTAAGACTATTACCATATACGCATAATTAACTATAATTACAACATTATATAAAGAAGGGTTTATTATAAAACCAGGATTTAATAATATAATTATATATTTAATAAAATACAATATTATTGCTAAAGCAAAAATTGCAATAAGACGATATAAAACAAACAACCAATATTCTTTTCTTGTTGCCACACTCTTATAGTCAAAATAATGTTTTATAATAACATCCCAAAAATATTTTTTAAAAGAATTCATATTTTTATTTTTCTAATCTGTATTTATTGTTTTCAGTTTCTGAAGGTAACAAATAAAATACAAATAAAATTAATCCTCCAACATAAGGAAGCAAATTTATTAAAAGAGCCCAGCCTGACATTTTAATATCATGAAGTCTTCTAACAGACATTGCCAAAGATGGCACGAATATAGCGAAACAACCTATTAATAAAATAACAGAAAAAATCATAAAAATGATAGCCATCACTGGACTCAAGCTAGGCTTTACTCCAGAAGCATCACTTAAAAATGCAAAAAGTCCCCATCCTAAAATTAATAAAAGCATTGGTAAGAAAAAAGTTAAAAATCCATAAAGCTGAAACATCCAATATTGTTTTCTTGTTGCTACACCTTTAAAATCTGCGTACTGTTTTTTAATTACATCCCAAAAGTATTTTTTATATGATTTCATAAATTTGATTATTATGAAAATAATTATAACATTTATATCAAATATGAAAAAAGGCTTAATTTTGATATAATTGAAAAATACTTAAAAATAAACAAGCAAATTTATGAATCAAGAAATTTTAGACCACAAAAGACACACACTGGCTCACGTATTGGCTAGTGTAATCTTAGAAAGATACAGTGATGCAAAACTCACTTTAGGACCCGCTATAGATACTGGATTTTATTATGATATAGACTTTGGAACAGGAGAAAAACCAAACAGTGAAAAAGATTTTTCTGAAATTACAGAAAAAATGAAAAAGATAATTTCTGCTGGTGGAATTTTTTCTCATAAAGAAGTATCTAGCGAAGAGGCTTTAGAAATTTTCAAAAATAATGAATACAAAACTGAATTAATAAATGAAATCGTTGCTCGTGGAGAAAAAATAACTCTCTATACAATAAATGATTTTACAGATCTTTGTCGTGGTGGTCATGTCGAAGATTTAAAAGAGATCGATAGTGAGAGTTTTAAAATAACTCATACCGCTGGAGCATACTGGAGAGGAAATGAGAAAAATAAAATGCTTACTCGTGTTTATGGACTTGCATTTAATATAAAAGAAGAGCTTGAAAATTATCAAAAGCAAATTGAGGATGCGAAGAAAAGAGACCATCGTATTTTAGGTAGAGAGCTTGGCTTGTTTATTTTCTCTGATCTAGTTGGTCCCGGCCTCCCTCTTTGGACTCCACGTGGAACATTTTTAAGAAAGCAGGTTGATAATTTCGTACAAGAATTAAGAAGTGAATATGGATACGGAGCTGTCACAATTCCTCATTTAACTAAAAAAGATTTATATGTAAAATCTCAACATTGGGATAAATATGCAGAAGATTTATTTAAAATAGAAACACGTGATGGACATACTTTATGTATGAAGCCGATGAATTGTCCTCATCATGCACAGATCTATGCATCAGAATTAAGAAGTTATAAAGAATTACCAATCAGATATTCTGAGACGACAATGGTATATCGTGACGAACAATCAGGAGAATTAAATGGATTGTCTCGTGTACTTTCAATCACTCAAGATGATGCACATATTTTCTGTCGTGAATCTCAACTCGAAGAAGAAATAAATAATATTTGGAATTTAATTGAAACATTTTATAGATCTTTCGGATTTGCAGATCTTACTCCACGCTTTAGTCGTAGAAGTGATGATCCAAAATTTAAAGGTAATTTAGAAAATTGGGAAAAAGCAGAAAGTGCAATTAAAAATCTTTTAACAAAAAGAGTTGGTGAGAATTTTGTAGACGGTGAAGGAGAGGCTGCTTTCTACGGACCAAAAGTAGACTTTATGGCAAAAGATGCAATTGGACGCGAACATCAAGTAGGAACTATACAAGTCGACTTTGTACAACCATTTAACTTTGGTCTAGAATATGTAAATGAAAAAGGAGAAAGGGATATGCCTGTTATGATTCACTGTGCTATCGCTGGGTCACTTGAAAGATTCCTTTCTGTATATATAGAGCACACAGCTGGAAACTTCCCTCTCTGGATGAGTCCAACACAGCTTTCAATTATTCCAATAAATAGCGAAGCTCATGGAGAATACGCAAAAAATGTATTCAATAAATTAAAAGAAAATAATTTTAGAATAGAATTAAAAGATGGAAAAGATGGGCTTGGTAAAAAAGTTCGTGAAGCAAAAGAAATGAAATATCCATATTGGATTGTAATTGGAGATAAAGAAAAAGAAGAAAACAAAGTCACTTTAGAATCAAGATCAGGAGAAAAGTTTTCATTAACACTCGATGAATTAATTGAAAAATTAAAAATAGAAGTGAAAAATAAAATATAATAAATAAATCAAAATAAAAACCTCACAAATTGTGAGGTTTTTATTTATTTAAAATTTCTATACACATAAACATTGGTATCTCATGTCTTGCAATATCTTCTTCTTTTTTTCTTTTAGCGGTCTGCTCTGACTCTTTATGAGAAATCCATTCTTCAATTTTTGAAATAACAAATCCGTTGTTTGCAAAAAGCTTCGTATAATATTGTAGTGGTCTATGAAATGAGATAGTATATTTTTTCTTTTTTAAATTTTTCTCCCCCGGATTCATATCAATCTCAGACTTTATCTCACTCATATATTTCGCTACTATTCTATTTTGAATATTCTTTTTTTCATCAAAATACCAATCAGAAAATTTTGGAATTCTAAAGCTTGGATGATTGATTATAAAAACAGCTTTTCCGTTTTGTTTCAAAACTTTTTTTATTTCTTTTAAAACTAAATCTACTTTATTTATATTTTGTATAGCTAAAATACAAATCACAAAATCAAATCTATTTTTCTCTTCTTTTATTAAACTTTTTATATCAGAAATATTTGTAAAATTCTCAGCATTGCCGACAAAGTATTTTATATTTTTTAAATTTAATCTTTGAGAATTATCTTTTGCTGTTTTTATCAAGTCATTACCAAGATCAACTCCGACAATATTTGCTCCAGACTCAGATAAAATGTTTGAGAAGAATCCAGATCCACAAGCCAAATCTAAAATAGATTTATTTTGAATTTCTTTTTCTCCACCTAAAATTCTAATGAGATTTGGTAAAATTATTTTTGTTTGATAGCTGTCATTATCTTTTATCAAATCATCATACCAATTAGCCACCCCTCCCCAATCGGTTTTAGTATTATTTTTTGGTTTTTGTATCTTCATTATTTTCTATAATACTATATTTTTCACTATCCCTTAAATGAATTGCTATATCCTCTATAAACGAAGGATGATTATCTGTTTGACTAACACCCAAAGCAGAAGCCAATATCTGATTTCTTTGTTTTTGAACTGCTATAGATAACAACTCATAATCAGACAACTTGTCATAATCTAATTTTAATTTATTTACCTCTTCTCTAATTGAATTATAATTATTCATATTATTTGTTTATTGTTTTAAATGTTAATAATAAAATCTTACTAATTTAATATAAAATACAAATTATTAAAATGCAATAATAAATATAAATTAATTATTTCTATATTTTATTAACATAAGTTCAACCACACCAGGATATTTATCTGTAGATGATGAAATTGATAAATCGGTTAATAATTCTCTTGGTGTATTTCTCCATTGCGTTCTAGCTTCGTCTATTTTAGAACCATTTAATAAATCGTACAAAATATAATATTCATCATTAATGTAAAAATTAACCCCACTAAATATTTTTGAGTTTTCAGGATTAGCTCCATAATGATCAGGATCATCACCTTTAAAAAATCTAGTGTCAGTCTCAAGATAAACACAAGTATTTAATTTGTCTGAATAAAAAACTTCTTGAAACTGTTTATGTGTTACCGAATCTGAGCAAGCACTTGTTCCTTGCCAACTTGTATCACAAGCTTTTACTGCTATTGCAAAAGAATTTTCTTTTTCAATTTTTTCTTTTATATCTTTTATAAAGGGTTCACATTTTATTTTTTTATCAAATGTTTCAACTTTATCAATTTTAGAATTATCCTTAAAATTATCTTTGTTATTATCTTTAAAACTAAAACTGACAAATATAAAAACTACCACTATAATAGTAATAATAAAAATTATTATATTAATTTTAGTAGTTTTTTTAAAAAATTTTTTCATATTTTTATTTTTATTTTTAATAATCAATATCAGCGTCTTTAGCGTATGTTTGAATAAATGATTTACGAGGACCTACTTCAGATCCCATCAACATTTCAAAAACTCTACCAGCTTCTTCTGCTTCTCTCGCAGAAACTTGCTTTAAGATTCTATTTTTTGGATCCATTGTTGTCTCCCAAAGTTCTTCTGGATTCATTTCTCCAAGACCTTTGTATCTTTGAATTCTAATCTTTGATTTCTTTGCTGCAGGAATTTCTTCTTTCTTTCCTTTTTTACCTTTAGCTTCATTTGTATCTACAAATCCTGCGTCTTTCAAATCATCTGACAATTCTTCATTTTCATTTACTTCAGATTCATCTGTCTCTATCACATCTTCAAGATCTACGTCCCCTATCAATTCAAATTTTTCTGCATCAGAATAAGCATAAGAAACTTTTTTTCCTTCAGAGATTTTATATAGTGGTGGTTGGGCAATATAAATATATCCAGAGTCTATTACAGATTTATAATATCTAAAGAAAAATGTTAGGAGAAGTGTACGAATATGTTCACCGTCCACGTCGGCATCTGTCGCGATAATAATTCTATGATAACGCATTTTATTTAAATCAAATGTATCACCAATAGCAGCACCCATAGCAAGAACAAGATTTTTAACTTGTTCAGAGCCGAGCATTTTATCAAGACGAGCTCTTTCAACATTTAAAATTTTTCCTCTAAGAGGAAGAATGGCTTGAGTCTTTCTATCACGACCCATTTTCGCAGAACCTCCGGCAGAGTCTCCCTCCACAATAAATAGTTCTGAGTCTTCAGCATTATTACTTTGACAGTCTGCAAGCTTTCCAGGAAGAGTCATTCCTTCAAGAGCACCTTTACGAAGAACAGAATCTTTCGCAGCCTTTGCAGCTTTACGAGCACGAAGAGCAAGCAATCCTTTATTAATAATTTCCTTCGCATCTTCTGGATGTTCTTCTAAGAAATTATTAAATGCTTCTGAGAATACAGAAGATACAGCAGTCTGAGCTTCCATCGATCCAAGTTTTGCTTTTGTTTGCCCTTCAAATTGAATCTCATGTAATTTTACAGAAACTACAGCAGTCAATCCTTCAAGCACGTCATCACCTGTTAGATTTTCATCTTTCTCTTTTAAGATATTATTTTTGCGAGCATATGAATTTATAAGACGAGTAAGAGCAGTCTTGAATCCAGACACATGTGTACCCCCTTCTATAGTTGGAATATTATTTGCAAAAGCAACTATTTTAGATGAAAGATCATCAGTATATTGAAGTGCAATTTCTACACCGACATGTTCAGGTTGATCTTCCATTTTCTTTTCAGTATAGAAAATATTTTTATGTACTGGCTTATTATTAAAATTATAATGTGCCACAAGTGAACGAAGTCCTCCTTCAAAGAAAAATGAGAAAGATTTATATCCAGAAGCAATATTATTTCCTAAATCTTTTATATAAGAAACTTGTTCAAATTCTTTTAATAAACTTTTAATCTCACTATTTTCATATCTTGTTCTCAAATCTAAAATATTTATTTCAAGCCCTTTCACAAGATAGGCTTGCTGACGAAGATGTGATACCACACGAGACAATTCATAATTTGTTCCCTCTTTAAAAATTTCTATATCAGGCTTGAATGTGACGATAGTACCAGTAAACTTTGTTTTACCAATTTCTTTTACTCTCGCTTTTGCGATACCTTGAGAATATTCTTGTACAAAAATTTTTCCACCTTGATGAACTTCTACTTTTGTATAAACAGAGAGAGCATTTACAACGGATGCCCCTACCCCATGAAGACCTCCAGATACAGCATATCCATCACCACCGAATTTTCCTCCAGCATGAAGAGTTGTCATAATTGTCTCAAGAGCAGAAACTTTTGTTTTTGGGTGAATACCAGTCGGGATACCACGACCATTATCTACAACACGAATATGATCATCAGGAAGAAGCACAACTTCAATTCTATCAGCATAGCCATTCATAGCCTCGTCACGAGAGTTGTCAAAAATCTCCCATATCAAGTGATGGAGTCCGTCTGGCCCAGTAGAGCCAATATACATACCTGGTCTTTTACGAACAGGCTCTAAACCTTCTAGAACTTGAATAGAATCTGCTCCGTATGAGCTATTTTTGTTGTCAGCTTTTGCCATAAGAATTGATATTTTATAAAGATTAAACGATAAATAATGCTTTAATTATATCATTTTTTGAGTAAAAATAAAAGTTAAAAATCTACTTTTTTACTATAAATCCCTATTGCTTCAGAAATATTTTTATATCCATCTTTCTCAATTAATTTTACTAAATCTTTATTAATTAATCCGATCTGACTAGGACCCTCATATATCATACCTGTGATCATTTGTATTAGTGTCGCCCCTCTTTTAATTTTTTCATAAGCATCTTTTGCTTCAAAAACTCCACCACAACCAATAATTATAAATCTATTTGTATCTTTATATTTTTTATAAACTGCAGAAATTAAATTATTTGCAAGCTCTTCTGTTGGCTTTCCAGAAAAATTTCCTTTATAGTTTTTTAATTTTTCTATTTCTCCCCTATTTAAATATTTATTGTTTCTATCTTTTACTAAATTTGAAAAAATAAATCCAGAAATAAAATTATAATTTTCAGCGACTTCACACAAAGCTAAAGTTTCTTCGACTGTTTTCTCACAATACATTTTAATAAAAGCAGGACGAGATAACTTTATTTCACTCAATTTATCTAAAAGATTTTTAAGACCTTCTTTAGTATCAAATTTCACAAAATTTTCTGGAAGATTAATAAGATTTGGACAGGAAATATTTATTTCAAAATAATCAAAATAATTTTCTTTTTCAGCTTTTAATACGGAAGAATAAAAATCATTTATCATATCTTCTTCTTTTTCATACTTTTTATTTGTAGTACCAAGACTAATACCAACAGGGAAATCCTTTTTTCTTTTATTAATCTTTTTTAATGCATAGTCTATACCATTACTTTTAAATCCTTTATTTACTAAAAGTGATTTTGATTTCGGAAGTCTGCCGAGCATAGGAAAAGCATTGCCTTGATAATATAGATTTGTCACTGTACCGACAGTTTGAAATCCAAATCCGACATCATTTAAAATACCAGGAAGATCCGCATCATAATCAAATCCAGCCGCGAGTCCAATAGGATTTTTAAAATCAATACCTAAGACATTTTGCTCTAAAGATTTATCTTTATAAGCAAAAATTAAATTTGTTATCTTTTTTGTTAAATAATATTTACCAAAAAATCTACCTGATTTCAAAAAGAAGACATGTACATAGTCAGCAGGTATTAAAAACAGAACAGGCTTTATTATTTTTTTATAAATAAATTTTATTATTTTTCTCATATTTTTAAAAATTTATTAGTTTATCTTATTTCAAATCCTTTAGTTTTTAAAGCTTCGTAAACTTTGTCTGATTCTAAATTCACTTCTTCATCTGTCAGGGTTCTACTTTCATCTTGATAGATCAATCTAAATCCAAAAGATTTCTTTTTTATTCCCTCAATTTCTTTTTCAAATTTATCAAACAATTTTACACTGATACAAAGACTGGTAATATTTTCTCTGATTATATTTTCAACATCATTTTCATTTGTATTTTCTGGAGTCCAGCAAGCAATATCTCTCACAATAAACGGAGTCAAAGCAAAAGCTTTATACTTCATATTTTGATTGATAATTCTCTCATCAATTTCATTATAACCTTCACCTTCTGGTAGATTTGCAATTAATTCTTCAAAATTAATCTCAATACAATTTTCTTTTTGTCCTGCATTTTTTGTTTCTGTAAATTTAATTTCAGAAACTCCAATTTCTTTTTTAATTTCTTCTAAAATATTTTGAATCTGACTTTTATATTCTTTATTTTTCTTTCCGTCATCTATCGCGATAGCGAGACTCATCCATTCTGTCTCATGATTTTTAAAACAATTTCCAAATTCAAAAATTTTAATAATAGAAGTATTAAGTAAAGGCATATTGAAAATATTTTTCTGTACCGCCTCTTGTAATCCGTCAGATAAATTTATTCTCAAGAAATTTTTATCCTGAGCTACAGATTTTAAGATTTCAATATCTCCTTTATTTTTTAAAGAATAAGTATAAACTTCACTGAATCCATTTTTAAATAAAATATTTTTTATTTTATTTTCATAATATAAAGTCTTGTTTGGCTTACCTATCTTATTTAATTCCGGTAAAACACTTTTAATATTATTCAATCCATAAACTCTCGCGATCTCTTCTATCAAATCTTCTTTAATTCTCAAGTCCAATCTCTCTCCTAGAATACTTACCACAAATCTTTCCTCTTCTAAATTTTCAACCACTCTTCCGTATCCGACAATATCTTTAAATCTTTCGGCTGTACCTAGATTTTCTATGACAACTTTACCAAACATTTTCGTTGCATGAATTACTTTTCCATCACCTAAATACATTCCTACATGATTAATTCCGTGTGGAATTTCAGTACCTTTCATATATTCTTGTGAATGATACCAAACTTTATCTACATCATTATTAACAAAAATTAAATCACCGAATCTTAAATCTTTATCTTCTATTCTTTTTGAAAATAAAAACTGATCAACTGAAATTCTGGGAATAGAAATTCCAGATTCTTTATAGAGCCAAGAAGTTAAAGATGAGCAATCAAATAATTCAGGTGCATCATATTGAACACTAGCTCCTAAATGATAAGCTTTACCTTCTACCCTATTAACCAAAATTTCCATATTCACTTTTGGATTTACTATTTCAAATTTAAAACCAAATCTTTTAAAGATTTTTGAAATTTCTTCATTATTTAAATTAATTCCTAATAAATTATTTACTTCATTTTTAGAAACTCCAACATGATAAGATCTTGCTTCACGAGCACAATTATCAACAATTTCTTTTATTTCTATTTTTGTGTTTTCATCACTCGCAAATTCTTTTATTAATTTTAAAGTTTCAATCATTCCTATTTCTACCAACTTATCTGAAATTTCATTTTCAAATCTCTTTGATGCATCAGTACGAATATCATATTTCTGAGAAGTTTTTCTAATTAACTGTGCATTAAAATTCGCACTTTCTACAATTATATTTTTTGTATTTTCTGAAATACCTGTAGAGTTGCCACCTTTTATTCCAGCTAATCCTAAAACTTTTTGTGAATCAGATATTATTAAAGTCTTGTCATCGAGTTTTAATTCTTTATTATCTAAGGTTGTCATTGTCTCACCTTCTTTTGCAAATCTCGCTTCAAGAAAATTAGAAACCAAATTCTCATCATAAACATGCATTGGCTTGTTAAAAGCAAACTGAACATAGTTTGTAATATCTACAATATTGTTTATACTTTTTTGACCAATTGATTCGAGTCTATATTTTATAAAATCTGGAGAAGGTTTTACTGAAACATTTTCAATTTTACAACCCATAAATCTAGAACAAGATTTATAATCTTCAATTTTTATGAAATCTTTATCAGTCTTTTTTATTAGAAAATCTTTTTTATAATCTTCATTATCAAAATCTATTTTCTTGAATTTCAAATCATACATCAGAGCTATTTCTTGAGACATGAAATAATGAGAAAGAGCGTCATGATTTCTATTTGGTAAAACATTAATTTCATAAACGAAATCTTTTCCTCCAGATAATTTATTTTCAATTTCAGAAACTTCTTCAACTTCAAAAGCATTAATAGAAATCGCTTCCCTTAATTCTTCACCTTGCGGGATTTTTTCTTCAATATATTCTTGTAGCCAACTATGTAGATATTTCATAAATTTAATTAATTTTTAATCATTGCTAAAAATTCACTTCTAGCAAGATTTTCATTTTCTATAAACACACCACTTGTAAAAATAGTTTTCATAACAGAATTATGACAAACTCCACGATGAGACACACACATATGTTTACATTCTATATAAACAGCAACTCCTAAATTACTTTCTGTTAAAGAATTTATTTCATCATGAATTTGTTTTGTTAATCTTTCTTGTAATTGTGGTCTTCTTGAATAATATTCAACTATTCTGTTTAATTTAGAAAGACCTATTATTTTTCCTTCTTTATTTGGAATATATCCTACAAATGCTTTACCAATAAAAGGCATAAAATGATGAGAACACATACTTTTAACTTCTATATCACCTTGAAATACAATTCCTGTATATCCACTTTCATTTTCAAAATTAGTTACATCTGGGGCTTTATCATATACACCATTAAAAATTTCTTTACAATACATTTTCGCAACTCTTTTTGGAGTATCTTTCATGTTGTCATCATTTTTCCAATCAAAACCAAGAGCGGTCAAAAATTCTCCAAATTTTATTTCGGCAATATTTTGATCATGTTTTATTTTTTTAGATATTACTTTTTTCTGCATAAATTTAATTCAAATTATTATCTAAAAATTTTTTTAGATCTACTAAATCTTTTTTTTCATTATCATAAAAATAAGATTTAATACCTAAAGATTCAGCACTTTTTACAGCATCCATATTATGTTCAATATATAAGACATTTTCTTTGTTTAATCCGAATTGTTCTAACATAATTTCGTAATATTTTGGATCTGTTTTTTCTGGATCATGTTTAAGAGTAAAAAGTTTATATGGAATATTATCTAATCCAAATTTTATAATTTGCTCATCATTCGCTCCTGATAAAACTATTTTTTTATTAGAATAATTTTCAAGTAAATTATACATATCATTAAATATTTCAAATTTACCATCTTTTTCTATTGTAAAGCAGAATGCTGCATCAACTAATATTGTTTTCATAAATTTTAAAATTGATTAACCACTCTCAGATCACCATTATAAAGAAAACGAATATCATTAATATTATATTTAAGCATTGCAAGTCTATCAATACCACCACCAAAAGCAAATCCAGAATATTTTCTTGAATCAATACCACAATTTTCTAAAACTTTTGGATGAACCATACCAGCTCCCATTATTTCAATGAGTCCTGATCTCTTGCAAATATTACATTCTTCACCATGCCCTGTACATTTAAAACATTGCATTGCAACTTCAAGCCCTGGCTCGACAAATGGAAAGAAAGATGAACGAAGTTGAACTTTAATATCTTTTTCAAAAAAGTCTGAAAAGAATTTTTCTAACGTCGCTTTTAAATTTGCTACAGAAATATTTTCTCCAATAAGAAGACCTTCTACTTGAAAGAATTGTGCTTCATGAGTCGCATCTGTCGCCTCATTACGAAAAACTTTTCCAGGAACACAAATAGCTAATGGGAAATTTTTCTCCCCTCTTTTTACAGCTTCAGAAAATTCTTGCATATATCTCACTTGCACACTAGATGTATGAGTACGCAAAACAGACTTTCCAGATTTTTCGTCTTCTTCTAATTTCAAGAAGAAAGTATCTTGCATATCACGAGAAGGATGGTTTTTAGGAACGTTTAAAGCATCAAAGTTAAACCATTCTTTCTCCATCTCTGGACCTTCAGCAATATCAAAACCCATATTTGTAAAAATTTTTGAAATTCTATTTATAAGAATAGTAATAGGATGTGCATGACCAAATTTATTTGAAGATATTTCTTTTTCGTCTGTATTCATAAACTTATTTTAGGATTAAGTGTAAAAATTATATCATAAAAGGCATATTTTTAATAAATCAAAAATATGGTAAAATATACAAATCTAAATAACAAAATCAATATTTATGCTAACTTTTTTTGCTGGTGTTTCTACGTTTATGGAGTATTTTTTTTATGTATTCTCCTTTATTACTTTATTTATAGAAATATACTTTCTTGTGACTTTTTTGGAATTTTTTGAAGATTTAAATATTAAAAACAAAGAAGTTAACACTACACTTAAAAATGAAGACTGTCCCGCTGTGACAATAACAGTCCCCGCTTATAACGAAGGAACAAATATTAGAAAAACAGTCGATTCTCTATTAGAATCAAATTATCCAAAAGAAAAACTTTTCTTAATACTTGTTGATGACGGAAGTAAAGACAATACTTTTGAAATAATGAAAGAATATGAAAACAATCCTCAAATAAAAATTTTTACAAAACCAAACGGAGGAAAATACACTGCTCAAAATTTGGGTATTGTAAATTCTCATACCGAATTTGTAGGATCTATAGATGCTGACTGTACAGTTGAAAAAAATGCACTTCGTAGAATGATGAATATTTTTGTAACAAAACAACATATCATGGGAGTATCTCCTGCCACTGCAGTTGTTGGGGCTAAAAACTTTATACAATCAGCGCAGGCAATAGATTATCAACTTCAAATTTATATTAAAAAGATGTTCTCTTTTGTAAAAGCTATGAATGTGATTTCTGGAACTTTTCCAATATTTAGAAAAGAGGTATTTGATAAAATAGGGCTATATACTGGAGGCCATCAAACAGAAGATCAAGAATTAACCCTTAGAATGCAAGTCAATCATATGGAAATAGAGCATGCTTATAATGCTTATGTATATACTGGCGGGATGAAAAATATTCCAGCTTTATACAAACAAAGAAAAAGATGGATATATGGTTTTATTAAAAATACTTTAGATTATAAAAAATTGATGTTTAATTCTGAATATGGAAATATTGGATTTATAAGTCTTCCTACTGGATTCTTAGCTATCTTTGCTGGAATATTCTTATTCTTATATTTAATATTTAATATTTATGAATATTTCTATATGAAATATTTAACATTCTCTGCTGTTGGTTTCTCTTCTGTGATAGAGCTTAACTTCACTAAAAATGTATTCTTTATAAATACATCCGCCCTACTTTTCATTTCAATACTTTTCTATATTGTATTTCTTACATCTGTATATATAAGTGGAAAAATGTATACAGGGAAAGCTAAATTTAGTATTGGTATCATATATTATTTCTTAACATATGCTATCATTGCTCCGTTTTGGTTAATGCGTGCTGTATACAACGCAATAAAGAATACAGAACCAAACTGGACAAAAGAAATCGACGCCAGAATCAAATAAATTAATATAAAATATACCTTATTTTTATAATGAAAATATGGTAAGATTATCAATAATAATAAAAAATAAAATTATGCAAAAAAGAGACATTTTAAGATATGTAATTACTTTTATAATAACTTCAGCCCTATTTATATCGGTAATTTGGCTGTCTTCATATTTAAATGATATTAAATTATCAAATATTAAAAATATTTCAAATAAAATTTCTATTGATATTTCTTCATCAGAAACAGAATTCCAACTACTTCAAGGTATATCATGTAAAGATGTGTCTGCCTCTACTCTTTCTCCAGAATTAAATGATCTATCTGAAAAAATAACTTACAGCGAGCAAAATTCTAATAAAAAAGAGGACGTCACAGAATTAAAACAATATTATAGTTTGTTAGAGATAAAAGATTATCTTTTAATGCAAAAGATAAAAGAAAAATGCAATGTTCCTGTTGTTCCAGTATTTTACTTCTATATTACAAATAGTAATTGTACAGACTGTGTAAAAGAAGCAGCGGTATTAAATAAGCTTCGTGATGAATACCCGGAATTAAGAGTCTACTCATTTGATTATAATCTTCAATTATCAGCCCTACAGACACTTATGAAGCTATTTAAGGTCACAGATACCCATCTTCCAGCTTTATATATGAATGATCAACTTTATACAGGATATCAATCTGAAGATGATATAAATAAGATCTTGCCTGAATTAGTTAAATATAAAAAAGCTAGACTTCTAGAAGAAGCAAAAGATGCTTCAAGTACAGCAACAAGTACTAAATAATACTTCAAATAAATAATAAAAACTCTCTAAATTATTAGAGAGTTTTTATTTTTTCTTAGCCTTAATAATAAAATAACAAGGATATTTATTATTATTTATTTGTTCTGCTGCAGGATCCCAAGATTCTCTAAAATCTACAAATTCAAATCTTTCAAAAAACTTTTTATTAAAAAATTCATTCAATGTATGAGTTGGTTCCTGTAATTTAACAGTTCCATCCAATATTAAACAATCTACTATTTTTTGTTCAAAATAATCTGTATTATTTTCTCTTCTTTCTATAAACTGTCTTAATGGATGCGTCACCAAATATACAAACTCTCCTCCAGATTTTAAAACTCTATGTATTTCATCGAATATTGGCTCCATATTTTTTGAAGTCATAATTGCATATTTTGAATATACAGCATCAAATGAATTTTCTTTAAAAGGCAACTCCTCCGCTAATGAATTTATGAAATCTATATCCAAATATTTTTCTTTTGCAATTTCTAATAATTTTTCAGAAGAATCTATACCAATAACTTCTGCACCTAGAGATTTATAATAATTTGCATCTATCCCATCCCCACAACATAAGTCTAAAACTTTTAAACCTTTAATATTTGTACCAACAAATTCATACATTTCTATTCTATTTTTTTGATTTTTATCTTCTTGATTTATAGAAAAAGACTCAGAAAAATTATTGTATTGTTTAGATAATTCCTCAAACATATTTTTAGAGCCACTTGTCAGATTCGAACTGACGACCTACGGTTTACAAAACCGTTGCTCTACCAACTGAGCTAAAGTGGCATGTTGTTTTATTTTTAAGCGTCGCCTTCCATATTTTTATTTACATAATATATCATAAAATATATTTTTTTCAAAAGCTATTTTAAGACTATTTTATAAGAGTATTTATCGAATTATCATCGATACGATTTTCTTCGTCTTTCTCCCTTTTATACTTTTTAAGATGAGACCAAAAATGAGGAACTGCTTTTTTATCCTTTACAACTTCTTTCACAAATTCATCACGACTCTTCATATAAAGCCTATCTGATACATTTCTAATCTTATCTATTATAATCACCCAAATATGTAAAATATAACTATAAGCTAGTTTTATATAAACATATAATCTTCTGACATAATATCTAACAGTTGCAAAAAGTCTATTTAAAAATAGCTCATGTCCATCATAACTTTTATCATACTCATCTGGATGACCAGATAAATAAACCATTCTAAAATAGACAATAGAAAAAGCAGAAATGAAAAATAATATTGCTATGATTAAATAAATAAGTGCTGACATGTTTATATATTATAATACATAATTTAAAAAAGTCTTTTCAGACTTTTTTAAATTATCAGTTTTAGATTGAGTATCTTACAAATCTTTTTACTTGAGTATTTTCTCCAAATTTTTGAATTGCGGCTTGTATCTTTTGTTCAATAGTTTGTGAAGGATCTTTTATGAAAGCTTGCTTTAATAAAGCTGTTTCTTCACCTAATCCATCTTCATTATTTATAGAAGAAGGGCCCATTGCTACTATATGAAAAGCTATTTCATTTGCAAGAGTTTTAAACTCTTCATTCTTTGAAACAAAATCTGTCTCACAAGAAAGCTCTACCATTGCAGCAGAACTACCACCACCATAGACATAAACCCCAATAACTCCAGCACCTAATTCTCTATCTGATTTTTTCTCCGCCACCTCTTTAGCTTTTTCTGCAAGAATAGCCATTGCTTTCGCTTTATCACCTTCCGCTGAATCTAAAGCTTTTTTAATTTCACCAAGAGAAAGACCTGTCGCCTCACGAAGTTCTTTTATGATTTCTGTACTCATAAGATTATTTAATTATTTAAACTTATTATTTAAGACTAGCTTTGATAATATTTAACATCATCTCAACAGATGAGCGAGATGAATCATTACAGATCACAGGGTATTCAATAGTAGAAATATCACAATCTGTATTTGATAAAGACACTACAGGAATACGAGAGATAGAAGCTTCTGCGACTGGAATTTTCTCATAAGATGAATCAACTACAACAATAGCGCCAGGTAAATTTGTAACACCAGAAAGACCTCCAAAGTTTTTATCTAATTTTTCCATTTCTCTTTGTAATAAAAGTTGTTCTTTCTTTGTAAACTTCGCCCATTCACCTTTATCTTTTTGATCAAGCATTACAGCTAATTTTTCTACTCTTTTTTTAATTTGAGGGAAATTTGTAATAGCTCCACCAATAAATCTATTTGTAACATAAGGCTCACCAAGAGAAAGAGCGATCTCTTTAACTATTTGAGTAACTTCTGGTTTCTCACCAATAAAAAGAATTTTTTTATTTTGCTCTTTAACTGATTTTAAAAATGAAATAGCTTCTTTTAGAGATTCTTTTGTCTTTTTAAGATCAATAAGATCTATACCATTTTGAGTACTGTATATAAAACCTTTTGTTGAAGGATGTCTACGTGTTTTTGAATAACCATAAGCTACTCCAGCTTTAGCCAAGTCCTCCACTCTCACAGTTTCTATATCAGTATTAATTTGTGTGTTTGTCATAATAAATTATTTAAAGTTTCTATATCTTATCAAATTTTTCAAATTTTAGCAAGATATACAATATTATCTACCATATTGATTTATATAATCGATATTTGATTGAATTTTAGACATTTTTGACATCACAGAATTACCATATGAACAATTACTTCCTCCTGTACCGTAATATTTACAAGCTGCTCTTATTTGAGATAAATAAGTACTATTTGCGCCAAGGTCAGAAAGATAAATAGATGATGCCATAATAGAATCTCTAGCATTCCAAGGGTTAGAAGACCCTGTAGCTGCACGTATTCTAGAGGCTACAGTTTGCCATGTAGAAGGTATAAACTGTGCAGGCCCCATTGCTCCACCATACCCTCCAGCAGATGGTATAGGACAAGAAACGACTGTTTTAAGAGGATCCATACCATAAGATGACGTAATAGAAATAAATGGTGAAATATCTCTGCCTGGCTTCATAACATTTGAATAAGTAGTATTTGTCTTCATGTTATATCCAGCACCTGATGTAAGATCAGAAAGATAACATTTACCAACATTTACTCCAAGAGCTGACTCTTGAGTAAGAATAGCCAGAACAAATGCTGCCGGTGTACCTGTTACAGATTCTGCCGACTTAGCATAATTTAAAGCGTCGCCAAATTGTATAGCAGCTGTACTACCTCCAGCAAAATTAAAGAGTGCAGCTCTAATCTGTGCAGCTTTAGTCTGTTTATCAGCTAACTGTTTTTTATAAATTGCCTCTTGTCCTTTTGTTTGTTTTAACAGATCATTTTTTTGACTTTGAGCCTGAGAGATCTGATTCTGTTCTTGTGTTTGTTGGTTTTTTAAGGCAACTTGAGAATCTTTATTTTCTTGTAAACTATCTTTTACTTGAGTAACTTCATCTGTTATATTTTTAACTTTTGTCACATTTTGATTAATAGCATTTTGAAGAGCTGTAATCTTATCTGCTTCAGCAAAATAATCAGATAAAGTTTTTCCATTTAAAACCAAATTAACAAAACTATTCATTCCATCAAAAGAATTCACTTTACGAAGAGCGTCAGCTAAAGCCGCCTTCTGTCTTCCTAATTTACTATTTAAATCATCGAGCTGAACATTCTTATCAGATATTTGATTACTCAATGAAGAAATATTATTACTAATTTTTTTTATTTGCAATTTCTTTGTATTTATTTGTGACTGGAGAAGAGAAATATCCCTAGAAAGAGAAGCTCCTTGGGCTTGCGTTGTAGCAATGACTTGTTGTTGAGCCGCAATTTGTTTTTCCAAATCATCGAGCTGTGCTTGAAGCTGAGCTCTAGTATTTTGATCTGCAGATTGTGCAAAAGAAGTATTTATTTTTACAGAAAAAGTAAATACAAAAAAAGCCAAAATAAAAAAAGAGAGTACAAAAAATCTCTGAGAATAATTAGCAAATTTCATATTTATATTTTAACATAGAAATTATATCTCTTTAAAAGTTCTTAACAAAAAAAATAAAAAGCATTTTTAATGCTTTTTATTTTTAAATTCTAGATTTTAAAGATTATTCTTCAATAGCTTCATCTTCTTTCTTTCCTTTCTCCGCTACTTCAATAGTTGAAATGTCGGCTTCGATTGGCGCTGAAAGATCTTCTTCTTTTGCTACAGCAATTGAGGCAATAATTTCATCTCCATCAACATGGTATAACTCTACACCTTTTCCAAGAACTAAATCTTGAACACGAATAACTGAATCAAGAGTTGAAAGTGCTGAGATATCTACATTAATTGAGTGAGGTAAGTTTGTCGCATCAGCCTCAACATTTAATTCATGCATAACTTTTACTAAAGTTCCTCCTAATGATTTAACAGCTTCTGACTCACCGATGAATTCAAGTGGTACATGAGCATCAATCTTTGCTCCCTTTTCAATAACATAAAAATCAACATGAATAGGAGTATTTTTAACAGCTTCGTATGCAACTTCTTGAACAAGAGCTTGTAATTTCTTTCCTTCTCCAGCCAATTCAATAACTGATGATTCTCCAGCTTCACGATAAACTTTTTTAAAATCTATAGCGTTGATAAAGATAGAAGTTGAACCAGCTTTTGCGCCATAAAAAATAGCTTTAAGCATTCCTTCTTTTTCCTCTCCTTTGTTTCTTGGTGTAAAATTAAGTGATAACATATTTTTTACTTCTTAGACTCCTTAAACATGACATGCTTTCTTAATTTTTTATCAAATTTTTTAAGCTCTATCTTGCGAGTTACTTGTTTTTTATTCTTTCTTGTGTAATAAGCTTCACCTGTGGCTTTATTGGTGATCTTGATTAATTTATCTTGAGACATAAATTTCTTTTAAATGATTAGCAAAATATACTATATTTTCTAAATAATTGCAAATTTTTAGTTAAATTAAGTATTTATTATCTTTTGTTTCTGATTTTGGTTCTGGTAAATGATCAGCATGTTTGAATTTAATTAAATTAAACCCTTTAGAACTCATAAAATGGGCATATTGTGCATGTCCCCAACTTAATTGCATTACTTCGTCTGAATTTATAAATATAGGAATTCTTGGGTAAGACATATCAAGATTAAAATAGGTGGATACAAATTCTGGAAATTGTCCATATAAAGATCTAGAAAATCTTTCTTCTAACCAATCCACCCCTCCTTTTCTTTCAATAAAATCAGGACTTCTATTAATAGTCATAACCCCTTTATTAATATCATTTAATTTTTTATCTATATCATATGTTTTTTTAATATATTCAGAAAATAATTTATCTTTTAATGAAAAATTAAACTTTACCTTATTAGAAAATAAATCAAGTACACCATATTCATCTGGTCTAGCAACAACATTTAAACCTTTATTGACAGCACATAAAAATACATCTTTATTATCCCTATACTCGTGTATTTTATAGGGAGGAATTTTTTCTATAAATCTATAATTATTTTTATCTATAACAAAAAAAGTTGAACCAAATCTTTCTTGATCATAATGAGTTGCATGACTAAATAATGCATGACTTGCATCATATTCATATTCTAATTCAGCAGAAACATTTTTATCAATTAAATCTTTTGCAGAATCTAATGAGAAAATCTTTTGTAAGAATAATTTATCTTCTACAAATTGTTTATTATATTGTCTTACATAACTCTCTGGTGCATAACCACCCATTACATGAGTTAAAAAAAGATACATATCATATTCTTCACCACTAAGTTTACTTAAAATATCTTCTTCCCATTTATAAAGTAAACTTATTCTTGTTGCTTCGTCATCATCTTTATGTATTTCTTTATAATTTTCATAAGACTTTTTTAAAACATCTTCTTTTAGTATCATTCTCTCATATCCAATAATTCCAGTTTCTTTTTGAATATATCCAGGATATTCAAAATTTTCTTTTGTATATTCTAAAGGAATACCATCTATTTCTATAGTATGAATTTCTTTTTTATTTTCTTTAGAATTTTCTTTTTCAGAATTTTCAGTATTTGGACTTCTTTGTAATTTAGGATCTGAATTAAGCATATGTGTAAATTTATTTATAAGTAAATTATATCAAAGTTTCGTTAGAAATAAAGCATTATTAAAAAATAAAAGATTTTTATATAAATTTTGTCAATATTTATATAAAAAAGTTATATATTATAATTATATTAATTAATAATAAAATATTTATATATAAAAATATGGAAATGATGCCTAAAATAAATCGTTCACCAGATGTTAATGATTCAAAATCTAGTAATGATCTTGAAAGTAAAGAAAAAATTAATAATTCAGTATATGTTATTTATCGTGATAATAATCTTTACCAAACATTAATACCAAAAATAGTAGAAAATTTAGAAAAAGTTGGAAAAAAAGTTATTCAACGCTCTTTTCCTGCTGGAACACCAGAAGAAGAAATTAAAAAATATTTTGAAGATGAGAAAGTAAAAGACTCTTTAAAAAATACTGAACTTTTAAGTGATAATACTTGTTATAAAAATTTACCAGGAGGATACGAATTTTATTCAGAAAATAATACAAAAAAAAGTTTAGGTATACTAGATGAATTGTCTAAGGAAATAATAAAAGAATCTTTAATTGGTAAACCTAGATTTGAACTTTCTGACACAGAAATGAAAGAAAAAGAAAATAAATTAGAAGTATCCTCTGAAATGAATGTCGTTAAAAATATACTTAAAAGCATTCTTGAAAAAAAAGGAGAGCCGGAACGGTTATATATTGTAGAAGATAAAATTAGTGATCATGGATTTAAAAATAAACTTTTTAATATAACAAAACAAAATTTCCTTAAAAGTATTTTTTTTAAAGAAAAGTATGGAGAAGAATTAATAAAGATAGATAGTAATAATAGTTTATCTTGGGGAGATAAAGAAAAAAACAAATTTAAATTATTAGAAGACGTATCAAAGTCATTTAATTCTCAAGAGTTAGAAAGATTAATAAAAAATGACATTTTGTTTAATCAGACTGTAGAATTAGGATTTAATGAAAATGAATTAGTTAATAAAATTGAATCTGTATTAAAAGGAGAAATGGATGATAAGGAGATTATTAAAATATGGAATAAATTTATTGCAAATAAGTTGAAAGATAATATTAAAGATTTGATTAATGAAGAGAAAATAAAAATAGTTCCAAATGCTTATGATGTAGAAAAAGGAGATGAAAATTATGTACTTGTTGATGGTCATGCTAAATATGACTATACACTACAAAAACAAATCTTATCAAATAAGGTGATTATTCCAAATACTCCAACAGAATTAATTGACTGGGCTATATCTAATGAAATTTTAGATGTAAATTTTGATATTGATGAAGTTATCAAATCAAAAATCGAAGCAGTATTTAAAAAAGAAGAATAATTAAATATTATTAGAAACAAATAATATTTATTTACATTCTTAAAAATCCAATTTTTCTTCTAAATACTTTTTTAAATCGACTATTTTAATTCTTTCTTGCTCCATAGTATCTCTATCTCTGACTGTCACAGACTCATCATTAATACTGTCATAATCAAAAGTCACACAATATGGAGTTCCTATTTCATCTTGTCTTCTATATCTTTTTCCAATTGATCCAGAAATATCAAATTCACAGAAATATCTTTTTGATAAATCTTGCCAGATCTTTCTAGTTGGTACTGATAATTCTTCTTTTTTAAATAATGGAAGAATTGCAACTTTTACAGGAGAAAGTCTTTTGTCTAATTTCAAAACTATTCTCTCTTCCCCTTCTTTAACTATTTCTTTTGTATAAGCATTATCGATAAATGCGAGCATTGATCTCGCAACACCAGCTGATGTCTCTACGATATGAGGAATAAATCTCTCACGAGTCGCTTCATCAAAATATGATAAATCTTTTCCTGAGAATTTAGAATGTTGAGAAAGATCCCAATCACCTCTTTGGTGAATACCTTCTATTTCTTTAAATCCATCACCGAGCATTTTATATTTATATTCTATATCGTATGCATCACTAGCATAATGAGCCAATTTCTCATGTTTATACCATTTTAGACTTTCTTCTTTAATACCGTAATTTAAATAAAAATTAAATCTATAACTTTTCCAATCTTCAAAATAAATTTGAGCGGCAGATTGGGTTTGCTCCCCTATATTTTTAGGGGAGCTGTCTGTAATCAGACTGAGGGGTTCAGCTTTTGGATTAAAAAAATACTGCATTTCCATTTGTTCGAATTCACGAGTTCTAAATACAAATTGTTTTGTCACAATTTCATTACGAAAAGCTTTTCCGATCTGTGCAATACCAAAAGGAAGCTTTGGATGAAGTGAATCTAAAGTATTTTTGTATTCCAAATAAATTCCTCCACAAGTTTCTGGTCTCAAATAGACAACATTTTCTTCTGATAAAGCATCTGTTGGAGAGCCAAGATTACTCTTTACCATGAGTGAGAAAACTCTCGCAGGAGTCAGATCTGCTGATCCACAACTTTCACAGACAAGTTTTTTTTCTTCTCTTAATTTATCTAAATTTGTATTTATAAATTCAAGACTTGCTTTATCAGCATTAATACCAAATTTTTCAAGTACATGATCAGCTCGCATTCTGTTTTTACATTTTCTACAATCAATCTGAGGATCATTAAATCCATCAACATGACCTGAAGCCTTCCAAGTCATCGGATGCATAAATATCCCAGAATCTAGAGAGACAACATCGTCTCTTTCCTGGATCATGCTTTTCATCCAAGCATTTTTAATATTTTGTAAAAGTAAATATCCATAATGACCATAATCATATACTCCGCCCATTCCACCATAAATCTCGCTAGAAGGAAAAACAAATCCCCTACTTTTCAAGAAAGAAATTATTTCCTGCATTAAGCCGTCTTCTTTTTTAATATTTTTTTCTGACATGTTTTTATTTAATTAAAAAGACCAGTAATAAAAGTATATACAGATCCAGCAGAATATATGATTACGAGACCAATCAGGCCCCAGAGCATATGCTTCTTACCTTTTGCAATTTCATCATCTGTACCATTATGTTTTGCTAATATAAACATAAATACTCCATATAAAAAGTATACAAAACAAGCTGCTGAAAAAGCGTATAATATAGGATTTACAATATTATCAAACAGACTACCATAAATTTTGTCTAAAGCTTGCATAATTTTATTTATTTTATAAAAAAATTATAGCATGATAAAAATAAAAATAAAATACTCAATATAAATTGAGTATTTTATTTAAAATAATCTTTACAAATTAATTTTTATTGAGGAAGCTGTACTGCCTGAACAGTTACATTTGAATTAACTCCGATAGCATCACCAAAGAATGCTAAGATTCCCCATAATGCGACCATAATAAAAATAGCTAAAAGAGAAAACATTAATCCTTTTGTGGCTGTCGCTCTTGCCGCTGGCTCATTCTTATCAAGAATCAAGTATTTAATTAAGAACCAGAAGAATGCTACTACAGCAAAACCTGTTAATATTGGAGGAAGCATTCTAACAATACCTCCTATCTGAGCCAACAAAGTTTGAATAAATGAAAGATCGGCTGTATTTTGTTGTCTAGCTACATTTTGACCCTGTATAACTCCTCCTCCGACTGTACGAGTTCCTCCAACTGCAGTACCATTTGTAGTACCTACACCAACCCCTACTCCTACAGCAGTACCACCTACTGATCCATTAACACTCACACTACCACCATTAACACTTACCTGTGCAGTTGCTAAACTTACAGATAAAATTAATGTTGAAATCATTAAAGCTCCGAAATATTTTTTCATATTAATATATAAATTTTAAATAAAGTATTTTTTGTAAAGATTATCTGACTAAAATAACCATAAAATTATTATATCATTAATAAAAAAAAGGCAAATGACTTATTCACAATAAAAAATACCACCTTTTAGGTGGTATAGCATTAAAAATGCTAATTTATTTTTTAAAACATTTCATAGACCCATTTTAAACCTCTGATACCAGAAATAATTAATGTTCCTATAAAAACAATTCCGTCTATTAATAATAGAATGTTTGGTTTTTCTGTTTTAAAAATAACTAATACAATAAGACTTAATACTAGCAATACATAAACAATTTTCATTTTGAACGATTTAAATATTAATAATGATTTTATATTTATTTACCAAATATAATATAGCATTATTTATATAATTTGTCAATAGATAAATTAAATAAAAAAAAATAGCCGTTAATCGCCACATATTATATCTTTATGATATCGTCTGTGGTTAAATCACGACGATATATAAAAAATAAATATATGAAAATTAACGACTATTAAACATTTGCTAAACAACTAGCTTTTCTTAAATAAAAATTTAAGAGCAAGAATTGCTAATACAAATGCATAAACTTTGCTTGGAATTCTACTAAATATCCCCCAAACAATATTATAGCCTCTTGAAATGACGGCTGCTAATATGTTTTCAGCTCCATTGACTCCCTTATTAATATAAGAGTCATAAAGGCCTGTGGAAATAACTAAGAAAAGGATTATTATTCCAGACACTACAAACATTGTAGCCAATCCATTTTCTTTAAGAAAATCCCAAGTACTGTCGTAAGTAGTTCTCATTGTTTAACTTTTAAATAAAGCTATTATTCCTAATGGCACAAGCAGCGCCAAAGAATAAAATATTAAAATAAAAACAATTATAAAGGTATGGTTTCCACCAACCAGAGAACCTGCTATTGCATTTACGAATGGCTGACCGCAGAAAAAATCAATTGCCAGTCCTCCCCACACAATAGTTGTACATAATTTCGTTATAGGACCTACAGTATCCTTATCAAACGTTAAAGGCATAATAAAAAAATTTATTTGTTATAACAAAACGTTCAAGAACCGGCTCGGCCGCGATACAAAGAACGTTAGATCTGAATATAGTATACACGAAACCAATTTTTTGTCAAGTCTTAAATATTAATTACTTGTATCAGATATTAATACTATATAAAGAAATGATCCGTCACTCAAATTAAACATAGCCTCTTTTATCGTTTTTTGAACAGGATAATTGTCTTTAAGAACATTTATGAAGTATCCATTTGCATCAGTTGTAGCATAATTTTTAGCTGTAACCTCATCAAGACTTTGTGAAATGTCTAAATATGATCTTGGAGTTAAAGAAGATTTAAATTCGAGATATTTAGATTTTATGTTTGAGTCTTTTTCAAACAAAGCGGTATAATTTTTTTCTTGTTGTTGCAAATAATTTACAGTATAAGAAGAAGGTATGACTGATGGAGTTGTTGGCGTCGATCCGCCTAAAGGCGTATTAGGTGTTACTGTATAATCAGTATAAGTAGTTGGAGGTGTAGCAGGAGGAGTTGTTTGTTGAGCAGAAAGATTTGGCATAACTCCTACCCCTGATACAACTGAGTCTGGAATATACCCAGGAGCTACAGATACATCATTAGAAGGTGAAGAAGGTGCTACAGAAGAATCAAAATCTTTTAACAATGCAACATAAACTATACTTTTATCAGCTAAAGTATATGCATGAGCTTCTTTATCTAAAATAACAGGCTCTGGAGTTGGATCTGGTAACTGCATTTGGAAATAAGAAATAGCTGAAGAAGATGAAGTCTTTATGGCGTTAGTAAGAGTTTTATCTTGTGTAATATATAAATAAATATCATCTTGAGTAACTTTTGCTGCGAGTCTGTCATAAGTAGCTTTTATAGTTGGATTCTGGGCAAATATAGTTTTAAATTTATTTTGCTGATCTTGCATATAATTCAAAGAAGTCGCATCTGAATTTACAACAGGAAGGACTTTATCAGGATTGGAAGTCGGAGGAGTAAAACCAGCTAATTTTGCCGCCGGATCAACAATCGGGTTTGTCTCTGGATTTTGAGAAGCTGCTTCCTTTGCAATACTAGAAGGAGTAAAAGATAATGGTTGAATTTTTATATTCCCGCCTTGTAATCCAAGAGTACTTTGAACAAAAGTAATAATACCCCAAGCCGTCACCATTACAAATAATGCTATAAGTCCCCAAAGCATAAATTCTTTTCCTTTTTCAAGACTTTTTAAATCCCCTTTATCAGCAACTCTTCCTATCAAAAACATAACAACACCATAAAAGAAAACTACAAAAGCTGCCGTCATTAAAACAGTACCTGCTGTAGTCAAAACATTATCTGTAAAACTTTGCCCTAATTTTTTAAGATTTTCTGTACCATCAGTTATTGCAAAAGTATTTACTTTTGCAATAGCTAAAAATATTATTAAAATTGACCAAGAAATTTTTTTATAAGAATTTTTTATCATAATTTTAATTACAACTAGACGTGTCTGGACTAGACATTACAGCTCTTGTAGAAGGACCAACTATTTTATCTTCTTTTAAAGCATTTACAGATTGATAATTACTTATAGCAGTCAAAGTATTTGGACCAACTGTACCATCAACATTACTCTGATCATTACTATTTGCATAACAATTATTATCAAGTAAAAACTGTTGTAAATATTTAACGGTATCTCCAGTAGAACCAGCAGAAATATCTTTTGCCCAAGAAGATATATGATACTTACCATCTATGTCAGTATCTGGAACAGCACTCATATATTTATATAGAAGAACAGCACGAGTAGAAGGTCCAACTTTACCATCTGAAGTTAATTTATTTTTTGTCTGAAAATCTTTTATAGCAGTCTCTGTTTTTGATCCAAAAGATCCGTCTATTCCATCCTTATTAGCACCAGTAGTGCCAAGATCATAATTTTGATCTTTAAGACATTTTTGAAGCTGAGATACTGCAGCACCTGTCGAAGAAGTATCTAAAGTGCTTGGCCATCCATCGACGTTTGAAATAGTACAATCTGCAGCACCTGATAATTTTTTCGTAGGATCACTAAAAGGGTCTTTGGGAGTATTTGCAGCAAGTCCACCACCCGGAACATCTGAAGCTTGATTACAAGATCCATTTGTACAAATTTTTGGAAGAACCATATCAGTTGAACTTACTCCTAAAAATCCTTGAAATAGTTTTATTATTCCCCAAACAGATACAAACACAAAGAGAGCAAGCAAGCTCCAAAGCATCATTTCTTTATCTTTTTTAAGACTGTCGGCAGCATTTTGTCTGTGGTAAATAAACAAAACCATTCCCCATAAAAATACAACCAAAGCAACACCTCCTAAAAGAACAACTAAATTTTGTATTACATTTTTATTGAAATTAGTTATTAAACCACCAACTTCAGAAAAGTTTGTAACAGTCACTTTAGGTGCAACGATAGCAGCAGTTTGCGCAAAAGAAAAACTACTAATAGAAATTAAAAACAAAAAAACAAAAACAGAAATCTTTATAAAGATTGATTTAGTAAAAATATTTTTTGACATAGATTAAAGTATTTTAATAATACTAAAATTATATCATACAAAAAATATCTAATTTGTAGGATTTGTATTTGCAGTAACTACCTGTTCAGGAGTGGTGACGTCTACTGATTTTTTAACATCATTAATAGTATTAAGTAAAACCATAATTATTAATTCTGCTGCAGCTGCAACAGCTATACCAATAATAACTCTTTTTGCAAATTTTTTTGCCTCGTCTAATTTTATTTGATTACCTTGCGCTAGAACAAATTTTGATCCAGCAATAACGACAGATATTGTAAGTATTGGTGCGGCAAAATAATTAACTAAAAACTTAATAGCCAATAAAACTAATGAGCCTATAGTTTGTCCAGAAAAAAAATTAAGATAATGATTATTATTTGTGGCTAAAACTGGAACTTCTTGAGCCATAGCATGTGGAATAATACCAAAATCATTGAAAGCAAATATTTGTTTAAAGAAATCTAAAAGTTGTGCGTTAAATCCTAATACAGTAAGAAGACCAAATAAAGCTGTAAATACAAGCATAATCATCAATAAAGCAATAGTTCCGTTTTTTATATATTTTTTTATTTTAATTAGATATTCTGGCTTGTCTCCATAATAAACATAACCGACGCCAGACACCACTAAAATTAAAACCAAAGATATAACTATCAAATATACAAAAACTTGTGCAAGTTTTGCAATAAGAGTCACAGCTGCTTTTGGAGAACAAACTTGATTTGTCACTTTTCCTTGTTCTGTTCTACCACAATCACCTATTAACCCATTTCCATTATTACTTAAAGCATCTATACTTTGCACAGCATTATCTGTGGCCTGAGCTGATACATGATGAGCAGATACAAAAGAATTAAAAATAAATAATAATACAGAAAGAGAGACTGAAATATTGATTATTATTTTTTTAAATAAATTATTATTGATTATTTTTTTCATATTTTTATTAATTAATTTTGACCATCATAAACAGCTTGTAAATTATCAGAAAAAGCTGTACTTGCTTCTACTGTACTTGCTTCACCATTATATACTTTACGTATAGCATCACGCATCAATACTTCTAAATCATTTCTATGTAAATCATAAAAACCTTTACTAATTAAAGCACTATTTCCAAAAATTTCCGCATCTTGATTATTAGATGACATCATGTTTGCGATATTCGCTTTTAAAGCAGAAATCCCTCCTGTGCGAGCTATTAAATCCTGACTAACACCATCTGTACCTGTAGCTAAATATTTCATAACTTGATAAGCCAAACTTGTTGGACTTGCGCCTGGACTCGATCTTAACATAAATACTGTATTTAATTTTCCATAAGTACTACTTGTATTGCTTCCATCAATCTGAGGTATATATGTATAATCAAAATATAACTTTTGATTAGCTGATTTTATATAAGCTCCCTCACTTGCATATCCAACATAAAAAGCTAAATTACCAGAGATAAACTGCTGTAAAGCGTTATCAGATTTAGCGTTCCAATTATAAGAAGTCTTTTGTGTATCAGAAAAATCTTTAGAAAAAGCTAAAGATGAATTTAATGGTGAAATACCACTCTGATTTAAACTTTGATCTACCAACACATTATACTTAGGAACACTTCCTCCATTACCATCTTGTACGTATGTTACTGAAACTGGAGTTTGTCCTTGCTGAATAATCATAGCCAAAAGAACGTCTGTAGCATGAGGTATATTGTCATAAGTACCAAAAGCTATAGTAGACAAAGAAACATTACCCGTAGAATCTTTTTTTGTTATTTTAGAGTCATAACTATACAAGCTACCCCAAGTCTTTGGGGGGTTAGAAAAGCCGTTACTTGATAATATGTCACGATTATAATAAAGAACTAAAGGATCTACAGATAAAGGAAGACCTAAATATCCATAAGGCATATCAATAAGCAAAGCTGATTCGTCTATAAAATCATTTCTAAATTTTGATTCTGGTATAGTCGCAACAGTTACTGGATATAAATAAGAGATGTTAGCAAAAAGAATATCACTAGGAGCAATAACCAAATCTGGCGCAGAACCATTTGCGATAGCTTTTACTAATTTAGAATTAAAACTATCGTAAGGAACTTCTGTATAGTTCATCGCATACGATTTAGCTGTTTTATCAAAAAGATCTGTAAACTGAGCCATTGAGTCAGCTGGTATTGTACCCCAAACATTTACTGTACCTGTTAATTTTTGATTTGAAGACGAATTAAAAATCGGGATCTTACCTGAAAAACCTAATAAAGCTATAATGACTGCAAATAATGCCATTCCTAATAAAACACTTTTGAAGTTTAAAATTTTTCCGAAGTTCATATATTTTATATAAAAAATTATATCATAAATATATGATCACCATTTTTATTCTTTATTTCTGAGCAACTAAAAAAGCATAATGATATTCTCCTGCTGGATAATGTTTTTTAATATAAAAATTATGGGTTGCTAAAATAGCTGTTATCTTTTCTTCAGGGATAACATTTACTCTTTTTGTATAAATAGCGTGATCTATTTTTTTCCAATCAACTACAAGCAAAAATCCATCTGGCTTTAAAATTCTTTTTATCTCATTTAATAAATTATTATAATTTTCTATGTCTCCTAATACATTAGATACTATAACAACATCACAAGAAAGACTTTCTATTTGAACTTTATTTTCTATATTAGAAAGTAAAGTATCTATATTTATAATATTCATTTTTTCTGCTTCATGATTTATTTTTTCTAATATCTCTCTATGAATATCTACTGCATAAATTTTTCCTCTATCGCCTACTATTTTAGATGCGGCAAAAACATAAGCTCCAGATCCACAACCAAGATCAGCGACAACATCTCCTTTTCTTAGAGCTAAACTTTCTATAATTTGTACAGGAGATAAAAACATAATTATTATTGATTAATGATAGTTGTCGTTGTCTTTTCTATTACATTATTAGTTGTTGTTCCAACACTAGAATTAGAGCTTTTTATATTTTTAGCATGTAAGGATATATCTATACAAGAATACTGTCCAGCAGATAAAACTGTTTTTTTATTTTGAACTATATATGCAGGATCTTTTGATAAATCTAAAGGGCAGCTACAATTTGGAAAAGAAGCGTCTGCAAAATTTTGATTTAATGGACAAGCTGTATTATTTTCATAATGCCAATAATCAACTGCTGTTTTATAAATCTTAAGAGAAATAGAATAATAATTTCCTATTCTTGGATTTGGATTAACTTTATAATCATAAATATTTATCGCTTCCCATAAGACTAACAAAATAACTATTACTAATATAAAAGATCTAACAGACATAAATAATACATTAGGACCATCTTTTTTAAGAAGGTGACTTGGAACAGGCACATCAGAATTAGCTTCCCATAAAGCTTCATTAATTTCTTTTTCTCTCCAACCAACAGAAAGCAAATAATCTATAATTTGCTCTTGAGGAACACCTTGAGAAGATTGTTTTTTAATATAGTCTATTAATTGACCATTTACCATAAAATTATTATATCTATAATTTTAACACAAAAAAACTAGACAAATATTTATTTTGCCTAGTTTTGTAAAAATTAAATCTTAGGAAAATCTCCTATCATAAATCCATAGGAATAAATTAATCTTAAAATAGAAAAAGAATCTTTTATGTCCAAATTACCTTCAAAAGATGATTTGTCTCTTTTGTGTCCATTAGAATTCGAATCTTCAGGTGACCAAAATACTATTTTTGACTTTTCTGATAAATCAATTTTTAAAATTTCACTTTTTAATTTATCAAAATAAATTTCATATAGATATTTATATTCTGATAAATTATAATTATCAAATTCATCAAATTGATAAAATGATATTTTTGTCATTCCATTAAAATCGACAGATAAATCAATTCTAGAAAAATATCTATCAATTTCAAAAGTTGTTGTAACAGCATTTTTCCTAGCCTCTAATATTCTCTCTCTGGGAACAAACATGTGTATTGTTGAAAGCTCTCTACCAACTTCACCAAAAGTACCAATTGTCTTTTCGTATTTTACGGACTTAAACATACACTCTGGAATATGGAGACAAAAACTAATATCTAATAATTTTTCTCCTTCCAAATAACAAGAAGCATCATCTTCCAAATCTTTAAGATTAAGTTTATGTTTTATAAACAACTCTTTGATAAAAGAAAATGAAAAACAATACCACAATGAAATAAAATCATTCTTTGGAAATAGAGATAACAGTTCATCTACAAAAGAATAAAAATTTTTAAAATACTCTCTACTGTTACCTAAGACTTCTGGGGAAATTTTGTCTTTAATTTCCCGGATTTGTTTCTTTGAAATTTCTGGAAACATAAAATAAATTTTAATTGTTAAAAAATAATTTTTACTTTTCCTCTTCTCTAAAAGTAATAAGGCAAAGATCTTGCATAGAAAAGCAATCTCCACAATCATCTGTATGACACCTGCCGACTATCCTACCATCTTCTGTTAATTTTACAACAAGAGGATTAGAACAATGAACGCAGCTCATTACTTGAGTTGGATAAGGTAAAGGTTCTGACTCGCCTTTATAACAACATCCTAATTTGCATTTAGGGCAAAAAAGTTCCCAACGTGGACCAGATTGTAAATTAGATCCACACTCTTTGCAGTAATAAATAGAATCTTCTTTAATTTCAACTCTAATAAATTTTTTCTCTTTCATAATTTAAATTTTTAATTGTTAAAGAATTTTAACTATTGATATAGTATTAAAAATGATATATAATATCAATATGTCGTACGACTTTCGACAACACTATTTATGGAAAGACAAAATATTCAAAAAATAGAAACATTTCTTAAAAAACTAGGATTGTCTGAGAAAGAAATTAAAGTATATTTGTATATACTTTTTTCTGGACCCCAATACGTTACAAAAATATCTCAATCTTGCAAACTAACAAGAACAAATACTTACGATATTATAAAAAAATTGGAAGAGAAAGGTCTATCTCATAGTCTAGGGTCTGAGTACGGGAAAAAAATAAAAGCTAACTCCCCTACAGAATTAAAAGAGCTAATTAATTCAAAAGAAAGAGAAATCAAATCTTATAAAAATGAGCTCGAAGATATTCTAATTGGTTTAGAAAAAATAAATATAAAAGAAAATAATAATGTTTATAATGTTTCCTATTTTAAAGGAAAAGAAAATTTGAAAAAGATGCTTAATCTTTCCCTATTATCTAAAAATAAAGAAATATTTTTTGCAGGATCTGAGCTTGATATGATAAATATTTTAGGAGAGGATTTTTTAATAAATTTTCATAAAAAAAGAATAGAGAAAAAAATAAAATTATCTGCATTAAGACCAGGAAATATAAGAGGAAAAAAACCTATTTTTGTAGAAGATATAAAAAATTTAAGAGAAGTCAGAATAAGACCAGAGAATCAAATAAGATTAAAATCTGTATTAATTATTTGGGATAATTTTATTTCTTTTTGTTCTTTTAATGAAGAAGACATGTTTGCAACTTTAATAGAAAATGAATTAATAAGTAAAACACAATTAAGTTGGTTTAATTTTATTTGGGAAAAATCTAAAAAAGTAAAATAAAAAGAGCTCTTAATGAGCTCTTTTTATTTTATAATACCGCCAAACTTGCTACTGAGTCTCCATCACGAAGCTTCATGATACGAACTCCTTGAGTCGCTCTTCCGAGTGTTGGAATTGTTTTAACTTCTGTTTTTATAACTTGAGAATTTTTTGAAATAGCAAGCATTTCAGCATCTTCATCTATAATAACTTTCGCAACAATTAATTTTCCTGTCTTGTCTGTAATATTAACTGTCTTTATTCCAGATCCTCCACGTCCTTGAGTTTTATATTCTTCTAGGCTTGTCATTTTTCCATAACCATTTTCTGTAGCAACTAAAAGTTTTGCTTTCTTAGAAAATTCTTTTTTAATAACATCACAAGCTGCAATATAATCATTCTTATCGAGCTTCATTCCACGTACTCCAGCAGCTGTTCTTCCCATCTCACGAACATCATCTTCAGCGAAACGAATTGATTGACCATCAATACTTGTTAAAATAATGTCATCACCTTTTTCAACGAATAATGCAGAAAGAAGAACATCATCTTTATCTAATTTTATAGCAATCAGTCCAGATCTACGAACATCTTTAAAATCTACAGCTGAAGATTTTTTAATTGTTCCATCACGAGTGATCATAGCAAGTGATAAAGTTGTATTTTTTAATTCTTTTGGCATTGGTAAAATACTTGTAACTTTTTCATCGCTAGAAATTTGAAGATAATTCATAATACTCTTTCCTCTTGTTGCACGTTTACCTTCTGGAATATCATACATTTTAATTTGATAAGCTTTACCTTTGTCAGTAAAAAATAATAAATCAGAATGAGTAGAAGTTGTTAAAGAAATTGTAATAAAATCTTCTTCTTTTGTATTCATGTCCATAACACCCACACCTCCTCTTTTTTGTGTACGAAATTCATCTGGATCTGTACGTTTAATATATCCACCAGTAGTATAAATTAGCATTGCTTCTCTATCTGCAATTAAATCTTCTGGATTAAATTCTTTAGCTTTATGTTTTACAACTTTTGTTCTTCTATCATCTCCATATTTGTCTCTAATCTCTTTAAGTTCATCTTTGATGATTTGTAACATTTTCTTTTCACTTGCCAAAATTTCTTTTAACTCTGCGATTAAATCTTGTACAGCTTTTAATTCATCTTCGATCTTTTTTCTTTCAAGGCCAGCAAGTCTTTGAAGCTTCATATCTAAAATAGCCTGAGCTTGAATTGGAGTAAATTTAAATTCTTTTACAAGCGCAGCATGCGCTTCTTCAACTGATTTTGATTTACGAATTAGTTTAATAATCTCATCAATATGATCGAGAGCTTTTTTGAGACCTAACAATATATGCTCTCTATCTTCAGCTTTTCTAAGATCAAATTCTGTTCTTCTTTTTACAACTATTTTTCTGTGTTTAATAAATTCCTCAAGAGCTGACTTAAGATTTAAAGTCTGAGGCACGCCATCAACAAGACAAACAAGATTCACATGGAAAGTTTCTTCGAGCTGAGTATGTCTATATAAATAATTTAAAATTTTCTGTGGCTCAACACCAGCTTTAAGATCAATGGCGACACGAATATCTTTTGTTGATTCATCACGAAGACCTTTTATGCCTTCTATTTTCTTTTCTCTAACAAGGTCAGCGATCTTTTCTATCAAAGTTGATTTAACAACACGGAATGGGATTGATGTGATAACTATTTGATAATTACCATTTTTTAATTCTACAATATCTGCCTCACCTCTTGTTACAATACCTCCACGACCAGTCGCATACGCATGTGCTATGTCACTTTTTCCATAAACAATTCCACCAGTTGGAAAATCAGGACCAGTAACTATCTCACAGAGATCTTCTGTTGTAGCATTTTTATTTTCTATTAAATGTGTAGTTGCATCTATTAACTCTGTTAAATTATGAGGAGGAATATTTGTTGCCATTCCCACGGCAATACCAAGAGTACCATTCAATAAAAGATTTGGAATAGCAGTAGGCAAAACTTCTGGCTCTTTTTTTGTACCATCAAAGTTTGGCTTCATGTTGATAGTATCTTTTTCAATATCTCTCATCATCTCCATTGCTAAGCGAGACATTTTTGCTTCTGTATAACGATACGCAGCAGCACTATCTCCATCTATAGAACCAAAGTTACCTTGTCCCCAAATCATTGGATATCTGAAAGAAAAATCTTGCGCCATTTTTACCATCGCATCATAAACAGATTGATCTCCATGTGGATGAAAACTTCCAAGCACATCTCCAACCACTGTCGCAGATTTTCTAAATCTCGCAGAAGAAGTAAGACCGTTTTGCTGCATTGAATATAAAATTCTTCTATGTACCGGCTTTAGTCCGTCTCTCGCATCAGGAAGAGCGCGATCAGTGATAACACTCATAGCATAGTTGATATAGCTTTGCTTCATTTCAGCTGAGATATCTATATCTACAATTTTATGTTCTACGTTAACTGGAATATCTGCTTTTTCGTCTTCGTTTTTTGATGAATTTTTATTAGATGATTTAGCCATAAAGTCTTTTAATTAGACCTAAATTATATCATTTTTTAATCTCTAATTCAATTAAAATTTATAAAAAAATAAGACCCTGAATTATTTCAGGGTCTTCTTTCTGGCACATAACCAATAAAATCTTTTAAGCCACTTCAGCTTCTTGCTTTGGGACAACACGAAGATTTGTTATTGAAGGATTTTTGTCCTTCACTTCATCTTTAACAATCTCAATTTGAAGAGGATCTTCATCCTCCTCAGAATTATCTTTAGAATTATTTTCTTCTTCGAAAGAATCTTCAGTAAATAACTCTTTTAGATCATTACAATTTTTCCTAAAAGAATAATCTTGATAATTAGATCTTAAAGAGATCTTTTCTGCCTGTTTAGCATTTACCATCTTTTCATTAAATGCCAGCTTCAATTCTTTTAGAATTAATTGTAGAAAAGGACTTCCTTTTCTAGCTTGTTCTAGAAACAAATTGGTTAATGCTTCCAAATTGGCGTGGCACGATTCTATGCGCGCGCCTAACACATTTTCTCTTAAATACATCTTAATAATTTAATTGGTTATAAATAAACGAACGAAAAACGAACTGATATTATACACTAATAAATTTTTATTGTCAAAGATATTATTTTACTGATGATGTTGAGTATTCTCTATTTGAAATAGAGAATGAAGCTGTAGTATAAATATCTTGAGTTGAAGTACTATTTTCTGGAGCTTTATTTTTTACAACAGAAACAACTTCACTAATATTGTTTTTCATTTCTGAAAATTGAGATCCTGTATCTTTAAAAAATTGAGAAAAAGAAGCAAGAGGAGAAACTACCCCATTTGAATTATTTCTTGTAGTAGTAGAATCTTGTTGACTGCCATAATTAGAAAAATTAAAAAGATTATCTTTTAATAAAACAAATGCTATTGATAAAATAATTACAGAAAGTATTATGGAAATAGTTAAAGCAGATCTATGTCTCGTAGACTCATCACTCTTTCTCATACGATTAAGATAATTCGTTATAAAATTAGACATAAAAATAGTATAGCTTAATAAATTAATTATACTATAAAAATCTATTAGATATTAAATACTACCACTTCCCCTTGTTTTCCTTCTATATCTTTTCTTTTAATTGTAAGTTTATCGACTTTTTCTACTTTAGAAATATCTGTACCAGATTCTTTTAAGAAAAGTTTTAATGAATTATCATCATAATCCATAGGAATAACCAACTTAGGCTCTAATTTTGTAGCTAGTTTATTTGCATCATATGCATTTAGGATTTCCTCTGTACTTGAAACAGGCACAAATAATATATCTACCTCATCTATGATTTCTTTCTGCTCAGGAGTAAGATCTTCTTTCAAACATCCAAGAAAACAAATTTTCATATTATCGATATTCATCACATAACTCGTGTTTTGTAATTTTGTTTTTTCTTTTGATTTTTTATTTAAAGACAAATCAACAAAAGATCCGAATGCTTTTATGAAAATATCTTGAACTTCATATTCTCCAGGAGATGAAATTACAAATGGAGTTTTATCACCAAAACCTATAAGTTCACTTCCGTTATAGTCAGGAGTGTTTGTTGTTATAAATACTACATCAGCACCATATTTGTTTGTGCTAGAATCTGAGTCTTTTGATACAGGATTAAAAGAGAAACTTAAATCCCCTAACTGAATTTTGAAGTGTTGTTTGTTGAAATGAGTGATAATCATAAATTTATTATTAAATTGATTTTAGCATTTTTTGAAAGAAAATAAAAACTCATTTTTATTTTAAAAATAAAAAAGCCAAGTCAAAATTTGAAACGGCTTTTTTCTTTTAATTCCTTATTTTTTTATTTCAATTCCAAACAAAGTTAAAATCTTTTCAAATTCTTCTCTTTCAATATTTTCTTTTACCATTAATTCTTTTGTAATATATTCGAGAATATTTCTTTTTTCTTTTACAATTTTTTTTGCAGTAGCAAGACCTTCTTCACAAATCTTTTTTATTTCTTCATCTACTTTATCGGCAAGATTTTGACCAATAATATTTTTTGAATCAGATAGATTTCCATAAACAACTTTTTTCTCGTCACTCTCAATTGCAAAATGACCGACAACTTCACTCATTCCATATTTCATCACCATATCGCGAGCAATTGATGTGACCATTTGTAAATCTCCGGAAGGACCAGTTGATACATCACCATAAACTTCTACTTCTGCTGCATATCCTCCATACGCCATAGCAATATCATCTATAAAAGATTTTCTTGTTAGAAGTCTTCTATCATCAAGTGGAAGCTTTAATGTGTATCCTCCAGCATTACCACGAGAGATAATGGAAATCTTATGTACAGGATCAGCGTTTTCTAAAAGAGAAGCGACGAGCGCATGACCAGCCTCATGATAAGCTGTCTTTTCTTTTTCTTTATCAGAAAGCAAATGTGTTTTTCTTTCTGGACCCATCATAACTTTTTCAATACTTCTAATAAGATCAAATTGAGCTACAGTTTTTCTTCCTTCTCTTGCAGCAAGTATCGCTCCCTCATTCATAACAGATGCAAGATCAGCTCCAGAAAATCCAGGAGTTCTCTCAGCAATTACTTTTAGATTTACATCTTCAGCTAAAGGTTTTTCTTTTTTGTGAACATTTAAAATGTCTTCACGGGATTCTCTGTCAGGCAAATCAATCATTACTCTTCTATCAAATCTTCCAGGTCTCAAAAGAGCTTTATCAAGTACATCTGGTCTATTTGTCGCAGCTATCACAATTAATTTTTCATTTGGCTCAAATCCATCCATCTCCACAAGGATTTGATTTAAAGTTTGTTCTCTTTCATCGTTTCCTCCTCCGAGTCCAACCCCTCTTGCTCTACCAACAGCATCTATTTCATCAATGAAAATAATTGATGGAGAATTTAATTTTGCTTCTTTAAAAAGATCACGCACACGAGATGCTCCAACTCCGACAAACATTTCTACGAATTCACTTCCAGATAAATGATAAAAAGGTACACCTGCCTCGCCTGCTACAGCTCTCGCAAGTAAAGTTTTCCCTGTTCCTGGTGCACCCATAAGTAAAAGTCCTTTTGGAATTTTTGCTCCAATATCAAGAAACTTTTTTGGACTTTTCAAAAAATCTACAACTTCTTCCAGTTCTTGTTTGGCTTCTTTTGCTCCAGCCACATCTTTAAATGTAATTTTTTGTTTCTCGTCATTTGGGTCAATTAATTTTGCACGAGTTTGTCCAAAAGAAAGAGCTTGCATATTTGCACCTTTTACTCCACGAAGTAGCATCCAAAGCATTACTCCTAAAAATATTATAGGTAATAAAAATGGTAATACGTCAGACCAAAAATTAAATCCTGAATTATCTTCAATTTTAATATTTAGATTATTAATACTTGTTGTAGCAACTCCATAATTTTTAAGAACACTCAAAAGACTCTCGCCTGTTTCTTTTTGTGCAACAAGTAAAGTATTTGTTCCATCTTCTAGAGAAACTTTATCTCCAGAAACTAAAATATTTTTTTGAGTTGAGCTTGCAGTAGTAGAAGAATTATTTAAATTATTTTCTTGTAAATTAATTTTCTTAACTATTTCATTCATTGTTACCGAGATTTCTTTTCTTCCTTCAGTATGATTTACATATTTATTTAAGACAATATAAAGAGATACTATTAATACAAAAAATATAACAACATTAAATAATTGCCAAAAAATATTTTTTGGTTTCTTATTTTTATTGTCTTTTTGATCAGTTTTAACTTTTTTAATTTTGATTTTTATCATAATTTAGAATTAATTTTATATGGAGAAATATTAACACAAATATGCTAAAATTAAAACAAAATAAATTTATGAAAACAATTCCTAAAAATATAAAATTAGAAACAAAAAGACTTGTATTAAAGCCTCTTTGGAATACAAATCCTAAAACAATGCAAAAACAAGCTAACAATTTTACTATTGCTAATTTTATTGGACCTGATTTTCATCATCCATACAAATTAAAAAATGCTACAGGATTCATACAATCATCAAAAGATAACTGGAATAAAAAAGGCAAAGAGTGGGTATTTGCTATTTTCACAAAAGAAAACAATATTTATATAGGAAATATAGGAATTAAATATGATGAAATAAATAATACAATTTCTAATTTAGGATATTGGATAGGAGAAGATTTTTGGGGAAACGGATACATGTCAGAAGCAGTAGAAGAAATTTGTAAATATTCTTTTAAAATTTTAAAGGTTAGAAAAATAATAGCTAAAGTATTTTCACCAAATAAAGCTAGTCAAAAAGTACTAATAAAATCTGGTTTTGAAATTGAAGGAATATTAAAAAAATCACATATCTTAAAAGATAAAAAAATAGTTGATGAAATAGTATTTGGTAAATTTTCAAAATAATTATGTCCTTAGTAGAAAATAAAAAACTTCATTTGAATTATGAAATCAAAGAAAGAATCGAGGCTGGTATCGAGCTTGTTGGTAATGAAGTAAAATCAATTCGCTCTTCACAAGCTCAGATCGATGGAGCAAAAATCATAATTCGTGGTGGCGAAGCTTTTATTGTTGGAATGAATGTCTCAACTTATCAAAATACTGAAGATAAAATTTTCGTCGCCGATCGTACTCGTAAACTTTTAATTAAAAAATCTGAAATTTTGAAACTTGCAACAGAAAGTGAAAAAGGATTAAATCTCCTCCCTGTAAAAATTTACAATTCTCACGGATTATTAAAATTAGAAATTGGGGTCTGTAAAAGAAAAAATAAACAAGATAAAAGAGAAACTATTAAAGCAAAAGAATTTAAAAGAGAAAAGAAAAGTATTTTATAAAGAACTATTTTCTTCTGTAATAAATAACAGCAGCACATACGCCATTTGTAATAACTAGACTTATTAAATAAAATGAAGTAGTAAAACTAAAGTATGATAAAGCTCCTAAACCTAAAAAACTTGATAGAGAGCTAAAAAAATAATTTGAAAGAGTTTCCGATTCTGGTTCTTCATAAGATTTTCTTATTGTCGGCAAAAATCCGATAAAATCTGTAACAGTTACAGCAATGACAGACCAAAATGAATCATTAAGAATAAAATAAATAAAAACTGCTATCAAAGCACCAACAAGACAAATCTTATCAAAAGTTTTTATATTATTCGTTCCATAAAAAAATGAAAGAATAAAAACAAAAAGACACAATACAGAACCTAAAGCCAGAGATATTACTCCGAACTTTGCCCCTGCGTTTAACATAGCCAAAACTCCAACAGTCTGAAGAATTGTCCATATAAACCAGGTGTATAAATGTGGTTTTGTTTTACCTTTAAAAATATCTTTTATATATGGGACAAAACAATAAATACCTATAATAGAAGATAAGACTGTAAATAAAATTTGATAATTTGTATTAAACATATAACAATATTAGCATATACTTTGAAATGATATAATAAAAATATATGACAAATACTAATATAGATTTATCTTTAAATGTTGGGGAAGATGATTTAAATATAAGAGTGGCTATACTAATAAAAACAAAAAATGGATACATTTTAGAAAAAAATGAAAAATTTTCATATTATTTTTTAGTAGGAGGTAGAATAAAAATAAATGAAACCTCATCAGAGGTTACGAAAAGAGAGATAAAAGAAGAAATAGATTTAGATATTAATGAAGAAGATCTTGAATTTAAAAGTATAATAGAAAACTTTTTTACTTATGAAATTGGAAATGTAAAAACTCATGAAATATGTTTTTTGTATGAACTTAAAAAAGAATTAGAAAATATAAATTTAAAAAATAATTTTGTTGAATATACTCTGAAAGAAATAAAAAATCTTGAAATAAGACCAACAATATTACAAAAACTTTTACTTGAAGAAAAAATGCCGACTCATGTAATACATAAAGTGTAAAATAATTTTTATTTTTTCCAATTTAAAAATCCTTTTACTACAAAATATTGAGAAATGACCAAAGCTGCAAAAGTTATAAATGTCCCCGTCTTCCAAAATTCTATCATCATTAAAATTTGCCCAATAGATATAAATATCCAAGTTAATCTATTTTTATTTTTCAGAAAATAAACTGATATTATGAAAGAAAGTACAGCGAAATATTCTATTGTTAATCCAAATTTATAAAATAAAAATATTAAAACTAAAAATAAAATACTGTTAGAAATAATGTCTAATATTTTTTTGCTTTTATTTTCCCAAATATATTTTGAAAAAATAGAAACCATAGCAATCCAAAATTCATAAAAAGCAAAAGAGTATAATCCTTGTATTAGACAAATAAGAGAAACTATAATACTGTCTAAAAAGACAATATACCAATATTTACTATTATTTTTATTTTTAGAAAAAAGAAATTTCCATCCTATATTTGTCACAAAAGATATCGATTGAAGAATTATAAGTATAGAAGTCATAAATGTATTAATAATATCACAAAACAAAAACCACCTATTAAAGATGGTTTTTGTTTTTTAGAATTATTATTCTACAAAAGTTAAAGCTTTTCCTATTTTTCCAGCACGTCCTGTTCTACCAATTCTATGAATATAATCTTCATATGTTGAAGGTAAATCATAATTTATAACATGAGAAACATTTGGAATATCAAGCCCTCTCGCAGCCACGTCAGTCGCGATTAGAACTTGAGCATTATTTTCTTTAAAAGATTTAAGAGCAAAATTTCTTTCTCTTGGTCTTTTATCACCATGAATAGCTATGACACCATGTCCTAATTCTTTTAATTGCTTTTGAATTCTATCAACACCAGATTTTGTTTTTCCGAAAATAATAACTTTCTCAAATTCTGGATTTAAAAGTAATTCATGTAAGACATTCATTTTTTCTTTTCCGATTGTATAGATCACATCTTGATCAATTGATTCTGCAGTATCTCTTGTTTTTACATAAATAGAAACTGGATCAACTAAATATTGTTTGATGATTCCATTCACAGTTGGAGAAACAGTCGCTGAAAAGAAAATTGTTTGATGACCTTTTGGCATTTCATTCATCAAGAATTTCATATCATCTACGAACCCCATGTCGAGCATTCTATCTGATTCATCAAGAACAATAGTATTGAATTCTTTGATATTCAAAACCCCTCTATCGATAAGATCTTTCAATCTTCCAGGTGTACCAATCACAAAATTATGATCATATTTAAAATCTTTAATTTGATTAAAGATTGGCATACCACCTACAGCACAAATACTCCACATCTTTAAACCTTTAGAGAATTTTTTAAATTCATTATCGATCTGCACCGCAAGCTCTCTTGTTGGAGCAAGAATGATAACCATTTCTTTTCTATTTTGTAATGCTTTATTAATTAATGGAATAAGAAAAGCTGCTGTTTTTCCTGTACCTGTATTTGCAATACCAACAAGATCTTTTCCAGCTAAAATACTTAAAACAGATTTATCTTGAATCATTGTAGGATTCAAATATCCATTTTCTAAAATATTATTTTTTAATTTTTCATCAATATTTAAACTAGCAAAAGAATTTTCTGGAATATATGTAGTCTCAGTATTTTTTACCTCTTTAACATTTGATTTATTTATAAATTTTGAAATGTCGTTGAAGACAGAATTTTTTCTACCTCCACCTCTTCCGCCTCCTCTACCAAATCCCCCTCTAGAACTACCAGAAGATCTTCCTCCGAATGATCTTTTTTCTCCACTACCAAATCCACCAGATCTTTCTGATCTCTCAGGTCTTCCAAAAATAGATCTTGGTTTACTTTCAGAATTACTTCCAAAACTATTTCCATAAGATTTTTTAGGAGCACTAGTAAAGCTTGCTCTACTATCTCTAGAATCTTCTCTTTTTACACGACTACCTCCGAAGCCATAAGAATCTTTTTTAACAAATTCTCTTTTCTTTTCCCCACCGAAAGATTTACTTCTTCTATCGTCTGTTTTTCTACCACCTTCTCTTTCACCGCCATCGCGACTAAAAGATCTACCATTACTGGCTCTACCATTTGTTTTATTAAACATATTTTATTTTAGTCCTTTAGTTTTTAAAATTTAAGCCGGACTTTGATCTCTGCCATCCTTCAAGATCATAAATAAAATGATGTTTAGAGTTTCTTCAAATTAAGAAACTTAGAATAAAGAGATAAACTTATAAAAAGAGTATAATATACTTTAAATATTTTGTCAAATGCGATTTTAATACCCTATTGACAATGAATCTTAATTATTCTAATATGTATTTGGTTCAAAAATTACTAACTATTAAATTTTTAAAAATGATCATCTACGGATTTACAATCATTCTTCTAAGACACGATAACTTATTAAATGAAAAGTTATCTAAAAAAGAAAAAGAAAATATTCTTGACTTGTCAAAACAAGTCAGAGAAAAATATTTAAAACCAGAGCATAAAGTAGAATTACTTTGCAATGTATATTCTCCATTATTTCTACCAATATATGAAGATATAAAAACCAACTGTAAAGTTCTGTTATCTTTAACACAAGAGATTGATCCTATGTATCCTAAAGCTAGCTTTAGATATATTCAGGAAAGCATCTTGTCTTTCAAAAGAGATGTTCTTATTATTTTATGTCATGAAAAATTATTTAAATTAATGCTTCATAAACATAATCACAAATCAGAATCTTATTTGAAAGCCCTTATTATTAACAGAACAGAGATTGAAGAAATAAAATAATTGCTCTTAAAATTGGTAGAAGCGACTCTATAAAATGAGCCGCTTTTTTATTTGTTAATCACTATTGACTATAGTCATAAATTATTATAGTATTAATTCGGCAATAAATAAATTAATTAACAAACAAATTCTTTTACAATGGAAGAGAACTTATCTAAAGCAAAGGAAATACTAAACAAAAGTTTCCTTTTAAACGAACAAAGTAGAATCGAAGCTTTACAGAAAGGTGAAAAAGTTATGACAAGAGAAGACATGGAATTTTTAATGTCTTTTAAAATCAATCTTTACCCCTTCAGAAGTTTCGGCAGACTCCATGAAGTGACCAACTTCAACGATCAGGACCTAAAAGACATATTAGAAACTGAAAAGAAAAAATATTCCTTAATAGATTTTTCTGAGACTTACTTTTCTGAGGAAAATAAAAAAATATTAGAGGAAGAAAATTGTATCGTAGTCAACTTTAAAAAGCCTTTCCAAAAGTACATAGTTTTCTTTTCAGAAGAGGCGTATATTAAATACCTGATACAACAATTCCAGGAATTAATATCTCATCTTGGTTCAGTTTTAGATTAAAACTAATTAATCAGTTTTAAAAAGATCAGAATATTCTGATCTTTTTTTATTTGTTAATAACACTTGATAATATAAAAATAATATTGTAAAATATAACTATTGGGAGTGTCAGGATTCGACACCTAGTTATTTGTAAATGTGGTTTCCGATAATGAAAGTAAATCGTAAAAATCTTTCGCACACGCTGCAAACAATACAGCAAAGGCAATCCCTTCACCATTCGTGGCGTTTGGATTCGCTCCAGTAGCCGCTTAATTTTTAAGCCGCTTTGGTGTCACCTCTCACTACATGACGTGAGAGATCTGATAATATAGAGAACATGTGTAGAAAATTTTCTTTTTGTATTTCTGAAAATTTTTGAAATGTAAAAATACTAAGCTAAACAATTTTTCTTGTTTTATATGTTTAGACGAAAATTAAAAAATGAGATATGAAACTAGAGTCATTTATGAGAACTATCTGCACGGGGGTTCAACTCCCCCCACTTCCACAAAAGTATGAAAATAAAAAATTCATTATTAATAATATTAATATCTGAAATTATAGTCTTTTCTATTATATTTTATATATTTAAAAATATCTTGTTCACATCAACTTTTGAAGCTATATATTTAGGATTATTAGTTTCTATATCTTCAGTTTCTATGCTCAGTTTGTCTTTTTGGTGTATTTTAAAAATATTTGAAAAACAACTAAAATATATTCAACCTGTAAATAATACTATTAAAAATAATGAAGAACTAGATAATAAAAAAACTCTTTTCAAAAGAAATTCTTTTCTTTCATTTATAACTTTTTGTATTATTGGGATCACTTTGCTTTGTGCAGCAGTAATGATTAATGATTTTATATTATTAAATATTTTTAAAAATTCAAATTTTATAAAAATTATTATAAAAGGTAAAAATAATACACCTGTACCTTTACATTTAATGACAGCTTTTTTTATGTCTTTATTTGAGTATAATTTTATATTAAAAAAATATATTATTCTACTTGGCAGAAAAATTGGCTGGTCAATTTAAAAAAATTACGTCTTTTTATTTTTTATCCCCTATATTATAAATAATTTTTAAGCTTATTTTATAATGGTTTATTATTATATTTTATAAATACAAAACTCAATACTATTGACAAATAGTATATAATATGCTATATTTATATTGTTAAAAATTCATCAAAATCAAAACGTTCTTTTATATGAAAATTTCATTATCATTAGATTTAAGTAAAGTAATTAACTTTATGACAAAGCTTCTATTAGAAGCATTCGTTACTATTGCAGGTGTGGAAATTGCAAAAAGATTAGTCTTTAAATCCAAATCTGAAGTAATAACATATATTGCTTTATCTTTCATGATTTTTGTTACAATGTTATTCATTGTAAAAATTTGGAAAAATGTAGAATTTATTAAATAAACAATTTCTAATTTCTTCCATTTTATTAGAACGCTACAGATGTAGCGTTCTTTGTTTTTTTATATATAAATATTTAAATTCATCACCGAATTCCCTACACCAACAATTTATACAACCAAATCAAAAAATTAAAAAAGAAAAATAAAAACAGGACCATGAACCATCTAAAAATATCAAAAGCTTTTTCCATAATTTAAAGAAAATAAAATTGAGACTAGTATACTCAAAATTCAAAAAATCTCCAAAAAGACTTTTATTTGACTTTATGATATAATATACTCATTAAAACTATGGAAAACATAAACAATTTAAATAATTCACAAGCTGCATTAGCGCAAAATAGTGGCGATAATTTACATGCAATAGCAGGGTTCGTAATTATAATTATAATATTATTAGTCTGGAGTATGGTCTGGAAAGGATTTGCTCTATGGAAAGCTGCTAGAAATAGCAGTAAACCTTGGTTCATCATCTTATTAGTATTGAGTACTCTAGGAATACTAGAAATACTTTATATATTCGTATTTAGTAAAATGGGTGAATCTAAAAAATGTGCATGTGGTAAAAATTCTACTTGCAAATGTAAAGAAATTAAATAACTAAATGGCAATAAACAATAATTTTCCAAACTCATCAAATACTGGCGCGAATAATAATTCAGCAGGTACAAATCCTTTCTTCCAAAAAAGAAATTTAAATAAAGTTAGTATTAACAATCAAATACGTGCTTTTGAAATGCGTGTGATTGATCAAAATGGTAAAAATCTCGGCGTCATCAGTAAAGATGAAGCATTGAGATTAGCAAAAGAATGTGGACTAGATTTAATTGAAGTCTCTTCAACTGTAAATCCACCTATTTGTAAAATAGCTGATTACGGAAAGCACGCTTACGAAATGAGTAAGAAGAAAAAAGAAGTAAAAGCAAAACAAGTAAACAGTGAGACAAAAAATATTCAAATGAGTGTGGAGATTGGCGAGAATGATCTAAATGTAAAAGCAAAACGTGCTGCAGAATGGATCAAAGATGGCCACAGAGTTAAGATTGAACTTCAATTAAAAGGTCGTACAAAGTTCATGGAGGATGTATTTTTAAGAGAGAGACTTAATAGAATATTAGCGATAATCCCTTGTGAATACAAGATTGCTGAGCCAATAAAGAAAGCCGGAAACAAAGCATTTATCGTAGTACTTGAAAAAGTCAAATAATTGTGCTAAGATTTACTAACTAATCAAGGATTCTGGCACCCTGTGTCTCGAATTTTATTTTTATGAAAACAAATAAATCATTATTAAAAAGACTAAAAATCACAAAGACTGGAAAAGTTCTTGCAAGAAAGGCTGGTTTTAACCACTTTAATTCAAGACAAAGCAGAGTAAAACAGCTTGCTGGAAGAAAAATGAAGGAGTTTGTCATGACAAACAAAGCAAAAAGAAGATTTTTGCCTGGATTATTAACGAAGTAATATTATATAAATTAAATATATGGCTAGAGTCAAAAGAAGTAAAATAGCAATGAAGCATCGCCGAAACGTTCTTAAAAGAGCGAAGGGTTATCAATTCGGTAGAAGTAAAAAAGAAGTTGAAGCAAAAGTTGCTTTAAGAAAGGCTGGTGCTCATGCTTTTGCACACAGAAAAGACAAGAAAAATGACATGAGAAGACTTTGGAATGTACGTATGAATGCGGCCCTAAGAGAATTAGGAACAACATACAGTAAATTCATAAATGCAGCTAAAGTTAAAAATATGATCTTAGACAGAAAAATCATGGCTGATCTAGCAGAAAATAATCCAGATGTATTTAAAAAAGTTGTTGAAACAGTAATGTAATTCAAATATTTAAAAACCCGATCAATCGATCGGGTTTTTAAATTGATTATTATTTTTCTTCCTTTAAGAAATTTGGATACTCATTTTTATAAAATTCTAAAGAGTTTTCTTTTTGCTTTATTGAAAAGTTAATCAAATTCAATAATTGCATATCATTCTCTGAATTTTCAAGACCTTGTAAATTATCCAAATAGACCTCTTTATTACCAACAATATTACCTTCCATGTTATATACAATATCAGCTTTGATAGCTGGATCAAATTGATACTCTCCAAGAGATTGTTCTTGTTCTGAAATTTTCTGTTTCAATGATTCTAATTCTCCCGCATGATCACCTTTTTTGTTTAAATCATTAAATTGATCAACCATTTTTCTTAGCTCTTGAGTTCTTTGAGAAAAAATCACCTTTCCAGACTTTTCAGATCTACTAACAACTTCTTGTCCTATTGGATTTGAAGCAATAGAATCTTTCCATTTATTTAAATCTCCTAAAAGTTTCTCTAAAGTCTTTGCACTTTTTATAATATCTTCTTTTGAACCAGCAGTTTCAGCAAGAGATTCTGCATATGTTAGATTTTCTTTTGGCTTTGATTCTGTTTTTTCTGATTTAGAAACAACCTCCTTCTCAGGAATATTCTCTTTTATTTCTTCTTTTTCAAATTCTTGCTTTTCAGAAATCTTTTGCACACTTTCTTCTTTAGGTTTTAAATCATATTTAGCGGCAAGCTCAGCCATTCTTTTTTCTTTTTCCTTTTCTGTTTTTTGTGACTCAAGATTTTCTAAATAAGCTTTATCTTTATTATCTCTATCTTCAATTCTTTGATTTTCTGATTCTTTAAATCCTTCAGTATCTCTTATTTGATCAAAGACACCTTTTGCGGCATCTTTACCATATTTTTTAGAAATATCTTTTATATCACTTTTCATTTCGTCTCTGTTAAATTTTGGGACTGATCCTAATGTCATATTTTTATTTATATTCAGTTTTTATAATATTTTAATTATCTCAAACTCAAATAAAAAAACAACTTTACAAAATTTATAAAGTTGTTGTTTTAATAAACTTAAATTCTAACTTCTCCATGGATAAGGTTTTAATACTGAAACTATTCTTTTTGAAAAATTTGGTGTTAATACATTAAAAAATACATACCTCTCAGAATATTCCAAAGGAAGAAGTAAAAAATTACCAGGTTTTTCTAAAAATCCTAAAGAATCCTCCATGAGACATCTGCCCTCTTCTGCTTCGCATGAAATTTTAAACATGAGCCCTTCTCTAAAATTTGTTTTTATTAAATCAAAATCCGGAGAATTTTCTGTTCTTTTAACTAAGTCATCCATAGCAATATCAAAAGCTTGTTCAGGAATTAAAGAATCAAAATTCTCTAAAACTTCCTTATTAGCTTTTGGTCTGGACATTAAGACGTCCTCTTCCCAATTTAATAAAAGTAATTCTTTTATACCGACACTTAAATCTTTTAACATATTTATATACTTTTTAGATATTTCTTTATCTACAATTCCCTTTTCTATAAAAGAGTCATTGAAAGTAATAAACCAATTAAGACTTACATTGTTAGTTTTAAAAGCTTTAATTATTTTTGGAATCTGAAAATCAAAAAGATCTAATTCTGTCTTAAGAGGTTCAAATTTATTTCCTTGATTCTTAAAACGATCTTCGAGACCTTTTGTTAAACACCATTGCGTTAAGATTTCTACAGGTTTACCATAGAGAATACATTCATCAATATAAGATTCTACCCATTCATCAATTTTTTGATTATTTTGACGAATTAGTTTTGCTTCTTGTCTCATAAAAGACATTAAATTTCTAGTTACGATCTGTTTCATTTTAGACCTCCTTTTTTGTTTTAGTTTATAATATTTTTTTAAAAGAACAATTTTAATCAACCTAATAAATTTATTAAGTCGATTAATAATATTCTCTTTTTTATTTCTTTTTTTATAACTCATATATTTCTTAAGTAAATAAATTTTACTTGGGTCCATGAAGGGAATCGAACCCTCAACCACTCGCTTCACAAACGAGTGCTCTACCTTTGAGCTACATGAACCATACAAAGGAGGAAGGGTAAAAATGTGTTTACCCATACCTCCTAATGAACTCCCGAAAGAACGTTTTTTAAATTTCATAAAAAAATATTTATTAAATTAAAATAAAACCCTCCAAATAAGGAGGGGTTTATTTTTCATAAATAAAATATTTATTAAAAGTTATCAAAAACAAAACTCTCCTTATTTAAAGAAGTGATATGATGGGCAACTGTTGAGATTGTCATCAAATTATTATTTTGTTTTTGATATACAGATTTCATGTCTTTATATTTTTTGAATATATCACACCAGATATATAAATGCAAATTTTATACTTTCGCTTTCAATTCTTCTACCATGTTCACATCTCCCATTTCTCTTCTGTCTTTATTCTCTTTTACTAAAGTAATCAACTTTTCAATAAGTCTTTTAGGATTTGAATCGAAAATAACGTTAGGATTTGTACGGTTACTATTCCTTATAATATCGCGTATAACGGCGTCAGTTGGCCAAGGCCCCTCCAAAATACCAACAGGCATATTTGACTCAAAAGCCACTGTAAACTCGTGAATTGTGCCAATTCTACCACATCCGATGATCATAGCGTCAGAGCTCTTTGTAAGAACAATGTCTCTGATTGGGAAACCAAATCCAGTAAACACTATCACATCACAAGAGTCTAAAGGTAAAAGATAAAGATCTGTATGCTCTTTTTCATTTGCTGCAGGAGAAAATCCTAAAGAAAAAGGACCTTTCTCTTCTTTATATCCTTGTGTCGCAGCATGAGGGAATCCACTGGTTGCCCCTGTCGCTATCACACAATTTTGTCTCGCTATCTCACGACCAACTTCTTTTGATATATTCAAAGACTCTGGACCGCAATGTGCTACTTCTGCAGCCCCAGAAACTGATATAACTATTTTCTTTTCATAATCCATAAATGTTTTTATTTTTCTAAAATTATAACATGACTAAATTTCTATATCTATAGCTTGTCCGAATTGAGGAACTTCAACTGGTAAATGATAAAATTCTACTAATCTTTGTGCTAAGAAAGTTTGAGATCTTGGCTCACCAAGAACAACAAAAGCTTTTTTAAGTGACTCATGCATCTCAGCTGCAAATTCTTGCAATCCTGTAGAATCCTTATGTGCTGAGAATCCAGATATTTCTACAACTTCTGCATTAACTTGCACCCTCTCACCACGAATATAAATTTCTTTCATACCATCTTGTAATTTTCTACCCATAGTCCCTGCCGCTTGATATCCTACTAATAACAAAGTACTTTTCGGATCAGGGAGATATCTGGCTTCATGATGAACTATTCTTCCCCCATTACTCATTCCGGATCCAGCTAAAATAATTTTTGGATTTGGTGCAAAATTTATAGCTTTAGAATCTTCTGCTGTATTTGAAATCACGAGACCTGCAAAAGAAAAAATATCTTCACCTTTTTTTACAAGACTCTCAATATTTTCATTAAAATCTTTTTCATATTTTTTATAAACTTTTGTAATATTTATTCCAAGTGGAGAATCTAAATATACAGGCACAAGTGGAATTTCTTTATGTTCAACCATTTCATTAAAAATGAAAATTAATTCTTGTGTTCTTTCAATAGAAAAAGCAGGTATCATCAATACTCCCCTTTTCGCAATAGTTTTTTTAATTGTATCTTTTAATATCTGAACTCTATCATTTACATGATCATGATTTCTATCTCCATAAACACTTTCCATAATCAAATATGTCACACCTGGAACTTTCTCAGTATTCTTTAAAAGTGGAGATGGTGAATTACCAAGATCTCCAGTAAACATAATTCTTTCTCCTTTTATATCAAAGACGACCATACAACTTCCCAGAATATGCCCTGAATCAAAAAGAGTAACTTTTATTTCACCAATACTAGAATCTCCAGAATCGATAGAAAACGGAGCATGATATTTTAAAGTCTTCCAAAATGTCATCGCATGGTCTATATCTTCAATACTATAAATTGGAAGCAAGCCCTCCCTCTGTGCTTCTCTAGTCAAAATTCCAACAGAGTCACGCAAAACTAATTCTCCGATATCATGTGTCGCATCTGTAGAATAAATTGTCCCTTCAAATCCTTCTTTGGTTAATTTTGGAATTCTTCCAACATGATCCAAATGTCCGTGGGTAATAAAAAGAAAATCTATATTTTTAGGTGAATAAGAAAAATTTTCTCTATTTTCATTTTCAGCAAGTTTCTCTCCTTGGAAGAGTCCACAGTCTATTAATATTTTTTTATTTCCAACTTCTAGTAAAAAATTCGATCCTGTCGCTGTACCAGCACCACCTGCAAAAGTTATTTTTATTTTAGACATAATAGATATTATAATTTTATATTCAAATTATAACATTTATAATATACATAAATAGTTTTGAAAATTTTGTCGGGACCTTTTAGAGTTAAGAAATTTGAAAAAATATTTTTATATTTTAAATAAGGTAAAATAAAAACTCCACAAAATATTGTGAAGTTTTTATTAGGACACTTAATGCGTATCTACCTTTAATAAAATTATTAAAGTGGGTAGGTAACGGTCAAGCTCACAGGCATGACTACAATGCACCATGACCCGAAAAGATACTTATGAAAGATAAATTAACATTAAGTATCCTGATATAATTCTATTATTTCTATTATTTTTTGCAACTATTTACAAAAAATATTTTAATAACTAAAAGACAGAATACATTTGAAAAATAAGGATGAAAAATTAAATCCTATCTGTGGATTTATCCTACAAATCCATCAAGATCTAAATCGTAAAGCATTTTTTCATTTATACTTTTCCAATTTATAATTTCTTCTTTATTAAACCAAACATTTATTTCTCTTTCAGCAGCTTCAGGACCGTCAGCAGGATCTGTACAGTGAATAAGATTTCTTACCGCACGTCCTCCATCAGTATCACAAAGCATATATGTTTCTAGACTATAATCCCCTCTGATTGTTCCTGTATCTGCAGTAGCCGGCTCAGTACTTCCTACTAATCTTTTTACAACAGCTTGAGCTTTATTTCCTTCTAACACTAAAACAACAACTGGTGAACATCTCATATATTCTACAAGACCTCTCAAAATATCTTTTCCATATTCAAGAGCTGTTTTTTCAATAGGAAGACCTAACTCTTTTCTATTTTTAATAACATTGTTCTCGCCTTTACTTATCATCCAAGCATCATCTTTATTATAATGTTTAAGACATAATTCCTCTGTTGGTAAAACCATTTTCATAGCAACAATTTTAAGTCCTATGTTCTCAAATTTTTTTATTATCTCCCCCACTAGTCCACGCTGAATTGCGTCTGGCTTCAAAATAACAAATGTTTTTTCTTTTTTTGGATGCATATTTTTATTTATATTTAATAATTTATTAGTGACAAAATTATAGCAAATTAAGCATATTTCGTAAAATAACAAAACCACGATTTCTCGTGGTTTTGTTAAAGATTATTATCTTGCTACATAAGGCATAAGCCCCATAAATCTTGCTCTCTTGATAGCGTTAGCTAGAGCGCGTTGATTTTTAGCAGATAAAGATGTTTTTCTTCTATTTAAAATTCTTCCGTGAGGATTAATAAATTTAGATAAAACATCAATACTTTTATAATCTATATTTACATTATTTTCTTTGAAATAATCTTGTTTTTTGTTTTTCATAATTTGTGATTATTTAAGAACAAGTGACTTTAGAAAGGAATATCATCTGGATTTACTTCACTGTCTCCATAATCAATAGTATCTAACTCTTCAACTTCCTTTGTAGAAGAAGAAATAGTTGGGCCATTGTCTGAAGATGAACTTCCTCCTGATTTTGCGTCTGCTCCAAATTGGAAATTATCAGCCACAATTTCTGTACGATATTTTTTAGTACCGCTATTTTGATCATCCCAGCTTCTTGTTTGGATTCTTCCTTCAAGATAGACAGGTTTACCTTTTTTAAGCCATTGAGCGAAAACTTCTGCCAATTTACCGAAAGCCACAATATTGTGGAATTCTGCAACATCTTTTTTAGCGCCTGAAGCGTCTTTAAAAGATCTATTAGTGGCGAGTCCGAAACTAACAACTTTATTGCCATTTGGCATTGATTTCAAATCTGGATCACTTGTTAAATTTCCATATAACATTACTTTATTTAAATACATATTTTTACGCTTAATTAATTTTAATTTCCAAACCTTAATATAAAGTAATTATATCATGTTTATATTTTTATAAATTTCTATAATTTTCAAACAACTTTCAGATAATATTAAATATTTTCTGATTCTGTAGCTACCACTTCTTCAGTAATAACTTCTGGTGCTAGAATTTCTTCCGCAACTTCTTCTTTTGTTGTATCAATATTTACATCGATACCATCAACCACTTCTTCTCTAACAAAAGTTGAGGTAACTGTTGGATCTGATTTCATAATTGATAAATCTTTTGTAAAGACATCATTTCCTTTTTCTGCTTTCACAATAAGGAATCTGATTACTTCTTCATCAAGCTTTAATTTCTTATCAAGCTCAGTGATTTTTGCGGGAGTTAATTCGAATTTTACCCATCCGAAATATCCTTCCTTAAAGCGAACATTCACATTGTTCACTACTCTTGTCATCTCATAGGATAACTCACGCATGTATGGAGTTTCTTCTGAAATGAAGCTTCCATCAAGAGAAGCGATGTTTTGCTTGAAAGCTTCAGCTTTTTCTAAAGCTTTGCCTTCATCAAGACGATAATCGAAAATATATGAGATTTCATATATTTGATTACCCTCCATCATGGATTCATTTTCATTCATATTTTTATTTTTTTAAATAACTAATAAGACCTGCATTCTAACACAAATTTCAATATATTTCAAATTAAAAAAGCCACCAAAATAGGTAGCTTTTTACCTTAAAAAATCATCTATTAGTTACAGACCCTCTAAGTGTTTTTTCATTTTAAAAACTTCTCTTTTAATATATCCTTTTATATCTTCAGCATACATAGGATACGAACTGTTCAAGTAAAGTTCAGACTCAAAAGTCTGACCTTCCTGAATACCCTCAAAAAAGAAAGTTTCAAAATCTAAATTTGCCCAAATTTTAATTTGAACCCTTTTAGGAAATTTTAATTTTGCGCCTCTTTTCCAGATTACCATTCCGGATAATTTTAAATTATCACTAGAAAAATCTTCATACTCAAAAAAAACGTCCTTAAATTCCTCTTTAAGAAAATTCATAAGATTTTCTGAATGTTTTTTAAAATCATCTCTAGACTTTGAAAAGTCAATAATCATTTTATTAAAGTCCATTTTAAATAAATTTAAATGTTAAAAATAACGATATCAGTATTCATACTAATACTAATATATTTAAAAGTCAAACTGAAATATTTTAATAACTATTTTGTCTTTAGAATCATTTCCATTTCTGGAATCAAAACTCCACTTATTGGCATACGTTGTTTTTCTTCTGAAAATCTTTTACCCGTATCAATAAATCCAATTTTTTTGTAAAAATTTATAGCGTTCTGATTATAAGTAACAACTTCAACTATTGTATCCTTAGACTTATCTAAAAAATCTTTTGCTTTAGACCAAAGCATACCACCTATTTTCATTCTTTGGTATTCTGGAAGAATGTATATAGCTATAAGTTTATTATGTTCATCATTCTTACTAACTCTACACAATCCAACAACTTTATTTTCTAACTTTGCAACCAGAAAAAGTTGATTCTCTGGAAGATTTGAAAGTGTATCTATTCTTTTTTGAATATTTTCATCATCTAATCTATTTTTAAATCTTTCTTCTATATCTTCCTCTGTTATACCTATTTCTTTATTTGGATATGTGTTAAACCATGTTTTATAAAAAACTTCTTGAATACCAAAAACATCTTCTGGAATAATTGGTTTTGTAATAATTATATTTTCCATATTATTTATTATATTTTATTTCAAAAATAAATTTTTAAAATTCTCTTTTAGAATATTTTTAAACTCTTCTTTATCTTCTATATTTTTAATTTCACAAATTTTGTCAAAAACATCTATCGCAAAATTTGGCTCATTTCTTTTTGCTTCTTTTCTTCTATTTTTTGGTAAAACAAATGGAGAATCTGTCTCAATATGAATTTTATTTAAAGGAATACTTTTTATCATTTCATCATAGTCGCTAGTAAAAGTACAAACTGCAGGAATGGAAACTGTAAAATCTGGTAATTCATTTAAAATAATATTCAAAACATTTTTAGTCCCAACAAAGAAATGAAAATTACCTTTTATATTTTCATAATCTTTCAAAATTTCTACAGTGTCTAAATAAGCATCTTCTTTATTTCCTTCAACTTCACTTGGACGAATATGGAGCATTAAAGGTAAATCCATATCTAAAGCCAAATCAATATGACTTTTAAAAACTGATTTCTGTTTTGTTTTTATTAATTCCAGTTCTTCTTTAGTAATTTTTCCAGATTCTAAATCTTTATAAATATAAAAATAATCAAGACCACACTCACCTATTGCGAGACATTTTTCATTTTCTCCTAATAGTTTTAATTTTGAAAAATAATCTTTTGGATTTTCAAATGCAAATTCAAATTCTTTTTCATTATCATGAGGATGAAGTCCGATAGAGTAAAAAAGATTTTCATATTTTAAGGACATATCTTTCGCTATCTCACTTTCATTTAAATCTGTACCAATAGTGATAGTGGCTATTTTATTTTCATTCATATTCTGAATAATTCTCTCAGTATCAAAACCATAATCTTTAAAATTAAGATGTGAGTGAATATCTATGTATTCTATTTTTGATAAATCTAGAGACATATTCTAATCAACTCTTGGAAAGAGTGGAGATTCTGGCTTTTTATTTTCTTTTATTAATTCTTGAATTTTTAAAGAAGTCTCTGTCATCATCGGCTCAAGTGCAAGAGCTACACCGTGTAAATGTTTAAGTAAATAATAAACATCTTTTTCTGCTTCTTCTTTATCGATTTTAATTTTTTTAAATGGCTCTTTATCTTGAATAAATTTATTTAAATCTGAAATATCTTTCCAAATATTATCCATTTGTTTACAAATATCAAAAGTCTCTAATTCTTCAACAGGACCAGTATAATATTTTGTATTTAAATCTTCTTCAGATAATTTCACTTCATAGTTTGAACTCATAGTTAAAATGCGAGAAGTTAAATTTCCAAGTCCGTTCACAAGACCAGAATTATAAGAATCCTTAAATCTATCCATAGTAAAAGGACTATCTTCAAAACTTGAAACTTCTTTTAGTAAGAAATATCTTAGAGCATCTACTCCGTATTTATTTGCAATATCTCTCGGATCAACAACATTACCAAGTGTCTTAGACATTCTTATTCCTCCTTCCCCTGTGACATGACCATTGATTACTATTTGTTTTGAATTTGGAAGATTTGCAGCCATAAGCATTGCTTGCCACATAGCAGATTGAAAACGATTATTATCTTTTCCACAATACTGAGTAGGATTTCCATCTCTCCAATACTTATTAAAATTTTCCATATCTTCTGGCCAACCTAAAGTAGAAATATAATTTGTGAGAGCATCAAACCAAACATACATTACTTGATTATCATCGCCTGGTACTGAAATTCCCCATGGCATTTTTTCTTTTAATCTTGATATAGAAAAATCTTGCAAACCATTACTTACGAAATTTTTTATTTCATTAAACCTAAAATCAGGAATTACAAAATTTGGATTTTCTTTATAAAAATTTAAAAGCTTATCTTGAAATGCGGTATATTTGAAAAAATAATTTTCTTCATCTATTAATTTTAAAGGAATACCGGGATGATCAGGACACTCTCCATTTACAAGCTCGCTTTCAGTTTTTTCATCTTCACATCCAATACAATATTTCGCTTGATAATTTTTTTTATAAATATATCCATTTTTTTCTACAATTTTCCAAAATTCTTGAGCTGCTTTTATATGATGCTCATCAGTTGTTCTTATATAATGAACGTTAGAATAAAGATTAAATATCTTAAGTTGCTCTTTAAAAGTTTCAAAACTCTTATTTACAAAATCTTCAGGAGACAGATCATTCTCTTTTGCTTTTTCATAAATTTTTACTCCATGCTCATCTGTGCCAGTATTAAAAAATACATCATAACCTAATAGTTTTTTATAGCGAACAATTGTATCTGCACGAATAAATTCTAGAGCATGTCCAATATGAAGTGGAGCATTCACATAAGGAAGAGTTGTGGTCAAATAGAATGGTTTTTTCATGTTTTTTAATATTATATATTCTTTATAATAAACTAAATTTGATTTTCTTTCAATTTTTTAAAATCCTCCAATAATTCCATAGCAATAGTCGCTACAGGAATAGCAATCAGAGCCCCCCAGAATCCAGCCGCCTCAACACCTATAAACAATGCGATAATTACCACAACTGTTGGTATTCCTACGAATTTACCAATAATTTTTGGATAAAGGAAATAAGAAGAAATTTGAGATACTGCAAAAATTGAAATTAAAACAGCAAAAGCCAAAGAAAAACCTCCCACATTCCAAGCAAAAAATAATGCTGGAATAGAAGCAATAGTCACCCCTACCAAAGGCATCAGCTCACAAATAAAGGCTAAGAAAGCGATCGGTAAAGCAAAAGGTACCTGACAAACTGTTAGTATTATAAAAAATAAAATACTAATAATAAAAGCTACAAAAACTTGTCCAAAAAACCAACCAGATATTTTTTTCTGAACACGGTCAAAAAGATCTTCTACATAATCTTCATATTTTTTAGGAGAGACTAATCTCAAAAAATTATGAACGCCTTTATCAGAAACAGAGATATAAATAGATATTACTATGGTTAAAATAAAATTCACAATAGTACTAAATAACATTGTAGTATTTGCAACGGAAGTATTAATAAGCCAATTATGAATATTAAATACGATAGTATTTGTATTAATATTTTTTAAAGCTTCTACTGAGTAAGAAAGAAAATTACTATACCAAAATGAAGACTCTGTATGTAAAGACTTAAAATAATTAAGAGTGTTTGGTAATTCTTGTATTGTCATACCAATATAAGAAACTACTGCTGGTAAGAAATTATATAAAACTAAAAATAAGAAAGACAAAAATACTAAATAAAATATTACAACAGATACAACTCTCGGTATTTTTACTTTTCCTAATAGATTTGCAAATCTATTAACAACAGAAGCTATAACTATAGCTAAAAACAATATTAATATTAGAGCTCTAAAATAATAAAGAGCGTAAAATAAAACTACTAATAATATTATCTTTATAATTGATCTGGCTGATAACTCTATTTTCATTGGTTGCATATAATTTATTTTATACAAAAAGTATATCATCAAACTAAGACAACAAAAAACCCACCAATTGGCGGGTTAATTTATATTTTTTTTAATTAGATTTTAAAGTCCAAGTTCTTTCGAGAGACATATTTTGATCATTTGAAACGTTCTTTTCTGACTTTCTTTCTCCGTGAGTAGATAGTTGAAGATGGATAGTGTTATCACCTATCATATTTCTAGCGACCTTAATTTTAAATGTAAATTTACCCGTCCCATTTGCCGGAATTTGAGAAAGATCAGCAAAAGTTGTCTTATCCCAAGTCGCCACAGATAAACTTTGATCATAAGTCCCCTGTATAGGCTCTGTATAAGTATTATCTATTCCATTACCTAATAACTTAGCAGTAAACACAACATTATCAATAGGATAATTTAAATTATTTTTATAAGTAAAATCAAGCATAAGTAAATCATTTGGAGATACTGTAGCAGACCCTGCCGAACTATCACTAGTAATAGCGACATCTAAATATTGGCCTGAAACTAAAATATCTTTTTCTGCTTGAGAATAAATATTATCTAAACTTAAATTAAAGTTATCATAATTTCCTAAAGTTGAAGAAGCTGATGTTGAAGAATTAGAAGAGTTTGGAGTTCCAGCAAAGAAAGAAAAATGATCTCTCACTCCAATATTTCCAGTTAATTTTCCAGAAAAAGAAATTTTATTTTCTGAATTCGCTGAAAGATTTTTAATAAGCCAAGAAGGGTTATTATTATACAAAGCTTGAGAAGATGAAGAATAAACAAAATCTAAAGGAGGACGAACTGAAACTATTAAATTTTTAATATCTTTAGGTGTGTTATTTTTAATAGTTAAATTAAAAGTATTTAAATTGGCTTGATGAAATTCATCTAAACTATCAACTGTAATAGTTACAGGAGAACTTTTAAGTAGAATACCCACTGGATTTCCTAATTTATTGAACTCCGCGTTTGACCCTGAAATTTTATAGAAAAGTGTTGCATCAATTTCTTTCTGACTTCCCTCTTTTCCAAATAAAGTTACAGAAACACTTTTTTCAGAAGTATCATTTGGTAATATTTCACCAATGTCTATCTTTTGAGAAACTATATTTTTCGCACCAGAAAGATTTTCTCCAGAATCATATTGAACTAATATATAAGCATTTATAAGTGACACTTTATTTTTATTTGAAACATTTAAAGATAAGGACCCTGGCTCACCACTAGGTAATGAATTTGATCCGTTCATAACGAAGTCTATATTATTTGCCGAAAATACTGAAGAGCTGTGAAAGAAAGAATACAAAACAAAAGATAAAACTAAAAAGAATACCCCAGATGAAATCAAGAAAAATTTAGTTGAAAAATTCATCGATTTTTTAACTTCATCATGATAAACAAATTCTGGTAAATCTTTGTCATCCCATTTTTCTGGAATTTTATAATTTTCTTCTTTGTGAGTTTTAATATCAGCTTGCATAATGTGTGTTTTTATAAATTATATCATAGTCTCTCTAAAGACACTTAAGACGTGCTTTTTGATTTCTTTTTCATTTAAAATGAAATGAGTATAGAAATCTTTTATAGAAAAACTCTTATATTCTTCAATATCTTTAACTCCAATTATAGTCGCATCCGCATATCCTGTGTCCACTAAAACTATATAATAAATTAAAATTTTAAAATTATTTATATCTAAAATTTCAATATCACCTTCTGATAAAAAGATAGATTTCATTCTATCGAATAATTTTTTATAAGTTTTTTTTTCTTCAATAAATTTATTTACTACTTCACTTATAATTTTTTTAGCTTTTAAACTCCAAAGTTTGGACTCTGAAAAATCAGATACCTCTTCTGCTCCAACGAGCCTCCAAACGTCTTTTCCTTTCACTAATGTCACAACAACAAAATCATCCTTTTTAATTAAAGATCTTAATTTTGCATTTATTTTTCTAATAGATTTTCCAAGTGAAAAAACAATACCGAAATCTCTTGTCCAAAGCTTATAGACAAGATCATGCTCACCTTGTTCATAAACCCTCAAAACAAAAGCTTCAGTAGTGTACTTTTCAATAGACATAATTATTTAACAATAACCATTTCCTCTTTTTCACTTTCTTCAAATTCAACATCAGACAATTTACAATCTTTCATTAATTCTTCTTTGAAAGTCAAAATAAAATCTTTTCTTTCTTGATTTGTTTTTACTAAAAGAGAAACAATATCACTCGCTACTAAATTATTTTCTTTTCTTAAATCTTTTACTTTTCTTGTTAGCTCACGATATTCACCTTCTTTTTTCAATTCTTCTGTAATGTTTAAATCTAAGAATAAATTAGAAGATTCTGAATATTCAGCTTTTTCGTCTAAAATAATTTCTTTAACATTTATTTCATCTTTTAAGATTTCAAAATATTTTTCATCTAATTTTATTTTTGTAGTAACAGAACTCAAAGGCTGACGAACAGGAAGATTATTTTTTTGACGAATCATAAGAGCCTCCGTCACGAGACTGCGAACTTCAACCATTTCTTCTAAAACTTTTTCATCAACAACTAAAAATTCTTTTGGCCAAGATTCTAAATGTACTGATTCTTTTTTGTTTAAATTTTCTTTATTTACAGACTGGTAAATTCTCTCAGCTAAAAATGGCATAAATGGTGCAATTACTTTTGAGAAATCATTTAAAACTTTATAAAGAGTAAATTCCGCAGAAACACCATCTTCACTTTTTAATCTATCACGAGATCTACGTAGCCACCATGTAGAAAGATCATCTATAAACTTATCAAAAGGTCTTGTCGCTTGATCGAGTCTATATTCATTCATGGACTTTGTCGTATTCGCTATAATCTCATTCAAACGAGTAAATATCCAATTATCAAGAGGGTTATCAAATCCTTTTAATAAATCATCATTAAAATTATGAGAAACTTCTAACATCTCATAAAAACTCAAAACATTTTCAAGTTTTGCGACTATTTTTTTATAAGTTTCTTCTACATTATTATCTGAGAAAGGAATGTTTTCAGCACACATTGCAGGAGAAGAAAGTAACGTCTGTCTAAATGCATCTGCTCCAAATTTTTCCACAACTAACATTGGAGGTGTAAAATTATTTTTACTTTTTGACATTTTTTCTCCGTCAGCAGCAAGTAGCATCCCATTTACAATTACATTTTTATAAGAAGTCTCATCAAATAATCCGACTGAAATATTTAATAAAGAATAAAACCACCCTCTAGTCTGATCAAGACCTTCAGCAATAAAGTCTGCAGGGAAAGTTTTTTCAAATAAATTTTTATTTTCAAAAGGATAATGTATTTGTCCATAAGGCATTGACCCAGACTCAAACCAGCAATCGAAAACATATTCGACTCTTGTCATTTCTTTTCCATTTTTACTTATTAATTTTACTTCGTCTATATATGGTCTGTGTAAATTAATATTTCCTGTTTCATCTCTTGGTAAAATTTTTAAATCTAATTTTCTAACTTGTGCAAAATGCGGATAGAGTCTACTGTCATTCGATAATTCATCAGCTATAATTTCTTCTTCTGTCATCAATTCTCCAGCTGCAAGCATCATTCTCATCGGTGCGCCATGTGTAGCTATTAATATTTTTTTACCGGAATATTTGTCTTCTAATTTAGAAAGTCCAAGCATCACTCTATTCATCACATCGCCATGACTTTCACCACCACCAATTTTAGTTTTTAATTTTAAATAATTTTTACCAAAATCATTAAGCATTTCTTTTGGAGTTTTACCATTATATGTTCCTAAATCTATTTCATTAAAATATTCATATATTATAACTTCTTTCTCGCCAGCCATAATACCAGCAGTTTGATAAGCTCTAGGAAAAGCAGAAGATACAATCACGTCAAAATCTATTTCATTCTTTTTCTTTGAATCTTCAACTTGTGCGATACCGAGCTCAGTCAAAACATCTTTAGGATCCATCACCGTCTCTTCTATCCCTTCTACGTTATGTATAGACTCACCGTGACGCATAACATAGTATTCATTTTTAGGTTTACAAGAATTCATTTCAGCAAGCTCTTTTAAAGAGCCTATTACAACAACTTCATCCCCATCATTTTCTTTCCAAATTGGAAGAGGTGCGCCCCAATATCTACTTCTGGATACTGCCCACTCACGAGCCCCTTCGAGCCATTTTCCAAATCTTCCATCACGAATATTTTCTGGATTCCAATTTATATTTGCATTAGTAGCAAGTAAATTATTTTTTATTTTTGGCACATCGATAAACCAAGAACTAGTAGCGTAATTTAAAAGTGGAGTATCACATCTCCAGCAAGTTGGATATGAGTGAACTAATTTTTCTTTTGCAAAAAGCAATTTCTTTTCTGCTAAATATTTTATGATAGCAATATCTGCAGATTGATTATCTCCCGCTTTCTTTACTTTCATTCCAGCAAAATCTGTAATATCTTTTGTGAATTCACCATTCATTCCAACATGCTTTATTATTGGTAATTTCTTTTCTTTTCCCAAATTTAGATCGTCTTCACCAAATGCAGGAGCAATATGAACGACTCCAGTACCAGTATCAATAGATACGAATTCTGCATCGACAATAGTATAAATATTTTCTTTATTTTCTAATTTTGCATCGACGAAATAATTAAATACTGGTTTATATTTTTTACCAATTATTTTTTCTCCAGAAAATTCTTCTACAATTTTAAATTCTAGATTTTGTTTTTTAAATATTTCTTCAGCTCTTTCTTTTGCTACGATATAAAAATTACTATCAGAAGCCTCTACTTTTACATATTCAATTTCTTTATTTACAGCAAGAGCGACGTTTCCAGGAAGAGTCCAAGGTGTAGTAGTCCAAGCAAGAACAAAAGTATTTTCTTCGCCTTCTAATTCAAATTTTGCAGTCACAGAAATATCTGTTAGATCTTTATAATTCTGAGTTACTTCTGATTGAGCAAGAGTTGTCTCACAACGTGGACAAATATGCATACTTTTATGACCTTCAAAAACTAATCCTTTTTTAGATAATTCTTTAAATACCCACCAGACTGATTCTGTATAAGTCCAATCTAGAGTTTTATAAGAATTTTCCATATCCACAAAACGTCCAAATCTAGGAATTATTTCTTTCCATTCTTTTTCATATGCAAAAACACTATCTTGCGCTTCTTTATTAAATCTATCAATACCAAAATTTTCAATTTCTTTTTTTGAATTCAAATCAAATTTTTTCTCAATCAAATTTTCAATTGGAAGACCGTGACAATCCCAGCCCCAAACACGATGAACGTATTTACCATTCATTGTTTGATATCTCGGAATAGCATCTTTTATAGTTCCAGCCAAAAGATGACCATGATGAGGAAGTCCTGTCGCAAATGGAGGTCCATCATAAAAAGAGAAAGACTCTTTTGGTTCTTCACCTCCTGGCTTTTCTAGAGACTTTTCAAATATTTTATTCGCCTTCCAGAATTCTAAAACTTCTAATTCTTTTTCATTTATTGTTTTATTTTTGATTTGATTTGGATTCATAGTTTTTAATTTAAATTTTGATAATTACTCACCTTTGATAGCGGATTCAATATCAAATCCTTTTTTCCAAAACGGAGCTGAGCTTGATATCATAAAACAAAAAAACTTTGCTTTTAAAAAAGAAATTTTTCTTTCACGCATTTTTTTATATACCATTCCTAAATATTCTTTCTTTGTACCTTGAAAGCATATTTTTCCATCCTTAAAACAATATGAACAGAAATTTTTATTTTCTCTGATACCATCATCTGACTTTTTTGGCATTAAACATACTACGCACTGCTCATTCTTATTACATTGTTCTTTTGTCATATTTTTATAAATTAAATTTTGATAATAAAAAATCACCCCTGACTTTCAAGGGCGATTTTTTATTTCGCGGTACCACCTTGTTCACAAAATATTTTCATATTTTGCCTCGTTGATTGGGCTCTACTAATCTTTCGATTTTCTTCCCAAAGCTCCGGAGTGATTAGTTCCATCAATGCTTTTATATTTCTATAATATCATAAAAATATAAAGCTACAAAATATAATTTTAATTAGACATGTGTTTGAAATAGTTTTCCCATGTCTCATTATAAATCTTTTCAAATTCTTCCAGAGAAAAATCTGGTAAATTTTCTTTATTCTCTTTTAGAAAATTAAAAACTTTCTCATCTTCAGATATTTCGTTTATTTTTAATTTTAATTCTTCTGAAATATTTGTAGAATATTTTGAACCTATTTGTTTTGCTATAACTTTAGATACTTCAACAAAAATATCTTCTGATCTTTTTTGATCAAAACCTAAATCTTTAAGTCTTTTAATTATTTCTTCTTTATTAATCATAAAATTTTTAATTTTCTTTATTATTACCTTTATAATAATAATGAGCACCACCGATCATTGCTGCTATTAAATAAGAAGGAATATGTAATCCTAATTTTTCTAACACAACATAAGATACTAAACCTCCTCCTACAACCAAACCAATACCTTCTGCAGTATTTTTCATCCAACTCTTATGTTTGTTTTCTAATTCTATATTCTCTTTATTTTCTATTTTGTTATATTTTATAGATTCCATAATAATATTTTATATAGTTATAATATCATAAATTCTAAAGGTCTTTCTGATGCTCGTAAACTTTTGAATACTTTGATGTTACAAATCCATGTTTTTTGTAAAAGTTTAAAGATTCTTCTGTAGCATTTAAGAAAATCCATTTCATTCCTAATCTTTTTACTAAATCTTCAAAATGATTTAATAATTTTCTGCCATAACCAAGACTTCTTTTTTCTGGATCTGTAGCAATATGCCAAATAATACATCCTTTATGAATTAATTTTTCAGAAAGTAAAACTGAAATTAAAATATCGTCTTCAAATAATCCCAAAGCAATACATTTTTCTTTACTTTCTAAAACATCACCTACCCATCCAGGACCAGGATACTCACCATAAGCATTACGAAGAATGTCTTGTTGTAAAATTTTTAAAACATCATTTAAATTTTCTTTTTCTAAATTTTTAATTTCCATATTTTTACATTCTCTCTACTTCTTTTATTCCAATAATATTCATTCCAAATTTCAAAACTTTTGTAAATGATTTTAATAAATATAAATTATGTTTTGTTTTTTCTAAATTATTCTCATCAAGAATTTTTTCTTTTGCATAAAAAGTATTAAATGCTTGAGTTAATTCAAATAAATATTTAACTATCAATTGTGGAGCAACTTCTTCAATAGCTTTTTTAGTAATAGCTTCAGATTGAATTATTTTTTTCATCAAAGGTAAAGACTCTACGCTTTCTAAATTATTTACAGAATCATCTATTTCTATACCAGATTTTTCTATAATAGAATTCGCACGAGCATAAGTATAAAGCAAATATGGACCAGTTGCTCCATCAAAATTCAATGAAGTATCAGGATCGAAATCAATATTTAATCCTGGCTTTGATTTTAAAACTGAAATACGAAGAGCTGAAAGAGAAATCTTTTTTAAAAGATCTACTTTTTCTTCTTCAGATAAAGCTTTTATTTTTTCTGTATTTAATTTTTCTTTTGCTTTACTTTCTGTAATCTCAAAAATATCTTCAAGCAATAAAGCATTACCTAGTCTTGTAGACATTTTCTCTCCTTTGATTGTCATTCTTCCGTGTGTCACATGAATACTTTTTTCACTTATATTTTTCCAATCTTCATTTATCTTTTTTGCAGCATCGAGCACAACTTCAAAATGAGGAATTTGTTCATGATCTGTGACAAAGAAATTATAATCAAAAGGAAAATATTCATATTTGAGCTGTAAAAGACCTAGATCTTTCGCCTCATATGTTGGATGCCCTTCACTATTTATAAATACTGATTTAATAGTCTCGTCACTCTCATTATTTTTCTTTCTCTTTGTATCGTAAACTATTGCTCCTCCTTCGCCAACTTCAAAAACTTCTTTCTCTGACTCGAGATTCATATTTTCTTTCACTATCGCCTCACCTCTTATTCCTGCCTCTGACTCATAAATCAAATTATCAAAAGTTGAACCTAAATCCCCTACTATATTTTTAAAATAATTAACATTTACTTCTTTTGATTTTTCAAAAAGTTTATAATCTTCTGTCTCTCTATTTTTTCCAAAAAGATTTTGAGCAACTTTTAATATTTCACTTTGTTTATCTGGATTCTCATCATAAAATCTCACACCTTCTACATAGCTATCACCTAAAATTTTTATAATATTTTCATCTTCAAATGATAAATCTTTTTTATTTTTTAAAATATAAATAGCTTTTGCAATACCAAGAGAAATATCAGATGGAAAAGAAATTGTTTTTAAATCAGCATTAGTCGCCTTCATCATTCTAACAAGAGACTCACCGATGCTATTATTCATAAACAATCCAATATTAAATGGCTTGAAAAGATTTGGGGAAGAATGCTCTACTAAGACTTTTTTATTTGTAAATTTTGTCTCAATAATTTTCAAATCAGAAACTCTTTTTACTTCTGAAGAAGTAAGATCTGACTTTAAGAAAATATTTATAAATCCATTCGGTGCAACATTTACTTCTTTTATTATTTTTGAAAACTCTTTACCTTCTTCTATATTTAAATTAATTTCTTTTAATATTTCATCTGTAATTTCTTTCAAATTTTTACCAGTCTTTTTTACTAAAATTAAAGCAACATTTACTGAGACATCTCCGAATTTATTATTCACCTCATCTATAAATGAGACGTCAAATTTAAATTGTTCAAATCCTTCCCCTTCCAATTCAGAAGAAGATATATAGTTCAAACTACAGCAGATATTAGCTATTTCTTTTTTAATTTGTTCAAGTAAAGTCATGATTTTATTTTTTCTCTATTTTAACAGAAAAATTGGAAATAAAAAACAAGCGAATAAGAATATCCGCCTGTCATTACTCTTCTTTTTGGATTAACTCGACAACTGTTTCCGCCTTTTTAAAACAATTATCCGATATCCATTTTTTGATTCTGCCTGTAGCATTGATATAACTTAGAGCGCTGGTCATATCTTTAGTCCTTTCGATTTTAATTCTACTCAAAGTACTCCTATTCAAATCATAATTTTCTGGAGGAGGAAACATTGATGATTGACCATCTAATTCTTGTTGTTTAGTTAAACAAAACTCTTTCGTTTTTTTAATATTATACTTATGACTTACACAATGATTAATATAAGTTTTCAGAGTTTCCTCATCATAAGCTTTATTTATCGAAACAGAGTAATCATAAAGAGTAGTGAATGCTAACAAAATAGAATAGTTTACACCTTTTTCAGTTTCCGTACCTTTCATCATTTCTTGAATAGAAATAGGTAATCTAGAAAATCTAATTGCAGAAGAAAGCCAAGAAACACTTTTACCAATATATTCTTCAGAAAACTTTTTGAGAGTCAGCTTTTCATTTTTCTTTTTAAGTTTTACCCAAAAAGATACAGCTGAATTTACAGCATCAAATTGAGAAAGCTCTTCTCTGATGATGTTTTCAGCTAATTGCCATTTTATACCCTCTTTAAAAGTTTTACCGAAAGATATTTTAGTAACATAATCTACACCCAACTCTCTGCAAGCAATCAATCTTCCTTCTCCAGCTATCAAGAAAAAATAAAAATCTTCTTCTTTTTCTTTTACAAATACTGTAAAAAAATCTGAAATTTTATAATCCATATCCCAAAGGTCATTCAATTCTTGTAAATATTTATCTGCTTCTTCTTTATTAAAAGCATAAACACTTCCAGGAGTTTCTTGTCCGCTAGATTTTATAGAATTAATAAGCTCAGAAAGATTTTCTTTTGACCTTGAAGACCTGCTTTGTTTTAATACTTGAACTAAGTGTACAGGAATTTCTACCAGGAAAGAATTTTCTTTCCTGTATTCATTTTCGGAAAGAGAAAAACTTTTAATCATGATAAAAATTTTTAATTAATAAATAACGATACCTCTCTAATGATAATATAAATCGTAATTCAAAATCAATATTGCGGAAAAAATGAAAAATGTTGATATAAAATAAAAATCACCAATTTCTTGGTGATTTTTATTTAGAAATTTATTTAACTTCCAATCCCATACTTCTAGCACTTCCTTCAATGATTTTCATTGCTTGCTCTACAGTATTTGCATTTAAATCAGCCATTTTGATTTCTGCAATTTCTCTAATTTTATCTTTAGTGATAGTTCCAGATTTTGAAACCTTATTCTTTGCAGATCCAGATTTGATTCCAGCTCCTTCTTTTAATAAATAAGATGCTGTTGGAGTTTTGATAACATAGTCATATGTTCTATCCTCGTAAACATAAATCTTTACTGGAAGAGTTCCTTTCATATCTTTCGTAGCAGCATTGAATTTGTTGACGAAATCACCAATCTGAACACCAGCTTGTCCAAGAGCAGGTCCAAGTGGAGGAGCAGGCATAGCTTTACCAGCCTCGATCTCAACCTTTACGTATTTTAATATTTTTTTTCCTTTAGCCATATTTTTAATATTGATTTGTGCATTCTAGCACAGTTCTTGTAAATCTCAAAACAGAATTTTTAAATTGATTACATCTTCTTAACTTGTAAAAAGTCTAACTCGAGAGGAGTCTCTCGACCAAACATTGAAACAAGAACTTTTAATTTACCTCTAGATTTGTCGACTTCTGCAACTTTACCTTCATAATCCTTAAATGGACCATCAGTAATAGATACAATTTCCCCTTCGACAATAGAAATATCGTGAACTGTCTCAGCATCTTTCATTCTAGAAAAGATATATTCTAATTCTTTCTTAGCAAGAGGAACAGGAGTTGTACCACTTCCTACGAATCCAGTAACACGAGGAGTATTTCTAACTTGATACCAAGAATCATCATCCACAATCATATCAACTAAAACATATCCTGGATAAATTTTTTCCTCTACCTCCACTCTTTTAGTACCTTTAACTTTTATTTTCTTTTCAACAGGAACGATAACATCAAAAATTTTTTCCTCCAATCCTAATGAGTGAATTCTTTGTTTTAAATTACGAAGTACAGCATTTTCATATCCACTATATGTATGCACAGCATACCAATGTCTATCCCCACCCAGTTCTTGTTTTGCCATATATTTATTTTTATTTTTTTAAATTATTTAAAAAACAAAACAGCGAAAATATTGTCTAACCAAAAAAGAACTATTGCCACAAATACAGAAATAAGAATAACGAGAACAGTGTGATTAATAGTTGCTTTTTTTGTTGGCCAAACCACATGGACAAGCTCTGCTTTAACTGATTTTAAATAATTGATAATACTATTCATAAGTTTTTTAATTAATAAATTGATTCTAGCACAAATTTTTCATTTTTAAAACGCCTCTCGGCGTCTTAAAATTATGCTTATAATATACTCCTTTTATAAAAGGAAGTCAAATAATTTAATTATCTTATTTGATAGACAATAGAAATATTAGATGTTATTTTTTGTTCACCTGACATAATACTTGCATTAGGAGCAGAAACACCTACTGAGTCAGACATTGAAGACTTGTATACCATAGGAGAATAACCCTGATTAGAAGAATCATCAGAGTAAGAAATTATTTTTTCAATTTCTATCCCTAGAGATTTAGATAAAGATTTCGCCTTTTCTTTTGCGTCTAAGATAGCTTTGTCGCGAGCCTCATCTTTTATTTTATTAATATCATCCACTTCTAAATTCGGACCAGAAATTTCTGTAATCTTAGCATCAGCTAACGCTGCTAAAACTTTTCCCACATTTGCGGTATCACGAACTTTTATATTAACACTTTCTGAGGCTTCATATCCTACAACTTTACTTGTACTACAAGGTATAGGAGGATAAATACTAGAACTTATACCAGGACAAGCTTGTGATCCATATTTAGGATTTACAGAATAATCTGTTGTCTTAATATCTTTATCTTCAATCCCTAAAACCTTTAACTTAGAAACAACGTTATCTACAGATACTTTAATATCACTTTGTAGCTTTTGTGTATCGTTACTTTCATTAGAAGATCTGGCCGTAAAAGAAATAGTAGAAATATCTGGCACAGCATACACCTCTCCTGTTCCTGTAATAGTTAAAGCCCTTGGACTTGTATAGTCGCCATAAATTTTTACAGCAGAAACAATACCAAAATAAATTGCTAAGAATAAAACTACAATAACCATTACAAATACTATTCTCTTTTTACAAACACATTTTTCATCACCCATCATATTACAAAGTTTACATTTTCCTTGATCCATAGATTTTTTAAATTATTTTTATTAATAACTTAATTTTAGCATAATAAAAAAATAAGAGTTAAAAATCTTAACCCTTATTTTTAATATATTTTTATTACTTACTTATAAGCTTTAAAACGGTATCTCTATCAAGACACGGAGTTGTAGTTGCAACATTATCAGGAAGAGACAAATCTCTGAAACAAACAAATCCTGAGCTTACAACATTTAAAATTGTAGTAGTAGAGTAAGGAACAACTGTAGAAGTATTGTCTGTATAATTTATTACAAATCCTGTAGTTGTAGCACTCACAGAAGAAACCCCTCTTCCTGTAGCTCCTTTTTGAGAAATGTACTTAATTATTGGACGTCCTGACTTTGCACTATTTTTATAACTATTTAATTGAGCTTTCAAGTCTTTTACTTCTTTTGCAAGTTCGTCAATTTGCGATCCGTTACTATTAGTATTTGTATCTACAGGAGTTGAGGCTTGAATATTTTGATCAGCTTGAACTGAATTATCTTTTTGTGGAACACTGGAAACTATTGGATTTTGAGTGTCAGTTGAAGTCGCATCTGTTGTAGTAGAAACAGATTGATCACTAGACATTGAATTAGGATTTATTTTAATATCTTGAACATTTATATCACTGTTAGTGTTTAATACTGGCGTAGACTTATTTGTGCTAGAGTATAAGAAAAACAAACCTCCACTTAATATTAAAACCAATAAAACTATAAAAATAATTTTATCTAAATTGCTTTTTTTATTTTCATGAATAGCTACAGGAGGCATATTTGCTGTAAAAGTATTTACTGGTTCATGAGGCAAAATTTTATTTTCTGGAACAGGAGGATTTTGATTAAAATTATTATTAATCTCTTTATTTTTATCCAAAGAAGAATCTAATTCTGGAGTTTTTTTAACATTAAAAGTATAGTTATTTTCAACTTTTTCTGTAGCCATTGAAGACAAAACAGGATTTGAAGAAAAAGAAATACCAGGAGTTGGTGCTTGAGGTGCTGGAGCTGAGAATGTTGCAGTAGTATTTATAATAGGAGTCGCAGGCGCAACATTGCCTCTGGTAGATTTAAAAATATGAATACCTTCCATAATGTCCTCCTTATCCCATCCACTAGCAGACAAAAGAGTCCTAAGAGAATCCTCTGTTAGGTTTTTATTTAAATTCAATATACGGTCCATTACATCCTCTATATTCTGTATAGTCATATTTAAAGCAATATTATAAATATATTATAGCCTAAAATCTTTAAATCTTCTCTTTAAATAAATAAAACTTGTGGATAACAAACTCTTTTTTCATGATAAGATTAATATATTAAAAAATAAAACTATGTTTACAAAATATTTTTACCTAGTCAGACACGGAGAGACTATTTTAAATAAAGAAAAAAGAAGACAAGGATCAGAAGGAAAACTTTCAGAAAATGGAGTAAATGAAGTCGAAGAATTAAGTAAAAGACTTTTAAATATGAATATAGACAGGATGTTCGTCTCCCCTTATGAGAGAACTCGCCAAACAGCATCTATAATAAATTCTCATTTAAATTTACCAGAAAATAAAATAACCATTACAGAATTATTAGCTGAAAGAAAAAATCCATCAATTATAATCGGACAAAGCTATGATGATCCGGTAGCAAAATCTTTTGTGGAAATAATGGATAAAACAATTCACGATCCAGATTTGAGACTTTATGATGAAGAAAATTTTGCAGACCTCCGAGACAGATCTATCAGAGCACAAAAATACTTAATCAAAAACAGTAGTGCTCACACACTCTGCATTACTCATGGAATATTTTTAAAAATGTTTTTATCAACTTTACTTTATGGAAAAAATTTAACAGTAAAACAACATGCAGAAATGAATTCATATAATCCTGCTGATAATGCTGGTGTGACTCTTGTAAAATATGAGCCAATAAAAGTTTTCACCAGACCTTTTAAAAAATTTTTTAGATCATTATTAAATGATGAACAAAATAAAAATGAAGAAATTAATTTACCAGAGAAAGACTCTCCTTGGACAATTCTTGCCTACAATGACTACACTAGAGACGGATTTCAAAAGATGCATATTTAACACTTGCATACAAAAATATTATGTGTTAAGATATTAATTCGTTTTAGTTCTTTTATTTTATTTATTAACTATTAAATTTTTAGCAAATGGCTAAGGTTAGACAAAGTACACAAAAGTCAGCAAATGATACTGACACTCCTGTTTTAATTAAACAAAACAAAGTTGCAACATCTTGTTCGTTTTTGGAAGCCAAAACTTGTTCTTGCACAACATTGAATGGTGCAGGCTGTAAGAAAAAACAAAGAGATGGAACTTGTTTAAAAAAGTAATAAAATTTAATGAAGAGAGAGACGGATGATGAAAATCATCCGTTTTTTTATTTTTTAAAATAATTGACAAAATATAACTAATATTATAGGATACAAAAGATAAAGACACCCTATCTCTAAAAGTCTTCTTAAAATAAAACTGAGATATAGGGTCTCAGTTCTTTTAAAAATTTAAAACGAAAAGAAATGGAAACAAATTCATTATCGATTTATCCACTAAGAAGACAACTTTCAATATTAGAAAGAGTCTTCAGGTTGGACATAAATCCAGCTCTCGAATTATCGTCCAAAATAGAATTGTCTAATATCGGAAACATCTTTGCTGTTCCAAAAAGATCCGTACTAATCAAAAGTTATTTTTCTGAAATAAAAGAAGAAAAAGCTAACAAGGAATTAGTAGACTTAATCTGTTCAGAGACAGATAAAATTGATAGACAAAAATACTTTACTAGCTATACGAGCAATATAGGAGTATCGTTTATCGGTGGAAAAACAAAAAGATGTTTAGAAGAAATTGAGAAATCTCAAAAAGGCAGCATTATTTTAATTAAAACAAAGATCCTTAATAGTGAAGGTTTGTCTTCTATAGAAGCTAATCAAAAACTTAAAAAAGATGAATTTGCTTTAGATCCTTATTCATTAGCGTGTATAATGCTAGTGAATAATTTTATGAATATCAGTGGTAAAAAATTAATCGCTTCTGGTGGTTATGTTAAAAAAGATATTTATGAAGAGAAAAAAGAAGTAATTTCGTTTAACCACAGAACAAATAAAAATAATAAAGATGCCGAGCTCTTTATTTCTACGTATTCTATAGAACCGAACCTTGCAGATGAAGAATTTTATCATCCGATTGGTTTTATTCTGTAAATTTTAAAAACAACCGTAAGAATTAATTCTTACGGTTGTAATTTTTTATTTTATTAAAACATATTTGCCAATAAATCTACCACTTCCCTATCAAACATATTAGGTAAAATATTTTCTGTATTTAAATCTTTCACATGATCAGCTAATGCCTCTGCTATTTTTATAAAAACAGAATTATCAACTCCTTGATATGTACCATTTAATTGTGCTGCAAGCATACCTTTCCAAAATCCAGGAAAGACAAGTGAATTATTAATCTGATTTGGAAAATCACTTCTACCTGTTGCCACAATAAATGCTCCAGCCTCTTTTGCTTCATTTGGCATTATTTCTGGATTTGGATTTGCAAGAGCAAAGATTATAGGATCTTCAGACATAGATAAAACCATTTCTTTTGAAAGTAATCCTGACTTTGATAATCCAATAAATACATTTTTATTTTTAATAACATTTTCTAAATTTTCATTGACTGAATAATTTTCTAAATCAGCTGTACTTTTATTTAGCAAATCTTGTTTCTCTTTATTTAAATCATTTCTGTCTTTATGAATGAGTCCCTGACTATCCATTAAGAAAATATTTGTAAATCCATAATCAATTAAAAGTCTTGCTGTTGCGACACCTGCCGCACCAACCCCAGACAAGACGATAGAAATATCTTTTTCTTTTAAAGAATTATTTTTATTTAAAAGTTTAAAAGAATTTATCATTGCTGTAAGAGCAACTGTTGCAGCTCCCCACTGATCATCATGCATGACTGGTATATCTAATTCTTTTCTGAGTCTCTCCTCTATTTCAAAACATTTTGGTGAAGAAATATCTTCTAAATTTATTCCGCCAAAAATAGGAGAAATATTTTTAATAGTCTGAATTATTTCTTCCGTATCTTGAGACTCTATACAAATAGGAAAAGCATCTACTCCTGCGAATTCTTTTAATATTGCAGCCTTACCCTCCATTACAGGAATAGCTGCCTTTGCTCCAAGATTACCAAGACCAAGTATTGCCGATCCGTCAGAAATTATAGCTACAGTATTTTTTTTAATAGTTAAAGTTTTTGCTAAATTTTTATCTTCACTTATAGCAATAGAAACTGCTCCGACTCCTGGTGAATATGATAAAGACAAATCTTCTTTTGTATTAAGAGATACTTTACTTTTTATCTCCAATTTTCCTCCTAGCTTTTTATGTAATTCTATAGACTCTTCTCCGAAACTTATTTTATTTATATTTGTTTGTGACATTTCTTTTATTACATTATTATCTGATTAATATTACAAAAAGATTATAAATCTTTTTGATGAGTAACTTTTATACCTTCAACTTTTTTAAACCCTAAAGATTCATAGACACTAGATGCTATAGGATTATTTGTAGAAAGACGTAAGGTTGTAAAATTTTCTTTAGCTTTTTCAATAATTAAATTAAGTAAAATTTTAGACAAACCAAATCCTCTATATTGTTTAGAAATATAAATATGGCGAACTTTGCCAACTTTTTCGTCTTCAATAAAAGGATCCTTATTTAAACCTCCTATTCCAATAATTTTATTATCAATAATAATACCCCACAATTTCTCACCTATTTTAGAAAATTTATTTGTATTATTTTTCCATTCGTCTATTGTCCTTTGAACAAAATTATAATTATCTTGCGAGGTTTCATTAGCAATCTCTTGAATTTCTAAAATATTAGAATCTTTAATTTCAATTATTTCATAATTTTTCATAATTAAAATAATTTCCTATCTTTTAAAATATCATCTACCAATTTTAATTCTTCCCAAATTCCAGAAATTAAATCTATTTCTTTTGCCTCATCTATAGAGACCCATTTATAATCAATAGTATCTTCATCTAATTCAACTTCTCCAGATTTATATTTTGTAAAATAACTTAAAATTAAAACTGGAATATTATCGGGTCGTATGAAAGTAATATCACAAAGATATTCAAATTTTTCTGTTTCAAGACCAATCTCTTCTAAAACTTCTCTTCTTAAACCAATTTCAGTAGCGTTGTACCAAAGCCCATCCTGATTTTTAGGAGTATTAATATAATCATCCACAGAAAGACCTCCTCCTGGAACAGTCCATTTTCCAGGAAAAGCTTTTTTATTTAAAGATCTTCTCGTAACTAAAAATTTACCTTCATCATTATAAATGATGGCAGTTGATGATATTCTGTGTAATTCTTTATCTAAAATTTCCATAGTTTTAATTATTCCTGATTCTATAGGATTCCCATAGAAATACAATAAAGCTAGCTAATACAATTCCAAAAATAGACATTTTTACAAATAAAGAAACAATTAATAATATAGTCATAAACAATAAAACCATTTGTAAAACTCTAACATTATGAAAACCTTTTTTTATATTCATATTTTAATTATATCAAAGATTGATTATAACTAAAAAACTCCTATCAAATAGAAGTTTTTTAGTTGAAATATTCTTACTTTGTGTGCCGTAGTTGAGCAAGTTAGAAATATTTTTGAAAATAAGAATGATGCAACGATATATATACCCCACAGGTAGTATCACTATTTAATTATACCAACTGTTGGACAAGAAATAGAACTGTTATGATATGTTGCCCAAATTTGAACCCCAATTGAAATTACACCAACCATAACCAAAGCAAATGTTAAACACTTCATTGCATTTGCAGATTTTTCATTACTTTTCCGAAGCTCTTTATCTGCTTCTATAATATCTAAATTATCCTTATGTTGAAGTACTCCAAGACTAGCCTTTAATTTATTATCCTCACCTGAATAATTATTTAAAATATAATTATTTATGAAATCTATAGCTTTGTTTTTTACATCATCTTTGATTTTATTTTCTTCCATATTTTTATAATGTCTCTTCTATTTTCTCCTCTAATTCTTCTAATTTTTCTGTAATTTCTCTTTTTGTCTTATTGATTTTATCATCAATAAATAAATCTAAACCCCACAATAATAGAAAGAGACCTATGATAATATCCCAATCACTTTTATCTTTTACTATCGAAACTACAAACCAAATCAAGCCAATGGAAAATATAATAAATCCCCAACCACCTAAATTATTTTTTTTCATATACTATTTATTATATTCTTATTTTTTTTGCAAAATCAATTTCTAATAAACACTTAAAAAGTATATTTATAGCTCCTCAGCTAATTCCACAGCAATATCTTCATCTAAATCTAAATCTTCCATTAGCTCTTGAGCTTTCTCCGCCACTTCTTGGTCTACATCAAAATTTGTCATTAAATTTACAATTTCTTCTTCTACAACTTCCCCTGTTTCTTGGTTTATAAATTCACCATCTTCTGTTTCTAAAATATCTTCTGACATATTATTTTCCAGATTTTATTCTATTATCTTCTTTACAAAGCATCTGACAATTTTCAGCGACAGTTCTTCCACCATCATGCCATGGATTTATATGGTCAGCTTCCATATCTCCAATAGAGAACTCATCTTTACATGCAGGGCAAATACCATTTTGTCGTTCGTATGCTTCACGCTTCATGTTTGGTGTAAAAGCTCGAATAGAAAGATATCTCTCTTTTTGATTTAATACATATGGATAAATACCAGATTTCTTTGTCACATCTTCATCAATCATTAATTTTTTTATTTCTTTTTCTAGTTTTTCAGAATCAAGTTTTTTATTATTAAATTCATTATAAAGTTCACCCCAATTAACACCAGACATTTCTTTTCTATAATTTGGAAAAGTCTTTCGTACCCAATGAACTACATTTTGAAAATGTTGCCACAATTCATCTGCGTTTTTATCATGTTGATGTTGTGCCATATATTCTTCTATTTGTTCATTGCTTATCCAAGACAAAGCCGTTTCTAAATATTCTTGCCTAATGGGTGATCCGGTTATTAGCTGTCCACCATCATTTGCAAGCAAATATGCTGCACAATTTGATTTACTGAATTTTAATTTGGCATCAGAAAGCCAAGAACCTGTATAAACAGCATTTCTAAGTTCTTGGTCTGTTAATTTTTCACCAGCAATATTAATAATTTTAAACCAATCAAGTTTTTCTTTGTCGTTTCCTTCACAGTGATAAATCATCAAATCATAATTTAAAATTTGCTCTTGTTCTTCTTTTGTAAGATTATGGAACATTGCAATTCTGCCATTAAATTCAATAGAAAAATCTCCATTTACAAATTGAGCAATACTGATTGTTCGTTGTTGTCCATCAAGTACTTCAAAATTACCATCATCTTTTTTCACCCAATACATCACGTTTAAAGGAAAACCATTTTTAACAGTTCTAATTACTTCATCTCTTTGTTTTCCACTATACACAAATTCTCGCTGATACTTAGGACGAATATCCAATTTGCCACCAAAAGCTGATACGCCCTCTTCCGCACTATCTTTATAATCTTTTACAACTTCTGAAATTTTTATTTTATGTAAATCTATTTTCATATTATTTATATTATTATAATCTATATTCCTGACTTTAAAATTTCTTTTATTGGAGATTTAAAATCTTTATACCATTTTATGCCTTTAAATTTACAAACGAGTATAAAGTAATTATCTTCCGAATCATTTTCTCTTATATATTCAATCCATTCAAATGGTATTAAGCCTAACTCAAAACTATTACCCCCACCTCTCAACTGTACAACAACACCATAATTTTGCAAAACATGATGAATTCCGCAAGCTTGTTTATAATAACTTGCGTTGTATAAATCCGTATTATTACCATTATACTTTTTTACATCTGCTAATATTGCTTTTTTACCAAGTATTTTATTTACTTGTTCTGTTATATATATCTCATGCTCATATTTACCTTTTGCTGATAATTTTCTTGATATACGATAACCTATTATAGCCAAAATTATGGAAACGATAACACCTAAAACAGCGACTACAAGACTACATAAACTTAATTTTTGATCTAACGTCATAAAGTTATTTTTTATATACTGCTATTACAGCAAATATTGCAGCTATGAAAGTAGCAATACCAAATACCCAGAAAAATAATTCTTTAATTTTTTTGTAACAATAATTTTCAACAAATAAACTTCCTTCGTGGGTAATGCATATAAGTGGTTCATTTTTCCAACCAGATATATCTTCTTTTGATTCAATTAATTTTGAGCTGAATTGAAGATATTTACTATAATGCAGATCACCCAAATCATTATCTGTTATTTCCAAAATAAGTTTTACGTTTTTAACTAAATCACCTCGTTTATTGTTGTCGTAGCGAGTTTCTATTTTGTTTAAGTGGCGAAGCAGTTTGATTTCTTTTTTATTTGGCATATTATTCTGGTTTTTTATTTTTAATTAAAATACGAGCATATTTTTCTTTACTTTCGCCGTGCACTATACCTCTATGTTTATGTTCTGGATCTTTTCTTAATAATTCAACTTCAGTAGAAGTATCTCCACTATGTGTCTGACCAATTATTTCAAATTGATCTGGATTGTATTTATCTAAAAAAGTTATCGGCACTCCCATTACTTCTTTATAGTCCATTGGAATATCGTTCACTCTATCAACATTAATCGCTTCATAATTATCATATTTTGGATATTCTTTTGGCGAATATTTTTTATAAAGTGTTAATTCATTATGACGCTTTGTAGTATCCAGATTTGTATACCATACGATTCTACCCATACTAAAAAACTTTGTACCATTTTCAATCTTAATCCTTGATTCAGTTTCTATATCATAATCATTAGGAACTTGAAACCATTTTGTACCACCATTATCATAGCCAAGCCACAACTTATCTTCTTTTAAGAATCTAAAAAAATCTTTAGTAGTAATTGCATTTTGATCGCCAAGAATTATAAATTTTTTATTGTGTTCTATCAATTGAGCTACATATTCTCGAAATAATGAAAACGGTGGATTAGTTACCACTATGTCAGCCTGTTTTAAAAGTTCTATACTTTCATCACTTCTAAAATCTCCATCACCCTCCATCGGTGACCATTCATTATTTTTGTTGGCTTTGAGCTGTTCAGCAATATCACGTAAATCGAATGCGCCATCTCCATCAAGATCATTAACTTCATTAATAATAAATTTATTAGCATTATTTTTTGGGCGACCTTTTAAAGGAGTGAGTGTCTTATCATCACCAAATAATCCGAGCTGAGTATTAGCAATAGGAGACGGCTTATAACTTGTGGCAATAAGTCTTTTTAAACCAAGTGCATTAAAATTATTTGCAAAGTATTTAAAGAAATTACTTTCAAAAGGATCGTCACAATTACAATACACCACCTTATCACGAAATTGCTCTTTGTAATGTTTTAGTTCTTTTTCAATATCAATGAGCTGAGTATAAAACTCATCTTTTTTGGCTTTATTAGCTTTATGTAAATTATTATTTAGTGATTGTTGAGACATGATATATACCCATTAGATAACTTAATTTTATCACATTTTCAGCTTTTAAAAAATACAAAACACTTAATAAAAAAATCGGTTAAAGATCTTTTTTAGAAATTTATTTAATATTATCTCTGAAATAAGATGATCTATAACTTAGAACGTAATCAGGTGGCAAAACATTCTTATTGCCTTGCTGGAAAAACCAAAAACCTCCAAAATAATCTCTAATAAGAGCACGTAAATAAAATCCATCAACTTGAAAACTTTCTCTTTTTTGACATGGAGTATTTTGATAATCCATAAACGACATTAGAGTATTATTATCATTCGGTCTAGTTATTCCATCGATACATTTTCCACCAAGATTTTCTGTTAATTCCAGATGAAATATTTCTTGATTTGTAATCAAATCTGTTATTGTATCTTCTTTATCATCTGTCTTATTATCAGCATTCTCGCCAACAATATCACTCTCATATAATAGAAAACATCTTTTTTTATTATAGTCATAAACATAACTATAATCATTATCGGAACTATGTTTATTTGAAAAAATATTCCAAGCATTCAAACAATCATTACCGCTAACATCTCCTTGTGATAAACCATCATAAAGTTTTTTGTTATAGTCTTCAACTGACGTTATTGAATTATCATTGCCCGATAATGCAATTTCATTTTGTTTATTTAATGTAGTTGTGGATATATTATTAGACTGATTAATGGAGTCTGAATTATAAGTAGTAGTATTACTATTTCCTTTCATTATTAAAAAAGTTCCAAAGATAATAGCCAAAACAAGAACCGCTAAAATTTGTAAATTAGTATTTTTTTTAATATCTTTTAATTTCATAAATTTATTTTATTTATATAAAAAACAAAATAGGCACCCCATAAGGTGCTCACAAACCGATGGAATATCCACCGATATGCTTCCCTATAGGATGCCTATTCAGTGCACATCGGCGGAAATACCTTAAAAAGATTATTCCTGTAATATTCGGTTTGTGAGCATGTTTATAATACCATAAAACTATAAAAAGTGATAAAATAACCTTATTATTACGATTAAAATTAATATGACAGAAGAGAATGAAAATAAAAAAGAAATAATAATAAATTTTAAAAATTATCAAATAGATAAATTAAAAAATAATGAAAAAATATTTTTATTAAAAGTTCTTTTTTCTTATTATCAGGAAATTTTAATTACATATCGTGGTGATGGATTATTTTATATCCCTTCCGGATTTGATGATTTAAATCATTACTTTAAGTTATTAAGAAAGAAAATTATTGAAATAATAGAAAGCGATGAAACATTTAATGAGATAAAAAATAATGATAATAAATACTCAATAATAAGTGAAATAGAAAATATATACGACACACAAGATTTTTTTTCTGTATGGGAAGAACATACATATCCTGCAATAATTTATATTAAAAATATTATTGACAATAAAGATTTATTTGAAAATAGTTTAAATTCTTATACTATTGATAAAAATGTTACAAAACTATTAGATAAAATCTCAAAAGAATTAGATGATGTAAAAGAAGTTTTTAAAGAAATAGATAAAGATTTTAGAAAAAAACTTTCTTTTCTAGAAACTCATTCTAAAGAAAAACAAAAAGAAGAAAAAGAAACCACAATAAAACACGAACACTCTCATAAATTTGAAAATAGTATTCAAGAAAAACCACTAGATATTAATATAATAAAAGAAACTATATTAAAAAATAAAAAAACACAAGAACCAAATGATTACCAAAAAATAAAAAAGATAGATAGAAATTTTAACGGTCTTGCTTATTGGACAGATGGTAGTATTACTTTTAATAATAAAGAATTAATATTGAGAGCTCAATTAAGAGATTTACTTAGATTATTTATAAGTAGTCCCAACAAAATAATGACATATGATGATATAAAAGATACAATAATAAGAGCTGAGGATAGAGAGAGAACTAAAAACACAACTATTTCAAAATATATAAATGAATTAAAAGAAGAATTAAAAAAATATACAACGGATATTGTAATTAAAAATGAAAAAGAGACTGGATATAGAATAACTAAAACATAATTCATATTCATAAATGAAATATGAATGAAATAAGTACGAGATTATATTCTCGTACTTTTTTATTAACCCAAAAGTACTTTAATTAATATGCAAATTAACAATAAATATAAAGATGCAAAATATATACACTACGTAACGGATCTTGGTCTCGCTATAGCATTATTATGTCTAGATCATGAACTTATAACTTTAGAAAAAAAGGATTCTAAAAAATCAATTTTTCTATTCAGGAAAAGAGAAGATACAGAAAAAATAGAAAATAAATATTTCTCAAATAAATTAGAAGTAAAGGCGCGAGACTTCTGGGATCACTCTAGAGCTTTAAAAAGCAAACTCTATTCTGCTTAATTATGGTTTTACCAGATGAGAAAGTAATCGAATTCCAAGACTTATACAAAAGTAATTTTGGAATTGAAATAAATAAAGAAGAAGCTTATGAAAAAGGAATTAAGCTTTTTAATCTTTTATCTCTCATCTATAAACCAATCTCTGAAAAAGAGAAAAAAGAAATCAACGAAAAAAGATTTCAAACTATTAAAAATAAAAAATAAAATAATTAATATGAAAATAGAAAATACAAATTCTCAGTTTGAGCCAATAACTCCAGAAAGCCTCTCGGAGATATTGGATCTTACTATTAAAAATGATAATGAAAACAAAATTGTAACATTTTTATGTCAGCTTTCAGCATATACAGAAGATGCTCAATTCAATGTTTCTTTTAATAGCCCATCAAGTACAGGAAAATCATATATCGCTTTAGAGGTATCACGACTCTTCCCAAATGAGGATGTTATCAAACTCGGTAATTGTTCAAAAACAGCCTTTTTCCACGAACAAGGAAGCTATAACAAAGAGACAAATGAAATCACTGTAGACCTATCTAGAAAGATACTAATATTCACAGATAGTCCTCATACAGGATTACTAGAAGGATTACGTTCATTTCTTTCTCACGATGAAAAGATAATGTACTCCAAGATTACGGATAAGAATCAGAAAGGAGGAAATCGTACCAAAACAATCGCATTAAAGGGTTATCCTTCTGTCATCTTCTGTACAGCAGGATTAAGAATGGATGCTCAAGAACAGACTAGATTCATTTTATTATCTCCTGAAGTAAATCAAGAAAAAATCCATGCTGGTATATCAAACACTATTCGTAAAGAATCTGATAATGAAAAGTATAAAGAATGGCTTGATAATGACCAAAAGCGAAAAATGTTAAAGCTTCGTATACAAGCAATCAGACAGGAACATATTGACGATATCAAGATATCAAATCAAGATAAAATCTTTAAGCGATTTTTTCAACGAGACAGAAAACTACAACCTCGTCATCAACGTGATATTAAGAGATTACTTTCACTTGTAAAATCTTTCGCTTTACTAAATCTTTGGTGGAGAGAAAGAGATGGTTCAACTATAACAGCAAACGATGAAGACATAGAACAAGCATTTAAACTTTGGGAGAAAATCTCAATAAGTCAAGAATTAAATTTACCTCCCTTCATTTATGATATCTATACACAGATAATTATTCCAGCTTACAATGAGAAAAATGAATTTAAATCTCAAGTATTAAATGAAACACTTAAGAACGGTATTACTCGCCAAGAAATTCTTGATAAACATTTTAAAATCTTTGGACGTACATTGGATAATCAACAATTAAGACAACAAATTATTCCTGTACTAGAAACATCTGGATTGATTTATCAAGAACAAGACCAAACTGATAAACGAAAGATATTAATATTCCCCTCTATGTTTTTTACTACGGAATCAGTGGAAAACAATAGTGATGATGAGTGTGGGGTAAATGAAAATTCTGAAGAAAATTATAATGATAATAATTTTCAAAGACAGAACTCCTAATGATTTAGTAAAAACAAAGATATGATTACAAAAATAAAAACAACAAATGAGTATTTAAAACTGCCTATCAATTTAATAATAAAACAAAGTAAAGGTAAGAAAAATTATTCTGGCATAGCCAGTTTCACTTTTTCAAATAATAACGACCAAGCCAGATTGGCTTATTATGTTAACCTTGAAACTTTAAAATTAAGACTTATGTATAGTTATAACAATGACTATGAAGAAAAAATTAACTTAGATTATATAATAAATCTTACTAAGACAAATTGTAATTATGGTGGTTATAGATACTGGTATATATGTCCTCTGATTATAAATGAAAAGCCTTGTGAAAGAAGAGTTGGAATCATTTATGCTGGGAAATACTTTGGTTGTAGACATTGTTATAAACTAAAATATGAAAGCCAATCAAACTCAAATTATAGAAAAAATGGATTATATTACTCCTTTTTTAAATTAAGAGAGATAGATGAGATAGGAGAAAAAATTAACAAACTAAAAAGGTGGGGATATAAAGGAAAACCTAATAAGAAATATCAAAAATTATTAAACAAAATAGATACAAATAGTAAGGTTATTGTCAATAATGCCATTAAAATAAGAGACTAATAATGGTATAATAGATATGCAACACATAATTATTCAATCTGTCCTAAAAAAGAGGTAGTGATTCATTATGTGTTGCAACAGATTGAATTTCATTACCTCTTTTTTGGGATCTATACTTAAAATTAAATAAAAATATGAATGAAAAAAAATTAAAGTATTTTCTCTATGCAAGAAAATCAAGTGAGTCAGAAGATAGGCAAGTACAATCTATTGAAGATCAAATTAAAGAATTAAAAGTAAAAGCATTGATGTTAGGAATAACTATAAAAGAAATATTACAAGAAGAAAAATCTGCTAAGAAACCAGATAATCGTCCAATATTTTCGGATATGTTAAAACGAATAAAACAAGGAGAAGCGGATGGAATATTATGTTGGTCTTTAAATAGACTATCAAGAAATCCTGTAGACAGTGGAGCATTGAGTTGGATGTTGCAACAAAATATTCTTAAATGTATTCAAACCATGGATAGACCATATCTACCAGATGATAATGTTCTCCTGTTCAATGTAGAAACTGGAATGGCTAATCAATTTATAATTGATTTAAAAAAAGTTTGTATGCGTGGAATGGAAGGAAAAGCTGATAGAGGTTGGTTACCATCTAGAGCCCCTATTGGATATTTAAACGAGAAAGATAAAATTGAAGGAACAAATCTTATAGTGGAAGATCCTGAAAGATTTAATCTTGTAAGAAAAATGTGGGATCTAATGCTCACAGGAAATTATGTAGTTCCTCAAATATATAAGATTGTAAATGAAGAATGGGGATTTAGAACTAAAAGAACAAAAAGAGGCGGTGATGTGCCGATTCCCCTTTCTGTACTCTATATAATGTTTACAAATTTATTCTATGCTGGAAGATTTATGTGGAACGGAAAAGAATATCAGGGAAAACATAAAGCAATGGTAACTTTAGAAGAATTTGATAGAGTGCAAGAAATCTTGGAGAAGAAAGGAAAACCCAGATCTAAAACTCATGAATTTTCTTATACCTGTTTGATAAGATGTGAAGTTTGTGGATCTTTCTATACTGCTATAGAAAAAACTAAGTTTGTAAAAAAGGAAGATAAAAATAAAACATACACATATTATGGATGCATAAAAAATAAAGAAATAAAGTGTAATCAAGAAACTTTAAAATTAGAAAATTTAGAAGATCAGATTAAATTAGAATTTGAAAAATATACCATACACCCAAAATTTTTAGAATGGGCTAAAGATATTCTAAATAAGAATAACGATAAAGAAATAGAAGACAGAACTAAAATCTACGAGACCCAACATAAAGACTTGGTAAAAACCCAAACTGAACTAGATAACTTGGTTAGAATGAGATATAAAGGGCAAGTAGAAGATGAATTCTACACACAGGAAAGTAACCACTTAAAAGGCAAAATAACCCGCTTACAAGAGAATTTGAGACATACAGAGACACGAGCTGAGCAATGGATAGAACTGACAGAAAAGACCTTTAAATTCGCACTTTATGCTAGAAAATGGTTTGACGAAGGAGATATACATACTAGAAAAGAGATATTCTCAGCTCTTGGTCAGAACTTTACTATAAAGGATAAAAAACTCTATATAAATCAAAACGAATGGCTAATTCCAATAGAAAAAGCCTATCCTGAATTAAAAGCAAGATTTGAGTCGTTAGAACTAAATAAAAGCCAAGATATACAAAGCTATTATGTTGAATTAGACAAGCTAATTCTCGATTGGTGTGCCTATCCGGATTTGAACCGGAACTGAGGGTTCCACAAACCCTAGTGCTAACCATTACACTATAGGCACCATACTTTTACGAAAACATTCAACATATTTTCGTGTGCCCGAGACTGGAGTTGAACCAGCATGGGTTGCCCCGCTACCACCTCAAGGTAGTGCGTCTACCAATTTCGCCACCCGGGCAAAATAAGTGTAAAGTTTTTAATTATTTGTTTGCAATATAGCAACAAATAAAAATACATTACACCCCAAAAGAGACAGACTCATATAAGATTTTAATACTTATAGAATAGTGAAATATTTATCACTATATCTCTTCCGGACCTATATAATATCAAAAATTTTACTTTTTATCAATTAGTGTTTTAAAAATTATTTTAAAACTTTTTTTAAAATATATCTTGAAAAGATGGTTATAATTAGCGCTATAAAAACTACGACATACAAAGCAGCATAAGGATTAGAAACATTCTGTCTTACTTTTATATTTATATACCAAGATATACACCACCAGATAACATCACCAATAAGAACTAAAGTTAAAACTTTTTTAAATTTTATATTGAGCCATGAAGCCAAAAAAGAATCTAAATAAGGAGTGTTTATTATGCCGATAAGAATTAAAGAAAAAAATTCACCCTTTTTGCCAATAAAATTTTCTAATTTACTCGCAATAGTTTTGGATTTTATAATTATCTTTTTATGACTAAATCTTTTTTGTAAATATTTTCCAAGAAAATATGCAACTGTAATATCTAAAACTGATAATAAAACAAATAAAATATTTATTAAAAATAAATTTAAATGATTTTCTCTGATAAAAAATATTCCAGTATCTGTAGAAACTGGTTCTTGAATTATCAAGATAGGAATTATAAAAGCTAGATATTTTAGAGACATAGTTTTTATTTATAATAACAACAATTTTAAATTAAACAAAATAAAAACTCCATTTAAATGGAGTTTTTATTTTTATTATTCTGTTCCTTCTTCTACAGCTTCATCTTTTAATTCTGCTGTTGTGACACCATCTTTCTTTACGAATTTTGTATCAGCTTTTAGTTTTCTTCTTATATCTCTAACAGCTTTCTCACGAACATAATAAAGTTTACTTCTCTTTGTCTTTGCATGTCTGACAATTTCTATTTTGTCGATATTTCCAGAATATAGAGGGTAGATCTTTTCTACTCCTACACCACTCGCAACTTTTCTTACTGTGAATGTAGCAGAGATATCTGTACCATGCTTACGAGCAAGTACTAGACCTTCGAAAGCCTGAAGACGAATCTTTCCGTCTTTATCTTTCAATTTGTTCCAAACTCTCACAGTGTCTCCACTAGCGAATTCGAGACCTTTTCTCTCTTCCATATCAACCTTTGCTAATTTAATATTTGTTTTCATATTTGTATTTTATAAGAAGCTTTTACAAAATTTAATTAATTTCAATTTTGTGAGAAACTACCGCATCAAAATATTTACATTTTGAGAATTTATAAAGCGATCTATACCCAGCTTTTTATCTTAAATATTTCCTATTTAATTTATAGATATTAACACGAATAACCAAGTTCTGCAAGGACTTTCTTCATATCTAAATGTTCTTTTGCTGTAAAAATTTTATTTACTGCAGACTTGTCATCTTCCACTATTTTAATAGCTAAAGAATAAGCATGCAGCATTGGGCGAGATAATTTAGTTTTAAATTCATTTTGTAAATTCACTCTTTCTAATTCTCCTACACCATAAAGATCATCACCGAGTATTGGATGACGAATTGATTTTAAGTGAACTCTAATCTGATGAGTTCTTCCCGTCTCTGGATAACATTCAACAAAAGTAAAAGGTCTTCCTGATTCTGTTTTTAATCTTGCGAGAACTTTAAAGCGAGTCACAGCATCTCTTTCTTTTCCTCTCACATCCCCTTTTCCATCATTTGTAAAAACATCTTTTGTATTCTTTTTACGAAAATCACTTCTACTTCTAGAAATTGGAGAATCAATAATTCCTGTATCATTTTTAATATGACCAACTACGATAGCATGATAAATTTTCTTCGTTATATGATTTTGAAATTGTTTTTTCAAAAAAGTAAAAGTTTCTTTATTTAAAGCTAGTACCATCACACCTGTTGTACCAGTATCTAGTCTATGAACTATCCCTTCCCTATCTTCATCTCCGACATCTTTTAAGATTGTCTGCCAATTTTTCTTTTTAAATTTAGATTTAGCAAAATCTCTCAGCCATTCGACTAGAGTATATTCATCTTTTCTTCCATCTGGATGTGTCATAATACCAGCAGGCTTGTCTATTACTACTTGATTGTCATTTTCGAAAATGATCTTGATTTTAGGTGATTTTGTCATAAATGTGGTATTTTCGATTTGCGAAAAAATTAATTTTAGGGTATTATATCATAATAAAAAATTAATGGGAGATTAGCTCAGTTGGTAGAGCAACTCGTTTACACCGAGAAGGTCAGAGGTTCGAGTCCTCTATCTCCCACAAAATGAAACTTATAATCAAAAAGATAGATAAGTTAGCAAAAGGATTACTTAATCACGCAACTACTGGTGATGCAGGATTAGATATTTGTTCAAATGAAGATGTAGTTTTAATTCAAAATATTCCAACAAAAATTGGGACAGGTGTCGCAGTCGAACTCCCTATCGATAAAGTCGGATTAATTTGGGACAAATCATCAATCGGATCAAAAGGAATAAAAACTTTAGGAGGAGTTATTGATTCTGGATATAGAGGAGAAATTTTTGTGACATTAATAAATTTAACTTCAGAAAATATTAAAATAGACAAAGGCCAAAAGATAGCAAACTTCATAATTCAAGATTATACTAATGTAGAAGAATTAATTGAGACTGAAGAAATTTCAGATTCAGAAAGAGGTGCTGGAGGATTCGGCTCAACTGGAAAATAAAATACTTTATTTTTCTGTCAAAATCTGTTATATTTATAAAACTCAATGATCTCATAGTTCAATGGATAGAACGAGAGCCTTCTAAGCTCTAGATGATGGTCCGATTCCATCTGAGATCACAACAAAAATGAAAAGAGGTATTATCGTATACAATCAAAGTTTTAAAGATAAGAACTGGAATGAAGGAGTAGAATGGTATAAAAATGCTGCTAAAAAATTCAATATTGATCTACAGGTTTACACAAATACTGAGATTATTTTTTTACTTTCAGATAAAATTAAATGTTTAAATCTTAAAAAAGATTTTAACTTTGTAATTTTTTTAGATAAAGATATAAGATTAGCTAGACTTTTGGAATTAAATAATTTCAAAGTTTTTAATTCTAGTAAAGCTATAGAAATATGCGATGATAAAACCTTAACTCAAATAGTACTTTCTGAAAATAATATACCTACACCAAAAACAATAATTTCTCCTAAATTTTTCTTCGAGCCACTAGATACAAGTTTAATATTTTTAAAAGAAGTATCGAAAATTCTATCTTTTCCTTTAGTGTTAAAAGAAGGTTTTGGATCTTATGGAGAGCAGGTGTATTTAATAAAAAATATAAAAGAACTCACAGAGATGACGAAAAAGATTTGGAGCAAACCTCTTTTATTTCAAGAGTTTATAAAGGAAAGCAAAGGTAGAGATATAAGAATGTATGTAGTAGGAGGAAAATTTGTTGGAGCATGTCTAAGAACAAATAAGAAAGATTTTAGAGCTAACACAGAATTAGGTGGCGATATGGAATTGTATATACCAACTAAAAAAGAAATTGATATTGCTGAAAAATCTGTAAAAAGTATAGGTTTAGATTTTGCTGGAGTTGATATTTTGTTTGGTAAAAATGGCCCACTTATTTGTGAAGTAAATAGTAATTCTTATGCTAAAAAATTTTATGAAATTACAAAAATAGATGTGGGAGAAAAAATATTTGAACATATAAATAATATGATTTACAAATAATTATCACCATTCTCGAGTGTGCTCTAAAAAGGCACAATTCCCGTAAGGACCACAAAATTGTTTTAATTATAAATCCTCCCATTTTAAAAGTTTTGCTTCTATCCATTTTTCTGGCTGTAATTCTTCCATTTTGATATTTAGTTTTCTATTTTCAAAAACTCTCAACAATACCTTTTTATCGCCTTCCCTAAAATTCTCATTATTTACCAATATGAAATTTTTATCTATCCATTCAAGGTTATTATCCTCCGAAACTAAATCGTCCCTATAAGAAGTATTAAAGTGTAAAGATTCAGACAAGTTTAATTTAAAAGCCTCTATTTCTATATTTACATTGTATCCATCTTTTTTTATATTAGAAAATATTTTACCAAAATCTACCACCTTAAATGAATCATTATAATTATTAGAAAAAATATCTTTGAGTTTTTGTTTTATACTTTTTTGTATATCTTCATTTTCCATATGTAAATTAAACACATCAAAAGTATTAATATTTTGATGAATATTTTTTCTTAATAAAATCTTTTCTCCCGATACTATATAAAGTAAATAAACTTTTTTATTAATATTTTGAATCATATATATATTATAACAATATAAATATATAAAAAATAAATTTAATAAGTTTTTTATATTTGATATAATCTATAAATGAAAATAAAAAAGCCTATATTTAATGAAGATTTTTTACAGAAGAAAACTGTAACAATAGATTCTACAATAACTATAGAAAAAGCTAATATAGAAGGACTACTGTTAGATAATTTAAAAATAAAAGAACTAAAAATTGAACAGTGTCTGATTAGTGAATTAAGTCTGTCATCTTCAATATTAAAAGAATTCAGTGTTACAGATTCAGTTTTAGAAAAGGCAAATTTTTCTGGCATAGAATCGGATGAAAATTATATTGAAAGATCTGAATTTATAAAATCAAGATTTCAAGGAACGCAATTCGTAAATTCTATAATTAAAGATGTCTTATTTGATAAATCAAAATGTATTTCCTTGTCTTTAAGATTTGCTAAAATAGAAAATGTAATTTTTAAAGATTGCGATCTTTCAGACTCTGATTTTTTAGGATCAATATTAAAAAATGCATTTTTTATAAATTGTAATTTAACAAATTCTCAATTTTCTAAAACCAAATTAAATAATGTCTTTTTATCGAGTTCTAATATAGAAAATATAAAAATAGATAAAAATGTTTTTGAAAATGTAACTGTTGATACCAGTCAGGCTTTATATTTATCTTCTTTATTTGGATTAAAAATAGAAGATTAAAATTAATTAAAAATATTTAATACTTATAAGGGTATTTATATGTGATATTATTTACACATAATGAACAAACATATTATTTTATATTTTTTTGTAATAATAATCATCGTACTAGATGTTTTTGTTTTTTATAAAGTACAAAAAGATAAAACTGAAGATATTGCACACTCATCTCAAATTATTCCACTCCAAAATAGCATAAATACAAATGTAAATGCTATTTCAGAAGATGATTCTATTTCTAAAATCCCGCTTCAACAAAAAGTTGGACAAATGCTCATTGTAGGATTTCATGATACTTCTGTTTCAACAACCTCTATTATTATTAAAACAATAAATGATTTAAATCTTGGTGGATTGATACTGTTTGATCATAATATAGAAAATCCTACACAACTAAAAAAATTAATTTATAATATCAAACAATTTACCAACAGTCATTTATTTATAAGTGTAGATCTGGAAGGTGGGGAAATAAATAGACTAAAAAGTAAAAATGGCTTTATGGATTTTCCAAGTGCTCAATCTTTAGGGACAATTGGAGATCTTGCTGAAATACAAAATGACGGTATTAACATAGGTACTGAGCTTTCAAATTATGGATTCAATATGAATTTTGCCCCTGTTGTTGATATAAATATAAATCCAAGTAATCCAATTATTGGAAAACTCGGAAGATCATTTTCAAGCGATCCTCAACAGGTAATAACAGAAGCAAAAACATTCATAGATGGATTACACAGCAAAAATATTATAAGTGTTATAAAACATTTTCCTGGACATGGAAGCTCTGTTAGTGATAGCCACCTAGGTTTTGTTGATATTACAAAAACATACCAACAAAAAGAATTACTACCTTTTCAAAAATTAGAAAATGATACAGATGCAATAATGGTTGCCCATGTAACAAATAAAAATATTGATCCAAATTATCCCGCATCACTTTCGCCACTTTTTATTCAAAATATTTTACGAAATCAATTAAGCTATAATGGTGTAATTATTTCAGATGATATGGAAATGGGAGTAATTTCAAAAAATTACACATTAGAAAAAGCAATAATATTAGCAATCAACTCTGGAAATGACATACTAATTTTTTCAAATAATAATGACCAAATGCCATATAAAGTAAATAAAATTATCCTTGATGCAATAAATAACGGTGAAATATCAATAGATACAATAAATATTGCCTACAAAAGAATTCAAAAACTCAAAACTAACTATAATTTATAAAAAATTAAAACAATCCCCCTTTTAGCTCTTTTCTTATTTTTAAATAATCAGGGACAGTGACAGCGACTAAATCCCAAAATCTTTGCGAATGATTAAATTCTTTTAAATGGCAAATTTCGTGTACGATAATATAATCAGAAATATGCTCTGGCAATAATGCTATTTTGTAATTAAAATTTAAATTTCCTTTTCTAGAACAGCTCCCCCATCTTGTCTTTTGATTTTTAACTGTAATATTTTTAAATTTAAAATTATATATTTTATTAAAATGTTCCATTCTGTCTTTTGCTATTTGGAGAGCTTTTTCTTTATTTTCTAAATATTCTTTTTTTGAATTTGTGATAGTTGATACTGTTTTATTGTTTTTAAAATATTCTGATTTTTCAAAAATCCATTTTGCTTTTTCTATTAAAAATTTTTCGATCATTTCTAGACTTGCTCTTTTTGGTTTTGTGACTATCACCTCACCTTCACGATTAATAGTGACAAGAACCCTTTTCGTTCTAACACTTTCTTTTAAAGAAAATTCTAAATCCTTATCATTAATTTTAATAATTTTATTCATATAAAAATTTTTAAAAAAGTATTAAACTTTTATGACCTTCATTTTATTTGGAGAGCATTTGATCTCTAAAATATCTCCTGTGTTTAGCTCCCAATTTTCAATTTGATTATCAGCAAAAATATCAGCGATACCACGAGTGATTTTGATTTTTATAACCCTTTCTTTTTTTAAGACAATATGACTCACTTGCTCTATCGCATTATTAAAAGCGAGACCGATCTGATCATCGCTCTCAAAATAGCTTCTTGTGATCGATTTATAGTATCCTGTTGAGCCTATTTGTGTCGATACGAGTATTCCGTCACCAATAATATCTTGCTCTTGAATTAAAACATCATCTAAGAAAACTTTCATACGAATAGCCATAAATGGATCATGATTATGAATAAGTACATCAGCCATAGCCTCCATCTTTTTATCTTTATGAATTATTTCTAATTTTGTCTTTTCTTTAATTGTATATTTACCTTTTACCACAAGATCTAAAATCTTGTCATTTGGCTCTTTGTGAGCAAGTTTTCCAATATAACTATTTTTTAAATAAAGCTTTGGAATATTTGGATATAAAAATTCTGATTTAAAAAAAGTTCCATCCCCTCCAAATGAGACGACAATGTCTGGATCTTTTTTAACTATCTCTATATCTTTTTTATGTTTAGAAAATAATAATTTTGCTTTTTCTGCTGAGTCACTGACTATCAAAACTTTCAATTTGGGTTTTATTACTTTCATATTTTTATTTAATATTAATACTGAACTTCTCTTTTCAGCCTGTCTTCTAATTTTCTACCAAACATCCTGCGTGCTTTATCAGGACCACAAACAATTATTTTCTTTTCTTTATTTTCATCTGATTGAATAATATGTGTGATATCATACAAAATTTCATCTATCACTTCTGTACTTTTTTCTTCTATATCTTTTGCGCCAAAAGGCAAAACTGTGTCATTAAAAATAACACAGTCATCATGAATACAGATATGATTTACACCAATTAATTTTTTCTCATTCAAAAAACCAGTAGTTGGTATGTAATTTGCATCTTTAAATCTTTTTTTAAAAATATCAGACATAATATATATTAAATATATTTTAACACGCTATCTAAAAAAGAAATAATAGAAAAGAAAAAAGATAACTACAAATGTAATAACAGAAGTCCAAATACTCTCCATTAAAGCTTCTTTCATTTTTACGCCGTATTTATGAGTAAAAAATGAGACTAAGACAAATTTTATACCTCTTCCGAGTATAGCTGTAGCTATAAATAAAGGAAGATTGATAGCAAAGACCCCAGAGGCTATAGCGGTGATTTTAAAAGGAATAGGAGTCATTGCAGCTATTAACAATATAAAAAATTGATTACTGTGTAGATTGGCACCAAAATTATCAAATTCACCCTGTAAATGATAAAAATTCACCATTGGCTGACCAATATATTTAAATAAATAAAATCCAATAGCATAGCCAAGCATTCCACCTATAACAGATCCGAGAGTTGCTATCCAAACTGTCTTTTGCCAGGTATATTTTACTTTATGAGCAAGCATGAAGAGAATTAAAAAATATGCAGGAAATGGAGAGAAAGAAGATTCAGCAAAAGAAACCCAAAAAAGTGTCCTGAGTGCATTTTTATGATTTGCTACATTTTCAGCCCATTTTAAAAATTTTTCTTTCATAGTTTTTTAAATTTAAACCCATTCAAATACTCAGCCTTGCTTCGTATTTTTCCCTCCCTTAAATTTAAGGGAGGGGCAGGGAGGGTTTATCTCATTTGTGATCCATTATTTACAGGAACGGTTGGAGAAAGTAAAGCAAGAAATTCTTCGCCTGTTGCGAGTATCATCGCTTCAGAATCAAATCCCATCATTTTTCTTGGAGCGAGGTTTGTAATAAAAGCAAATTGCTTTTCAAATAAATCTTCTTTATTAAAAAATTTCTTTATACCAGAAAGAACCTGTCTTGGTCTCTCTTCTCCAAAATCAACAGATAATTTTAGTAATTTATCACTACCTTCCACTTCTTCAATATTTAAAATTCTTCCGACTTTTATTTCCACTTTCTGTAAATCTTCAATAGTTATCATAATTATTAATACTTTATTATTTAAGGATTATATCATTTATATTTTTAAAAAAGAAAAACCCACACAAGCAGTCGTTTGGTGGGCTATCCTGAAGATACGAGATCCGTTTTCTCGCCTTCGGCAGTTTGTTGGTTGGAAAGAAATATATTTAAATCGACTGCTAAAACTTGCCTTATGCATATATGGCTTAATTTTATCCATATAGCACTCAAAGGGGTTTTGTATTTATTAAAAAATATATTTTTCCCTAAAATTCCTACATCGAAATTTTTAACAATCAAAAACTTATTACTTATTTTGCTATTAGCTCTTAAGTTATTAGTTCCTAATGTTTTAAAAGAAATCGTTATAAGAATGATCAAAAGAACTCTTATCAAAACCATACGAAATGATTTAGAAAGATAATTTATCACATTATAAATAATAATGCAAATATATTTTTAAAATAAAAAGTCTGCCAAAACCTGGTTCTGGCAGACTTCCATTTTAGGAAATTAGAGATACGTGAGCCATAATCACGCCTCTAAATTGTACAGGTCGTATTATAAAATATTTTTTATAATATTTAAAATCAACAAGCAAAAGAAAAACTTTAAACTCTTTAATTTTCTTTAAATAATCTAAATATTCAGCTGATTTTTTAACAGTTGAATTTCTTCTGTGCCTAATTTCTATGAAAAAAATATTTCTATTTTTATTATTAACGACTGTTCCAAATCCTAAAAATAAAAACAACAAAATAATGCATAATTCAAACATAGCAAATATTTTTTACTGAAAAGAGAATAACATCTTCAGGATATGATTGCAAATATACTATTTTCTATTTTCTTTATCTAAAAATCTCTGTAAAATAATTGCTGCAGCAGAGTCATCAGCATCTCGCCTGTCATCATATCGTCTAGCTTCAACAGTACTAAACCATTCTTTTTCAAATACAATTTTCGCTTTAGATTTTTCTTCTAAAATTTTTACAAAAGATTTTGCTTCTTCTAAAATTTTATTTTCAACACCTTTTTGATTTAAACTTTCTCCTACAACTATTGTTGAAATATTATTTTCTGATACTATTTTTAAAAATTCTTCTAGGGAATTTTCTTTATTTTTATTTAAAATAATTTTAAAAGGAAAAGCAAACATTCCCATTTCATCAGAAATAGCGACACCTATTTTTTTTGATCCATAATCGAGAGCTAAATATTTCATAATTAATTTTTATTTTTTAATTCTAAAAGACTTTCTCTTGCAATGTCTCTATCATCACTTTTTATTTTCTGACCTTTCCAGCTCATTGTATTTAGAGATCCCCTTGTAGCAAGCAAAACAACATCTCCAGATTTTGCTAAAGAAATAGCTTTTTTAATTGCTTCATTTCTATTTATAATTATAAAAAGATTTTCATTATATTTTTTACCTTGCTTTTCTGCTTCATCTCCGATCTTTTTTGCAAGAATCATCTCATCATCAAAATAAGGATCAGAATTCGTAACTATTACAAGATCTGCTTTTTTACCTACAACTTCACCCATATCATAAAGCCTTTGCTCATCTCTTCCTCCACCATCACCACCGAGAACTATTATTATTTTTTTATCTTCGTTCTTTTTTAAATTTTTAGCAGAATCAAGAAGATTATTCATACTTAATTTCTCATGAGCATAATCAACTACGACCTTAAAATCTTGTCCTTCATTAATTATTTCCATTCTTCCTGGGATTAAATTTAATTCTAATAGCCCAGCTTTTATTTGTTCTTCTTTTAACTTATATTTTTTAGCTAATAAAATAGCAGGTAAAGCATTATAAATATTAAATTTACCATTTATATTCAATTTATAATTTTCATTTTCAAAATCAAAAGAGATACCAGATTCATCTTCTGTAATATTAGAAACCTGATTTAAACTAAAATTTATTTTTTCTATACCATTTGCCATATCTGAAAAATAATTAGAATTTTCATCGTCTGTATTTATAATAGCCAATTTTAATTTATTCCAAATATTTTTTCTAAAAATTCTCATCTTAGTCTCTCTATATTTTGCAAAAGATCCTCCGTGTGAAGCAAGATGCTCTGGAGATAAATTTGTAAAAATAGCCACATCTAAAAATAATCCTAAATGTCTCCACTGCTTTATTCCTTCACTTGTCACTTCAAGTACAACATTTTTACATCCAGCATTTTTCATTTCTCTCAGATATTTCTGTATGATAAATCTCCCTGGCATGCTCATGTGATATTTATTCGGAAAGCTTTTATCTCCTATTTTTATATTTGCAGTAGAAATCAATCCTGTTTTACTTTTACCATTATTCAAAACAGAATGAATAAAATTCACAGCAGAGGTTTTCCCTTTTGTTCCTGTCACCCCTATTACATTCATCCCCTTTGCTGGAAAGCGATAAATAATAACTCCGGCAATAGCTAAAAGAAAATGATAAATTGGCTGACCAAGCTTATAAATTTTTCTAGGGATTAATTTTTCTACGAATCTTAGGATTTTTTCAATCATATATTTAATAGACTCATTTTATCATGTTAAAACTTTTCCACAAATGTTAAGATTTGGATTTGCATTTTTTATCCAATTTTATATAATACTAGAGTAAACTTAAATACCAGAGAAGTTTACGTAAGCTAAAAACCCCCGATTTTCGGGGGTTTTTAGCTGGTTAAATTTCAGTACTTTAATCTAAAGTTTATTTAAATAAACTCATAAAAAAATCTAAGTCATTACCAAGTAAATATCTGCGTAAATTATATATATCTGTAGTTGTACTTTCTTTTTCTGGTAAGACGCCAACAGCTCCAGAATACCCCAAATCTTTTATTATTTTTCTAACTCTTCCATCATTAGCACCATAAGGATAAGCAAAAACATTTTCTACAGAAGAAGTCCCCACAATACTAATTAATTTTTCCTCATTAAGATTTACTTCTTTTTTAATTAATTCATCACCATACTCAGGAAGATAAACATGGTGCAAAGTATGATTTGCTATCTTCATACCATTATTCGCTAAAGTTTTTATTTCTTCTGAAGTTAAACAAATTGGATATTTATCTACACAATAAGAATAAATAAAAAATGTCCCACTAAAATTATTTTTTTTTAATACCGGCAAAGCTTCATTGTATTGAGAAACATATCCGTCATCAAATGTAATGATAAAAGATTTTTCTGGAATTCCTTTTAAATTTCCAGAATTAAAATCATCTACATATTCAGAAAAAGGAACAGAATGATAACCATTAGAATGTAAATAACTCATCTCTTTATCAAAAGTTTCTGGAGAAGTTATAAAAAGTTTCGCTTTTTGACTATCAGTATTTTTAATTTTACGAATTTGGTGATAACCAAGTATTATTATTTTATTTTTACTATTGTCTATAATTTGATTTTGTTCATACAGATCACCCAACTCATTCGCATTCATTATTTTTTCAAAACCATCAAACTCTTCATCTGAAGAAACAGGATTTGATCTTTTTATAATTGCATGAGTCAAAAAATAAGAAATAAAAAAGGTAATAATAAAAAATAAAATTATTAATAAATAATGATAAAACCGAAAAGGTTTATCTTGGTGATTTTTCATCTCTAACATAATATTAAAAGGTATTATAAATTATAAATAGATAAAAACAAAGCCTCTAATAAATATTAGAGGCTTTGTTTAATTAATCTAATAATTATTTAGTCGGCTGTAAGGTCTTGCCTTGTGGAGCAAAATTTTGACCAGTAAAAACTTGTATTGAGTCTGCAGAAACAGACCCGTCTGTATTTGATTTACCGCGAATCATAACATTATCACCAGAAGCCAGAGAAGAAATATCTGTCATTACAGATTTAGAAACTGTAGTAGAAGCTGATAATAAAACTATTTTTGAAGAACCGTCTTGGTTTTTAATAACTATAGTATTTTTGTCTAAAGAATCTACAACACCACGAAGATTTCCACCAAAATTACCGCCCTTACCTTGTCCTCTCATCATTCCAGTACCATTTCCTGCAAAATTATTTTGACCAGGTACATTATTAGTATTAACACTCCATCTACCTAAAAAGAAAGAAACTATTATTAATACAATAACAATCAAGGAAATTGTTTGTGTGTTTTTTTCTTTAAAATTAATTAACATATTTTTATTTATTTTTTATATATAAATTATAATACAGTCAGAAATATTTTTTATTACAAAAATTTATTATTATTCATATCTAAGAGCGTCTATAGGATTAAGCTTTGCGGCTCTTCTGGCTGGATAATATCCAAAAACTATTCCAATAAATGAAGATACACCAAAAGCTAATAATACAGAAGACAAAGAAACAGAAGCTGTTATTATACCTGTCGCTGTCACTATATAAGATACCAATAAACCTAATAAGATACCAATTATTCCACCTAAAACAGTTAGCACTATAGACTCTATTAAAAATTGAGTTGAAATATCATTAGCCTTTGCACCAATCGCTTTACGGAGACCTATCTCACGAGTTCTCTCTGTGACGGTAGTAAGCATCATATTCATAATACCTATACCTCCCACAAGAAGAGAAATTCCAGCAATAGCGGCAAGAAGATAGGTTAATGTTGTAGTCATACTTGATGCAGAAGCAAGAATATCACTTTGATTCATTGTAGAAAAATCTGCAGTAGCCCCATCTTTTATTTTATGTCTCTCAGTTAATAAAGAAGTTATGTCATTTTGTACCTGAGTAGCAGAGTCAGCACTTGCAGCAGAAACAGATATTGAAGATAGATATTGATTTCCGGAAAAATATTTTTGAGCAGTAGTAATAGGAATTAAAATATTACTATCAGAGGATCCAAATCCAGATCCACCTTTTGATTTTGTCACTCCTATTATTTTAAATTGGGCCGATTTTATTTTTATACTCATACCTATAACATCACTACTCGTAGCTTGATCTCCAAAAAGAGTTGTCACAAGACTTGGCCCGATCACAGCGACTTTAGCGGCAGAAGAAATATCAGAATCAGAAACTTGATTACCGACATCAATTACAGAATTTCTAATTTGAAAATAATTTGTAGTCACACCATTTATTGAAACATTCGCATTGTTTGATTTATAAACGACCTGAGCTCTTGAATCGACTTCCCCCGCAGCTCCTGAAATATTTGAAATTTGAGTCTGTATTACTGTAAGATCTTCCATAGTTAAAGATTTAGCATCACCAGCAGCTCCACGAGGACCGGCTCCATAACTCCTTGTTGCGCCAGGCTGTACAAAAATAAGATTAGATCCTATTGCTTGAATTGAAGATTGAATAGACTGTGAAGTACCGTTACCAATCGCCATAAGAGCAATCACAGATCCAATACCAATAACTATACCGAGCATAGTTAAAAAAGTTCTGGCTTTATTTGTTAATAAAGAAATAAATGTCTCTTCTATAATATCTTTGTAATGCATAAATTATTTTTTATTAGTTTTTCTATCTTCTACAATATTTCCATCACGTATCATAACTATTCTATCTGCATGCTCTGCAACATCTAATTCATGGGTAATTAATACAATAGTATTTTTATTTTCTCTATTTAATTTTCTAAAAGTATCTAAAACTATCTCCCCTGTTTTTGTATCAAGGTTTCCTGTTGGCTCATCAGCTAAGATGAGTGACGGATTATTTACTAAAGCTCTCGCAATAGCAACACGCTGAATTTGTCCTCCAGACAACTGATTAGAAAGATGAAAAAAATGTGTCTTATCAAATCCGGCAGATATCAAAGCTTTTTCTGCTAGTGCTTTTCTTTTCTCTTCATCTACTTGTGCATAAATTAAAGGAAGATAAACATTTCTTAAAACTGTAGTACGAGGAAGAAGATTAAATGATTGAAATACAAAACCAATTTTATCTCTACGAATATCCGCAAGTTCGTCATCGTTTAATTTTGAAACATCTTTTCCGTCTAAAAAATATTCACCCGATGTGGCCTTATCTAGACATCCTAAAATATGCATCAAAGTTGATTTACCAGATCCGGACGGACCCATAATAGCAATAAACTCCCCATCTTCAATTTTAAATGAAATACCTTTTAACGCCGTGTAAGGATCATCAGATTTTTCATTATAAATTTTAGTAATGTTTTTTATTTCAATCATAAAAATATTATCTTCCTAATCCTGGTATACCACTAGCGCCAACGAATCCCCCACCACGAGAAGAAGAAACTGATGAGGAGGTTGTCTTTAAAACAGCAACACCAGCAGAATTTGTTTTTGTTACCACAGCATCTCCTTCATTTATACCAGAAGTTATTTCTGTATACTGATCACCGACTATTCCTGTTGTAACTAATTTTTTAGTCGGAAGAATACTTGATGTATATCCTGATCCGTTTGTTATTAAAGAAGAAGTAGAATCAAAAGTTTCTACATATGTTTGTGAGGTACTACTTTTTACAGCAGAACTTGGTACAGAAATAACATCACTAGCTATATCGGTCATAATATTTGCAGTCACACTCATCTGTGATTTCACTTGATCATTTGGATCGTCGAAAGTAATTTTTACATTATAAGAAACAACCCCAGAAGATACTGTACCTGACTGGTTTATTTCTGAAACAGTACCCACAAGAGACAGAGAGTCTATTGCATCAAAAGTAAGAGTTGCTTTTTGTCCTAATTTTATTTTTGAAATATCATTTTCAGAAACAGATAGATTTGCAAATTTTCCTTTAGTTATAATATTTGCAATAGTTACCCCGCTAGCATCTTGACCCACAGTTCCAGAAACAGAAGATACTACTCCGTCTATCGGAGAAGTAATAAAATAATTATTATAATTATTTAAAGCGACTTGATAATTTAGTTGCGCTTGCTGATAAGCAATCTGCGCAGATTGCAAATCTAATCCAGAAACACCATTTTGTAAATCTGACAAATTTGATTGTTGTTGTAAAATTGTTGCATTTAAACTATCAATATTATTTTTAGCGGAAGATAAGGTAGACAAATCTGTATCAATAGTATTTTTATATGTATTTAGATTATTTAAATAAGTATTAGTTTTAGAATTTACTGTAATATTATATTTATTAAATAAATCCTGATAATACTGAATTAGATTTATAATGCTTTTAAGCGCATCACTTAATTCTGTAGATACAACAATAGTCTTTTGTATACTTTTATAAATCTCATCAGAATTAGAAGAATGAGAAAGAGATTGATAATTTGAAAATGCTATATCATAATCATTTTTTATAGAATTATATTTTGCAATAGCATCATTTGCATATGATATACCTTTTACTGGAAGAGTATACGAACTTTCTACTGAATGGGTATTATCACTGTAATAATAAACATCATATTGGTTAGAGCTTAAATCTGACAAATATAAAGAATCATGTAAAGGTGAAATTATAGATGAAGAGTCTGAATATGCTTTAGAGATATTATTAAAACCATCATCATAAGCTTTTAATAAAGAACTATTAGAATTATTTAAATTATTTTGTGCAGTTAAGACAGAAGTTGTAGCAGCAGGAGAAGTTGCTTTAGCGTAAGATACTTTAGCACTTTCGTAAGAAAGTTTTGCTTGTTGTAATGTTGTATAAGCAGTATCACTATTAACAGTGGCGATAAGCTGTCCAGCTTTAACACTGTCTCCGGATTTAACTTTAACAGAAGTTATCTGTCCTGAGACCTGACTTTTTATATCAACACTACCATTCACAGATACCTGGCCTGATTCAGACAAATAAGAAACGACAGTCTGTTTACTGGCAGTATCTATATTATAGATAGTCACAGTTGTTGCTGTGCCAGAAAAAAATAATTTATATATTATATATATTAATATTACTAATATAAGTCCTGATAATATTTTTCTAGTTTTGACAAAATTCACCGCACTCCCATAAAAAGCCTTTACAGATTCTTTCATATTTTTATTTGGTAATTATTAATTTAGTAGTTTTATAACCCTTATTACAAATTAATAATAGCATTATTACACTATCTAATACCCTGATTCATTATTTGATTCACAAATGGAGGAATATTATGGTTATTATCATCACCGTCTATTCTTTTTAATAAATCTGGCCCGCGATAATATCTATGGACATTTTGTAAAAATGGAACTTCACCCCTTTCTCCAAATCTTGCCATTTTATAACCCTGATCTAAAAATACATGTATATTCAAAATAGTAACTATTACTACGAACAGTAAGAACAAAACTACATACAAAACATTTTTTCTATAAACAAAAGAATAATCTTTTACTAATTTATACAGTGAAAATAAAAATATAGATACTAAAAATAGTAATAGTAAAGGTACAGTTCTCATTATTTCTAAAAACATTTTAAAAATAGAAGGATTTATATTGACAGCATCAAAAGCTATCTTGTGTTCATGGAAAATTAATAAAATAAAATTACCTATATAAATAGTTGCTAAAAGCAAAATAAAAACAAAAGAAATTATTAAAATACCTTTAAAAACAAAATGCCATTTTGGTTTCATTTTTATTTTCTTATCTTTTATTTTATCTTCTATATTTTTTATAAAATTTTCTTTATTTTGCATATCTTTGTTTTCTAACTTTTTAATTCTTCTAAACCTCTTTCTTTTAATATCTTTTTAATTTGTTCTTTTCCTCTTTGTATTCTTACACCTACTAGAGATATTGGTATTTTTAAAACATCTGAAATATCTTTGTAAGACATATCTTCGTAAAAATAAAGAACTATTATTTCTTTATATTTTTTATCAAGATCATTTAAAATTTGATCTAAATAATTTTTGATTAATTCTCTTTCTGCCTCATTCTCACTATCTTCTTTTGCTTTTGGATGAACAAAAGTCAAAGTCTCACTAAAAATATCAAAACTAAAAGGACGAGAAGAATTCTTTTTTAAAAGATTAATCGCCTCATTATGAGCAATACGATATATCCAAGGAGAAAATCTCTGATCTGTATCGAAACTCCGAATATTAACAAAACATTTTATAAAAATATCTTGCAATATATCCTCTATGTCTTCCGGACTAGATAAAAATTTACGAAGATATCTATCTATCTTTTCACTATAACGAGATATTAAAACCTCATATATAGCAATATTACCCTTTTGTACAAGCAGAGCTATTTCCTCATCATTTAAATCTTTTTCCTGGTCAAAAGTATTCATAAAAATTAATAAAGTCTGTGTAGGCTTTTGACCTTCAGTATATAATACAAAAAGAATTTGTAAAAATTACAAAGACTTCCTAAACTTAACTAAAAAGACAATCTTCTTAAGATAGTATTATTTTTCATATGTGATAAAATGTGGCAAATATATGAATATTAGTCTAATAATACCGGCACACAACGAAGAACTATACATAAAAGAATGTATAGAATCTGTAATAAAAAATTCTAATAATAAATTTTTAGAAATAATAGTTATAGACAATGCAAGCAATGATAATACTGCCTTAATTGCTTCAGAATTTAAAAATATAAAAGTAATTCGAGAAGAAAACAAAGGGTTAACCCATGCCAGAGAAAGAGGACTTAAAGAAGCTAAAGGAGATTATCTTGCCTATATTGATGCTGATTGCATACTTCCTATTGGATGGATAGAAAAAGTAGAAAAAATTTTTTTAAAAGAAAAAAATATTGTATCTTTAAGTGGCCCATATAGATATCACGACGCTTCAAAGATTGATAAGATTATTATGGAAATTTTTTGGTGGACAACAGCTCCTGTCTCATATTTTTTTGTTGGGTATATGATCTTAGGAGGTAACTTTGTTGCAAGAAAAAGTACACTTATAGAAATTGGAGGATTTGACACTTCTATAAAATTTTATGGTGAAGACACTAATATTGCGAGAAGATTGAGTAAAAAAGGAAAAACAAAGTGGTCTATGTCATTTTTTATTCACACATCATTAAGAAGAATTAAAAAAGAAGGATTACTGAAGACAAATTTAAGATATGCAATGAATTTTTTATGGGAAGTTGTCTTTAAAAAACCATTCACAAAAGAATATCAAGATATAAGAATGGAAAAAAGAGAAATAAAAGATATAAACCCAAAAACAAAAGCAATACTAGTAACTCTATTTTTCTTTCTTATTGGATTTTTCGAAATAATACACAACATAAATTATACTTACATAATTCCGATTTCTATTTTTTATTTAACATTAACCTTAAATACTTTTTTTTCTATAAAATTATTCTCAGAAGTAATCCCTTCAGAAAATAAACTTCAAATAATAATCGATCTAATTCTTGTATTGGTTTATATCATAACCGCAATCTCCATGCACAATGTGCTATATTTCACTTTCTCATTAATCTTCTTATTTATAACAGCCACAATAAAATATGCCCTTTATTTAAATAAAAGTCATCATCTAAAATTATTTAAAAGAAAAATATTAATAGATATAAGTGGAATTTTAGCTTGCACGTTAGCTCTTCTTGGTATTATTTCTGGCTATCAAACTGCTAGTATATGGATTCTTTCTATTATATTCTTTTTAATAAACATTATTCTTCTTATCATAAAACCAATGTACAGATTAGATAACGAACAAGATTTTAATAATTTTATTAACGAACTTCTTCCCAAATAGCACTTTTTGTACGGCCATAATGTTTATAGTAGAAAACATTAACAATCCAAATAGAAACCAGTTTAAACCACCCAATTTTATGAAATCTTCTTCCAGAATGATAAACTGTTAAATTCCAAAAAAAAGTTGTTTTACCAATTTTGGTTAATCTTTCAAAGAGATCGAGATCTTCACAAGAAACTAAAGATTCATTAAATCCTCCAATAGCATCGAAACTAGCTTTACGCACAAACATAATCTCACCAGAAGCGCTACCTGTTTTTATAATATTATTATCAAAATAATGTATTAAATCTATAAATAAAAATGACATTATCTTGTCAGAAAAAGTTGCGTTTTCAGGAGAAATTTTAATCCTTGTAGTAGCCCCTACTAAATATTTATCTTTATCAAAATAATTTATTAAGGCCTTTAAAAAATGTGTCTGATCTTTCATTCTTACATCAGCATCAAGAAATAAAAGAAATTCTCCTTCAGCTAAAGAAGCGCCTAAATTTCTAGCACTAGATATTGTTTGCCTAATCTCTTTGTTATATATAATAATTTTACTAGTGTAATCTTTAGCTAACACAACTGTCTTATCAGAACTTTTACCATCCGAAATGATGATTTCATAATTAATATCTTTAATTTGTTTTAAACTATCCAGAGTATTGTTTATGGTTTTTTCTTCATTTAAAGTTGGCATTATTATTGAAATCATACTTTTAAATTTTATTTTTTTTGTAATACTTTTGAATAAAATAGATAACTAATACTACTATTAAAATACTAAAAAGATATAAAATTTTATCGTAAATATTATTAACTTTACTGAAAGTGTCAGCAAAAGTGAAACCAATAAAAAGTAACATTCCTGACCATATAAACTGGGCTATCATATTTATGATGATATATTTAGAAAATGGAATCTTAACTGTACCAGCAGTAAACAAAACCAAAACAGCAATACCGAAACCGTTAGTTATTTTAGATATAAATAATACTAAATATTTACGTTTATGAAAAAGACTTTTAACTTTTTCATACTGTTTTTCTGTCACATTAAATCTTTTTTGAATTTTTACAAAAGCCTTATCTCCATATTTATATCCAAGTCTATATAAAATAGTATCGCCTATAAGATCACCAATCATTACGGAAGCATATACAAGATATAAATCTAAAAAACCGAATTTTAAAAAAACACCTAAAATCATAGAAAGAAAAGGCCCTTCTAATAAGGCTAAAACAATAATTAAAATGTAGAAAATATAATTATGCTGTAAATATAAATTCAATAAAAAAAGATGATTCTGCATAAATATTTTTACTCAAAAAGAAGAACATACTCTTTATGGAAATATTTTTTAGCAAATTCAAAAATACCAAAAACAATAAAATATGCAGAAAAGACATCTATAGAATAGTGAAGATGCCCTAAAATCACAACCCCTGCCATCAAAAAAGAAAATAATAAAAAGAAATATCTTAAATATTTTTTATACCAAAAAATAAGAGTTAAAAGAAAAGCGTAACCAACATGTCCAGAAAAGAATAAATCGGTACCAGAAGAAAGAGTAAAAACAACATTTTTAATATGATGTTCATACTGAATATATTGATAGTATTCTATATTTGGAGGAGCTAAATGTGTAAGTATTAAAAAAAAGCCTCTAACAGCAAAAAACAATCCTGTAGAAATTAAAACAAAAGGTATTCTTTTTGGATCAAGTAATGATAAAACTACCGCAACAACACCCATAAAAGCCATACCACCAAAAAATAATAAAGCCACATTTACAATTGGAAGATTATCAAGAAAAATATCCTGAGCAATTGTGCCTTGATATGTCTGAGTGTACGCATAAGCATAATATGCCACTACCAAACCAAAAATAAAGAGTAAGACACCTATAAACATGTCAAAAAGTATTTTTTTATCAGTAAAAGTTTCTCTATAATTTGTAAATATTTTATCCATAGTTTTTAAATTTAATAGAATAAATTATACTACAGATGTAAAAATAAATTAAATAATACACTTTTCTATTAAAATCATTATTGGAAGTACTGAATAACAATACTTCCTAAATAATTTTAAAATTATTTTTTTCCAAATTTTCCTAAACTAAATAATACATAAATAGCACTTAGACCAACAAGAACATAAACTATTTTTGTTAAAACTGAAGTTAGGCCAAAAATAGCAGTAACCAGATTAAAATCAAACAAACCAACTAATAACCAGTTTAATCCTCCAACAATGACTAATATCATTGCTACCCAGTCTAAAGTAGTTAAGTTTTTCATATTATTTTTATTTAATTTTTTAATTATAACTTTATTTATATTTAATAAAGCTATATATATTTTACCACTAAATAACTATTAAAAAAGAAAAACGTCATAATTGACGTTTTTCTTTTTTAATGCGGAATACACTAAACAAAGTTCGACAAGTGATTTTAGATAAAAAATCCTAAATAAGATATTTCACAAGATCTTAAATAATTTTATCCTGTTTATTTCTAACCATTCTCCAAACAGTGCCAGATATATGATTACCATTTATAGATATAGGTATATATTTTGCACCACCTTTATCTAAAATCTTTTTTCTCATTCTCCACGCATCATTTGAATCAAGACCAGAAATACTCATAGCCATCAAATATGGCATTTCATCTTTATCCCAAACCTTTTCTCTAAGTCTCCAAGACAAAAGAGAGTTAACCCCTGTTAAACTTCTTAAAAGATGATTTGTATCTACTCCCAGCTTTAATAATTTATCTCTCATTTCCCAAGCTTTTTCAGAATCTATACCAGCAAGACTATCCATCACAGTTTCAGGATCTATTTTTAATAATTTATTTCTAAATGACCAAGCAAAATCAGAATCAATTCCTATAAGAGATTCTGGAAAAGATGAACCTTTCATTAAATTTTCATAGTAAGTTTTTCTTAATAAATCATCCCCCTTATTATCTAAACCAATCAAACTATAATCAGGAAAAGAAAGTCCATTTTTGTCTATTAAATACATGTCTCTATATCTCCAAGCTTCAGATGAATTGACTCCACACAAACCTTGAAAAAAAGGAATATTTACTGACCACTTTTCTTGTTTATGTTTATTAACTAAATCATCTACAAGCTTCTGTCTAAAATTCCAAGACCTATCTGAATCAACGCCCGCTAATCCTTTCAAGATTTTCTCAGGCATAACAATACCTTTATCGCCTATACTACTTTTTTCAAGTAAAAATTCTCTGATCTTCCAAGAATCTTCTGAGTCTAGAAATACTAAAGACTCTGCTATATGTTCCAAATTATATTTAGTAATATCAACAATAAAAGGTAATTCTTTTGTATCGGTTTTACCGAAAGGATACTCTGTTATTTCTAACATCATTTTACTGATCCTTTCTTCAGATATAAAACTTATCTTCTCAATCTCTCCCCTTTCTTCTTTTTTAAAACCATTAAAATTAAATAGCTCCATATTTTTTTATTTAGGTATTTTATTATAAGACTCTCTTACAAGAATATATTAACATAAGTATGGTTATAAAGCTTATTTATTATCTATCAAATAAACTTCTATATTATTTAATCTGGTGTTTTTAATATCAATATATGAAGATTTATACATTTCAAATATAACCTTACTTCTTATATCCCCATCAGACATATTATTATGTCTCTTTATAGTTTCCATCTGTTCATCAGCTATCTCAGAAGTATTAGTTAAAGACATCATTAAAGAATAAGTTTTATTAATAATTGAAGTAATACCTTGACCATCTTTTTTAATAGGATCAAAATCAGTCAAACAAACATCTTCATTGTTTAAAAAAATAACACTATCCTTATGATCTTTTTGATCAGAAAAAGGATGTATACTGAATACTTTCATCTTATTTTTTATAACCCCCTGTAACCATTTTTGTTTTTCTTCTTTATTTAATTGCCAAGCCGGTTTAAAGTCAATATCTTGTTTTGTAAAATCTTCTAAATGAAGATAATTTTTTGTCCAAATTACTGCAAAATCATAGTCTGAAGACTTTGCTTTTAATAAAGGAACGACATCTTTAATATCAATAGTTTTTATTTCTTTTTTATTGTTTAATATACTGGTAAGAATTTCATTATTTTCAGACATAGCCAAATCAGACCCAAATCGCTCATCGTCCTGCTTAGAAAAGTGAAAATTTGTATTTTTTATAAATCTTTCTTTAAAAAAGAAAGTATTATAACCTTTCGCTTTATTATTCTTAACGTTATCTTTATCGAAATCTTTTTTAGAAATTTTATTCATAATAGAAGATTCTTTATAACCATTAATATTTCCTTCAAAAAAAGAATCTATCTTAGATTTTTCTAATTCTTGTTTTATTAAATTATCTTTTACAGATTTATCATAATTTTTCTTTATAGTTACTTGTAGCCTTTTTATATTAGTAATAATTCCAATATCAATATCTGAATCATTTAAAACATACTTATTGATTAAAGGATTCTTTAAATTTTCGTTATTAGCTAAATATTCATCTAATATTTCTGTATCTTCCAAATCTCTTACAGTTATAATATTATCTTTTATTCTTATATATAAAATCTGAATTAATAAATACACAATATCTGTTTCTGTTGTTACAAAACCAGACCTTACACCTAAATAACCATTATTATCATACCAAGATACGTTATCCCAGTTTAACGTATTATTATCGGATAGTTTTTTAGTTCTTATTGCCAATTCTAATAATTCATTTAATTCTACAGGAAAATAAAAGAGTGAGGAATTTAAAATCATATCAAAAATAATATCTTTGATTTCAAAATCTTCTATATTACTTATATTTTTAATATCTCTTAAAAAACAAGCTGTTAGACCAAATAATACAGCAGTCTTATCTTTATATAATTCATTATCAATTTCAGTATTATAATAATCTTTTTTATATATTGAATTAAATATATTTATCACACCAGTAAAAGACATAACATCTTTACTTTTATAACTAAATATTAAAGAGTCATTTAATTTATTTAAGATATAAAAAGCTGAATCTTTATAAATATTTTTATTTATATCTCTAGTTTTATTTAAATTTGATTTAATTAGATATTCAGAAATTTCATAAATCCAACGACAAAAACTATCCTGATAATCCTTTTTTGTTTTTTTATCTATTAAATCAGAAGATAAATAAAATGAATAAAATAAACAATTAGAAAAAAAATATATTTTTTGTTTAGATAACTGATTAAAAGATTCATATAAATATCTAAGCACAAAAGAATTGACTGATTTAATTGTTTTAAAATCTTCACTTTTATTTACAGCTTCTTGTAATGGTATTATAAAAATCTCATTTATATGATCTAAAAGAGTACTACTGACATCTTTATCTCCTATAGCTAAATTCATGTAAGACTCCACTCTATTAAGTTCAAATTTAATTAAAGTATAATTCTCTTCTTTAATATAAATAAATAATAATTTTAAAGCATCGATTAACTCTTTATCAAGATAATCTAAAAATACTTCTTGGGATTCTGTTATTGTAATAAACTTACCTAAATCAAAATTAGTACTTAAAACTTCTTTTCTTATTCCAAATACAATTTCTCCTTTTTTAATTTTATACCCAAGACTAATACCAATAGGCAAATAATAAAGTTTACTTTCTTTTAATATATTTTTTATCTTAAAATCATCCTGTACACTGGCATTAGTATAATCAGTAACGACCTTCTTTTCGAGATAATTTAAATTTATATTTTCTATATAGCCATCTTTATTACTAACATATAATGTATAATCATCTTTTTGGTCTGAATCAATTATCCATCTATAAATATCACCTCTTTTAATAATCTTTTCTTCCAAATCCTTATTTCTTTTTTCTTGTATTTTGAAATCAGAAATTTTTTTAGAAATTAATTTTAGTTTATATTCTTTAACCAGCTCATCAGCTTTAATATTAGTAGAATTAAAATTTCCTATTATATTAAATATATCTTTAGTTTTTTTAATTAAATAAAAAAGTATTAAAAGATTAAAAGCATAATAAAAAGGTAAATTTATAAAAGAAAACAAAAAACCTGTGATAGCATGAACTATAAAATCTTTAATCTTAGTTTTATCTCCTAATGCCTCTCTCTTTTCATCATTTTTCTCATTATATACATAAAAAATTATACCTATAACTATAGCAAAAATTACAGAATACACCCCGACAATACTACTATTTATACAAAATAAAGAATAGCATTCTGGATTATTGCCAAATAGAAACTTCAAAACAAATACAAAAAATGATAATAAGATTGGAAATATTCCTTTAAATATGAAATTTATAAACAAAATAATATTGTACATATAATATAAAATAATACTACAAAACTATTTTTAATGAAAATGCTATAATAGCATTAACATTATAGTAAGCCATAATGTCTAACCTGAAAAAGATTATTGATTATGGCTAACACAATCTCAAAACAGAATAAAGAAAAAATGACACCAAAAGAAAAAGGTAAATTTGGTGTTTTAGGTGGTAGACCAAGTAAACTAACGGAAGAACTAATAAGAAAAGCAGAAATGATAGAAAATGCTTGGACTGTGGATTATTATAAGAATGACTATCTTAAAAAAGAGAAGCGTATGCCTGGTAAAGCTAGGATATGTTTTGAATTAGGAATAAATGATCATTTAATATCCAGATGGGAAAAAGATCTTAGAAAAGGAGGAACGCAGAATAAAGAAGAAGAGCTGTTAGAAAGGTTTCGTGCAGTAATTACGAGAATAGAGCAATTACAACATATCTTTTGTATTGATCGTGGTATGACAATGAGAGGATCTGATAAAACAACTACATTAGTATTGATGACTCATCATGGATATAAAACCAAAATAGACAACAATCAAAAAATTGAAGGAATAGAAAACTTAAGCGATATATTAAAAGATGATTAATTCTTTTTCATTCCTAAAAGCTTTTTCTTTAATTCTATTATTTTTTTCATTTGCTCTAGATTTTCTATTTTCATATTTTTATTTAAATAACTTTTTAATTACAGAAGAAAAAGAAATGGTAGTTTTGTTATAAATCTTATTATAAAGATATTTTTTAGGGTTAGTTATTACACCAAATCCCTTTGATGCTTTTAATCCTAAATTATGGCGAAAGTATCTTTTAGGAGAGGTTCTTGCTGAGATCATTTTCTTTAGTGATGGTTTTCGTATTCCAAATTTCATATTACTAAATTATATCATTATAATTTATTTTATCTTCTTACTTTTTTCAATAATAATCAATAATTTTTTCATTGATTTTCTTAACTGTATAAGTTGTAGTATTTTATTATCTTTTTCCATACAAATCATATATATGGCCAATAAAAATTAAAAACCAAATTACCCAAAATATAAAAATAGAATATTTTATTATTTTTTGAGATCTTGTAGGCGGGTTCTTTTTTTCATATTCTTCTTTTGCTTTCATCTCTTCTTCGAATGGATTATACATATTTTTATTTGTTTTGTTTCTCTTTTAGTATTTCCTTTTGTCTTCTTTTTAATTCTACTAATTTTGTTAGATGGTGTATTAAACTTTTTCCCATAATTTTATTAAAGAATATTAGTTATTTAAATAAGACTTTACAAGATTATTAAATTCTATTGGGGTTTTACAATCTTTTTCCTCCACTTTGCAAGATGTATATTCTGGATATTTGCCATCATACGTTATTTGTCCAATTTCCTTATAAGAAGTAGCATTATATAGATATGCATACTTACTTCCATTTACAATATTATCAAATCTATCTGACACATCAGCTGATTCTAATTCAAAATATATATAACAATTATTACTTTTTATATCAAAATTAGTTACTATATTTGTTTCTTTATCTGTATTGTCCTCTCCTTTTTGTGACTCATTATATTTAATAAATTTAGTTCCTTGTTCAGAACATTTCTGTTGTAGTTCAAATATTTCTTTTTTGCTTAGTTTATCTTGTGAATATATCAACAAAAATAAAAGGAACGAAATTATTAACCCTAAAACTATATAACTAATAATATTCCAATTTTTGTATTTAAAAATACGATGTACCAATTTCATAGTTTTTAATATAACCAATTACTTACACCGCCATGACGAGAACATGACCCTCTATGATTTTGACTAAAGCTATATGTCCCATCTTTACATTTAGCGGTAGCTCCAGCAGGAATACCGTTTGAAGAATATGAAGGGCTTTTTATAGAGTTGCCACTTACATTTGTATAAGTATTTGTATTAGAAAGTGTTGTAGTCCATTCTGGATGAGAAGAGATTATTGTTTCAGCACTAGCTCTTGTTGTTGCTCCAAAATATCCATTTGCAGGTAATATTCCTTGTTGCTGTTGAAATTGTATTAAAGCATTTTGAGTAAGAGCGCCAAAAGTTGAAGTTATTTGGTAATTAAATAGTCCTTCATCTTTAAGAAATTGCTGTAATGAAGCTACCTCTGTTGTTGTCATTCCATAACTTAAATTGTGATTAAAAGTTGAGGCAAAACTTTGTGAAGAAAATAAAAACAATATTGAAGCGAAAAATATAAAAAGTCTTTTCATAATTTGTATAAATTAAATTATTATTAAGACTGAAGTATCTATAATATAAAAACCCAAAATAGGCACTCCAGTGAGTGCAGACAAATCAATAACTTTCGTTATCAATGTGTTTCTCACACGGAATGCCTATTTTAGGCACATTGATAACGAAAAGCTTTTGATCGCTCTTTGATTTTTGTATTGATTTGTCTGCAAATATAGAATATCACAAAAATAAAGAAAGTGGTAAAATATACTATATGAAAAAAGCTACAACGAAGAATGTAAAATCTATTATTAAAGACTTTGGAGATAACAAAGAAGATTATAAAGATCTACTTAAAAAGATAATAAACTCAACAAATAGACTTGGCGGAATAGAAAAAACAAATGATTTAATATATAAAAAAGACGATATTATACATAACACTATACTAAAAAATATAGACTACATTTTCAATAAAAATAATTTAAAGTTTTATATTTTGAAAAAAGATATAAAAAATGAAATAAATAGAAAAATAGAAGAAATTGGTATGGTTAATTACTATGAAAAAATTAGCGATTACAATTTTGAAGAAAAAGTATATTTTAATAAGGATAATTTAAAAGATGTAATTTATGCTATAGAAAATATAGATGAAATATTTACTAACAAAAAAAGAATTTATAATCCTATAAAGATAAAAAGACTTGGAAGGACAATAGAAGAAAACGGATTTTATGGAAAAAATGGTCTATTAGAAAAAATAACACCTATGCAATATAAAATTATAATATTATTACATTGTAATTTTGAAACAAAATTAAAAGGAGAAACTATTGGAAGACAATTAGAAACTTCATCAAAAAGTATTGAGACAAGAATTTTAGAAATAAACAAGTCTTTTGTTAAGGCGTGTTTCCCAAAGATAGATAAAAAACTATACTTTTTAGAAAAGAACTTAATATTAGGGACGAATGCAAAAGGATATAAACTTAATGAAAAATACACAATGCCACCAGATAAATAAAATTTTAAATAATGAAGAATAAAAAATGATCAAAAATAATGAAATAACTATTATAAAATAACTATTTATTAATATTCATCTATAAAATGCCACGAATCTCGTGGCATTTATTCATTTTAGAATATTCTTAATGAATCTTTCCACCACAGCTACAACAGAATTAAAGAAGATACTAAAAACCAATTGTGGTATTACTTCAGATCTAACAGATGAAGAAGTAAATAATCTTGGTTTATTTTTTCTGGTCTCAGTTGCAGAATATTTAAAAAGGAAAGTTTCTAAAGAATTAAATACAATTAATTCAAAATAAAAATATGTCATCAATTAAATCAGATTTTCTAAAACATAAATCTAAACATAAAAATCTTTCAGATCTTTTAAATTTTACAAACGTGATCAAAAGTAAAAAATATCCACTAATTAAATTAATAAGAAATTTTAATGAATTGGTTGATAAAAATGAATACGATAACAAAGATAGCGAAATGCTATATCGAGACTTTTTAAGAATGACAAATCTTCCCTAAAAAGACATTGAAAAATAAAGACTTGAAAAAATAGAATTGTTCTATAACGAGAGAAAAAGTAAAAGATGAGGATTTATACAATATTGTTATTTCTGACGTGCTTATAACAAAAATAAGCATTTCAGAGTTAAGAATAAAATTAACTCCTGAGAGATAAGGTCGGCGGATTCACAAACCCCTCTCAGAAGCCAGCTAAGTTGTGAAATTGGGTCACCTCATCCTGAAAAAGATAAACCCATCGTCTATATCCTTTATCTTAAATCATTTTGGGGATATAGAGATTACAGGAAAGGCTCTTGCGGAGATAAAGTTAGGTGAAAACCACAAACCTTTTAGAAGAGACCTTTCTTAGAGTGAAATGTAAAAGATACCGAGAGAAAACGGAATAATATCTTTGGATAGAAGCCAGATTAAATACGGCTATTGGTATTCCTATCTTAAAAAAATAATTAATAAAAAAAACAAAAACAAAGTGTGATAAAATAACACTGCTACAACGGAGGTAAAAAACCTGTAAAAACATAAATATTAAAAATGTTTTTGTAGATAAAAATGAGATAATAACATTACTTCGTTGTAGCAAACATTTAAGTTATTATCTCATTTTTGTTTATAATTAAAACACAAATAAATATATGGCTACATATAATCAAAAAAATTATAAAACTCTAAAATTAACAAACTACTGCAGAAAATCTTCAGAAGGAGAAGATAGGCAGGTATTATCTCTCAATAGTCAAAAAGATGAAGGAGAAAATATTAGATCATATTTTGAATTACCAAAATTTATAAGTTCTTATTCAGAAGCAAAATCAGCAAAACTTCCATATAAAAGAAACGAGTTTTCTCAAATGATAAAAGATATAAAATCTGGGAAAATAGATAGCATTGTTTGCTGGAAATTAGACCGTCTAGCGAGAAATATGGTTGAAGGTGGAGAAATTATAGACCTATTAAGTTCAGGTGTCTTAAAAGCTATTTTTACAAAAGATAAGGTATGGCTTCCAACTGATAATGTTATCTTAATGGCAGTAGAATTTAGTCAAGGAACACAATACAGTATAGACCTATCTGAAAATGTAAAAAGAGGTCAACGAAATAAAGCTAAAGAAGGAACACCTACAGGTCTCGCCTCTCTAGGTTTTTTAAATAGCAAACAAGGAGACAAAGGTACTCGATGGTGGTATGTAAATGAAGAGAGTTTTAATAAAGTCAAAAAGTTATTTGAAGCATTTTTAGGAGGAAACTATTCTGTCCGTAAATTACATAAATATGCAATTGAAGAATTGCATTTAACTACCCCTTTAAGAAAAAAACTTGGAGGTAAATCTATATCTGTTGCAAATATTTATCATATACTCAAAAATCCTGTGTATGCTGGATTCTTTTATGTACAAGGTAAAAGATATGAGTTAACTAAAGAACTTCCAAGAATGATCACGGAAAAAGAATATGAAAAAATACAACAAATGATAAGTAATAATAGAAAACCAAAAAATTCTAAACATAAAGCAGATTATGCAGGATTTCTATTTGATGAAAAAAATAAGATTATGTCTCAAGATATAAAATTTCAAATTGTCTGCGATTGTAAATTTAAATATGCTTTTAGAAACAAAAACAATTGTCCTAATTGCGGAAAAAATGTAACTGATCTTGATAATCCAAAACATTTTATTCAGTCTTATTATTACAATAATAGAAAAAAGAAAGCCAGATTAAAGTATAAGTCTATTAAACAAGAAACAATAGATAATTATCTATTGAATTTTATAAATGATAATTTGGATCTTCCTTTAGAAGTTTTAGAATGGTCTAAAAAATATATAAAAGAACTTAAAGATAAAGAAGTACAAGAAAACTTAGATAAAGTAAAAGATAAAGAAAAAAGACAAATTGAATATAATAAAAAGAAATTAAGAATAAGAGACATGTATAGAGATCTTCTTATTAATGAAGATGAATTTAAACAAGACAATGAAAGATTAGATACTGAATATAAAGATCTCTATCAAAACATAAAATCAATTGACTGGATGAAAGAATTAAATAGTATCATGGATTTAACTTTTACTATAAAAGATAATATAGAACATGGAGACTACGAGACAAAAAGAATAATGTTAACAAGATTAAGTTCGAACTTAATTTGGAATGATGAAATACTCAATATTATCAACACTAATGAGATAGAGGAGCTTATAAAAGGATTAAAGATCGCAAAACCTATTATTTCAGGGTTCGGCAATCAAAAAGCCCTTGTAGAACAAGAGCTTAATGATAGAAACAGTGAATTATGTATTACTTTGCGGAAGTGGTGAGATTCGAACTCACGATGAGTTTCCCCATGCCGGTTTTCAAGACCGGTGCCTTCAACCACTCGGCCACACTTCCATATTTAATTGTCTTAAAATAATAGCATAAAAATCTTTTTTTTAAAAGTTTTTAAAATTATCTTAAAACAATATTATTCTTCAAATTTCTCTAAATAAGTAGTCAATTGTCTATTAACTTTTATAAAAGTAGCTCTTTTTGAAAACTCTTTTAATCTTCTGGCTCCAATATATGTACCAGTACTTCTGAGAGACCCAAATAAATCCTGTAAAAATACTTCCATTTTTCCTTTATAAGGCATTAATACATATCTCCCCTCACTCGCTCTATGACTTTCTTTTTTTCCATAAAATTCTTCAAGAGCTTTATTTGAAGAAGATCCAAAATATTCTTTAAACTTTTTTCCATTTTTTTCTACAACTTCTCCAGCACTTTCATCAAATCCAGAAAATAAAGATCCGCACATATTAAAGTCTGCTCCACCACAAAATGCCTTAGCAATACAAGATGGATACTGTTGACCACCGTCAGCAATGACTAATCCAGACTTTCCTTCTCCACTAGAAAGTCCGTGTGCAGCATCAGAACATTCTATAACAGCCGAAAGTTGAGGATATCCGACACCTGTCATTTTTCTTGTTGTACAAACAGATCCAGGTCCAATACCTACTTTTACAATATCTGCTCCAGCTAAAATAATTTCTTCTGTCATTTCATTTGTCACAACATTACCAGCAATAATAATATGATCCTTACACATCTCTCTTATAATTCTTATTGTTTCAACAAACCTATTTAAATATCCATTTGGTACGTCAATACAAATAAATGAAAAATATTTATCTGCACCTCTTTCAATTATTTTTTTTAATTTCTCAATATCTTCATCTCTTATACCAAGAGTATAAATTATATAATCAGGATTATTAAAATTTTTTAATTTTTCTTCAAGCTCATCTATCTCATAATATTTATGAAGAGCTGTAAGCATTTTATGTTTTGATAAAGCTTCTGCCATTTCAAAAGTTCCACTTGTTGCCATATTTGCAGCCATGATCGGTATACCTGTCCAAGTTTTTGGAGAATGGTAAAATTTAAAAGACCTTTCAAGATCTACTTCTTTACGACTTATAATAGTACTTCTCTTTGGTCTAAGTAACACATCTGCATAATCTAATTTAATTTCTTCGTCTATTCTCATACCAAGAAAGTATAACATGTGTATTAATAAAAATAATATGTTAATATTTGTTAATAATTATGAAAATAGTAATCTTGGACAATGTGCGTAGTGCATTAAATATTGGAGCAATTTTCCGTACAAGTAGCGGAATTGGAGTAGATAAAATCTATATTTGTGGAATATCTCCCACCCCTTTTGATAAAAGAGGCTTAAAAAGAAAAGACTTTATAAAAACAGCTCTCGGATCTGAGGATGAAATAGAATGGGAATATAAAGAAAACATTTTAGAACTAATTACAGAATTGAAAGAAAATAATTTTGAGATAATAGGACTAGAGCAAAATGAAAAAAGTGTAGATTATAAAAATCTAAAAATAAATAATAAAAATATTGCAGTAGTCGTAGGAAGTGAGACTGACGGAATACAAGAAGACGTTTTAAATCTTTGTGATCAAATTACAGAAATACCAATGCTTGGATTAAAAGAGTCTCTCAATGTCACAATTGCCTATGCTATTTTAGCTTATCGAATTTGGGATAAATAATTTTATAAAAAATAAAAACCAGTCAAATCTATAAGACTTAACTGGCTTCAAAAATCAAACCAATTCTTTTGTAAAGTTTATCAACATTAAAATAGAATAAAAAAATTCTTTGATCACTCCAGGTTTTTCTTCTTTCTTAAAACAATAATCAATAACTATCGGATCAAGAAAAAGATTTTCTAGAAGCAAATTTTCTGACAACCATTTTTTAAGATTATTCTTGTTTTCCAAAGAAACAATAACTCCCTTAGACCAGTTATCTCCATTTGGTATTAAAGAAAACAACTCTCCAGCAATACCTCTTCTATAATCTCTTCCTAAATGATTACTTAAATCATCATAAAAAAGAAAAGAAATAAGAATATTTAAATAAATAATTTTATTTAAATTAAAAGATGGAATAATTTTTAGCAATCTAAAAAGAGAAGAATCTTCTTTAATGTTTTTAAAATTATAATCAAAAGCAATATATTTACCAGAAAGAAGCATATAAGGATAAGACCCTTTTGAATTAAGAACATATTGAAATGTTCTATGTTCTAAAGAAAGATTTTCGGATTGAAATCTAAATTTTTCTTTTTCTTTTTTAATGTCTTCCAATACTGGATTTGAGCTTGAAGATTTAAATTCTTCAATTAAAATATCAATAAATATTTTATTGATTACTAAATAATTTTTCTTTTGCATTTATAAAAGATTTTATACCTAGGCGAAATAGGCGTGAATTAAAAGTGCAAATTCAATTCTTCGCTCCAAATTAAATTTATATTAAAATACCACATTCAAAACAAAATGTAAATTGATAATTTAAATCAATAAATAATAACTTTATAATGTGCTCTCGCGTGGAATCGAACCACGATCGCAGGTACCGCAAACCTGCATTCTATCCGTTGAACTACGAGAGCTAAATTCCCTCCAAAAAATTAAGGAGGGATTTAGTGGAAACTATTTTTCTAACTTTGCTATAGCTTTTGCAAGTCTAGACTTCTTTCTGTTTGCTGTACCTTTTTTGATAACCCCTCTTTTTGCAGCCTTATCAAGTGCGGCGAAAGTTTTAGGAAGATTTCCCACTGCCTCTTTCTTGTTTTTTGCAACAATAAGAGAGCGAGTTACTTTAACTTCCTCTTTCATTACCTTTTTTCTTTTATCGTTTACAACTTTTCTTTTTTCTGCTGAACGAAAAGCTCTTTTTGCTGTTTTAGTTACTGCCATATATATTTATAATTGTTTGTTTTAATATTAAATGATTTTATATATAATACTACATTTTTGAAAAAAAATAAAGCCAGCATATAGCTGGCCAAATTTCGCAAAAGAACTTAAAAGTCTTAAAAGAAAAGTTTCTCAAACAATTCTATTGTAGAAGGAAGACTGTTTTCGACATTTTCAATTTTTGTAAAAATTTCTGGATGTTGAATAACTGCCTTATATTCTCCAATAGCTGTTTCTGTTCTAGTTAAAAGATCCTTTTCAGAAAAAGAATCTTTTCTTTTTTCAAAAGACTTTTTAATTTGTTCAAAGATTTTTTGCCTGTCTCTGGATTCGTCAAAATCATCTGGAGAAATGTTTCTCCATAAAAAAACAGGAAGAATCTGAACATCTTTTAAATGTTTTTCTCCTTCATCTCTTTTATCGATCAGGCGCATAGCACCTTTTACATCGATATCCAAAACCAAATCCCTTCCCAATTTTTTTGCTGCCTGAAAAAAAATTAATGGTGTTCCATAGTACTCATCATTAACTAATTCATTTTCAAGAAAAAAATCTTGATCAGCCATAACACGAAATAGTTCAGGATCCACCTTTACATATTTCTTAGCAGAATCTAAGTCACTATGTCTTGGAGGTCTAGTACATATTGAAGGTGGACAGATAAATCTATCACCAGCAAGACCAAGAAGACCACCAATCACAGAAGATTTCCCCGCACCATATATTCCGGTGATAGGAATAATTTTTGTACACATCTTATACAGTTTAATTGTTTAAAAGAAATTGTTTATTTTTAACCGAATACATACTACCACATAATATTAATTTACTCAATACTTTCAAAAAGTCAATTTTCGTCAAGATTTTAAATATAAATAAATAGTATATAATTAAGAAATAGTGAGATATTAATATTATTAAAATTTAAATAATAAAAACTTTTTATGAAAAATAAATTAACAAAATTTGGTATTGGAGCAGTAGCAACAATAGCAATAATCAGTGGAGCAATCTTTGCTTCAGCACAAAATACACCAGCAGCTACACAAGCAGCACCTGAAGCTGTAAATGCACAACAAATTGATTCTCCTGTTTATAATGGAAATGGATTTGGAATGATGAATAAAGATGGAAACGGAAATTGGTCAATGAGAAATACTTTTGGAGACGCAAAAGGAAATTCTGACGTTCGTGATTTTAGTCAATTAAAGAGCTTCTTACCAGCTATCGCTCTTGGATTTTTAGGAGCAGGGATTATATTATCAATTATCGCCCTATTATTCTTAGCTTTCTGGATTTGGATGTTGGTACATGCGATTAAAAGCGATATCGAATACAAGCCAGTTTGGATTTTAGTTTTAGGATTAATGGGAATCTTAGGAGCAATAATCTACTATTTTGCAGTTAAGAGAGAATATGATTCTTGGGTAGAAGGAGACTGTGACTGTGAAGACTGCTCTTGTGAAGTCACAGAAGAAAAATGTGGAACATGTGGAAACGAAGTTTGTATTTGTGAAATTAAATAATTTAAATATTTAATTCAAAATAAAAACCATCAGATATATGATGGTTTTTATTTTTATGTCTTTTTAATAATTCACGCTATCAATTATATTAAAACACTGATATCCAGATTTATGAGCTCTCCAATAATAAGAAGAGTCACTTTGCCCCATCTTGTCTGAAGACGTGTGAAATGTCATACAAATATTGTATGAAAAATTTGAAGAGGATGTATTATTTATCAGATTTCCAGGATTATAAACATAATATTCACCTGTCTCTTTATCCATAAGACTTTGTCTGTCAACATTTACCATGTCTTGTAGAGAGCCAGGTAAAGCTTTATTTTGCCTTACAGAATACTCGATATTACTTTTAATATTATTAATATCTTGTAATTTTTGAGAATCTAACTTTTGATTACGAATTTCAGTTGGAGTTCCAAACACATTAACACTCCAAATAATTCCTGAAACTACCAACACAAGACTCAATAAAGAAATAATACGAGGTATATAAGTCTCTTTTGCATAATCTCTTTTAAGAGAATAATAAAAATAGAAAAATAAAATAACAGACATTAAAACTATAACTACAGCTTTTAATAAGAAACTATTTGTGGTTGAACCTAGAAGCCAATTATAAATAGTACAAATAAGAGTCGCTATTATACTAACAACAGAAGATACCAATAATGTATAAATTACAGCTTTTCTGATTGGTAAATCTATTTTAAGCGGATTCTTTTTTAATTCTTTTGAAATTAAAAATGCAAAAACTAAAAATAATGGGAATACTATTACAAGTGTAGCGATCATCATCGCCTGTTCACTAGGCATTCCACTATCATATCCATAATAATTATAACCAAAAAGATCTGGATAAATCCTATCAATAGTATCAAATAACATTATTAAAAATGTACTAATTGACAAAGTTAGCATTATAAACATTCCAAAATGAAATAAAACGTCCTTTCCTGTGGAAATATTTTCCAGCTCTGGTTTTGATTTAATATTCTTTTTTACAATTAACAAAACAACTAAACCTAGTATCACATACCAAAAAAACGACAAAAATGAATAAATATACATAATTTTATTATTAACGAATAATATAGATATTATAGCCTATTTTTAAATAAGTCAAAAAATGCTAAAATTACTAATAAATAATATGATTAGCTTTTTAACTGGAAATATAAGAAATATAAACGAGAAATATCTAACAGTCTTAACATCTTCTGGTGTTGGATATAAAGTGTTCACCCCTCTCAGCACATTACTTTCTGTAGAAGAAAATCAAAAAGTAGAAATGATGATACATACCTCAGTCAAAGACGACACGATTGATCTTTTTGGTTTTATTAAAAAAGAAGAATTAGAAATGTTTGAAAAACTTATCACTGTCTCTGGAGTTGGGCCAAGGTCTGCTCTAACAATGTTATCTGTCTCAAGTATACAAAATATTGCTATCGCTGTAGAAAATGGAGATGCAAATTTACTTTCTGGAATACCAGGAGTAGGAAGAAAAAGTTGTGAAAAAATAATTATCGAGTTAAAAGGAAAACTCTCTTCATTTATCAAAACAGGTAAAGAGGTTAATTTAAAAGACAGAAATATCACAGAAGAAAATGATGCTCGCCTCGCCCTTATTTCACTTGGCTACAATGAAAAAGATATTAATGTTGCAGTAAATCAAACAAAAGAAAAACTTGATGGAAAATTTGAAAACATGAAAGCAAATGAAATAATAAAAGAAGTTTTAAAATATTTAAGATAAATAAATATGCCAGAATTGCCAGAAGTAGAATCTCTAAGACTAGGACTAGAAAGAAAAATAATCGGAAGTAAAATAATAGATTGTGAAATATTAAAACCAAAAATAATTTCCGGAAATAGCACAAAAAGAAAAGCTTCACAAAAAATATCAAATTCTTTTTTGGAAAATATTAGAAATAGAAAAATAAAATCCATAAAAAGAATAGCTAAAAATTTAATTTTAGAATTGGACAATTCTAGTGTTTTAATTGTTCATTTAAAAATGACAGGACAATTAGTTTTTGTTGGAAATAAAAAAGAAAAAGTTTTAGGCGGGCATCCTATCACAGAAAGCTATATTAATTCACTCCCAAATAAGCACACATGTCTCATTTTTAATCTTGATAATGGAAATCTTTTTTATAATGATGTCAGAATGTTCGGATATGTACTTTATTATAAAAATATAGATGAGGCAGTAATGTCAGGACATTTTAAAAAAATAGGACTCGAGCCTTTTGATAAAAATTTTACTCTCGACTATTTTAAAAAAGAATTAAAAAATAAAAATAGAAATTTAAAAAGCGTTTTACTTGATCAGTCTATAGTGAATGGCTGTGGAAATATTTATACAGACGAGATTTGTTTTGCTTCAAAAGTTTTACCGATGAGAAATTGTAAAAGCATTACAGAAAAAGAAGCAGAATTACTACATAAAAATATAAAGAGAATTTTAGCTCTGGCCATAGAACATGGAGGATCTTCAATATCAGATTATCTTTTAGCGGACGGAAGCAGAGGAAATTATGCGAGACTACATAAAGTTTATGGAAAAGCAGGAGAGAAATGCCTTGTCTGTAAAACTATTTTGAAGAAAGAAATTATTTCTGGACGAAGTACTGTCTTTTGTCCAAACTGTCAAAAATAATTTTAAATTAATTTTGAACTTTAATAGTATTAGTATCTGGACTATTACTAAAACTTTTTTTATTTAGACTGTCTTGTGTCGTAGCATCAATTTGCTTACCGGTATTTATTGGCAATATTTCCTGAGCACCAGTTTGTAAATCAATATTTGAACTATTAATACTACCAGTATCATAATCATACTTAACATATGGCTTTATATTTTCTGTCCTTTGTGGACCACCAGTAAAATACCAAACAAGCCATATTACCCAAAATCCGGCGAATATTTTCAAAAAAGTTTTCATAACAGGTTATTTATAAAAAATTATAACATGAGATAAAATATAAAATCTATTAAAATAGACATATGTTATAATTTTAATAATTATGGAAGGAAGTATTTTTTATAAAAAACAAGATAGTAAAGAAAACTTTACAAAAAAAGAACCTTTAACAAAGGCTTTTTCAGAAGGAAAATTATCTGACGCAAATCTCCCCTACGAAATTAAAACTGACCCAAAACTAATTAAAGAGTGTAAAGAAAGAAAAGAATCAATAAAAAAACTAAATTCTGTTTATCTAAAAATACCCATTCTAACTAACATAGAAGATGCTCTTGAAAAGAATCTAATACAAACAGAAGAAATAGAAGATTTTTATAAATCTATAATTAATCTAATTGAAAAAGATAAAGATAGTAAAAGATTATTGTTATATTTTCCGTTAGAATTAATACCAGAAATGAAGAATGAAAAGCTAAAATTTTTTAGTGAGTTTTATAAAAATAATTGGAAAGATTTATTAAAAGAAATAGATTTAAGAGAAGATTTTAACATTGGAGATGTACCAGAAAAAGAAATAAGAGTCGGTGGCTTAGCAAAAATATCAAAAGCTGCACATCTTATACCTTTTTTAATAGAAAAAAATATAATAAATAAAAATGATGTTTTTAATATTTTAGAAAACGGGAATGAAAAAGTATTAATAGAAAGCACATTAGACACATTAAGAATCTTAGCAGAAAAAAAATATTTAAATATCGAAGATATAAAAAGACTAGAAAATTCTAAAAATGTAGATATCAGAAATACAGCAAAAATGATACAGCATGATCAAACAGCAACAGTAAAAGATAATAATATAGAAAATGTTCATGAAAAACTAAACATTAGAGAGTTTTTTAATTCTATGAACAGAGAACTAAACATAAATGAAGAAGGTATGTTCTTAACAGATAAGCTTCCTGAAAATAGAAAAAAATGGCTAACAGGGATAGAGAAAGAGAAAATAATTAAAAAATATTCTGAAATATTATATATAAAAATTAGTAAAGAAGAATATGAAATAAATACCATAACTGAAGATAAAAATTTGAATACTGAAAATATTCAAGCTTTTATAAAAACTATAGAGACATTAATAATAGAAAATTCAAATAATGAAAACTATTGGCAATCTTTAAATAAACTTAAAAAAAGAGATGATGTGAATATTAAAAATTCTGTTTTAAATACTTTAAATAGATTAAACTCTATAAATATTACTAATGAAAATTATTTCTCTAAAAGAGAGTTAGATAAAGACAAAAAAGAAACAGAAAAAAGTGTTGAAAATAAAATAAAAAATATATTATCAAAAATTGAAAAAGATCCCCTATTGGGAAAAATAATATATCCTTTAGGCATATTACAAGGATCCCATATTAAAGGCTACGGAAAAGAAAATTCCGATATAGATCTCGGAGTCTTCATAAAAGAAAATGTAAATTTTGAAAAACATAATGATATAAAAAATGCATTTAGTAATATTTTAAAAGAATCAAATATCAAAGGATCAATAATGGAATTTTGGCTAAAAAAAGAAAATAATTATCTTTGGATTCAAGATTTTGATAATCCTGATCATACATTAGGAGACAGTCTTTTAACAGCACCTATTACAGGATCTTGGTATGGAGATGAAAAATCTATAAGTTTTTTACAAAAAGAATTAATACCAAAATATTTATATTCTGAAAATAAACATATTTTTGGATTTAATGCTAGAAAAATTTGGTTAAAAGATATAGAACATAATTTAATTCAATATAGACTAATGCATAAAGGATACAAAGAAAACAGTCTGGAGCAAGGTGGTATTAATTCAAAATATAAAGAAGAAATAGATGGAGAAAGTATGTTTTATGATTCTGGATTTAGAAGATCTGCTACAAAAATATATTTAGAAAAAGTATTTCTGCCACAATTAAAAAAGTAAATAAAATAAAAAAGAACGTAGAGAACGAACATTAAATCTTACCACCGCCAAGTGAACCTTTTATTCCAGAACTCAATTTATCCCAAGGAATTTGACTTCCAAGCATATAAAGAGAACTAAAATATTGTTGCTCTTCTTCACCAACACTCACGTCTTTTATCTTAATAACACCAAGAACAAATCTGGTGATATTAGTTTCTAAACGTGCATATGTTGCTGGTACATCAGCAGATAACATTTTTAACATTTGATCACGATTCGCAACTCCCATAAGAGCAGGAATTTTTGGATTTTCCAAAGATTCTTTTATCTTTGAAGCTTCGTAAGCAAGAGCTGCAGAAATTTGAACCCCAACCCCAGAGAAAACTTTATTAATACTGTTATTTAACGCATCAGCTTCGTCACGAAGCGCTCCAGTTTCAGGAGGAGCCATCATGCCGGGCATTTTACCACCACCGTTCATCATCATAGCCATTGCGCTCATCATCATAGCAGGATTAGCAGCTCCCTGTTGCCATGTTTCAGCCCAATTTTTTAATTGGCTATAAAAATCTGTTATTGCCGGCCAAAGATTAGAGTTGATTTTTCCTAAGAAAGCTTTCTTTCTAGCTTCGGAAACAAAATTACCATCCATACCATCAATTGCATCAAATATTTCAGCATAACTACGTTTTGTAAGTTGCTTACGTATTTTGAAAAATTCTGTAGGCACAGGATCCTCGTTAGTATCAGCATAATCTTCGATCTTTTTAGCCAACTTTTCAGGTACAGAATATAATCCTACCTGACTGGCTAAAGCAGCACGAATTGCAGCAATAACTGTTGACTCATCAACCTTCATTACACCGCCAGCGCAAAGAGCTTTTAACCAAGATTCATCATTTGGTACCTTTGGTAAAATATTATCATCAACAGTATACATTGTAGCCGTTGGTGTCTCTTGGGCTTTAGGAGCAAATGTTGCCACAATTTTTTTTGCAGTAACTAATCCGCACTTGGTGTGAGTTACAATGTCATTTGCAGTAAAATACTGCATATCTTCATTTTCTTCTCCGCCCTGTGCTTCTAAAATTTTAATTTGGTCTTCTGTAAGACCTAAGCCAACTAATTGGCTTCTTAAATCATCTTTCATGTTTGAAAAATTTAATTGTTTGAAAAAAAATTTAAATTAATATTTTTTGGTCTTCCGTAGGACCTAGTCCTAGCATACGAATTGGTACACCGAGTTTTTCATTTAGATTCGTTTTACATAAATTTACAAAATCCTCTGTCGAAGATTTTTGATCTACATAAAACTCTTCAATGTTTGGTATACATTCGTACAAGCTTTTAGTTAGTTGAGATTGATGATAAATTTTATCTGACTCATTTATAAAATCCTTCACTAAAATATCCCCCTTTTCAGAAAAATAATTTAGATCAAAATTATTATAACTATGACAAATTGGCCATTTTTTTAATTTAACCATTGAGTCAAACCAAGTCAAACAAATTCCATCAAACATTTCAGCTCCACCAGCAACATTAATTGCATAACGCAACATAACTGTATCAAGAGCGCCAACTCTAACCTTGCCGCGATAGCGATCAGGATTTTCGAGTTCGGCCTTGCCCTTAAATAGAGAATTTGCCATTAATTCATTTTCTGTTACAAACGGACCTGCGCCGTGCTTTATTTGATGAGCACGAGTTACCCCAAGTTTTACAACTTTACCATCATAATCATTTTCTTTGAGTAAACTCCAAGAGGTTATTTCTGGTAAGGTTCTTAATCTAGAAGTGTGCGGATTGAATCCGTGAATATAATCAGTAAGAATACCATGTGAGCTTTCCATTACAACATTACCTTCACGACTTAAAATGTTTTTCTTTAAATAGTTTTGATCTACAATATTTAGCTGTTTAGCCAAACTTTTAAATTGATCAACTATCCAATTAAAATATTCATCATCGTAAAAATGCTGTATCTCTAAATTTGCAGATTCCAAATCTTTTGGTAAAAAATCTTTTTTAAACAATTCAATTTCAGAAACTTTTTGGTCTCTTACTTTTTTAAGTTTATCAATGAAATCACTTTTAAGATCTGAAAGATGGAAAGCTAAATCTGGGTGAATTTTAGAATCTATAAAAGCTTCCCCTACTCCGACACCCACAATATTTCGTGGATTATCTTTACGTGCAAGCTCTTTTATCCTAGAAGCACGACCATGAAAAGGTGTAGTAATTAAAGCATTTTCATCTGCAATAATTAATGAAAACGGATTTGAAATTCCTTTTTCATACTGCAAAATATTTACTTCATTTAAAATACCAATCGGACTTACAACAAAATTTTTAGAAATAAAAGTTTTTATTCCTTCAAATGTTCCGCATCCAAATTGACCAAAATTAAATTTTTCACCTTTTGATGTCCATACTCCGTGAGATCCTTGTGCTCCACCAACTTTGATCACAGTGTGAGGGTTTTGTGTGGTGCATATTTTATGCACCACACTTCCTTTCCCTCCATCACCACCACCTAAGTCGGTGACAGTGTAGATTTTCTTTTTCATAAAGATTAAGTTTACATCCAGGTATGTTGTTTAGGTTTCTCCGGCTTATGATTTTCCATGTCTGTTATTTCTAACGGCCACAAATCATGTTTATTAGCAAAGATAGACCCTTTTTTTGGAATTTTTGAGAAATTCTCAAACTGGGTTTGTGCCCCAACAGGAATATTTGCAACAGCTCGCTGAATTTTAATTGCTTCAGCCTTATTAAGACCTACACTTTTCAAATATTCAGTAACGTCATTTAAACCAAATACCCCTTCTGTTAAGCCAATCAATGTAGATTGAACATAAGGCAAATTCTCTGTAGAATCAATTACTACAACATTTTCAGGTCCGTAAAATTTAGACCAATAAGACTCTGGACTTTCAACCAAAATTGCAAATGCGTGTGCTTGTTTTTGTAGAGCTTTTACAATATCTTTTGTGTCAGGTAAATTTTTTTCATCAAATGAAATCTGACAATTTTCTTTTACCTTTTCAAAAACTTCTTCACTGAAAACTCTCACCAAATTTCTTTTATCAACCCTTCCATGGCTTTTAGCATCAGTCACCATAAAGTGATAATACTTAAGACCGTATCTACTAATAAAAGCATCTGTTAAATAAGCTGCCCCGAATAATCCATATTCAGGATCTTCATCAGAATCTCCACCTTCACGTTCAGGGACCATAAGAGTAAGTTGTTCAGCGATCTTTTTATCCATTTCTGCTTGAGTTCTCGCTAAAACAAAATTATCTTGTACGTCTCCAAAAATCGCATTCATAACCTGAGGATCATAATTCCCAAGAACAGGATACTTTCCTTCAGTTAATAATGAATAAAATTTCGGCAAACTATCAAACATAAGTTTGACATTGCCACCCATAGATCCAGTAGTATCCCCAAGTGTTTCTGTTAACATTGGCATCCCATTTGGGAGCTTAAATGTTTCACCTAAATACCTTGGTAAAGATCTACGAATAAGATCATAGCCAGCAGGATCCACCAAGGGGTGGAGTTTACCAGTATCTCTAATTGTTTGCCTACCTGCATGCGAAGTGTCACCACCAGCATCTTTTACTTTTTGATTTACTTCGTCATAAGTCTCTTGAGTAAATCCTCCTTTTCTGTCGCTCATTTTGAATGAATTTAATTTGTTTAAAAATGTTTTTTTAGTTTTTCAAAGTTAAATAGGAACTGTTGAATAAGGATGATATTTTCTTCCCCAGATTTCTCTAACAACTTCATAAAAGTAGTGATGAGCATCATACACACTTTCAAAGTCATTTATTAAAAGCGTCTTTAAAAGTTCACGATACTTCTCACCTTCACCTTCAAGTTGTTCGTGGTCTGGAATAGAACCGTCTTCCGGATTTCCTCCTAAGATTAGGATTACGCTTTTTACAGCATTTTTTAGTTCATTCACGACAAGATCTTTTTCTACTTGCTCAGGATGAAGTAATACTTTTGACCAATCAAAAATTGATACTAAGTGGAATTCTTTGACAATGAAAATGTTTTCAGCATCAAGATTTCCAACTGTACATTTTAATCGATCATGAGCAAAAGCTATAATTTTTAGCAATTTTCCAAGGATCCAAACACTTGTCTTTGGATCAACTCTCATCTTATCTATTTCCACTATTAAATTAATAGGGACTATTTCAGATAAGACAGGACTGATTTCCAAACCAAGAATTAAAATTCTTTTATCATCTTGCTCATTAGAGACAAAATTATCAATAAGCTTTGGAAAGCCCATTTGATAATTAAGTTTTGTTTCAGATCCAGAATGATTAATCATATACTCGTCTTCTACCCGTTTAGCCTCTTCAGTTAATTCACTGAGTATGTAAGCCTCACGATCTAAAAGAGCATTCAATGATTTATCGATAACGATTTTAAGTATTAAAGACTGTTCAGGATATTTATCCGAAACAACTCCATAATAATTAAATTTATCATTACCTCCTAACCTTTCCATAATCTTGTAACTCGTACCATCACGTGCCGTGACAGTAATTTTCTTTTCTGTTTTAAATGTACTCATTTACTTATATTTTATGTTAACAATATATTTTTACTAGAAAATAGTTTCCTAGTCCTGCTAGGAGACTACCACATATAAAAGAAAAAGTAAATACTTGTCAATAATATTTATATTTACAAAGAACGCACTGTTTTTAATCAAAACTTATATCTTTTGATTATGCGTATAATATACACTAAGTAAATTTAAAATACAAATAGTTTATCCACAAGTACTATCCTAAAATATTCAATGTCTCGATATTCTTTGTTTTAAATTTATACAATGAAGCAGGTCTCATTCTCCCCTCTTTTCTCTTATCTTTTGTTTCTTCTAAAATATTCAAAGAATCTATTTTTTTTCTAAAATTTCTTTTATCAATTTCCTTGCCTAAAATTATTTCATAAACTTTTTGTAATTCTGAAAAAGTAAAATTATTAGAAAATAATTTTTTTATTATAGTTGTATATTCAATTTTAGTTTTTAATCTTTCTAGGCCTGTTTTTAGTATTAAACTATGATCATAAGCAAGTTTTTTTATTTTTCCTATAGGTATAAAGCCTTCTTCACTCAATCCAGAATAGAGACCTAGAAAAGCACAAGATACTACTCTCCCTCTTTTATCTCTCTTAATATCTGAAAAAGTGTACAATTGTTCTGTATAAATTTTGTCCATCTTCAATAATCCTTTTTGAACTATTATTCTTTTAAGAGTATCCTCTGCAGACTCATCCAGTCTTACCAGTCCGCCAGGCAAACATTTTAACCCTTGATAAAGAGAGTCTTTATTGACGTCTGTAAGAAATACACAAAGTTCATTATTTATAATTTTAAGCAAACATAAATCTATAGCAATGAGAGCAAATGGGAGTTTTTCTTCTTTCATAAGTTATATATAATATAAATATAGCACAAAAAGCAAGTTTATAAACTAATAGTATTTAAAAATTCAATGTCACGACGTGGTGCCCCCATTCGTGATAGGAAAGTATCGTTTCCTTGTGGGGTAAGGTTTGTTTATATATTTACTATTATAACCTATCAACCCCTCTCGTGATAGTATTATTTGTCTAAAAAGTGACAAATATTACTTTTTAATTGATAAATAGTTACAGTTAAGTGTAACTATTTATCAAGAATACGAAAGAGAAACCTTTTTGTAAGATTAATGACTTTCTTCATCCACAGCCTCCTTTACTACTTCATTTTGCGCTTTTCTTCTAGCCTCGTCCATTGATTGAAGATTTTCTAATCTTTGTTTATATACTGTGACAGATCTAATCATAGATAATCCAGGAAGAGAATCACCTGTAGACTTGTTAGGAAAATAATTTGATATAACTCCACATATTTTTAATTCAGAACTATTTTTATCAATGAAAAAAGCTGGGGCGCCACTCACACCATTTATAGCAACACCATCTACTAAGTAAGAATCCATATTCTGCAAATGACAACTTATATACCCAGCAAAGAAACATAAAGAATTTGCTTCTATTACAGGAAAACCTGTCCATCCTATTTCTGTACCGACATCAATAATTTGGTCTATATCTATTAGTTTTGGTATATCTTTCTCTTCTATATCGAAGGGATTATTTGTATCGTCTTTGAAAAGTATAAACGCAAGATCTCTTTGTTTATCAACTTCTATAACTCTAATAGTAGGATCGCTAATTAAAAATCTTTCTTTACTTGAAATATGTTGAGATATTTTTATTGGTTCGTTCCATTCATATGCATGAGCAATTACATGATAAGCAGTAGCGATACCACATAAATTTTGATCATTTTTAAATATTAAAAAGCCTGTACCGTATCCAGTTGGGGTAGATATTTTAAAAATAGAAGGATTTATACTCAATATTCCAGTTTGCCAATTATTTTGATTTTCTTTGTTTTCCATACATTTTAATTTAAAATAGGTTTTTTTATAACATCAACCACTGTTCCATTTATACTAAAATCATCATCTTCATGTATATAAATAGGATTGAATACTTTTGTAGAATTAGGCATTAAAACAATTCTATGATTAGAGTTTCTTTCATCCACAAATCTTTTAATAGTTGCCTTGTTTTCGACAATAGCTAAAACAACATTTCCTGTTTTCGGGTCTGTATGAGTATTATCAATTATTACGAAATCTCCATTTTCTATTTTTTTACCAAAGATTTCCATATTATTCATAGAATCACCCTCTGCTTTTATTGCAAATAAATTCTTATAATCTTTTTGGTGTAAAAGTTTTTTAGATATAGTAACAAAACCTTGAAAATTCTGTTCAGCAAATATAGAAGCATCTCCACAATCAGCAACACCAATAACGGGTAATCTTACAAAATCATCACTCTTCATAGTTTTGTAAATATTAAATCCCTTTTTTACCAACTGTTCAATATGATGTTTTATTTTTTGAGGAGAACTAATCTTTTCTCCTATCTTATCACCTATCTCCCTCAACGTTAATTTTTCTAAATTCTCTTTTTTTGATAATTCTAAAATTTTCTTTTGTATTTCATGCATATTTTTATATCTATATTAATTTTATCAATTTTAAGTTTTTAGTCAAGTATTTTTGTGGATAAGTCTTAACAAACTTAACAACTTAATTCTTGACAAGCAAATTTGATTTTGCTAAAATTAATATAATGTTTGGGTGCTCCCTATCAGGAAACACGGTCAACAAACAGATTATTAATAAAATTTATTTTAAAACTATGCAAAAGAAGCATGATTGGAATAAAGAACAACCACATAAGGCTAGCGACGGAACAATTGCAAGCAGAAAATATGCTGAAAATAATCCTAACAAAGTTGAATGGGTAAAAGTTAAAAAATAAATGTATGGAAACAATTGAAATACCAATGATTCATGAAGCGATACACACTCCTAAAAAAGGAGATATTATACTTGAATTAACGGATATTCAATATCATACAAATATAACTCCAACTACTAATATAGTTAAAAAAATTAGGAAAGCAATTTTTAAAAATCAAAAAGACAGAATATATTCGCCTATTGATAAATTGTTTCAACCTATTATAGCTGTAAAAGAAGATGGGGTTATGAAATATTCGGTACCTTTTATTGATCAAGAACAAATATCTATTTTACTTAAAAAATTCCATTCTGAGGGTAAGAGAGTGTTTATTAAAAAGACAAACAATATACAAGTCTTACCAGGAAAAGATACTATTGAATTTATAAATAGTATTAAAGGAAAAAGAATATTAAGAAAATTTGATAAAGATCAATAAGATCAAAATACGCAGTAAAAAGTGAGTAGTGTAGGATCGTAAAAGATAATGCCTATTCCACGTAAGAAATAATGGAACATTGGACCTCTGTTATTTCGTGTGTGGAATAGGCATTTTTCTATTTCATACATTTTATTAAAAATAAAATTTATAAAAAAAATTATGAAAAATAAAATTGTTTGGACTACAGTCCAAAGAAAAGTAAAAGACTTAATAGCAACGGAAATAAATCCGAGAAAAATTTCAGACAAACAAATGTCTGATCTTAAAAAGAGTTTAAAACGTTTTAATTTAGCAGAAATACCAGCTATCAATTTAGACGGAAAAATATTAGCCGGTCATCAAAGAATAAAAGCGTTAATTCTTCTAAAAAGAGAGAATGAAATAATAGATATTCGCGTGCCTAATAGATTACTAGACGAAAAAGAAGCAAAACAGTATCTACTCTCCTCTAATTCCATTAGAGGAGATTGGGATTTTGAATTATTATCACAAAATTTCGAAAAAGATTTTCTTTTAGACATTGGTTTTGATTCTTTAGATCTTGCAAAGATTTTTGAAAATAAAAATAGTCTTAAAAATGAAAGTTTTTCAGTCGAAAAGGAACTGCAGAATATTAAAATTCCTAAAGTTAAGACTGGTGACCATATAATTTTAGGAAGACATCATCTTATTTGTGGAGATTCCACAAATCCATCCATAATAAAAAAGTTAATGGGTAAGGAGAAAACTGCTCTAGTAATCCAAGACCCACCTTTTAACATATCCCTTAATTACAACAAAGGAGTTGGAGGGAAAAAATCAAATAAAAATTATGGAGGGGAAATAAATGATAGTTTGTCAGATAAAGATTATAAATCATTTATTAAAAGTATGATTAGTAATGCATTATTGGTTTCCAGCAAAGATTGTCACTTTGCTTATTATTGTGACGAAAGATATATATGGGTTTTACAGACTATATATAAAGAGCTTGGTATTGAAAATAGAAGAGTGTTGGTGTGGATTAAAAACAATTCTTCACCCACACCACAAGTCGCTTTTAACAAATGTATGGAATACATAGTTTACGGAACCAAAGGATCTCCGTTTTTAGCGAATGATTATAAAAATCTAAATGAAGTTATAAATGAAGACTTAACAAATGGAAATAAATTATTAGATGATATTTCTAATCTGTTATTAATTAAAAGATTGCCAAGCAACAAAATGGATCATCCAACAGAGAAATCCCCTCTTCTGCATCACAAAATAATAAAAAGATGCTCAAAGGTAGACGATATTATTATAGATTTAACAGCTGGATCAGGATCATTAATGGTAGCTTGTGAACAATTAGGTCGAACTGCTTACATGATTGAAAAAACTCCCATCTTTTGTGATCTAATTATAAAAAGATACGAATCTTTCACAAACAAGAAAGCTAAAATAATCTCTAATAAAAATTATGAAAAGAAATAAAAGTAAAGATAAGGTTTTAGAAGAGTTAAAAAAAGTCCCTATAATCCAAGTAGCTTGTGAAAAAACAGGAATCTCTAGAAATACTTTTTATAGATGGAAAAAAGAAATAAAAAGTTTTTCAAAAGAAGTTGATAAGTCTATGGAAGAGGGTGTTGCATTAATGAATGATATTACCGAATCACAATTACTAAGTATGATTAAAGATAGAGACTTTAGAGCAATATCTTTTTGGCTTAGGCATAGAAATGATAATTATAAAAATAAGATTGAAGTTACAACTAAGGAAGACTTTGAAGAACTATCACCTTCTCAGATAAATGTTGTAAAACAAGCACTTAAACTAGCCAAAATGACTCAAATTAAAAGCATTAAAAACATAAATAAAAAATATGAATCAAATAATAAATAAAAACCTTGAAGACACAATGATTAAAGATCGTATGATTAGAATAAATTTAACCAGAGAAAGTTTTCTTTACTTTTTCCACTTCTATTATGCTCATTATGTAAAATATGAGACAGCAGACTTTCAAAAAGAAATTATCTATAATCTTGAAAAATCAGGAACAGATAATTTATATATAGTTGCTTTTCGTGGATCTGGAAAATCTACCATGGTTACAACTGCATATCCTATTTGGTCAATTCTTGGAAAACAAGGAAAGAAATTTTGCGTTATATTCTGTCAGACTAAAGCTCAAGCGAAACAACATATGATGAATATTCGTGCAGAACTTGAAAATAACGAGGTCTTAAAAAGAGATCTTGGACCATTTCGAGAAGAAAGTGACGAGTGGGGTTCTCAGTCGCTAGTATTCAAAAAGCACGGTGCTAGAATAACTATAGCATCAAGTGATCAAAGTATTCGTGGGCTTCGCCATAATGAACATCGTCCAGATCTAATCATTTGCGATGACGTAGAAGACGTTCAGTCTACTAAAACTCGTGAGGGACGAGATAAAACATATAACTGGCTACATGGTGAAGTTATTCCTTCTGGAGATAAAAACACAAGACTAATTATTGTAGGTAATTTATTACATGAGGATTCACTTCTAATGCGTATCAAAGAAGAAATCTCACAAGGAAGAGCAAAAGGTATTTTTAAAGAATATCCTTTGCTTGATAAAAACGAAGAATGTCTATGGCCAGGAAAATACAAAGATAAAAAAGATCTTGAAGATGAAAAATTAAAAGTCTCAAGTGAAATCTCTTGGCAACGAGAATATTTACTACGTATTATTCCAAGTGATGATCAAGTTATCTATCCAGAGTGGATCCAATTCTACGATGATTTGCCTCATGTAGGACATAAAGCATATAGAGGAACTTATGCAGGTGTTGATCTTGCAATATCTTCTAATGAATGTGCTGACTCTACAGCTGTAGTTATGGCAAATATTTATGGGAGAAGAGATAAGTTGCGTATATACATTCTTCCAAATCCTATTAATAAAAAATTAAACTTTCCTGCACAAGTCGATTTGCTGAAAGATATAAAAAATACACAAATGCCAAAATCGACAGATAAAATATTTGTTGAAAGTGTTGCTTATCAAGAAGCTTTACCACAGATGTTAGAAATGCAAGGAATTAAAGCGGAAGCTGTTAAACCAAAAGGAGATAAGAGAACTAGACTATCTCTAACTTCTACTGCTATAAAATCTGGAATTATTAAATTCCCTAGACATGGATGTGAAGAACTACTTCAACAGATTATAGGATTTGGAGTGGAAAAGCATGATGATCTAGCTGACGCTTTTTCACTTCTTATTAATTCAACATTAGATAAACATGCAAGAGAGGGTACTATAATCTTCGCCTTTTTAGGTATGAACGGAGAAGACGATAATATAATTGGGTATTCAGACTATATAGATGTTGGTTAATATTTTTTATAATATTCCTTACCGTCTATTTTAAGAGATACAATTTCTCCGCCTTTTCCATTTGTATAATCTAATTTTGCATATATGCTTGATCTAAGCATTGCACCAAAACTATTTTGACTATCAACTGTTCCAAAGACAATAATATATGCTGTACCAGTTGCACTTTCAACTTCTTCTCTTTCGCTTAAATTAAATTTAGCAGTAGACGGAGCTTTTAAAAGACCTTCGACTTGATTTTGGACAAATACTTCTGCTTCGATTTCGTGACTTTTTAAATTATTTACAACATCCATTCTTTTTTCTTCGTCAGTTTTTGGTTGAATTGTTGCTGTAGTTTCTTTTGTATTATTTACAGTTTCTGGCATTAGAGATCCTGATATTGCTAGAAATATAACGGAAAGACAAATAAAAATAACACGAATCTTTTTAAGCTCTTTTTGTTTCTTAAAAAGATTAATAAATAGTTTTGGTTTAAAAATACCAATTACAGATATAACAAATAATATTGAAAATAATGTATACATAATTTGGACGGTTTTATAATTTTGATTAGGTAGCAAAAAACTCCTAGCCAGTTCCGGTATACCCCGTGAGGCATACCCACATCCGTTTCCAGATGTGACCGTCCAAAGTAGACTCTGACTAGGAGATCTTTACTTTGGACGGATATTTGAAACCATGCTTTATTGCTAAAGTTTAGGTTATTTGTAATAAATAATAGCATAATTCAAACTATTATTCTATAATTATTATATCGCAATAATTAAAAAAGTCAGATCTATATATGCCACAAAAGAAAATAGATGAAATAACGTTAACATTTGGAACTTATATGAATCCTGGTATCTTTAATAAAGATTTTGTTAAAGGATTGAAATATCTTAAAAATTTTGATCAAAAAAGATTTAATAAATATAATAAAATATTATTAGCTATAAGTTGGTTTTCTAAAAAACTTTTAAGATACGAATTATACTTTTCTAAATTCTATAATGAAAATATATCTGATACGGAAGCATTAGAACATCATGTTAATTCTTATTTACAAGATACTGAAGCTTTAAAAAATAAATTACTTAATTATCTTGGTTCGTTAAAAAATGATCTTAAAAAGATTTATGTAAATAAAGAAGATATTGAAAAAGTTTATAAACACCTATCTTCACAAATAGAAAAATCTTTCAAGAAAGTAACACTCCTTAGTACAGAACATAGACATGGAAATTTTAGATTTTTAGATTCAGATTTAATAGAAGCTCAAACCATGAGCATGCTTTTAGAACAAAAAAATATTCTTCCACTTTCAGCCCAAGGAATTAATTTGGTTAATGCAAGACTGGAAGAATCTCTTAAGAAATCTAAAGATAGGTGGATAAAAAATGCAAATAATAATGAATCTCAAATAATTGGAGTTGTTGAAGAAACTCTAGAAAGAACAGAAGACATGTTATACAAAGCTGTTGGAATAGAAAAAGTAATTTTTAATAACATATCTCAAAATGAAATAAATTAATAGTTCTGCATAGACTTAGCAAACAAATTGTTTTCTGTCATCATTAATATATAAGAGTCTAAACCGTCCAAAGTAAACTCTGATATATAAACATATGAACAATCAAAGTGTGGGAAAGATAGAGAATAATATTGTATTTACAGAAGAAAAAGTTAGATATGTTTTATATGCTCGTAAATCAACTGAATCAGACGAGCAACAAGCCTTATCAATAGACTCTCAGATCAAAGAAATGACAGCCATAGCAGAACGTCTGAATCTTAATGTTATATCTATTAAAAAAGAATCTCATTCAGCTAAAGCCTCTGGCCAAAGACCTGTATTTAAAGAATTATTAGAAGAAATAAATAAAGGTATCTATAATGGAATACTTACTTGGGCACCTGATAGGTTATCTAGAAACGCTGGGGATCTTGGCACTGTTGTAGATCTGATGGATGAAAAGAAATTGATTCATATTCAAACTTATGGACAGACCTTTTCTAATTCTCCTAATGAAAAGTTTCTATTAATGATTTTATGTTCTCAAGCTAAGTTAGAGAATGATAATAAATCTATAAATGTAAAAAGAGGAATGAGAGCAGTAGTAGAAATGGGATTATTCCCAGGTAGACCCCCTACTGGATATCTACCCTCAAAAAATGTGGATGAAAAATGTTTAGCTGTCATAGATGAACCAAGAGCAAATATTGTAAGAGAAGTTTTTGAAAAAATAGCATATCAAAATATATCAGCAAGAAAAGTTTATGATTGGTTAATAAAAGAAAAACATTTTAAACCAATCTCTAATAAAACTTTTAGTTTAGGTAACTACTATTTAATGCTCCATAACACTTTCTATTATGGAGTTTTTGAATATCCAAAAAATGGTGGTCAATGGTATAAAGGAAAACATATACCCATAATCTCAAAAGAGGTTTTTGATTTAGCACAAAAAAATATTAAAAATCAAACATTAAGATCTGGAAATTATGAAGATAAAGAATTTGCTTTTACAAAATTATTAACATGTTCTTATTGTGGATCTGGTATTACAGCAGATGAAAAAATAAAGAAACAAAAGAACGGAAATATCCATAAATATATTTATTACAGATGCACTAAAGTTAGAAATAGAGATTGCGAATTTAAATCTATAAGAGAAGAAGATTTGATTGAACAACTTAAAAATATAGTTGATACGACTGATATAAATAAAATACATATTAAAGAAAAGATATCTAATGACATCAAAAGGTATAAACTTTTTCAGGCTAAATTTTCAAATCAAAAAATTAATAATTTATTAATCAAAAATATTGATATACAAGAATATATTAAGTTTATTTTAGACAATGGGAAAATGGAAGAAAAGAGAGAGGTATTGGGATGTTTTAAAGATAAAATTAATATATAGATTCCACAATAAATAAACAATTTTGTACATATTAATAATATCTAATTAAAATGATAAAATAAAAATATGAATAAGCATAATAAAAAATCAATAATAAACACAATACAAAATATTGATTGTTTAGAGGGAATAAAAAAAATTCCTGATGGAAAAGTTGATCTTATTTTTACAGACCCTCCTTATGGATTAAATAAAGCAGGTATTAAAAATGATGAAAATTTAGAAGTTTTTTATAAGATTCTGCCAGAATGTTACCGAGTTTTAAAAGACGATGCTTTTTTTATAACTTTTTTCAGTACTAAATTTTTACCAGATGTTTTTAAAAATAACCCTTTTACATATTATTGGAATTTTGTATTGTATTGTCCAAACGGAAGAGTTTCTTCAAGTATTGGTTTTACTAAATATATGAGTTGTATTGTTTTTAAAAAAGGAAATGCAAAAATAGTTAAAAAAGGAAAAGATATTTTTGTAGACACTCCAGGTAGAATGATTGAACCTGATGAAGGTTTTATTGATCATCCAACACCAAAACCAAAAACTTTTATAAAAGATATATTGCAAATGTTTTCAAAAGAAAATGATATTGTTTTAGATCCTTTTATTGGAAGTGGTAGTTTGGCTGTTGCTTGTAAACAAACAAAGAGAAGATATGTAGGATTCGAAATAGATAAAAATTATTATAAATTAGCAAATACTAGATTAAAAAAATTTTAAAGTATGAAAAATAAAAAAGAAATTTTAGGTCAATTTTTTACCAAACAAGAAACTGTTAAAAAAGTTTTAGGCATACTTTTTGAATATGTTGATAATAGTAAAAAACTCTCAATCTTAGAACCGTCTTCTGGAACAGGAAATTTTATAAAAATCTTAAACGAATTAGGGTATAAAAATATAACTGGCTGTGAGATAGATCCTGAGTTAACAGATAAACCTGAAGATTTTTTTGATATGGATTTAAATAAGAAATTCGATTTAATAGTTGGGAATCCTCCATTTACTAAATATAATCTAAAAGATAGTTATTATTATGCTTCTAAATATAAAAAATCAGAAATTTCACCAAATGAATATCTTAGTAAACAAGATATAAAAATAGATAAACATAAGATAGAAAATGTATTTATAAATAAATCTATAAAACACTTAAAAAGTGATAAGTCTTCAATAGGTTTTGTTTTACCTATATCTTTTTTTATTAAGAAGAAAAACCTAGAAACAAAAAAGAATATAGTAGAAAATTTTTCTTCTGTAATTATATATCAAGATGATAGTGTCTGGTTTGATAGAAATATACCTTGTTGTTTTGCTATTTTTACAAACAATAAAGATTTTGAAGGAAGAGTTGTTGTTATATATAAAAATTCAACAGATGAACATATAGAAAATCTGGAATTGTCGTCTTTCTTAGACGAAGAACTTATACCTCAAGTTATTTATAATAAAAAAAGTGGTAAGTTAAAAAATGAAAAAGGAATATCGTTGAGTGAATATTTAAGTGATGATAGAGTTGTTGTTAAAAAATCTTTCACTGAAAATAATATTTCTGCAAAAAACATTTTAGAACTATCTAAAACAAAAGATCAAAATATATCAGATTATAAACTAGCAGTAGTAAGAGTAGGAAATTCTAGTGTTGGAAAAAGTGGTTTAATAAATATTAAAAAAGATACATTAAATGATATGTTTTTTGTTTTTGATTTTAAAGATAAATATAAAAATAATAAAGAAATTAAAGAAAAAATTACTAATCTTATAAATTCTAGACACGAATATTTCAGAAATATAACTTGTAGGGTAGGAAGCAAGTCTATTAAGAAATCAGATATATTAGAAATGAAAATTGAAATTTAATATTTATTTATTAAATTTTCTTGGTCCGTGATCTATATAAAAATCAAATATATGACTTTTGTAAACATTAGACATGCTAGGATTTCCAAATAATTTAATGTAATTTTTATAGTTAAGATTACATTGAATACGTCTTTGATTTTTACTATCTATTTTGTGGGTTATAGTTAATAAACCCATTCTATCTTTCCTGTCTTTTTTCCATTTTTTAGCAAAAGCAATTCCTTCAGCTTGTCCTAATTTACCAGCAGGAAAAGTCTTTATCTTTTTATCAAACTCTTTAATTTCATTCAGTGAGATGTCCCCTCGCATTTTATCTAGAATATTTTTAGTTATTTTTATTTCATCAATACTAACAACTTTTTTCTTATTACCAACTTGTTTCCAACGTCCTATTATTAAAATAAAATTTTCTTGTATTTCCCAAATTCTTACAGTACTACTAAACTCAAGAGCATTTTTCTCTCCCATAAATTTTACACTCACTGGGTCTTTACCTGCAACATCCCATTTTTGTGTATAGTTTGTAGCTAAATGAGAAACTCCTAGTATATTTTTAACCCATTCTTCAAAAATAAACCCGTGTTTTTGTACTTCTGACATAGTTATTAATTATTATTATATAATTATAGAACTAAAAAGATCAAAAGTCTACATTATAATTATTCTTTTTTTTAAATAATTAACTAAATAGATATATCTTTCTTTGTTTGCTCTTTTAAGAAAAGATTTATAATCATCATCTGATGAAGTTTTCCCATAGATCTTAATATCTGTTTTACTTATTAGACTTTTGAAAAAACCTCTTGCAAATAAATATTCAAATCTATCAGGATTTTTATTTATTCTTCTGTTAAAAAATTCTATTACTTCTAATGTGGTATTATGATTGCTTACTTTTTTATACTTTTTGTAAAGTTTAAACATTTTCTTATAGTTACCATTCTTAAGGTGAATAAAAGACATGTTGATAATTGAAACTGGATCATCAGGATATTCTTGAAACATTAACTTGACTGACTCTTCTGATCCTTTTTCATCTCCTGTTTCAAACTTTGTGACAGAAAGACCTGCTAATGTGTTTATATCTTTACTGTTTAAACTATTTGCTTTATTAAAAATAACTAAAGAATCTTCATATTTATTTTCAAAAGCCAAACTGTTTCCTATGGAATTATAGATTTGTTGTAACCTAGTTTGAACTAAATCTTTTAAAACTCTTTCATCTTTAGACATCTCTTCATTTAATTTTTCAAAAATATCCATCCCTTCTCTAACGCTTCTTAAGAAAGTTATTATATTTGCTACTATATATAAAGAAAAATCTTTTATATTTGGTTTTTCATAGTCTATATCAATCTCAAAAGATTTTTTATCTAATCTCAATAAGTTTTTCTCGATAACTTTTTTATTTAATTCTGTAATTATAATCTTATTGATTATTCTATCACCTCTTTCTTTATAAGAAAAAGAAAGAGAGTTACTTTTAACTGGGCACCACACTATTAGAAATAATTTATTAGAATCATCAATCATTTTTTCAATAGACTTAGAATTTTTATTCTTTAAATAAATTCTCTCAAATTTAATTTTTGAGTTTAATCCACTATTTTTCATTTCTGAATTACAATAATTAATTATCTCTTCATCTAGTCTAGAATCAATCGCTATACCAATCCTTATTCTTTTAGACCTAATTATTAATAGATTTATTTTTCTTGATATCTTTTTATACACTTTTAATATAAAACCTAATTTTTCTATAATTAAATTTAAAGATTCAAGATGTTCCATAATAAGCCTTCTCGTGCTAGCACGACGTGGTGCCCCCAGCAGGAATCGAACCTGCGACCTTCTGCTTAAAAGGCAGCTGCTCTACCGGCTGAGCTATAAGGGCGTAATTATTTATTAGTTAAAATAATTTACATATAATATCAAATTTTTATAAAAAAGTCTATTAAAAACAAAATCACCCTTTCGAGTGATTTTGTTTTTAATCATTTTAAGAATTCCAACTAAAACCGATACCGATACCGACTGAACCATTATTTCCATAAATATTAGCTGAGTTGTATCCATTGTAATACTGATTATATGTACTATAAATAGAATTAGCAGGAACCGCATAAACACTATTTACCGGATAATAATTGGACGCATATGAATATGGCATATATCCATAGTCAGAATAAGAGTAGTTAGGATAATATGAATACTGAGAATTATTATAAGAATAAGGATAAGAGTATCCTGAATTTCCATAATAAGAAGTATTCGCACAATTGAATGCACAAGTATTTGAATATCCATAATTACCATTATTAGAATAATTATTATTATAGCCGTTATAACCATAACTGTTATAATTTACCTGATTACAAGAAGGAGTACAAAAACCAGCGAAGGCATGATTTGCAAATCCTGCAGTCAAAAACAAAACTAAAGTAAACATTGTAAATAAAATTCTTTTCATATTTTTATAATTTAATAAATAAACCTAACTTATTAATAGTTATATTATACGCTTGCTATAAATATTTGTCAAGATGTAAAAAGTATTGAAGAATAACGACTTTTTAGATACTAAGTATAAATCTCTCTATAGATCTCATTAAATTTAATTCTCCATTATTTGCCCTCATTGCCATTAATGATATTTGAAACCCAAATTTTTCTAATTCTTCTTTAGAGTAATGTATTTCTTTATCTGTCAATCTCCATATTCTGGCATAATTAAATTTATTCCCCTCTACTGAGGCAGACATCATATTTTTCCATTTCCACCAAAGAGCGCCATGAAGGGCTTGTGCTTCTGAGTCTTCCCATTCTAGATAAATTTTTTGAAACTCTTCCCAAGCTTTTCTTTTGTCTCTCTTTTCTATTAATTCACAAAAATAAAAAGGTTCAATATCTTTATCTTTGTTGTCATCTTTTGCATCAAAAAGATTTTTAGACAAATTCTCTTTTCCTAAATCTCTATATAATTTTTGAAATGTTGGAGACAGAATAAAAGGTTCATCAGCTATAAAAATATTTTCACTTTTTATGAAATCTTTTATATGCTCATAAAAATATTCTCTAGATTCTTCTTTTGATAAAATGTCATCTATATTAATTAAAATTTTTTCTCCAAAAAGAGAAACCGATCCAAAATAATTTGGTAACAATGTATAGTTTTCTTTATTAATTTTTGACACAGATAAAAGAGTTTCAAAATTTATATTTTGTTTCTTTAAATCTTGAAGTATTTTTTCTCTCGCATTTTCTCTTTTTTTAAAATCTGTTCCACAAATTATATAAAGCATAGTTTTATTTTAATTCGTATAAATTATTTCCTACTTTTGAATCAGCTTTTATCACAACTTCTTTGATAGCTGTATTTTCTAAATACATTTCATCCCAATCTTTTTCTTTTAATCTTTTAATTAAAACATTTTCTAAAATATTTTTAATATTTTCTTTTTCTCTGTCTGATATTTTTTCGTCTATTTCTAATATTAATTCATCATGAATCTGAAGTAAAATCTGAATTTCTTTTTCTAATTTATTTTTAACAATATATTCATCTACATCAATCATTGCTAATTTAAGTATGTCGGCAGTTGTCCCTTGAATGGGCGCATTGATTGCTATTCTCTCACCTTGTGCCAAAAGAAAAGGAAGCTTTGATTTTAATAATGGAATTTGTCTTCTTCTTTTAAATAAAGTCTCTGTATAAGTTTTTCTTTTTGCTTCTATTTTTACTTTTTCTAAATATTCTATTAAAGTTGAAAATGTCTCTTTATATTTATCATAAAATTCTTGAGCTTCTTTTCTATCGACTCCCATAGAATCTTTTAATGCTGTCACACCCATTCCGTAAAGAATTCCAAAATTTATAGCTTTTGCTTTACGTCTCATATCACTAGACACTTCACTCTCATTAACCTTAAAAACTCTCGCTGCGACCCCTGTATGCACATCTACACCCTTTTCAAATATCTCTATAAGATTCTCATCTTTAGATAAAATAGCTGCACTACGGAGGTCTATTTGTGAATAATCAAAAGATAAAAGTTTTGTATTTTTAGAAGAAACAAAGGCTTTTCTTACAAGCAAACCTTCTCCACTTCTAGCTGGAAGATTTTGTAAATTAGGATTTTCACTAGAAAATCTACCTGTCGCCGCACCAGACTGAATAAAATCAGAATGTACTCTTCCGTCTTCTTTTACATATCCAGCAAGAGCGTCAACATATGTTGAAAGGAGTTTACTTATTTCTCTATGCTCTAAAATATCTGAAATAATAGGATGACTTTCTTTTAATTTTTCAAGCTGAGCAGCATTTGTAGAAAGAGCCCCTCCCGCAGTTTTTTTAATTTTCTGACCAAGTTTTAATTTTTCATAGAGAATTACTCCGAGCTGCTTTGGTGAAGCAATATTAAATTCTTCTTTTGCATGATCAAAAATTTTCTTTTCAACTTCTTTTAATTTTATATGAAGATATTCACTTTGCTCTTTTAAAATTTCTTTATCTAAAGCAATACCATTTATTTTCATTTTTTTAAGGATAGAAATAATTGGTTTTTCAACTTTCTCATAAAGATTAAAAAGATTTTCTTTTTTTAATTTTTCTTCTAAAATTTCTTTCGCATCTTTTTCATTAAAAGCTTCTGCAAAATCAATAATATCTCCTATAATAGGGTTTGTTAATTCGCTATTTAAAAGATTCGTCATAACCTTTAACTCTGAAAGTAAATCTTGATCCATATCTTCATCTTTCAAAATTATTTTTTCTTTTTTTGTTTCTTCAACTTGCCCATTTTCATCAAAATTCATTCCTCCAATATTTAGTTCAGTAGGAGTGTATTCATTTCCTTTTTTAAAAATATTTTTAAAAGTTCTAAATTCAAACTCATTACAAATTTTTACAAATTCTGTATCATCAAAATTTTCTAACCATTCATGCTTTGGTAGATGAAAATTTATTGGTACATCTTTTATAATCGTCGCAATAGTTTTTGAAAACAAAGCATCTTCCTCTCCTTCTATTATTAAATTTATAATTCTATCTGTAATTTTATTTTCTTTTTTTGCTTTACAAATTTTTATAAACTCATCTTTATTTTCATGAATCAATTCATACATCTTTTCAAGATTTTCAAAAAGATTAATCAAAACTGTTGCTGTCTTTTCTCCTATACCTTTTATTCCAATAATATTATCAGAAGTATCACCTCTTAATCCTTTATAGTCTGGAATCTGCTCTGGAGTAAAAGCATGCCTACTAATCACATCCTTATATTTATAAACGATAGTCTCGCCTATTCCTTTTTTTAAAGTATAAACTTTTACATGATTACCTTTATCTATGAGCTGCATAGTATCCATGTCTCCAGACGCAATAAAAGTCTCGAGTTCATGATCTGCTATTTGAAAATCTTTCTTTTGTAATTCTTCTACAATTGTTCCTAAAATATCATCGGCTTCATATCCAGCTAATGAATAAACCGGAATATCTAAAGCCTCACATATTTTTGGAGCTAAAATAATCTGAGAAATTAAATCATCATCTGATTTTGCGCGATGAGCTTTATAGTTCTCATAAGCTTCGTGACGAAATGTTGGCTCCTTTCTATCAAAACAAGCAATAATATAATCAGGCTTTAATTCGTCTTTAATTTTTAAAACCATTTTTATAAAACCAAAAAGAGCTCCTGTTGGTCTACCATCATAAGTAGAAAATCCGACCATAGCATGATAGGCCCGGTGTAGAAGCGCATGTGAATCTAGTAGGACGAGTCTTTTTTTCATACCTACATTTT
>JBAXSC010000003.1:0-88440 GCA_037130925.1 Candidatus Nomurabacteria bacterium
AAAAAGAAAAGAATTAGAAAAAGATAAAGAATCAGTTTTGAAAATAGTTTTGGATGGTAATAAAAAAGTTTTAAAAAAGGCAGAAAAAAGAATGGAAGAAATGAAGAAGATAATGAAAATTGATTACGGAAATAAATAGTTAAAATAAAAAGGTTTCAAAGTTATAACTCTGAAATCTTTTTATTTTATAGAAATAAATTTGCGGAGGATGGGGGATTCGAACCCCCGAACCGATTACTCAATTACCACCTTTCCAAGATGGCGCACTAAACCGCTATGCGAATCCTCCTTATTTTTACTTGTATTTATTATAATATTTTTCACTTTTAAAATCAAAAAATTTTTGGTATTATATAGAGACAAAGTAATAATTGCTTCCATAGCTCAGTTGGTTAGAGCACACGGCTTATATCCGTGGGGTCCTTGGTTCAAGTCCAAGTGGAAGCACATAAAACAAAAACACTCTAAATATTTAGAGTGTTTTTGTTTATTGGAATTAATTTTATTCACACTTGACAAATAATATTTATTATGCTAGACTATATATAGTCGTATTTTGATTGTTATTCTTGTTAAGTCATCCTTGTTTCTTTATAGAATCAGAGATGACTTAATAAATTAATAAAAATTAAAAATTTTAAAAAAATGAGTACAGTTACAGTTCTATCTAAAGAAGAGAGTGAAAACATCGTATTGGTGCCAATCAAAGTTGGTGTCGCTGAAATTACGGCGACAAAGTTTGAGAAATTTCATCTTTTAAATTTGTTAAATGATAAGTATAAGGTTGAGTCATTATATTTAAAGACCGACTCAGATATTTATCAAATTTCCAAAAGAAATGATAAATGGTCTCTTCGCTCAAAAAGACTTTTAAATCTTTTATTTCAATTAGAGAAAAAAGATTTAAAAGGTTGTATTGTTGAGATAGGGGGACAATTCTTTTTTGGAAAAAATAAGACTGGTATCTTGAAAGAGATTGTTACTGTAAGTAATAACGTTTCAAGGCTACCAATTTCTTCTTTAAAAGAATTAGAGTTTGTGTGTGACTTTCATAAAGTGCACAAATAAGATTTTTTTAAAGATAGAGCAAAAGGCTATTAAGAAATTAATAGCCTTTTATTTTTTTTATATATTTAATGTGCTATTGCGAATCCGTAAATATTTTCTTTTTTAACATCATTTTTTAATAGAGTATTTCTTGCTTCATAAAAAGTTGATCCGGTAGTAGTGATATCATCTAAAATAATTATGATTTTATTTTCTAGAAAATCTTTATCATATTTAGAATTTACATTAAAAGCATCTTTGATTAGATTTTCTCTTTCTGTATGTGAATGTGTATTAGCGAATTTTATTGTATTCCTACTTTTTAAAAGTAGATCTATATAAAGAGTATTTTCTAAATCAAGATTTAGATTTTCTTTTATTTCTTGAATTATTTCTTTTATTAATAATTCGCTTTGGTTATAGTTTCTTTCTATAAGTCTTTTTTTAGAAATAGGAATTGGAATTATTATTAGATTTTTTATATCTATATTTTTATTTATTATAAAATCATAAAAATCTTGATAACAAGCTTTGGCTAAATATTTTGAAATAGATTTTGTATAATGATATTTTAAGAAAAATAAAGCAGTTTTTAGTTTTGGGTTTTTGTAAGAGAGACAAGAATGTATCCATTCTATACTTTTATAATTTTCTTCTGATTTTTGATTTTTTATATCCAAAAGACATTTTTTACAAATAGTTTTTCCTGGCTCACTACAAATCACACAAGCTTCTGGAAAAAATATTTCCAAAAATAGATTTTTTATTTTATTTAAAAAGTTAAATTGATTATTTTTCATGCTATAATTCATATTATAGTATATTTATGTTTGGAAAAAACACTAATCAAAATGAAGTAATAGAAAGCTATACTGGTATTGATATCGGATCTTACGCTATCAAGGTATTACAAATACGCCACGATTCTGATCAATTACATTTAGAAACTTATGGAGAGCTTGAAATGGCTGCTTACGACTCTCTTCCTCCTGGATCTGTTTCAAATATTGGTGAAGAAAAAATGGTAAAAGCTATAAAAGATTTACTTTTAGCTAGTAAAGTCACAGCTAATAAGATTATTTTTTCTATTCCAATGCAAGATTGTTTTATTTCTTCTATTACTGTTCCAAAAGTATCTGATAAAGAATTGGTCGGAATTGTCCCAATGGAAGCTAGAAAATATTTACCTGTTCCTGTTTCTTCTGTAAAATTAAATTATTGGAGATCTGATTCTTCAAATGATCCAAATTCTACAGAAGATATTATAATTTTAGCCGCTGTCAAAAATGAGACTTTTGATTTATATAATAGATATGCTCAAAAATTAGGATTACAAAATTTTTCTTTTGAAATAGAAAGTATGTCTGCGGCAAGAATGATATTGAGACAAATTAAAACAAATGATTCTATTTTGCATATAGATATTGGTGGTAAAGCGTCTTTTGTGACTCTTATTCAAAATAGAATAGTTAAGGCTGTAAGTCTTATACAAAAAGGTTCTTATGATAACACTTCACAAATTTCTAAAGTGTTAGGAATTGGTATAGATGTGGCTGAAGAAGCAAAAAGAATATTTGGATATCTGGGAGACAGTTCATCACCACATTTAGAAGAGGTGATGGGACTTGCGAGTTATCCACTTTTTGATGAGATAAAACATCTTTTATTTCAACACGAAAGAAAGTATAATATTAATATAAATAAAATTGTTTTGAGTGGGGGTGGAGCTCTTCAAAAAGGAGTACAAAAGTTATTAGGTGAATTTCTCGAAAGGGAAATATTATTAGCGGATCCATTTTCTGATTTTATATTACCAAACAATTTGAGAGATGTTTTAAAGAAAGAAGATGAAAAATATACAATAGCAGCAGGTCTCGCTATGAAAAACCTTTTTAGTTAAAAAATATGCTTCCTAATTTTTCAAACGATACAAATATCCCACTACCTGGCACAGGGGTTCATAATGAGTTTGTTGCTCCTATTTCTGGAGATATACCTTCAGACAAAGATTCTTTAAAAATTATTTTAATGGTTATGTTGGTAGTAACTATAGTTTTGGCTATTTTGTCTTTTGTTTATACGGGAGTTTTAAAATCTCAAATTAATAATAAACAAAGTCAATTATCTTCATATGATAACTCTCCAAATGTTTCTACTTTTGATAAAAATTTGGATGACATGAGATCTCTTTCTCAAAAATTAAAACTTCTAAATTCGGTTTATGATAATAAGCTTTATGTGTCTAGCATGTTATTTCCTATATTAGAGTCTATTGTAGAGTCTGATTCGAGTAGTTATGTTTATTTTAATAAATTTAATCTTAAGAAAGAAGATAAAACTTCTTTGGCGGGAGTTTCTCTTTCTGGTGTAGCAAAAGATTATGTTTCTCTTTACAGACAAATTGATAGTTTCAAAACTGGTTCTTTAAGTAAAAATTTTTCTAATTTTAAACTAGTTTCTTTATCTCTTGATCAAAATGGAAATGTTTTATTTGATATAAGTTTCGATATAGATATTTCTACAAAGAATTTTTTAGGTTATTTAAATAATGCTATCGGAAATATTGACACTACAAATTCTACAAGTAGTAATCCTTCTGTTAAAAATGATATTAAATCTGGACCTTTATACAAAGCTCCTTTACCTGCGAACATTATTCCTTTAATGATTGATTCTGGTTCTAGTTCAAATTCATCAACAATATCATCTTCTTCAGTTCCTACTAAAAAAAGAAATGCTCCAGTAATATTTACTAATTAAATGTTAAAATAAAATTATGTCTAATAATAAATTAAAAAACAAAATATATATAGATCTATTTATTTTAGTTATTATAATCGCTATATTCTATTTTGTAATATATCCTCAATATTCTGGATCTGGAACTTTTTATTCCCCAAAAGACAATATCTCTTCTTTGCTTGAAGAATCAAAAGGTTTAGATATAGCATTAAATACTGTTAATGGGTATAACAATAAAATTATAAACACAAATAAAAGTTATTCAGAAACTTTAAATAACTTACCAGTAGATACTTTGGATAAAGTTTTACCATCTTCAGCTGATCCTATCTTAGTAATATATGAATTGTCAGAAATAGCAAAGAGACCAGAATCAGGACTTCTTTTATTATCTCCCAAATTTTCAGATGATAGTAATGATAAAAGTCCAAATAAAAAATTTAATACATTATCTGTTTCTTTTACAGTTCAAGGTACATACGAAAGTCTTAAGGCTTTCTTAAAGAATTTAGAAAATTCAAATAGGGTTTACAACGTGACAGCTTTAAGTTTTTCTTCTTCTCAAGATTCTAGAGCTATTTCAGCTTTAGATTACACAATAACAGTTGATACTTATTATTTAAAACAAAATTAAAAATATGGATAATACAAGAAAAATATCTACTTCAAATCTAACTCTTCCAATATTAATTATTGCTATTTTAATAGTAGTATATTTTGTTTATGTAGGATTTTTTAGTAATTCAGGTAACGACTTAAATGGGTTAAGTAACCAGTATATAAAAACTACAAAAATCGGAAAAGACGTAGATATAGTAAATAAAGAAAGTATTTCTTTCGATACTAATATGAATAGTGATATTTTAAGTAAAGGTACCGATTTTTCAAAAATTATTTCACCAAGTCAAAAAATTGGAAGATCAAATCCATTTCTACCATAAAAATAAAATTAATAAATTTTATTTTTTAATTTTATAAAATATTTTTCTTTTTCTTGTAGTATAATAGTATCATTATGATCTTATTAAATCTTTTAGTTTCTCAAAATATAATAAGCGAGCTAGAATCTAGAGCTATTGAAGAACAGTTAAAAACTTCTCCAGCTCCAATTGATGAAATACTTGGTGAGCACAATATTCCAGAAGCTGCTATCTTAGCAGCCAGGAATGCTATTTACGGAATTCCTATTTTTAATGGAGGAAAAGATTTGGCTAATAAAAATCTTTATAGTATTTTGGATAGAGAAAAATCTGAAAGATTTTTAGTGGTACCTCTTGGTACCCAGACAGACGAAGGTGTAGGTAATGGTTCCGATGAAGATAAAAAAGAATTTATTCAAAATCAAAGTATATCTGAAGAAATTTTGATAGGTATTGTTGATCCGGAAAGAAAAAATGTATTAGATGCTTTACAGTTTATTTTAACTTCTGCAGGAGTATCTTATAAAATATTTTTAATACCACTTGGAGAATTTAAAAGAAGATTTGAAGGTTATGCGACAGAAGGGAATGTGGCTGTACCGCAGTACTCACATCAAAGAAAAGAAGAAGACCTTGGGACAAAAGATGAAATGGTTGATATTACAGATGAGGACGATACTATTTTAGATTCTTTAGCAGACTCTGTTCCTATGATGAAGATGATAAATATTATCTTAAAGAATGCTATTGTAAATCTTGCTTCAGATATTCATATTGAAAATGTTGGTGATCATGTGAGAGTGCGTACACGTATTGATGGAGTTTTGATGAATAGATTTAATATACCTCTTGCTCGTTCTTCTTCTATGATAGCCAGAGTTAAAATTCTTTGCGGAATGAAGCTTGATGAAAAAAGAAAACCACAAGATGGGAGATTTTCTGTGCAATATGAAAATCATAAAGTTGATTTTCGTGTCTCTACTTTTCCTACGTATTATGGAGAAAAGGCAGTACTGAGAATCTTGGATAGTTATAGAGGGGTTAAAAAATTGGAAGATATAGGCCTTTCTCAAAAACATCTTTCACAAATTAGAAATACTTTAAATAGGCCTTATGGTATTGTTCTTATTTCTGGTCCTACAGGATCTGGAAAAACAACAACACTTTATTCAATGCTTAATGAAATTGATAGAGAAAAGAAAAATGTTGTTTCTCTTGAAGATCCTGTTGAATATAATATTCCAAGTATGAATCAGTCACAAATATTTCCAGAAATTGGATATACATTTGCGAATGGTCTTCGTTCTATTCTTCGTCAAGATCCGGATGTGATTTTTGTTGGTGAAATTCGTGATGCTGAGACTGCTCAGCTTGCAATTCAGGCCGCACTTACAGGGCATCTTGTATTTTCTACGATACATACTAATAATTCTATTGGGGTTATTACACGTCTTCTTGATATGGGGGTTGATCCTTACTTGATTGCTCCAACACTTAATCTCGCTGTTGCGCAAAGACTTGTTAGAAAGATAGATAAAAATTGTGAAGCTGAAGTAAAAGATCCAGGAGTGAATGCGATAATAAAAGAATCATTCGCTGATCTTGCTGATGAGTATAAAAAAGATTTACCTTTGGATAAAAATCCATACAATGCTGTTCCTTCTTCAGCTAACCCTTCAGGACTAAAAGGAAGAATGCCAATATTTGAAATATTGGAAGTTGATCATGAAATAGAAAATCTTATTTTGAATAAAAAACCGGAAGATGAAATTTGGAAAGCTGCTCGTAAAAGAGGAATGATTAGTATGCGTGAAGATGCAATGATTAAATCATTAAATGGAATAGTTCCATTTACAGAAGTAGATAGTATGTAATTTTATAAATTTTGCATGATATTATTTAATTAATAATAAAAATATGAAAAATAATTTATCAAAAATTTTAATCTTAATAATTCCAATAATTTTATTTGCTGGGAATTTTACAAAAGCCGATACTTTTGATTTGACTTTTGAGGATCCTGGTACATTTGTATATAGTTGTTATGATAATAGTGGAGTTGATTCAGCTGGAGGCGGTGAGCCTTGTACAGACTTAGTAACTCTTCCTTTAACTGTAAATTTAAATTCTGGTGGATATTCTAATGGTGCTATATATCCCTATTCTAATTTTTCAACTCCTTTTTCATATGATACTCTTGATATAACTGTTAATAATAAAGGTATGGTTGGTATAGGACAAACAGATGGTGATCAATTTTCTACTTGTGGTAATAATGGAAGTAAAAGTCTGGGTTATGGAGGAGTTTTAAATCTTTCTTATTTTTCTGTTTATTGTGGTGTAATTGGAAATATTTCTCAATCTCAAACTTATGATTTAGCTTGGACATTTTCAATAAATCTTATGACAAAAGAAAATAATTTTTATCCTACATACAGCTCTTTTCCTAATTTTGTAGTTCATGATCAGATTTTTATTCCTAAAGTTTCTGTTCCTGTAAACAAACCTCCAACTATATTGGTTAAGTAATTAAATATTAATTTTAATAAAAAATACACAATTTATTTTCTTTGTGTATTTTTTATTATGATATAATTTAATCAATAATAAAAATATGAAAAATAATTTATCAAAAATCTTTCTTTTAATTTTACCAATCATTATATTTGCTTTTAGTAATTCAGCAAAGGCTGATACTTTTTATTTATATTATAATGATCCTTCTGTTGCTTCTAGTAATTCAAATTCGTCTGGATATTGTACTGGTAGTTACGGAAGTACAAATTGTAATTCTGGTAATGTTACTGTTGTTTTAAATGTAAATCTTGATTCTGGCGGATATAACACTTCTACAAATTCTATAGCTCCAACCGCATCTATATCATACGGTCTTTGTAGTCAAGGTAGTTACGGTACTACTAATTGTGCAGATGCTCAAGGTAATTATAATGGCAATATTAGTATGTCAATAACAGGCTTGAGTATTACTGCTACAGGACAAACTGATGGTCAAGTTCTTACTCTTTGCGGAAGTAATCCTACAGTTAATATAGGTTATGGAGGAGGTGTTAATTTTTATAATTGTAATGTTTCATTTGATAATCAAGGAAAACCTGCCCCTTCTCAGACTCAGAATTATGATTTAAGTTGGTCATTTTTCCCGACGCTTTACACAGGATCTTCTTATACAAGCGCTTCTTATATGCAATATGCTTCATCTTATTATCTTTCAAAAGTAGTAGTCCATTCTTCTGTATTTATTCCAAAAGTGGTAAAACCTGCCAATAAGGCTCCAAATATATTAGTTAAATAATTCATATTAATTTTAATAAAAAATACACAAAGAAAATAAATTGTGTATTTTTTATTATGATATAATTTAATCAATAATAAAAATATGAAAAATAATTTCTTAAAAATCTTTCTTTTAATTTTACCTGTCATTGTATTTATTTTTAGCAGTAGTGCAAAGGCGGATACTTTTAATTTGACTTATAATGATCCTTCTTTGTTACCATCAGGATGCTATCAGGCTGGAGGGTATAATAGTAGTGGTACTTCTTGTAATGATACAGTCGTTCTTGTTTTAACTGTAAATCTAAATTCTGGTGGATATAGTAACGCTCCTATAAATTATGCTTCAAACAATACTATATTTCCTTATGCTGATATTTCTTATATGTTGTGTAGTGGTCAATATGGTGGAAATTGTTCAGATCCTGCTGGGTCATATAATGGCCAAGATAGTTTATCTATTGCAAATTATGGAACTGGCGGATCAGGTATAATTGGTACTGGTCAAATAGATGGTGATAAATTCTATACTTGTGGTAATCCTACAAGTATAAATATTGGTTATGGTAGTACTTTGAAATTATCTGATTTTTCTGGTCCTTGTACATTTGGTAATATTACTCAAACTCAAACTTATGATTTAGTCTGGACATTTTCAGTAGGTTTATCGACCCACTCGACTTCTTTGGGTCAATATTTTTGGTTTCCTAATTTAGTAGCTCATGCTCAGGTTTTTATTCCGAAAATAGTAAAACCAGCAAATAAAGCTCCAAATATATTAGTTAAATAGTTTTTGTGTATAACTTGTTTCTTTTAATTAAAATATTAATGCTATAATTATTTTAATAAGCGTTTTCTATTTTAATTTATAAATAAAAATCTATGGACTATAAAAGCGAACTTAATGAGTTAATTTTAACTTTAGTAAAAGAGCAGGGTAGTGATATACACTTGATTGTTGGGGCTGTACCTGTAGTAAGAATAAATGGTGAGCTTATAAATCTCGTCCATAAAGAACCTTTAAAATCAGAAGATACAGTAGGATTTTTAAGGGCTATGATTTCAGAAAGATTGTTTAATGATTTTGTTATTAAGCAAGAATTAGATTTTTCATTTGAGCATTTAGGAGAGTATCGTCTCCGTGGTAATGCATATTTTGAAAAAGGTTTGGTTGGTATTGCTCTTCGTCTTGTGCCAAAGCCTAAAGCTTTTGCTGATCTTAAATTACCTAAAATTTTAGAAGAAATAGCACATGTTAAGCAAGGCTTATTTTTGGTTACTGGTCCAGTAAGACAGGGAAAGTCTACAACACTTGCAAGTATAATAGAAGAGATAAATTCTACAGAAAGAAGACATATCATAACTATCGAGGATCCTATAGAATATGTTTTTGAAAATGATAAATCTATTATAGACCAAAGAGAAATTGGAATGGATACTTCTTCATTTCAAAATGCTCTTAAGCAAGCCTTTCGTCAAGATGTGGATGTTATTATGCTTGGAGAAATGAGATCTGTAGATACTATTTCGGCAGCGGTCACAGCAGCAGAGACTGGTCATCTTGTTCTTTCAACTTTACATACAAATTCTGCTTCTCAAACTATAAATAGAATTATAGATTCGTTTCCTGGTGAACAACAAGGACAGATTAGGCAACAGCTTTCCTCTTCACTTTTAGGTGTATTTTCTCAAAGATTATTACCTTCTGCTTCTGGAGGATTAATACCTGCTTATGAATTACTTTTAAACAATGTAGCAGTCGCAAATCTTATAAGAGACGGTAGAGTAAATGAAATAGATTTAGTTATAGAAACAAGTCGCGATCAAGGTATGATTGATTTTAATCGTCAACTTTCTGAACTCGTAAGATCAGGACAGATAACTATAGACGTTGCTATGAGTAATTCTAGAAATCCTAGAGCTCTAGAAAAAATGATTTAAAATATGTTATTCAAATATAAAGCAATAAAACCAGACGGTGCAAGATTGGAAGGAAAGATTGAAGGTTCTAGTGAGGACGATGCTATTGGAACATTACAGGATAGGCAATTGATAATAGTTTCTTTAGAGCCTTTTGAAGAAAAAAATCTTTTTGGTACACCGAATACAGGATTTAAAATTCCTTTTTTTGGTCCTAAAGTGGAAGAAAAAGATATAGTTGTATTTTCAAGACAGATAGCTACTCTTTTTGAGTCTGGAGTTTCAGCTTTACGTAGTTTTCGTCTGGTATCATCTGAAACAGAAAATCCAGAATTGAAAAGAATTTTAAATTTAATAGCAGACGATATTCAGTCTGGTTCTTCAATATCTGTAGCTATGGGTAAATACGATAAAGTATTTGGATCATTCTATTCAAACATGATAAAAGCTGGAGAGGAATCTGGAAAATTAAATGAGGCTTTTAATTATCTTGCAGATTATTTAGACAGAAATTTTGACTTAACTCAAAAAATTAAAAAAGCTTCTATTTATCCTATTTTTGTGACAGTGACATTTATAGGAGTCATGATAGTCATGATAGTTTTTGTTATTCCTCAGTTGGCAGCCATGCTTATGGAAGAAGGTCAAACTTTGCCTTTGGTCACTAGAGTAATTTTAGGTATTGGGGAATTTTCTAAAAGTTATGGTATTTTAATTTTAATTTTTGGAAGCTTTATTGGATATTATTTGTATAATTTAAGTCAGACTCAATCTGGAAAAGAATTTTTAGATTATTTTAAATTAAAAATTCCAATAATGAATGTTTTATATAAAAAGATTTTTCTTTCTCGTCTTACTGATAATTTAGACACAATGCTTTCTTCTGGAGTACAAATAATTCGTGCTCTTGAAATCACTTCTGATGTAGTTGATAATGTTGTTTATAGGGACATGCTTATTCGTGTTTCTAAAAAAGTAAAAGCTGGAAAAGCTTTGTCTCAGGCTTTTTATGAAGAAGAAGATTTACCAAATATTTTAGTTCAAATGACAAAGATTGGTGAGGAGACAGGAAAGCTCGGGTATGTTTTACGCAGTCTCTCAAGTTATTATAAGAGAGAAGTTTCTACTGCTATCGACACTGTACTTTCTCTTATCGAGCCAGCTCTTATTATTTTCTTGGCGGGCGGAGTTGGAATACTTTTAGCAGCTGTTCTTATACCAATGTATTCTGTAGTGACAAATATCTAAAACATGCTTATTAATAAAGGAAAATATATACCCTATAATCCGAATTTAAAAGATAATTCTAGAAATTTAAGAAAAGTTTTAACTCCTTCAGAAAAGAAAATCTGGAAGGAGTTTTTTCAAAAAATAGATTTAATAGTTTATAGACAAAGAATAATAGATAATTTTATTGTTGATTTTTATATTCCAAAAATTAAGCTTGTTATAGAAATAGATGGAAAAATTCATGAAAAATTAAAAGAATATGATAAAGAAAGAGCTGAAAAATTGAGAAGTTATGGATTGAAAATTGTCAGAATTACAAATGAAAGCATTTTAAATAATTCGGAAAAGACTTATAAAAAATTATCAGAAATAATTGATAAAGAATTTGATAAATATTCCACCCCGCCGTTTTAGTCTCTGTGTTTATTATTAAACAAAAGACCGGTTTGCCCCTCCCTTATTAAGGGAGGGGCTCATAGAGTTTTTAATAAAGTTTTTTATGGGGTGGAATTTTCTTTTCCACAAAAATATTTATTTTACAAATAAATATTTTTTTGTCTGTTATAATATACTTATCTTATAAATAAAATTATTTAATAATAAATTAACAACTATGAAAAAATTTACTAGTCCAAAAGGTTTTACACTTATTGAGTTGCTTGTGGTGATCGCTATTATTGGTATCTTGGGTGCTATTGTTTATGCTCCATTTCAGACAGCTAGAAGAAAAGGTCGTGATGCTCAAAAAATAGTAGAGATAAAAAATCTTCAATCATCTTTACTTTTATATTCAGACTCTAATAATGGAGTATTTCCTGCCACCTTAATAGAGCTCGAAAATTCTCAGACAGATAAATTGCCAACAAAGGCAAACAGAGGAAACACTTACGACCCTAGCTTATATAATTATGCTCCATTTGTTCAGAATGGTAAAGTTATAGGTTTTCATCTATGGACACATTTAGAAACAGCTTCACCTGTATTATCTGGTGCTGCACAATGTGTTGGTACTACCGCTACGAATCCCACCGCAAAAGATGGGACACCTTCAAATTCTCCTTGTTTTGTTGGTACAGGTATAACTCAGCCAACTATAACATATGGTGCAGTCCCAGATGATCAGACAGGTGTTAATTTTGCTTCTTCAACCAGGACTAGTGATACAGATTCAGCTTGTGCTACAGATGTGAATAGTTGTATTTATGATCTTAAATCATAATAATCTTATTTAAAACAAAGCCCTTTCAAAGGGCTTTGTTTTTTATTTAATATCGATTTTAATGTTATAATAATTCTTATAAAAAACATATATGAATAATCTTTTCTTGTATATATTAATATTCTTTTTCGGAGGGGCGATAGGTAGTTTTGTGAATGTGGTTGTTGATCGTCTTTATATTAAGTCTTTTATTAAAGGCAGAAGCATGTGTCAATCTTGTTCAAAGACTCTTTCTTGGTATGAGACTATTCCTATACTTTCTTATTTATTTTTAAAAGGTAGATGTAAAAATTGTAAAGTAAAAATAGGGGAGAAACATTTATGGACTGAAATTGTGACGGGTATTTTAGCTATGTTTACTTATAATATTTTACTCTCAAGCTATTTTAATATTTATTCTCCAAATTATAATTTAATGACAGGTATTGGATTTGCTTTATTTTATGTTTTTATTTTTATTCTTTTACTGTCTATTTTTCTTTATGATTTAAAACATAAGATAGTTCCTCTTGGAATGTCTATTTTGTTATTAATTTCCGGTCTTGCTATAGAAGTTTATAGAATTTATAACATTACTTCTTTCTATGGAAATATTCATAGTCCTTTATTTTGGCTTGATATATTTTCTGGCATATTAATCGCTTTACCATTTTTAATTATTTATTTATTTACAAATGGAAAAGCTGTCGGATTCGGAGACATACTTTTATTTTTATCTACAGGATATTTATTAGGATTTATTTTTGGTGTGACAGATTTTTTACTATCAATTTGGATAGGTGCTGCATTTTCTTTGCTTTTAATTTATCTTTTCCCTCATAAATATAGTCGAAAATCAACTATTCCTTTTGCTCCATTTATAGTCGTGGCTACTATTTTGGTTATATTTTTCCATATTGATATTATCGGCCTTTCTTTAATTCTTCATTAATTAATCTTTAATTTATAAAGATTTTTTATGTTAAAATTAAAGTATCTTGGATATGAAACTTTTTTCTAAAAATCACGAAATGGGAGGATTTACTTTAATTGAAATGATGGTTGTTATTTCTATTTTAGCTGTTTTGGGTTCTATTTTTATGAATTCTGGATATTCACAAAATAAAATTAGAAATGCTCTTTTGACAGACTCTGAAGATTTGTCTATTACTGTGAGTGATATGCAAAATAGAACATCTTCATTTGTTATGCAAAACAAAGTGAGTGATGTTGTCGGTTATGGTGTATATATAGATACTGCTAATGCTTCAAAAATTGAAACTTTTTATAAAATTAAAGATTCAAATTTTTCTTCTACTGAAATTGCTTCTGGTAGACAAACTCCAGATAGTGATTTAATTTTAACTGAAGGAAATCATATTGGTAGAATTTGTTTAAATGGTTGTAGTACAAAGACAGTATCACAAGCTGTAATTTATTTTGTAAAACCAAAAACATATTCTAATGTTTCTTTTAATGATGGTTCTGGTTATGTATCTCTCTTTAATAATATTAGTATAAATCATACTTGTTTAGAAATTGCTCCACCAAGTGGTACAGATCTACGCCATGTGGATATTTATTATATAGGACAAGTTTCTTCCGGTTTTGGCCCATGTCAAAATTAATTTTAAATTATGAAAATTTTCTCATTTAAAAATAAAAATTTAAAAGGATTTACTTTGATAGAGTTGCTTGTAGCCACAAGTCTTTTTGCTATTATTGCAATAAGTGGTGTGTCGGTTCTTCTTTCTGCCCAGAGAACATATAAAAGACTTTCAAATAATAGAGTTGTTATAGACAATGTAAATTTAGTTTTAAGTAATATTTCTCGTGAGATAAAATTTGGTACAGATTATAATTGTATTAATCCTGCATCTGCTAATTCTGATTTTAAACATAATACCAATAATTATTATTCTTCTTTTCCTATCAGTCTCCCTTCTGGTTCAAATACATTTTGTAATGCAATAGCTTTTACTCCTCAAGGAGCAACAACTAGTAAAATAGTTTATTATTATAATTCAGCATCTTCTTCTATAAATGAGGCTGATTATGATTCTAATGGAGGTGGTAGTTATGGCTTGGTAAAAGATATACCTATGAATTCTTCTGATTTTAATATTAGTAATTTTAGTTTAAATATGTCTGGCGTCGGTAAAATAGGAAATAATCCTGGTGATGATTTTTTACAACCAAAAGTCAATATATTAATTTCAGGAATTATTCCATTAGGAAAAGATAATTTAGGAAAAGATTCTGTTTCTACTTTTTCTGTACAAGATACAGTTTCGCAAAGAGTTTTAGATAATTAAAATTATGTTAAAAAATATTTTTTCAAAATTTAAAAAGAATGTAAATAAAAAAAATGAAGGCTTTACTTTGATTGAGGCTCTTGTTTCAATTGCTCTTATTTTGATAGCTGTGATTGGTCCATTAACTTTAACTATGAATGCAATTACTTCAATTATACAAAATAAAAATAGAGTTATAGCTTCATATTTAGCAGAAGAAATAGTTGAAGATTTTAGAAATTATCGTGATGATTTTGCTTTAACTTGTGGAAATATAGATTTTAGTTACTCTGCTGATTATTCTACAATAAATTCAGCAAGTTGTAGCGGTAATACATCAGTACAAGTTCTTTCTTATATAGGTACAACCGATCCTACATTGGCACCAAATGTTAATCCAAGAGATATAGCATGGAAAGTATTTTTAGCGTCTGTTTTTAATACGACAAATCCTGGTAACAAACCATTAACTCCTCTTTATTTAGATAATTCTTCTTTTAATGAGGGTAGTTTATCTTTTGTTGGTAGCACCAAATCTTGTATAAATCTGTATTTAGATTCTATTGTTGGATATAATTGTAATGGTTCTGGGAATTCTACTTTATTTCAAAGAACTACGACGCTTACAAAAATTTCAGATGACACATTAAAAGTAGAAGTTAATGTAGTTTATACAAACTCTAGCCTTTCTGGTATTGGTCAGAGATCAGTATCTGTTGTTGATTATATTTATAAGAGATAAAAATTATGTTTAATAAAAATTTTAAAAATGTAAAAGAAAATTTAGAAGATGGGTATATTTTAGCTTTTGCTCTAATAATTACAGCTGTACTTTTGACTATTTCTTTTTCAGCTTCTAGAATTATCACAAAAGAAATTTATTTTTCTAGATTAATAGAAAATGGAAAAGTCGCATATTATGCAGCAGATGCAGGAGTTGAATGTGCTCAATATTTAGATACTGATTTTAGAGATAATACTCTTGGTATTTCTTTAGTATTAAATTCTACATCTAGTTATTCTGGAACGAATCCTGGCCAGTTAGATTTTGAAAGTAATGCGCGTGACAATGTTTTTTTCTCTACCAGTACTATTTATGATTATAATGGTAATTTTCCAAGCGCATTAGGTGTTCGTAATTTAGATAAGATTTCTTGCGCTAGTGACGGTACTTATAATAATATTTTTGCTAGTTCGAATTATTCTTCATCTACTGATGGAGTATTAAATAATTTAAACAATGGTATTTCTTCCTATAATATAGTAGGAGATGCTGGCAGTGCTACCACGACTTTTGGAATAGTTTTACAGCAAACAGATCCAATAGATAATACTAAAATAATACAAAGGTGTGTATTGGTAGAATTTGCAAAGACTATGTCTATAGCAACAGGAGCTGTTGCTAGTACTACTGGTAATTTTTCTATTATTTCTACTGGGTATTCTAGTTGTAATGCAAGTGATCAGTCTAGAGTTAGTAGAACTATTTATAGATATTCTAATGAATAGTAAATTTTGTTATAATCATTAAATGATAAAAAGTAAAAATGCTATTAAAAATAGAATAGATGAGCTTCGTATTTTACTCGAAAAACATCAATATCTTTACCATGTAAAAGATAGTCCAGAAATAGAAGATACGGTCTATGATTCTTTATTACATGAATTAATTTCTCTTGAAAACGAAAATCCAGAATTTGCAGATAAAAATAGTCCAAGTAAAAGGGTGGGCGGAATAGTGCTCGATCATTTTGAAAAAGTAAAACATGAGATAAGGCAATGGAGTTTTGATAATGTTTTTGATTTAAATGAATTAAAAGATTGGGAAGAAAGAAATAGAAAAATTTTAGAAAAAAGTGGAATAGAAAATAAATTTGATTATGTTTCAGAATTAAAAATAGACGGCCTTAAAGTTATTCTTACTTATAGAGAAGGAATTCTTTTTAGGGCTGCGACACGTGGTGATGGGGAAATAGGGGAAGATATAACTGAAAATGTTAAAACAATTAAAACTATCCCGTTAATATTAAAAGATAAAGTTGATGTGACTGTGATGGGTGAAGCATGGATTAAACAATCAGATTTAAAAAAAATAAATAAAGAGCAAGAGAAAAATAATTTACCTATTTATGCGAATACTAGAAATCTTGCAGCAGGAACACTTAGACAGCTTGATACAAAAGTCGTAGCAAAGAGAAATTTACAATTATTTGCTTATGATATTGTCGGATTCAGTGATGATTATCAAATAGAAGAATTAGAATTTTTAAAGAGAAATAATTTTTTAGTAAATCCGCATTTTAAGCTTTGTAAAAATTTAGAAGGTATAGAAAAAATGTATGAAGAATGGAAAAATAAAAGAGAAGATGAAGAATATGGAATAGATGGACTTGTTATAAAAATAAATCAAAAAAATATTTTTGATAATCTTGGATTTACCGCAAAGTCTCCACGTGCAGGTATTGCGTATAAATTCCCAGCAGAAGAAGTGACTACAAAAGTTTTAAATATTACTATTCAGATAGGTCGTACAGGAGTTGCGACACCTGTAGCAGAATTGGAAGAAGTTTTAGTCTATGGGTCTCATGTAAAAAGAGCTACACTTCATAATAGTGATGAAATAGAAAGGCTTGATTTAAGAATAGGGGATACTGTTGTAATTCGTAAAGCTGGGGATGTAATACCGGAAATATTAAGTGTAATAGAAAGCTTGAGACCTAAAAATTCTAAGAAATTTTTAATGCCTACAAATTGTCCAGTGTGTAATTCTGTATTAGAAAGAGAAGAAAATAAAGTAAATAAGTCTGGATTTTCTACTGGTCTATTTTGTAAAAATGAAAATTGTGAAGCAAAACATCGTGAGTATTTTACTTATTTTGTTTCAAAAAAAGCTTTTGATATTGATGGAATGGGAGAGAAAATCATGGATGAATTTTATGATTTAGGTCTCGTGAGAAATGTTTTAGATATTTTCAAATTAAAAAAAGAAGATATAGAAGGACTTGAAGGGTTTGGAGAAAAGTCCGCTGATAATTTAATTTCAGCAATAGAAAATTCTAAAAATATTTCTTTACACAAATTTATTTATTCTCTTGGTATTCGTCAGGTAGGAGAAACTACCGCGAAAGATTTAGTGAAAAATTTTAATACTTTTGAAAATTTAGAAAAAGCTGTAGAAAAAATGATTAAAGAAAAAAATAAAAAAGAAATTAAAGAATTGAAATCTGAATTTGGAGTTGAAGGAATAGGGGAGAAATCTATAGAGTCTTTGATGAATTATTTTGAAAGTGAAAAGAATAAAATTTTCTTAAAAGAGATTTTGAAAATAGTAAAAATAAAAAGTGAAATTGTAAAAATAGAAAATAATAATTCTTTAAATAAAAAAGTATTTGTTATTACAGGATCACTTTCAAAGCCGAGAGAACTCTTTCAAGAAATTATAGAGTCTGCAGGAGGAAAAGTTTCTTCTTCTGTATCAAGCAAGACCGACTATATTTTACTTGGTGAAAATGATGATGAAAAAATGTCTACAAAAGAAAAAACAGCCAGAGAATTAGGTGTAGAAATATTAGATGAGGAAGGATTTAATAGGCTTTTAAAATAGGACTTTTTTTGATAATATATAGGTATAATTATGTCTAATTCAAATATACAATTCACAAAAGAAGATTTGGAAAAAGTGGCGACACTTTCTCGTTTATCTTTAACAGAAGAAGAAAAAGAAAAGTTTTTAGTAGAGATGCAAGAGATTTTGGCTTATGTCGGACAAGTCTCTGACATGGCGAGTGGAGATATAGAATCTTCTGGTGGATCAGGATATGGAAATCAATTTATAAATTCTGTAAATAAAAATGAAATGCGTGAAGATGAAATTTTAAATCAAAGTAACGAATATACTGAAAGACTTTTAAATGATGCTCCAGACAGAAAAGATGATTTCGTTAAAGTTTCTCAAGTTCTCGATAAACATAAAAAATAAATAATTATATGATTAAAAATTATTTTTTCGAATCAGGCCCCGCTTCGCGAAAGATTCTCAAAAACAATTTTTAAAATTAAAATAAAACTATGAAAACATTATCTCAAATTCACGAAGAATTAATTTCTAAAACTAAGACAGTTCGTCAGATAGTTGATGAATCTATTTTTATAATAAAGCAAAACGAAAAAAGAATTAATCCTGATTTAGAAAATTCAAAAGACATAAATGCAATACTTGGTCTATATTCTGAAAAATTTTTAGAAGAACAAATTCAGAATGCTCAAAAAATAATAGATAGCAGAAATGCAAATATTTTCACTGGTGTACCAATAATTTTAAAAGATAATATTTTAGTAGAAGGTGAGATAAATTCTGCTGGATCAAAAATGCTTGAAAATTATGTTGCAACATATGATGCGAGTGTTGTTAAAAAATTAAAAGAGTCGGGAGCTATTCTTTTAGGTAGAGCGAATATGGATGAATTTGCTATGGGTTCTTCTACAGAGAATTCTGCTTTTAATGAAGTAAAGAATCCTTTAGACATTAGTAGGGTTCCTGGCGGGTCTTCTGGTGGCTCTGCTGCTGTACTTGCATATGGTGCTGTGCCTATTTCTCTCGGATCAGATACTGGAGGATCAATTAGATTACCAGCTGCATTTTGTAATCTTGTAGGATATAAACCGTCTTACGGATCTATTTCAAGATATGGTCTCATGGCCATGGGGTCTTCTTTGGATCAGATTGGTTCTTTTGCATATAATGTTTCTGATGCTGAAGCAGTCTATGACTTACTTTCATTTTATGATAAATCTGATGCGACAAGTATTAATACAGAAATTAGAAAAGAAAATTTAGAAAATTTTAATTTAAGAAAAAAAATTGGTGTACCAAATTTTCTAAAAGACGAAAAATTCCGTTCTGCTATAGATAAAGAAATTTTAGAAGACTTTGAAAAACAAATTCAAAAAATAAAAGATTCTGGATATGAAGTGGTAGATGTTGATATTCCAAATATTGATAAAGCTTTAGCTATTTATTATGTTATTTGTCCTGCAGAAGTAACTTCAAATATGGGACGTTATGATGGAGTGAGATACGGACTTTCTGTTCCTGGAAGAAATACTGTAGAAAATTTTACTAATTCTCGTACAGCTGGATTTGGTGACGAAGTGAGAAGAAGAATATTGTTAGGAACATATATTTTGAGTGCTGGATATTTTGATGCTTTTTATAATAAAGCTGTGATAGCGAGAGAAATTTTGAAAAAAGAATTTGAAAAAGTATTTACTGAAGTTGATGCTATTTTAACTCCAGCTTCTCCTATTTTTCCTTGGAAGTTTGGTGAAAAAAATGATCCATTAGCAATGTATTTGGCTGATATATTTACTGTGCCTGCAAATATAGTTGCTTGTCCTGCTATTTCGATACCAACTAAAAAAAGAGAAGATATAAATGAAAATAATCTTCCAATAAGTATTCAGTTAATCGGAGAAACTTATAAAGATAAAAAACTTTTCCAAATAGCAAAAGATATTGAAAAGATTATTTAAAAAGAAGCTTTTATAAATTCTTCTTATGATATAATTTAGTTAAATAGTAAACTCATGTATTCTTTTAACTTCGATTATATATTTAATGTTGTCTATAATCTCCTTTTAGCTATCAGGTATGCTATTCTTTTTTGGATTTTGAGAATTAATCCTTCCGATTATGTAATGGATCATAAATATGATTCTTATGACGGATTGATAGCTAGAGGGTGGATTGGTACTGCAGCTCCTGTACCAACTCAGACACAAGATGTTATTTATCTTGGTAATATTTCTACAGATACTGGATGGTGGGGGTGGCTACGAGATCATATTTTCGGAAAGGCTTTACCCAATGCGAATTTTACAGCTAGTCAGACAGATAATAGTACTTGGTTTAGAGACTTAAAGTTTTCAATTCAAAATCCTGTTCTAGCTTTTTGTGCTGACATTGTCAGTGTGATAGCTTTTTTTGCGATGATGTTTTTGATTTATACTATGTTTGTTTGGTTCCTTAGGACTACAAAATCTATAAGAGAAAAAAATGCAAAAGTTAAATTAGAAAAAAGAGCTCTTAAAAAAGAAGAAAGACAAAAAGCTTGGTTTGAAGAAAATCAAAAAGAAATAAAAAATACAGAAAAAGAAGAATTTGTCTTAGAGTCATATTTAGAACCTGAGTCAAAATCTGATTATGAAGAAATATTTCAAAAATTTGAAGAAGAAAGAGTTTTGGAAATTCCTGAAGAAATTAAAATATTAGAAGAAGAACATGTTGATAGTTATCCTGCTGGAATATTAAATCTTCCAATTGATGAGTCAGACTTAGATGTATCAGAGAGAAAAATAATTGCAGAAGTGAAAGAAAAAGAAAATAATCTTTTATTAAATTATGTTGCTAAAAATGATCTTAGTAAGAGTAAAGATAGATTTATAAAAATCAAAACAAAAGATACAATACAAGAGAAAAAAGAAATTAAAAAAGTAGAGATTAAAGAAGAAACAAAAAAGTCAGAGAATAAAATAAATAATCCTCCAATTTCTAATTTGAGACAAGAAAGACTTTCTGAAAAAGAAATTCTAGAAAAAGAATATAGATCAAGAGAATATAAAGAAAAATGGAATTTAATTATAAATTACATGGAAGCAAAAGAAGAAGGTCTCTGGAGAATTGGTATCATCGAGGCGGATAATCTTCTTGCTGATTTACTTCAAGATAGGGGATATGAAGGAAACACTCTCGCTGATAAATTAAAAAATGCATCTTTTGGTACTATTGATCTCGCTTGGTCTGCGCACAAAATGAGAAACAGAATAGCTCATGATGGGTCTAAGTTTGTTTTAACTGATAGAATGGCTCGTAATACTTTAGAATTATTCAGATCAGTCTTTACTGAATTCAAGATTTTTGAATAAAACTCAGTTTGACATTTTAAACTACTTTTAGTAGATTATTAGAGGCTTTTTATTTTTTAATTATAAAATTTAATTTTTATGGATCAAATTTTAGATTCTTTATTTAAAGAGATTAACAGTGATGTTCAATCAGGTAAAACTGTAGAGATTTCTAAAAATGGAAATATTTCAGTTTTGAAAGAAGTAAGTAATGTTAATAATAATATCTATAGCGAATCTCACGTTTCAAGTGATATGGCTCCTTTTGGATATTTGTTAATATTTTTATTTTTAGTAACTGTGTTATTTATTTTATTTGCTTTAATAAAGTATCCTTTTTGGTAATCATTTAAAAATGGTTTAAATTCTCTCGGTATATTTTACTGCGAGAATTTTTTATTTCAAACTCGAAAAATATCTTTATTTTTGCTATATTAAGTTCATGAAAAAGACAGAGTTAAAAGAATATAAATTACCAGAAAAGCCGGGTGTATATTTTTTCCTTGATAAAAAAGGAGTTTCTTTGTCTTTTCCTAAAAAAGAGAATATTTTATATATTGGAAAAGCTACAAGTTTAAAAGATAGAGTCGGAAGTTATTTTTCAAGTGATCTCATAAATACGAGAGGAGCAAAAATTCGAAGTATGGTAGAAAATGCAAAAGGTCTATTTTTTGTAGAGACAGGCTCAGTACTTGAAGCGATAATTTTAGAATCAAAATATATTAAAAAATATTCACCATTTTTTAATACTAAAGAAAAAGATGACAAGAGTTATTCTTTTGTCGTAATAACTAAAGAAAAATTCCCAAGGGTTTTAATAATGAGAGAAAGAGAAATAGATGATTTTCATGAAGCAGAAATACAAAATAGATTTGGTCCTTTTATTTCAAAAATGGAATTAATTTCTATTATGAAAATTTTAAGAAAAATTTTTCCATATAGAGATAAGTGTAAATTAGGAGAGAAAAGGGGATGTTTTAATTATCAGATAGGATTGTGTTCTGGTGCTTGTATAGGAAAAATATTAGAAGAAGATTATTTTAAAAATATAAGATCTATAGAGAAAATTTTAGATGGAAATACAAAAAGTATATTAAAATCTTTAGAATCTGAAATCAAAAAAAGCATAAAAGAAAAAAACTTTGAAAAGTCAGCAGAATTGAGAGATAAAATATTTTCTCTTGGTCATTTAAATGATTTATCTTTAATCAAAACAAATAATTTAATAAATAAAGAGAATTCTGAGTCTGTATTTTTAGAATCTTATGATGTGGCACATATATCAGGCTCTCATAGAGTAGGAGTCATGTGTAGATTTGAAATTATAAATGGAGAATTGGAATACAGAAAAAGTGAATACAAAAAATTTAAATTAGTTGAAAATAAAAATGACGATCTAGCAGGATTAAAAGAATTATTAGAGAGAAGATTTAAGCATACGGAATGGAATTTTCCAGATATTGTCGTGATAGATGGAGGTAAAACACATTTAGATTTTGCTAGAAAAATATTAGAAGGAAAAAATATTAATTTAGTTTCTGTTGTAAAAGACGATAAACATAAAGCCAGAGAAGTTTTATATATCGATACTGGGGAAAAACTAAAAAAAGAAAATTACAACAAATTTATCATTTTAGCAAATGAAGAAGCTCACAGATTTGTACTTTCTTATCATAAATTCCTAAGAAATAAAATCAAAAAATCTTAAGACTAAGTATTTTTTTGACAAGTGTAAAGTAAAATTGTAAGGCTTTAATAATAAATTATCAGTTTGTCAAATAACTGATTTTTTTATTTTAGATTTTAAAAATAATGGCAAAAAGTGTTGTAAGATAGAATAATGGAAAGTCTGTTTGTTTTTGCTCACCCAAGCTTTTTAATTTATTAGCTTTAATTAAAATAAATTTATGAGTCCTTTTTTAAATACAAATTTAAAATACGTCAAAAAAAGAGATGAAAATCTTCAAAAATTTGATATTGAAAAAATAGCCAATGCGATATATAAAGCAATGACTTCTATTGATGCGGGCAGTGTAGAGGAGGCGAATAAAGTTGCAGAAAAAGTTGCTACATCTTTAGAGAATAAAATTCTAAAAGCAAAGCAAGATGAATCAGAAAATAAATCTGGTGAAATAGATAAAAAAATAATTGATTTAGTAAATGGTACTGTATGTATCGAGGATCTTCAAGATATAGTTGAGGAGTCTTTGATGTCATCAGAATATCACAATGTTGCAAAAGCATATATTCTTTATAGAGAGAAAAGGGCAGAATTAAGAAAGAGGGATATTTTTCAGAAAAGAGTAAATTTAAAGCCATACGAATATCCAGAATTATATGAATATGTGAGTGCTATTAGGCATTCGTATTGGGTACATACAGAATTTAATTTTGTAAAAGATGTACAAGATTTTAAAGTTAATGTGAGTGATATTGAAAGAAGTGCTATAAAAAATTCTATGCTTGCTATTGCGCAAATAGAAGTGGCGGTAAAAACTTTCTGGGGTGATATTTATAAAAAGATGCCTAAATCGGAAATTGGTGCAGTAGGCGCAACTTTTGCAGAAAGTGAAGTTAGACATACAGATGCATATTCTCATCTTTTAGAGATTCTCGGACTCAATGAAGAATTTTTAAAAATTAAAGAGATACCAGCCCTTATAGATAGAGTAAAATATTTAGATAAAAGTATTGCAAATGCGAGAAGTGAAGATAATAAAGATTATGCACAATCTATCTTACTGTTCTCATTATTTATCGAGCATGTATCATTATTTTCTCAATTTTTAATTATGATGTCTTTCAATAAGAGAAAATCTCTTTTTGCGGGAATATCAAATGCTGTAGAGGCGACATCTAAAGAAGAACAAATACATGGACTTTTTGGAATAGATTTGATTAATATAATAAGATCAGAGCATCCAGAATGGTTTGATGAAGAATATAATAATACTATTATTAATGCTTGTCGTGAAGCGTACGAATCAGAAAAAGGAGTGGTTGATTGGATATTGGAGGCAGGGGAATTAGATTTTCTTTCAAAGAGTACAATACTAGAATTCATAAAAAATAGATTTAATAATTCTTTAGAGAGTATTGGCTTACCAAGAATATTTGAAGTTGATAAAGTTATTTTAGAAGAAACAAATTGGTTTAATGATGAAGTGATCGTAACAAAACATGTAGACTTTTTCCAAAAGAAATCTATAAACTATAACAAGCGCAGTCAAAGTTTTAGTGGAGAGGATTTGTTTTAAAGATTATTAAAAATATAAATTAAAAATAATATTATGTATTGGTTAAATGATTATAGTAGAAAATTTTTAACAAAAGATTATCTATTACCAGGTGTCACAGCGGAAGAAAGAATTAAACAAATATCCGAATACGCAGAAACTCTTTTAAAGAAAGAAGGATTTGCTAAAAAATTCTATGACTATATGTCTAAAGGGTATTACTCTTTATCTACGCCTGTATGGCTCAATTTTGGCTTAAATAGAGGCCTTCCTATTAGTTGTTTTGGTTCTTATGTTGGAGATGATATGGGACAAATTCTTTTTACTCTTTCTGAAATTGGAACAATGACAAAGCTTGGTGGAGGAACGTCTGCATATTTTGGTGAAGTAAGACCAAGAGGCGCAAAAATAAAAGATAATGGTCATTCTTCTGGGTCTGTTCACTTTATGCAAATGTTTGATACTGTTACAAATATTATTTCTCAAGGATCTGCAAGAAGGGGGCATGTTGCACTTTATTTACCAATTGATCATTCTGATATAGAAGAATTTTTAAATATAGGTACAGAAGGAGATAAAATTCAAGAGTCTACATATGCTGTGACAGTACCTGATTATTGGTTCAAAGAAATGATAGCTGGAGACGTTGCCAAAAGAAATATTTGGGCGAAAGTATTACAAAGAAGAAGTCAAATAGGATATCCTTATATTCTTTTTTCTGATACTGTAAACAATAATACTGTTGACGTATATAAAGATAAAAATCTAAAAATCCACGCAAGTAATTTATGTAGTGAAATTTTATTACCAAGTAATGAGAGATGGTCTTTTGTTTGTTGTTTATCCTCTTTAAATCTTTTCCACTATGATGAAATTAAAAATACAGACGCTGTAGAGACAATGGTAGAATTTTTAGATGCAGTGATAGAAGATTTTATTGTTAAACTAGAAACAAAAAGAGATAATGGGGATGCTAGAGATATACAGTCATTCTTATTTATGGAGAGATCATATAATTTTGCTAAAGAAAATAGAGCTCTTGGTCTCGGTGTGCTAGGTTGGCATTCTCTTTTACAAAGTAAAATGATTCCATTTGAAAGTAAAGAGGCAAAAGATTTAAATATAGAAATCTTTAAATTTATAAATGAGAAAGCTCACTCTTCTTCAAAGAAATTAGCAGAAGTTTATGGCGAGCCTGAAATATTAAAAGGATATGGAAGAAGAAATACAACTTTGTTAGCTATTGCTCCAACTACTTCATCTTCATTTATTCTTGGGCAAGTATCACAAGGAATTGAGCCGTCTTTCTCAAATTGTTTTGTGAAAGATTTAGAAAAAATAAAAATAACATTTAGAAATAAATTCTTAGAAAAAATATTAATAGAGAAAAATAAAAACACAGATGATGTTTGGAGAAATATTTTAGAAAATGACGGATCTGTCAGACATTTATATTTCTTATCTGATGAAGAAAAAGCAGTATTTAAAACATTTCCAGAAATAGATCAGAATGCGATAATTGAACAAGCTGCAGATAGACAAAAATATATCGATCAGGGACAATCTTTAAATCTAATGGTTGATCCGTCAATGCCAGCAAAAGAAATAAATGGTCTTTACATTAAAGCTTGGGAGAGTGGAGTGAAGACGCTTTACTATCAGCACAGTATGAATGCGGCTCAACAATTTGGTAGAAAAAAAGCTCAAGATCAAAGTGAGAAATTACAAACTGCAAATAATGAAAAAGAAGAAACTAAAGCTAAATTAAACATAATAAAAAACGATGAAGAAACAGCTTGTCTTTCTTGTGAAGCTTAATAAATAAAAATATGGAAGAATATGTAAAAAAGTTTTTATTAAATGCTGAGTCAAAAGCTCTAGCGACTTTCGGTGATGAAATAAATGTCGTACCTGTGTCTTCTATAAAAATAGAAGGAGATGAGATTTGGCTGGTTGATTATTTTATGAAAAAAACTAAAGAAAATATTTTAAAAAATAAAAATGTATCTTTAGTTGCTTGGACTGGATTATTTGGATATCAAATAAAAGGTGAAATGAATTATGAGACAGAAGGTGAGAAATTTGAAAAAGCAGTCTCATGGATAAGTGAAATTTTACCAGAAAGAAAAGTAAAAGGTATTTTAATCTTAAAACCAAAAGAAGTATTCGATATAGCGCCAACTAAAAATACTAAAGAAGAATTTAAATTAAAATAAATTTAAAATAGTCTACAAGTCTTATGATATAATTTAATTAATAATATTTATGTCAAAAGACAAAAAGAAAAAAACTATCGCTATTTTACGTGGAGGAAAGCATGATTATCATCGCTCAATGAAAAGTGGTGCAAATGTTATGCTTTCTTTGTCTAAATATCCAGAAGAGACGAATGTGATAGATGTGGTTATAGATGAAAAAGGGAATTGGTTTGAAAAGGGAATACCCTCAGATGTTCATAGGGTATTTTCTAAAGCTGATTATTATGTCGATTTTACCCATGACGTAAAAGGTGATCATCATAATCTTGGAAGCAAATTAGATGTTAAGCAGGTATTTAAAAATGATTTTGTAAATATTTTATCTAGAGTAAATATTAAAAGAATTTTAAATCAGATTGGCTTAAATACTTCTAGATATGTCGTATTTAGAGACGATAAAAATTTAGAAAATAGTCTAAAAGAAATCTGGGGCAAATTTCAGACTCCTATAATAGTAAAAGATGGAAAACATATTGCCAATAAAAAAAGTCTTTTAACTTATTCATTTTTAGATACTTATAAAAGAATAAAAGAAATACTAAAATCTGGAAGCGAGGCGATATTAGAAGAACATGTGGACGGAAAATACATTTCTCTTTCTGTAATACCAAATTACAGAGGTGAAGATCTTTATATACCGACTCCTATTGAGACTATAAATGCTGAAAATAAAATTAGATCAGTACAAGGTAAAGAAATAAAAGATAAATATTTACCAGAGCATAGTCATAATAAGATTAGCCTTTTTCATCTTGATGATGATACTAAAAAAAGATTGAAATATTTAGCTAAAGAAATACATAAAGGTCTCGCTTTGGATTATCATGTTCTCATAGATATCTGTCTTGTAAAAAATAAAAAGGGAACAGAAATAAAGATTTTAGAATTACATACCAATCCTCATCTTTCTGAAGAATCCAGATTTAGTTTTATTTTAGAAAATTCCGGAGTCGATATGGGAAGATTCGTTTTAGATAATATAGAAAAATTAGAAGAAGAAAATCTGTCTTATTAAAACAAAACCTCGTATTTTTACGAGGTTTTGTTTTTTTATTTTGCCTCTATTTTTAATAGTATTGACATTTATATATTAATATGCTAAGATATATATAGGTTGGGATTAAGTTTATTCCGACAAAAAATTATTTTAAAACGTTAAATTTGTTAAAGATGAAAAAAGTATCTTCTGGATCTATTCAAGTATTTTTATTAGTTATTTTATTTTTTTGTTATATTATTTTTGTTTGTATTCCTGGTATTAAACATATTTATGAGGTAAAACAAAAAGCTGTAATTTTATCCTTAATACCAAAAACAGATGTAAGATACACCCACTTAACTAGGTATCAATTACTTTTTAGGGTTAAATTTTTGAAAACTGGAAAAGTGTGTGATGCTACGTATTCTATGAAATACACAACAACGATTGTTAATAATAAAGATACTGTTATTATTGATACTGATAATAATGAAATCTTGTGTAAGAAAGAATAATCTACTCTTATTGTAGAAAAGTCCCGGATTTAAATCTGGGACTTTTTATTTTAACTTATTTTTATATCCAAAGTCTTTAATAATTTTTCTACTTCATCTTTTGTTAATTCTTTCATTGTTCCGGATTTTTGACTTCCTAATTTTAAGAATAAAAATCTTACTCTTTTTAATGAAGAAATAGTTAGATTGAGAGCGTTGAGCATTCTTCTAATCTCGTGTTTCTTTCCTTCTGTTAAAGTAATTTTAATTACGTTTTTATTATCTTCATTAATTTCAACTTTTTTAGCAGGAGCGTAAATTTCCTCTCTTGTTGTTATTCCTTTTTCTAACAAAGTTTTTACTCTTGGTGTAGCATTTTCTCTCACAGTGACGAGATATTCTCTCTCAAATTCATTTTTAGGATTTAATAATTTATCTATTATTCTAAAGTCATTACTATAAATTAAGAGTCCTTCACTTTCTTTATCGAGTCTTCCTACCGGATCAAGTCTGATACCATCTTTTTCTTTAAAAGCAGTCTCTTCTCCACGTTTTTTATTGTATATAAAATATTTCAAAGTTTCTAGTTTTTGATTTACGAATACAGAATCTTTATCTTTTACTTTATCTCCAAGTATAGCAATTTTATCATTGATATGGATTTTCTTTTCTGAAATTAATTTATCAGCTTCACGACGAGAAAGAACTCCTGATTCGCTCAAGTATTTATTTATTCTCATTTCTTCATTTGGTTTTAGAGTTACTTTTAGTTTCATATTTTTAAAAATTATTTTCATTAAATTTCATCCATGCTTTTTCTGCTGTCTTTTCTTTTTTAATTTCTTCTTTTTCTATTTTCTCGTTTATTTCTTTATTTTTAGATTTCATTTCTTCTTTTAGCTTATTTTTAGCTTCTGTATCTTGTATCTTTAATATAGAAAATATGGCTAAAAATCCTATTAATCCAACTATTAGAAACATTACATTTAAATCTATACTAAAAAAATTAATAAGTAAAGCCCCGATAATAGAAACGAAGAGAAATCCTATATTAGACATGTTTTGAAATAGGGCTATTAACCCAGCACTACTGCCATCTATTTTTTTGTAGAAGTAAGCATAATTCTCTGTTTCTGTGATAGTTGCACCTAATCTTGCTAAGAATAAGATAAGTATCCAAACAAAAATATTATTAGTTGTAATATTAAATAAATATATTGAAACAAGCATAAGACTTGTTAAGAAAATACCAAATAACATTGCTTTCTTTTCTCCAAAAATCTGATCAGAGTATTTTCCTAGTTCATAAGGAATGAGAATAAAAGGTATTACAGAAATAGGAGTGATTATTCCTAAATATAATAATACAGGTATTCCTAGATTATGAGTTAAATAAAGAACTAAATAAATATTTATAACAGCATAAAAAGAATTTAAAGCAAAAGAAGATGAGATGACCCCTCTAATGTTTATATCTTTTTTAATTATTTTTAAATCTTTAAAAAGATTTATATGTTTATATTTTGGCTCTATTACATGATTAAAAAATCTATGTGTAAGATAAAATAATGGTAACAAAGTTAAGCTACTTAAAAGAAATATTCCAGTATATCCGATAAGGTTAAAAAATTGTGCCGCTACAAAAGGTGCTGTAATAGCTCCAAAGTTATAAAGGGTTAAAACTGTTCCTCTAATAGATCCAATATTTTCATGATCAGAAAATTCTTCTATAAAAATATTTATCGATACCCATATAATAGTGACTAAAATTATATGAAGTACAGATAATAATATTATAAAAAATAAATTAAAATTATGAGCAAAGATTAAAGCTAAAGTAGAAAAGAACTGCAGCCCTATTACAAACATTAAGCTTTTATAATTTGTAAATTTTTTAAGAATATCTCCAAAAAAATTGGATAATATTATAGATATTAATGCACTACCTGCAAATATCATAGACAAAGCTATTTGGCTAAAATATTGACTCAAGAAATCAGAAAATAAAAAATATACTAAGAAATAATGAAATGCAAAAAATACGGTTGCAACATAGGCTATACTTAATAGTCTTTTTTTTAATCCGTTATCCATATAATATAAAATATATTTTATATTATACCACTATAATAACAGGGATAATTACAGGTCTTTTAGCTGTTTTTTGTAACAAGTATTTAGACACAGACTCATTTAGGTCGTCCTTTATCTCATCCATTGTTGCATTTACATTTTTTTCTAATCTATCTTCAATTACTTTTTTAGCTAGTGAACGTGTCTGGTAAAGTAAGTCTTGAGATTCTTTTAGATAAACAAATCCACGAGAAATTAGGTCTGGAGATTTTTTCAATTTCTTTGTATGATTGTCTATAACTCCTATAACCACAAACATTCCATCTTCTGCTAAAGTTTGTCTATCACGCATGACTACATCTTGAATCTTTCCTACAGACATACCGTCAACGATAATCATTTCATTTGGAGCGAATTCTTTTAATGTGACAATTTTTTGTCCTTTGTTTTGAATTTCTATAATCATTCCATTATCTGGGATAATAATATTTTCTTCTGGCATACCAAGCTCTCTTTCAATATCAGCATGAACTCTTAACATGTAATGATATCCGTGAACAGGAATAAAGAATTTAGGATGAATTTTTTTGTGAATCCAAACTAATTCGTCATGATTAGCATGTCCTGAAGAGTGGACGTCTGAAGTTTTATAGTGAATAATATGGGCACCTTTACGAGAAAGTTTGTCTTTCAACATTTGAACAGCTCTTTCATTTCCTGGCACTACAGAAGATGACATAAGAATAGTTGTTTTTTTATCTAATCTTACATATTTGTGTGTGCCATTTGCGGCTCTATTTAATACAGCAAATTCTTCTCCTTGAGCTCCTGTTGCAAGTACAACAACTTTATCTTGAGGATAATTATCCATTTCTTCAATAGGAATTATAATATTAGGATCCATTTTTAACAGACCTGCTACTTTTGCTACTTCAATATTTGTTTTAATACTTCTTCCTTCTACTGCGATTTTTTTACCAAAACTTTCTATCATTTTCATTATTTCTAGCATTCTTTCTACTTGTGAAGAGAAAGTTGCAATAATTAATCTTCCTGGGGTATCTTTTATTATCTTTCTAATATTTTCAAAAACAACACGATCTGAAATTGAGAATCCTGGATTTTCACAGTTTGTTGAGTCTGTTAAAAGACAGAGAACATTTCTATTTTCAAAGAATTTATAGTTATTGAATTCACTTTCTGTCGGAATATTATTGTCATGATCTAGACGTAAGTCTCCTGTGTGTACAACATCCCCAAAAGGAGTTTCTATCACAAGCCCCATTGAGTCTGGAATAGCATGAGACACGGCAAAGAATTTTGCTTTTAAATCTCCAAGAGTAACAGTGTCATCTGTTTCGATTATTTCTAGATTTATTGGATCTAAATGAGGGAATTCTTCATGACGTTTTTTAATCATGAGAGCTGTAAACTGTCTAGCGTAAATTTTTGGATTACCAATTCTTGGTAAGATATAGGGGATTGCTCCAATATGATCAAGATGGGCATGTGTTATAAGCATTCCTTTAATTTTGTGTTTATTTTCTTCTAAATAGCGAGTATTTGGAAGAATACATTCAATACCAGGAGTTGTACTTTCAGAGAATTGGAATCCACAATCAACTACAACTATAGAGTCTTTGTATTCAATACAACTCATATTACGACCAATTTCTTCCACTCCTCCTAGATTTATGATTCTTATTGAGTCTTCAGCAAGAGTAGGTATGTGGGCTAGTTCTGTAGCTTCTGTTATTTTTGTTTCAAATTTTGGTCCAGCATTTTTACGATTACGTATTGGTGGACGAGAAGATGATCTCTTGCTCATACTAGCGTAGCTACTACGAGTATTTTTTTCTTTAGCAGGTCTTGGTCCTGCATTATTGCCTTTATAATTATTATTTTTATTATTGTTATCCATATATTTTTTATTAATTTATTAATGTATTATGTTTTCTAATTTCTCCTCTAAATCTTTCATATAGCTAAACTTCCAAACTTTTTCTTTATAAATATACCAATCACTTATTTCTTGATATCTTTCACTAGGATCTTGCATAGTTGTAGGAATATAATCTTTTATTATTTCTTCTTTTAGTTTATCATTTATTAGGTAATTAAAATTATTTGAATAAATTGGTATTGATTGATTTTCATCTGATAACTCTTTATTTATACTATCTATAGCACTTTTTCTTTCATCGTTATCCAAACTACTTTTTAAAATTTCTAGATTGGTATCTAATTTTTTACTTGCATATCCTGTTATGTTTAATCCTGGATAATTTCTTTGACTTGAATGCCAGTAAGCGTATAAATCTGTATCATGATTAATGATTGACCCGAATAGTAATACTTCAAAATTTCTGTTTTTTATAATATCTACAATATCTGCTAAGCTGTATATTTTTGTATTGACATTAATTCCTAAATTTTGCCAGTTTTTTGCTATTTCATTTGCTGTATTTTTCAAATCCTCGACATCTGCAGTTGTTATTGTTATTTGAATATTTTTATTTTTTAAAGTATCTCCTAATAAATTTTTTGCAATATCTATTCTTGATATATATACTCCAGAAGTTGTAGAGTTAATTATTTTTTGGTTATTTATAATTTGGTTTTTCATTTCACTATTATCATATGTAGAATTATTTGTATTTTGAAAAACATAATCCATTTTTCTTGCGTACCCATCAAAATAAGTATTTATTATATTTTGTTTGTCTATTGCTGTTGATAATCCACTACGAGTTTGTTTTGTTGAAAATAGATTATTTTTTGTAGGATTAAAAGATAGTGAAAATAGATTAGGTAGAGTGCTAGATATAATATTTATGTTTTTAATATTTATGTTTTTATAATAGCTGGCAGGTAAATATCCAGTTGCGTCTATTTCATTATTTAATAATGCAGAAGATAAAGCTTTTTCATCTGAATAAGTAAATATATTTATATAATCAATAAAAGGTCTTCCTAAAAGATAATCTTTAAAAGATGATAATTTATACTCTTTAATTAAATTAGAACTTTTTACTACGTTAGATATTTTATAAGGTCCAGATCCTATTGGATTTGTATTGTAGTCAGCAAGAGAAAATTCTTCATCAGAAACGTCTCCCCAAATATGTTTTGGTAAAATACCAAAGTCTAATGATTCGTCAAAATAATAATAAGGTCTTTTTAAATGAAATATTATAGTTTTGTCATTAACTTTTTCCACAGAAACTCCTTCAAAGTTTATAGCTAAAGGACTGTCTATATTTTTGTCTTGTATTTTAGATATTGTAAAAATAATATCATCAGCTGTTATTTTTTTACCATCTTGAAATTTGGCATTATCATCTATTGATACAGTATAGGTTAAATTGTCATCACTCTCTTCTATATTATCTGCTACATCGGTTATCATATTTCCATCTTTGTCTTTTTTTAGTAGTCCAGAATAAATAAGAGACGTTAAGTCTTTATCAGCCTCAGAAGTTGCTAAAACAGGATTTATATATCTAGGGGTGCCCAATATTCCTTCATTCCATGTTCCTCCATAAGTTGGAACTTCTATTATAAATTGATTACTTAATGTATTAATTGAAAGCAAGATAAAAATTATTCCTATAATTATTAAAGACCAAAAAATTGTTATTTTTTTTGTATTTAAAGATTTGTACGTCAAAATATAAGAAGATTTTATATTTTTTATCTTCTTATTTATAATTTTCAGAAAACTTTTTTTTCTTTTTTCTTTTTTATAGTTAACTATAGGTATATTTTCTTGCATCTTTTTAGATTAATTTAAAAAATAATCAAGAAATTTTGAAGCAATTAAAGGGGATATAAAATATTTTAGATATAAATCTAAAGATTATTTTACAAAAAAAGCAATAAAATTAATCGCTACAAAAATAATAGCCACAACTATAGTCGTTTGAAATAATAACTTTTCTAAACCTCTTTTTCTGGTAGTTATACCAAGAGAATCTCCGCCTAGTCCTGCTCCATCTGTATTTGATTTTTGCATTAATACTAGAACTATGAGTAAAATAGAGGTGATTACGATTGTAATTGATAGCCAATTCATGATGGATACATTATATCAAAATAAAATATTTTTGCAAACCTCTATTTTATACTGTTGTTAATATCTATATAAAAAAATAAAGCGTTTTTTCGCTTTATTTTTTAAGTATATTGTTTAACCTAATTTGATTATTATTTTCTACCAAATAAATTTTTTAAAAAACCACCTATACGACTAAAGAAATTTGCATGTTCAGCTTCTTGTGGCTTTGTTGTTGAAGCTGTAGAAGTTGACCAGTCATTATTTTCTCTTTTTCCATCATTTTTATTCCAATTTTGTTGTCCTGTTTCATCGCGAATAATTTTCGCTGAGATATTATTGCCTAATATTAATCCGTTTATCATTACTCTGTCATTTATGGAAATATTGGATAGATTAGTAGTTGATCCATTTTTTATAATAATAGAAGTAGATGCATCTACAGTATAAATTTTAGTAGTACTTGATATTGTAGAAGTGGAATGTTTTAACTCTGGCATCATTTTTGTTTCTGATACAGTTAAAATATTTCCTGTTATCGATGTAATAATACCGACTAAAGGTTTGTTGTCTTTGTTATTTTCTTGTCCTTGCCTCATCATATTTCCAGGCTTTTCTGGATTATTTCCTCGCATCATTCCTTTGTTATGTTTTTCTGGAATATTTTGAGCTCCCGCCAGAACTATAGTAATAGACGATATTAATATAATTCCTGTTGCTATACTTTTTAAGTTTTTTTTCATTTTTTTTTTATTTAAAAAGTATTATTTCTTTTTTGTTTTAGTTGTTTTCTTAATAGTTTTTTTTATTGTTTTATTAATTTGTTGTTTGTTTTCTACGTGTATAGATTTAGCGGAAACATTAGTGCCAACAATTGTTCCGTTAACAAGTATTTTGTCATTTATTGAAAGTATTGAAATTCCAGTACTTGTTGCTCCAGGCTTTATAATTATAGAACTTGAAGCATCTATTGTATAAGTTGTTGTTGAAGAAGCTTCACCAACAGAAATAGCAATTGTATTTCCGTCGATTGCTGTAATTGTTCCCGATATGGAATGTTTGATTATTTGTTGTGTAGATTTTGTTTTTTTAACAATAGTTACTTTCTTGTGTAAGTTTCTGTGAGGGAAAGTACTTGTTGAGCTTGTAGCTGTTTGTGCGCCAGCAAGAGTTACACTAAGAGCACCAATCAATATTGCTCCTGTAGCAATTTTTTTTAATTTTGTAAATTTGTTCATATTATTTTATTGGTATTAATTAAATATTTAATTTTAAAACAGTGTTAAATTAAAGCATTTACACACCTGTATACTATTATACTATTAAAATCTTTTTTTATTACAAATAATTAATAAAAGTGTTTGTTTTTTTATGATAGAATATATTTATAAATATAAAATTGGTTTCTTAATTATTTTTATGAAAATAAATTTTTTAAGAGTGCTTCTTTTTTTAAGTATAATTTTATACTCTTGTTTTATTTCTTTTGCTTTACAAATAAAAAATGTTAACTATTCAGCCAGTAATAATAATGATAGATGGATAGAAATATATAATGACGGTCCTAATATTTCTGATTTTACTATTTCTGATTATAAAATTTTAGATTCCAAAGATACCATTAAACACGGAATAAATACTATGCAGGGTGATATTTCTTTTCTTTCCGGAAGTACAATTTTCATTTCTCCTTCTGTAAATATTCCATCAGGAGCGACTAAAGTTTTTAAGAGTACTTATATTTTGGATAAAACAAGTGGATATATTTCTATTATTAACTCCGACAACTCTGGCACTTATAATTGTTTTAGTTATGGGTCCGTTCCTTGCCCTAATTCTAATTCTATTGCCGGTCAGGATAATTCAACTTCTACGAATAATGTTTCTACAAGTACAGAACAGAATATTTCTACTAGCACTTCCGATATTTTAAATTCAAATAGTATAGTCTATATGTATGTTCCTGTTAATAACCAAAATAAATATGGAGACATACAAGTTTTATTGCCAGAAGAAAAAACAGTACCTGCTGGTGCTGATGTAGAATATAACGTCAAAGTTATAGATTCTCATAAAAATGTATTGACCGGATTAGATTTTGACTGGAGTTTTGGTGATGGAGGAGAGAGGGATAGTAAGACTGTTATCTATCATTATGTTTATCCTGGAGAATATACATTAATAGCTAGTGCTGACGGGTATAATGGTGGAGCTCAGGCAAGAATGAAAGTTTTGGTTATCAATCCTGATATTTCTATTTCAAAAGTAGGTATTGGTGGAAATGAAAATTATATTGATTTAAAAAATAATACTGATTATGATTTATTTTTATCTAATTTTTATTTAAATATAGATAATAATTTTTATAAACTTCCGAAAAATTTTCTTATAGCAAAAAATAAGACAGTACATATTTCCGGTGAAGCTTTAAATTTTAAATTGCCAGCAGTAAATATTTCTTTAAATTATCCAAATAAAACAATATTAACTTCTTATACTTTAAATATCCTTGCTACAAGTTCTGTTTCTGATTTAAATTCTTCTTCTACAAATAAAGATCAGATAGTTGTGCAAGATGAGAATGTTAAGAAAAATAATATATCCAATATTACTGATCCTAAATTTACAGAAATTAATTCTTTAGAAAAAACAAATAAAACAGTGCCTCATAAGATAAATACAGACATAAGTATAAAAGATAATAAAGATAGTTTAATTTTAAAACGTTTGATTTTAAATGGCTCTATGGATACTATAAATAAAAAAGAATCAGAAAATGTAAAACCAAATGTTAAGAATAATGAAAGTGTGGATATCGGAATAATAAAATGGTTTAAAAGTCTGTTATACTAAACACAAGATTAAAGAATTCTGATTTTTATGAATTTAAAGAAAATAATAAATAATTTTTTTTCATACTCATTAATACTAAGTATTATGGTATCTATTTTTATTTTATCTCCACAAAAAAGTGCAAAAGCTGAGATAGTTTTATGCGTTAACTCCAGTATAAAGGATTATCTAATGATAGATAGTCAATACACATGTCCAAGTGGTTATGTAGTGCAAAAATCCGCTTTCGATCCAACTGGTTATAGTTTTAATACTACATACGATCCAACATTAGCCAATGATACAAATATTACCGCTACATCAACAAATAGTAAAGCTGCTAATTCAGGATCTGGTAATGGAACGGTTATTAGCCCTACAGACAGTACAGGAAATTCGGTTGATCCTTTAAGTTCTGTGCAAGATATTCCTGTCAAACAAGAAACAATAATAAATCCTGATCCTATTCTTGCTTCTGGTCCTTTCCTAACATTAGATCCTACAGATTATCCTTATTGCGTATCTCTTGGTCATGATCTATTTTATGGTTCTAAAGATTCAAATACAAAAGGTGATATATCTGCATTACAAAGCTATTTAACAGATAGAGGCTTTTTAGAAACAGGAGCAACTGGATTTTTTGGTAGAGCAACAGAATGGGGTGTAAAAAGATTTCAATATATAAATCAAATAACAGTGAGTGGTGTAGTATCTAGTGATATGAGAGATGTGTTAAAAGAGTTAACTTGTGTTAAATATCCTAAAGTCACTTATGTAGACAAACCTCTTTCTCCTTCTCAGATACAATATACAAAGTTATTAACAAAGGCTCCAAAGACAAGTCAAGGAGCTAAAAAACCTGTTATTAAAAAAGTTACAATAATACCAACTACCAAATCTACTACAGCTGTTGAGGTTCCTGTTATAAATAATTATGTTTCAGTAACGCCTGCACCAAATACTACAAATCAAATACAGTCTAATAATGGTCCAATTTTAAATAATAGTAAACTTTCTTCTTTGGGTGGTACTATATCTTTTGCTAAATCTAATAGACTTTATTTTACATTCAATACTAATTCTAGTAATGCAAGTATATGTATAAATATAGGAAATGCGGATTGTTCTGTAAGTTCTAATTATAAGACTTTAACTAATGGTGTAAACGGAAGTCTTTATGAGGCAACTAATTTGTCAGGTCAATGGGCTTTTACTATTTATGGTAATCAAACATGGGGCTCAACAGGAAATAAAATTAATCTTTTCTTAAAAGATAATCCAAATTCAAATGTAATTTCTGTTTATACTGTAATACTTTCAAATTAGTTTCTGTATTTTAGTGATTATTTAGTATTTTATATTTTTTGTATTTTCTGTTAAATTGTATATATGAATAATTCTATTTTTAAAAATGTTTACACAGAGAAAGATTTAAATAATTTAAAGCGTCTTATAACAAAAGACGCTGATTTGTATAAAGAAATCGAGGAAATAAGAAAAGAAATGAGTAAAAAGCAAAAATTTCTTGGTGCGAAAACTCTAGTACAAAAGATTTTAAATCTCGAGAAAAAAGCTCATGAGAGAGGTAAGACAAAAACTCCTACAAATAGTGAGATACTTTTAATGTTTCAAAATCGTATTTCTGATGGTAGAGAAGTTTTAGAAGAAGAAAGAAAAAAAGAAATAGAGCAACTTTTAAAAAGATTAAAAGTTCGTAGTAATTCTGGTGTGACTGTAGTTTCTCTTCTTACAAAGCCATATCCTTGCCCTGGAAGATGTATTTACTGTCCTACTGAGGCTCGTATGCCAAAATCTTATTTATCAAAAGAGCCTGCTGCGGCGAGAGCTTTAGCAAATAATTTTGATCCTTATTTACAAATGACTTCAAGACTTAAAGCTCTTGAAATGAATGGTCACCCAGTTAATAAATTGGAAATCATTGTAATTGGTGGAACTTTTGATTTTTATAAAAAAGATTATCAAGAATTTTTCCTTAAAGAAATTTTTAGAGCAGCAAATGATTATTTTAAAGATAAAGAATCAGAATCATTTTCTTCTAGTTTTCTTAATTCTAAAAAAATAAGACAAAAACTTTTGAAAGTTAATTCTGGATCAAATCTAGATAAAACTATTTTAGAATTACAAAAAGAAAATGAAACAGCAGAATGTAGGATTATAGGTATTTCAACTGAGACAAGACCGGACTATATTAATTTTGAAACTCTAAATTGGCTTCGTTATTTAGGTGTGACAAAAATTGAGATAGGAGTTCAACATTTAGATGATCATGTTCTTGATTTTAATGCTAGAGAAATGACAAGAGAAAGTATTGCAAATGCTACAGAAGTAATGCGTTCTGCTGGATTTAAATTTGTCTATCATATAATGCCAAATCTTCCAGAATCAAATATTGAAATGGATGTTCAAATTTTTAAAGATCTTTATAATTCAAAAGATTTTCATCCTGACATGCTCAAAATATATCCGTGTGTGATTTTGAAGACTAGCTTACTTTATAAAATGTTTACTAAAAAACTTTATAAAGATAAAAGTGGAGAAATTATTCCATTTAATTACCAGCCGTACGACGATGAGACTTTGATAAAAGTTTTAGCGGATTCAGAAAAAGAAATAAAAAATTATACGAGATTGATACGTATGATCCGTGATATTCCGGCGACATATATTTTAGCTTCCTCAAAGAAGTCTAATATGCGTGAATTAGTTGATCAATATCAAAAGAAAGATAATTTTGTTCAGCAAGATATTAGATCAAGAGAAATCCGTGATACTGAAGTTGATGAAAAAGATTTTGAATTACGTGTCACAGAATATGATACTGTTTATGGTAGAGAATATTTCTTAGAATATATAAATAAAAATGATAATGATAAGCTTGCTGGATTTTGTAGATTAAGATTACAGAGTGATCATTTTGATAATGAATTAGTAAAATATGAAAATTTAAAGCCTTTAGCTGATAAATGTGCATTAATAAGAGAGCTTCATGTATATGGAACTGTAAAAAGATTTGGAGAGGAGGGGACTCAAGCTCAACATGTCGGATTTGGAAAAAGATTAATGATGGAAGCAGAAAGAATATCAAAAGAAAAAGGTTATAAAAAAATAGCTGTTATTTCTGGAGTTGGTGTCCGTGAATATTATAAAAAAATCGGTTATCATTTAGACGGAACATACATGTTGAAAGAATTATAAAATAAAAATCTTTCATTATTAAAATAACAATGAAAGATTTTCTGTTTTTTACTAAGACACATATAATGCTTGTTCGTCATAACCGTTTAATAGTAAGTCTGTATCATCTTTTCTATTTTCTTCAACCAAAATTGGTTCTTTTTCGATGAAAACTTCTTTATTAAAAACTGCAGCAAAATCCGTCTCTCTTTTTTTACAATGCTCAAAGACAATAAGAAAATCTTGTGAATAAACCCTATCGGTTATTGGATCTTCTTTGTAAGCAATAAATAATCGGATTTGTTTTTGTTTAAAAATAAAAGTTCTGCACTCATTATATCTTTCGATACTTATTTCTAAACCGTTTTCTGTTTGCTTTGTTTCAGCCTTAAAGCCTCCGAGAATGCCAACTTTTGGATGAGTTCCGCTTATTTCTAATACGTACTGATTATTTTTTTCGTTACGTATTGCAGGAGTTATTTTTCCCATGTGTTTAATTTTTATTGTTATTTAATTTGGTGATTTTAAAGATCAAAATTTTAATCCCTAAAATCACCAAACAATAACAAACAAAATATTTTTAACGAACTTATCAATCTGAATATATACTACATTTTTAAAATATTTTGTCAAGTATTTATATAAAAAACAAATATCCCATAAAAAATCAAAAAGACAAGTGTTTACACTATTTTCTTTATGATATAATTTATCCATTACAAAATTGGGTGTTTTCTTGTGTTTAGCAAGAAAAGTTTAATAAAATAAATTATGAAAAAAATAAGTCTTAATGATAATAAAGATAATAAATTTTTGAGATGGACTATCTACATCTCACTTGCTATTATTCCGTTTCTAGCATTTTACGTTTCTGGATTTGGTATGAATCTCTCATGGAATTCAATGCTATTCCCATATATTTCTGGAAAGAATTTCGCTTTCAGAATTTTAGTTGAGATTGCTGCAGCAGCTTGGCTAATGCTTATGATTATTAATAAAGAATATAGACCTAAGAAGTCATTTATAATTTGGGCATATTCAGCTTTTATTTTTGTTTTATTATTGGCTGATATTTTCTCTGTAAATCCTACACGCGCATTTTTCTCTAACTATGAAAGAATGGAAGGATTTATTTCACATGCTCATTTGTTCTTATATTTCTTGATTTTAGTATCAATGTTTAAGACTAAAGCGGCTTGGGATAAATATAAATCAGTATTATTTATTTCAAATATTCCTGTTTTGCTTTTAGCTTTCCTTCAATTGTTAGGCCTTTCTAGTTTTACTCCAATGAAATATTTACCAACTCTCCGTGATGCTATTCATAAGATTTTTGCACCTACACAAGGAGGAAATCAATTAGATGCTTCATTGGGTAATTCTACTTATCTTGCTATATATACTGTATTTTTTGTTTTCTTGTTTTTGATTACTTATTTAGAAAATAAATTTGAAAAAGCAAAAAATAGCTGGATATATTTAGTAATGCTGATATTGAACTTGGTTGTACTTTACTATACACAAACTCGTGGAGCTCAAGTTGGTTTTGCTTTGGGTATATTTGTATCTGCTATTGTTATTTATTTTGGTGGTAAAAAATTCTCCGAATTAAAATTAATCAGAAATATTTCTTTAGGAATAGTTGCTGTATTATTAGTATCTTTTGTTGGGCTTATTTCTTTTAAAAATGCAAACTTTATTCAAAGTTCACCTACTTTAAATAGACTTGCTAAAGTTTCTTCTTTTGCGAATCCAATTTCTTTGTCTGGAAAGATAAGTGAAATTAAAACAGTGCTTTATAATCCAACTTCTACTTATCAAGATTTATTAGCAGTATCAGGTGATAGTACATTTACTTCACGTCTATTAAATATTAAAATGGCTTTAGCTGGAGCAAAAGATAGACCTTGGCTAGGATGGGGACAAGATAATTATTTTTATGTTTTTGCAAAACATAATGATGCTCGCATGTATGCTCAGGAGCCTTGGTTCGACAGAACACATAATGTATTTATGGACTGGCTAATTGCTGGAGGAATAATTGGATTAATAGCTTATCTTGCACTTTATTTCTCAGCTATTTGGACAATGTGGTTTTCAAAATATTCCAAATCACATAAAAATACAAGAGCTGAATTTATCGAAAAAGCATTGTTGACTGGATTGTTGGTTGCTTATTTCGTTCATAATATTTTTGTGTTCGATAATTTAGTTTCTTATTTATTGTTCTTTATTGTTCTTGCTTATATTAATTTTTCTTTCAATAAATCTGTTTCAGAAAATATTGTATCTTTAGATAAAAAAGATGTTAAAAATAAAATGATTATTTGGGGTCCTGTTATAGGAGTTGCGCTTTGTTTAGCTTTATATTTCTTAAATATAAACTACATAATGGCTAATAGAGATATTATTAATGGTCTTTCCCCTCAAGCACAAGCTGGTGAAAATCCTGTTCAAGCTCTCAGTAGAAGTCTTTTATCATTTGAAGCTGCTGCACAAATTGGCGGTATTGCTAAAATGGAAAGTCGTGAACAGCTCGCTCAGCAATCTTTGAGTCTTATCAATCAGATAAATAGTGCTGGTATTCCTCAAACACAAGAATATCTTCCTGTCTATCAAATGTTGGCAAATTATATTGATACCACAAAAAAAGAGTATGTAGATGTTGTAGATATTAAGAATCCTGACCCAAGAAGTCTTTCTATTTATTCTGCATTCTTGAGAAATATAGGAGATGATGCTGACTCTCTTAAGTATGGGAAAATGGCTCATGATTACGCTCCAGAAAAACAAACTATTACTACAGAATATATTCAAGAATTATTGAGTAATAAAGATGTTACTGCTGCAAATAAAATAGCAAAAGAAATGTATGAGAGTGATCCAAGTTATGAAGAGTCTCTAAATGTATACGCTCTTACAAATATTTATGTAAAAGATTTTGATACTGCAGAGAAATTATTAAAAAATACTGATGGAACTATCGCTGTAGATCAATCTGTTGCAGCTGCATATGTGGCAGTAAATGCACAAGATAGACTTATTGGTATATTAAATAGTAATTTAAAAACTTCTCCTAATGATATTAATTCTATGGTTATACTGGCAAAAGTTTATGAAAATATTGGTAATAGATCACAATCTATATCAATCTTAAACCATATTGCTGAAATTAGACCAGATCTTAAATCAGAAGTAGACAGTTATATTAAAACTTTAAAATAATATTATTTTAAATAATAAAAAACTAGATATTATAAATATCTAGTTTTTTATTTTATTTTTTAATTAAATATTTTCTACATTCCAGTTACTTTCTGCTTTTATTTCTGAGATATGAGTTTCTTTTTTATTGTTAATTATTTGTATCATTCCGACAACTCCGATCATGAAGGCATTATCTCCTGTGAGGCTTTTTTCTGGAATATTGAGATCAATATTTTCTTTATCTGTAAATTCTGTAAAACTTTTTCTTATAAAATTATTCGCTATTACTCCTCCTCCTATCAATAAAGTATTTGTACTATATTTTAATATTGCATCACTTACTTTTTTAATTAATATTTCTGTCGTAGCATTTTCAAAATCAAGAGAAATCATATTTTTAATATTTTCTTCTGCCATATTTAAATCTTTCAGTTTTTGAATCGCATGAATCACTGCTGTTTTTAATCCAGAGAAAGAGAAATTTAAATCTTTAGAATTTATCATTGGACGAGTAAGTTTTAATTCTTTTATTATTTCTAATTTATTTTCTCGAGCCTGATCAGCTAAGTGAGATATTTCTGGTCCACCAGGATAGGGGAGACCGATAGATCTAGCTACTTTATCAAAAGCCTCTCCGACTGCGTCATCGACAGTTTGTCCTACTTTTTTGTATTTACTTTCTCCAAAATTTTCTACAAAAATAATCTCCGTATGTCCTCCAGATATAAGTAATGCTAGAGCAGGTGAAGAAATATTTTTTATTTTAAATCCATTATCTAATTTTGTGATTAATCCACTTACAATATGTCCCTCCATGTGATTGATAGGGTATACAGGCATGTCCCAGAATATTGATATGGCTTTTGTGAAATTTATTCCAACCCAGAGAGCTGGTGCGAGACCTGGTCCAGTTGTCACAGCTACCGCATCTATATTTGGCTTTTCGATACTTAATAAAAGCTTTATTAATTCACTAAACATTTCAGACTCTCTTTCTAAGAGATTTCTAATCTTCTCTATTTTTTCATAATTAAAATTATCTTTTAAAGACTCAAATATTTTCTCATTATCAGTATTCCAATCAATATTTAAATTAATATCTTTTTCTAAATATAGTCCTGATTCTTTTAGGCATTCTGTGAAAATTCTAACGATATTTTTTGCATGCTCTCTTTTTGCAAGCATTGGAAAAACTCCTCCGAATTCACGGTGAATATTTATTTGTGACAAAATATGATTTGAAAGTAAATTAAAAGAAATTTCTTCTTTCTTTTCTTTTTTAAAAGATAATATAGCTATCGCTGTCTCATCACAACTTGTCTCTATAGATAATAGATTCATAATTTTATTTTTTCAATTATAGCAAAATATGAGGAAAATAAAAAAGACTATATTTCTATAGTCTTTTTGCTTAAATTAAGTTAATATCCATTAAAAACTTTTCTCATTTCTTCATAAATCTCTTTTGTTTCTGGATTTGAGATTAATTTTTCAAATTTCTTCTTTTTTTCTTCATTTGAGTCTATATATCTACCAGTTTTAAATAATCCAATTTTTACAGAAATAAAAATAGAAATTATAAAAGTTATTAATCCTATTAATAGAATTATAATTCCAGGACAAGAATCAAAAAATAACATTGTGATAAAACCTGAAATGATTATAGAAGGACATAAATCTAATAAAAAATCATTTTGAATAATTAAATCATTCCAATAATTATCATAGATATTTATTGCTATTTTTCTTTTTTTATTTGGAAGTTTTTCAATGTATTTAATTAATTTAATTTTCTGAAATGAAGATGTTGGAATTGGCATAATTACAAATTTTAATTGTTATGAATTATTCTCCGTCTTGGAAGAATCTTTTTGGCAGAAATGCTGTTATTATAGATGATAAAAATAATATGGCAGATATTATTAATAAATAAAAACCTAATTCTTTATTATCTAAAAATGTACCAAGCATAAAGCTTATCATTGTTAAAAGTAATAAGCCTTCTAAAATTGATTGTCGATCCGATTTTTTTTCTTTCATTTTTATTTAATTTTGAGTGAACAATTTTGTTACTGAATATATTAAACAATAAATATAAATTTTTGTCTAAAAAATAGTCATTTTTGATATATTTTTAAACAAAGTGTTTATTTTAAGCATTAAATAGATCTTAATTCTTTTCTTAAATTCTCAAATTCAGAATAATCTTGAAATAGTTCTTCTCCTTTTTTAATGTCTTTTATAGATATTATCAAAGTTTGATTTTTAACAGTTTTTTGAGAAATATTATTTATAGTTTTTGAATGATTGCAAAATCTTATATTATCAAAAGATAAATGCCAAATATTTTTTATTTTATCTTTATATCCATAATGTTTTATGAAGTCTCTTTCTATTTTGTCTAATTTTAACAGTTCTTTATTTTTTATAAATAGATCTAAAGATTTATTTTGTTTATAAATTATCTTATTAGATTTTATATTTTCTTCAGCAAATAAACCAAGTCCTTTAATTTGTTTGCTATTGTCTATATAAGTTTTAACGAAAAACATAATTTTATTTTAGTAATTAAAATCTTTTGGTGAAAAAGGATTAAAATTTGTACCAATATCGTAAGTGTCCAAACCTTCTTTTTGCTTAATTATTTTTATTACTCTTTTTGTTATTGGAAGCATTAATATTTCCCAGAGAGTACAAAATACAACTACTGTAACAGTTAGAGGTATAAATTGAGACCATGAATACCAGCCTAAAAACAAAACTCCAGATAAATTAAATATCGTATTATCAAAAGTTTGTCCGAATAATGTTGATAATATATATCTAGCACCTTCATATTTGCCTTTAGTCCAGATTTTCATTTTTGCTAATATAAATGAATTAGTAAATTCTCCAGTAGAAAAAGCTGCGAGTGATGTTAAAACTAAAATAGGAGAACTTCTAAAAACAAAATTAAATTCATTGTTATGTGTAAAAGATGGATCTCCTGGAATCAATGAATATAAGTAAGCTATCAAACTCATAAAGAAAAAACAGAAAAATCCAGACCAGATAACTTTTCTAGAAATTCTGTATCCATAAATTTCTGTAAAGATATCATCTAAAATATAAGTGATAGGGTAAGTCAAGGTTCCTACAGACCATAGAGTACCAAACATTCCAAATGTTTTAAAAGAAGTCATACTATTTATAATCCAATCAGAAAACCAAATTAATGCAAAAAATATTAGATATTTATGTCTATGTATAAAAGCTGTTTTTGGGTTTGTTATTAAATGTTCCATAATTTTATATATTTATTATAAGACTATTAAACAATAATCTTGTCAAATATACAAAAAATCAGCTCTTTTTTCTTAATTTTTAAACAAATTGTTTATTTTTTGATGTTTCTCGTGATATAATTTTATTATGAAAAAAGATTTAAACTTAAATAAAAAGCCTATTGAAGATCTATTATTAAACATTTTACAAAAGGGTCCTATTTTGATTTCGGATTTGATATATAGTCTTTCTAAAGAAAGAGGAAATACTACAAAGCAGGGAGTTTATAGAGTTTTAAGAAAATTAAATAACGAAGAAAAAATAGTTATTAATAAAAAACAAGTTTCTTTAAATTTGCATTTTATTAAGAAAATGAATAATTTTTTCTCTTTGGCACAATATTTTTATATTTCAGATCTTTCTAATTCAAATGACTTTTTGTGGCTTCAAGATTCAGAAAAAATATCTTATTATTTTAAAAATTTGAATTTGTTAGATGCTTTTTGGTCTCATGTTTTTTACATGTTGAATGAAAGTATAAATATAGAAGAACCTGTGTTTTTTTATATGCCACACAATTGGTTTTATTATGTTAGACAAGATACAGAAGAGGTTATTTTAAAAGATTTACAAGAAAAGCCTAGACCTGTATATTTAACTATTTTTAATAATAGTCCTTTAGATAAGGATTCTCAAATAAGTTATAGAAAAAATAATATACAATGTAATATTATTTCTAAAAATTTTTTTGATAAGAAAGATTTTTATTTTAGTGTTATGGGTGATTATATTTTAGAGACTCCGGTAGATTTGAATATCGTCAAAGATATTAATAAGTTTTTCGAAAATACTAAAGTTTTTGATGAGAAAGCAAAATTAGAATTATTATCTATAGTTTCAAAAAATGGAAGGAATAAACTGATTATATCTAGGAATAAAAAGAAAGCAGAAGAATATAGAAAAATATTGAGTAAAGACTTTTTTATTAAGAAATAATTCTTTTGTTAAGAGAATTTAACATAAAAATTTGACTCTATTATATTTAATATGTTATAAAAAGAGTACTTAAATATAAGTAATCTTTTTTAATTAAAATTTCAGTAATGAGTGTAGTAAAAATTAAAGTATCGTTCTTTCTATTTGTTTTTTTAGTTTTCTTTTCTTTGAATTTATATTCAATGAACATTTCAGTTTCTAATTTTAAAAAATTAATCGATATTAGCCAAAAGGCTCATAATCTTGATAATTATTTTAGAAAAAGGCATATGCCTTTAGCTGGACATGGAATGAAGTTTGTACTAGTTGCTGAGAAGTATAATTTATCTTATAGTTTTTTACCTTCTATTTCTATAATAGAAAGTACAGGAGGAAAAAAATCTTTTTATTGTAATCCTTTTGGATTTGGAAGGAAAAGATTTACTTCTTATGATGAAGCTATAGAGTATGTTGCTCAGACTTTGTCTGAACACAAATATTACAAAGGTAAGTCTCTTTATCAAAAATTGTCTGTATATAATTGTTGTGATAAACATTATAAACAGAAGATTTTTGAAACAATGCAAAAAATTGAAAACGAAAAAACAAAGGAACCTGCACATGAAGTGTAGGTTTTCTGTTTTTATATTATTAATGATAAGATAATTATAATTAATATGAAAAAACTTAATATAATTTCAACTTCAAAAGATTCAACTTCAAAGATTTTAAGTAATTTATCACATACTCCATTTATTTATGGAGGTTATTCTTTTTATTCAGTTGAGTCTGCTTTACAGGGTATTAAATTTGAAGATCATAAGGAAAGACTAAAAGTGTTTAAAATGAAAGGCTTAGATGCTTTAAAGGCTGGTAGAAAATTGAATGAAAATAGTAAAGGTAAAAGATATGTTTATTGGGACGATAAAAGAATTTTATATAATTCTGACTCCCACAGACTTTTAATATCTACTTTTATAAGAGAGAAAGTTAGGCAAAATTTAAGTGTGCAAAAAGCTTTAATAAGTACAGAAAATTTCTTTATATATCATGATGCTGGAATTGAAAATAAAAAAACTTCTTTACCAGAAAGGTTATTTATTGAAATTTTATTATCTGAAAGAAAAATACTTTTAAAATTGAAAAGTTTAAAATAAAAATTTATGAAATTTCAAATCATTACAATCGGTAAAAAACATGATAAAAATCTAGAAGATTTTATTCAAGACTTTGAAAAGAGAATCAAAGCTAATTTTGATTTTGAATGGTCTATTTTAAAAAGTGAAGATGATAATAATAAAGAAGTGCAGATCAAAAAAGAAAGTGAAAAGATTTTGGAATTTTTACAAAAGAATAATAAAAATAGTTTTGTGATTTTGCTTGATGAAAAAGGTAAAGAAAAAACCACAAAAGAAATTTCAAATCTTTTTGAAGAAAAAATGAATGAAGGAATAGAGAAGATTATTTTTATAATTGGTGGAGCTTTTGGTGTGTCAGAAGACATTTTTAAAAAAGGGGATTTGGTTTTAGGTTTGTCTAAGTTAACCCTTCCTCATCAATTGGTCCGTGCATTATTAACTGAGCAAATATATAGGGCTATTTCTATTTTAAAAAATGGAAAATATCATCATGAATAATAGTCTTGATTTTAGTTTTTATTGTGATAGTATTTATTAGGTATCTTATTTTATTTTACATTTTTAAATTTTAAAAACATGCCGCTTCGTACAGACGATTGTGATCTTCGTGATGTGTCATTTAATATGAGTCATGGTGGAAATGGGGATTTTTATGCAACTTTGACAGAGTATCCAAACGACGAATTACCTTCTGGAGCAAAAGAATTTAAACAAATTCATTATAGAATGAGTATGTCAGGAGGATTTGCTACTAGATATCCGGAAGTAAAAAATGCTTTTGTTGCTTTGTATAGAGCTATGGAAGCTGCAGGACTGAATGAATTTCCTTCAGGACCATCAAAGTAAAATATTTTTTACCACATTACTAAAATCCCAGAAATGGGATTTTTTTATATTATATATAAAAATAATATATTTGACACAATTATTAATTGTGATAGTATTTATCTGTTAACAAAATTTGTTCATTCATAAATATTATTAAAAATGGAAATATTTAATTTTAAGCAATCTATTTTATCTGCTGGTGGAAATCCGGAATCTTGTAAGTATATATCCAAAGAAGATTTGGATATCTTAGTAAAAAAGGCTATTTATATCAAAAATAGGAGAGATAAATTTCCTTCTTTTGATGTTATTCCTGTTAATTCTTTAGAGGAAGGAATTGAACTATGTAATTTCCAAGAAGTTCATAAAAATCGATTTTTGGATGGTTTGAAAATTTTTAGAAAAGATAAAAAATTAAAACCAAAGAAAATAATTTTAGGTTCTTTCACTGAGTATGATAAGTCTGTAAATGGAGGGTTGAATAAAATATTCGCAGACTATAAGCTCAAGATGGTTGAAAATTACGCGTATTATTTTTTAGGTCTAATGATTTTAGATGCTAAAAAACGCAAAGTTGCAAATGCTTGCAGAGATTTTTATTTAAAGGATTACAATGATACAATTTCTGAATTTGAGATTTTTTTAAATTCTTCAGAAGAAAAACCTTGTTCTAAAGGTGTTAGATTTATAGGAATTTCTAAAAAAAATGACTGGAAAGAATTAAATACTTTTAGTTTATTAGATTCTACTACGTTATTACCCAGGATTCAGAGACGTCATTTTTATATGTTAGAAGAAGACGTTTAAAAAGATTGTAATTCAGTTTAAGATCCATAGACTATTAACTATATAGCACTAGGATCTTTTTTTATTTATTATGTTATAATTTCTTTCCTTAATTGTAACTATATATATGAAGAAAGAAGAATTAAATAAAATAATAGCAGACCTCGAAAGAATAAGAGATGTAAATAATGCTGACAATCACGATAAAATCGAAGTTGCTGACACAATTGCAAGAATTAAATTAGATCAAGAATTAAGTGAGTCAAACAGAGAGTCTTCTCGTAGAATGTTTAGATTTACACAATGGATAATGCTCGCAACTGTGGTACAAGCTCTCGCTGTCGTGCTTCAGACATATATTGCTTATAAAAGGTAATCTGTTTTAATAAAACGCCTCAATATTGAGGCGTTTTATTTTGACATAATTCTGTTTTATGTTAATATTATATAGCTAAAAAACGTTCTTTTTATTAACTTATAAAACATTAAATTATGCAAATGGTGGAAGCGAAAAAAACAGGCTTTACTATTAAAAGTGTCGAAAGTCTTTCTATTTTTAAATTAATAGAAAGTGAAGATGATTCTCCTGTAGATAGAGGATTTTTAAATAGATTCTTACTTAGGAAATGTAATATTTCACAGAGGAAATATTTAAGAATAAAAAATCAATACATTTATGAGTCTGGTTTTCCTGAAAAGGAATTTCATCATTCTTTATTAGATCACCTAATTTTTGATTCTTGTGTAGAAACATTTTCTGATGATTTTTCTACACAATTTCTTATTTTAAATTTCATGGAAATCTCAAAAATAGATGATTTTAATGAATTTTTAGATGAAATCGTAGACTTAAATCTAAAATGGAAAGGTATAGTAGAATTAACTATTGTTGATTCTCTATTTTTTTCATTTAAATTTATTTAAATTTAAATGTTTTTGTTAATTTTTTAAACCCATTAATTATCTTTAAAATATGATTAATGGGTTTATTTTTTTTACAGAATATTTAATTTATATATGTTGCAATATTAATATTTTAATTTTATTAATAGGACTAATTTAGAAAAATAAAAACAAAAATTACACAAAAATTACCAATTTTTAAATGGATTTTCTATAAGCTTCGCATTTTTATATCTACTGTCATAAGTAACTTCCTCTCCTAGCCATTCAGGTTTTTCAAAATTTTCATCTTCTGATTTTAATTCTATTTCTGCTATAATCAAGCCTTCATTTTCTTCATGAAAAATATCTATTTCCCATTTTTGTTCAGAATTTTTGATTGGGACTATGTATCTTGTTTTAGATATTATTTTATTATCACAAAATTCAGATAAAAATATTTTTCCATCATTTAATGGAATCTCATATTCAAATTCTGAATGAGAAAAAGAGTTTTTATTTCCGCCTTTAATAGTCAGGAAAGCCTTATCTGAAGAAGTTCGTACTCGTATTGTTTTGTTTTTATCATTATTTAAATATCCTTGTGTATATAAAGTTTCTTTAGTTGTAAACTTTTTCCAGTTGTTATTCTTTAAAAGAAATTTTCTTTCTATTTCTAAATTCATATATTTGTGGGCGAAATGGTTTTTGATTGGAACATTATGGAAATGGAGATTTTAAGATGGAAAAGGATTTTATCTTTTCATCCAAAGAGATTAAAAGTCTTAAATATATCAATAAAAAGTAATAATTCTTGATATTTTATTCTACGATTAAGTAATAGAAATATAAGAGTTAGAAAAAGAATGTATCATTTTTTAAATGATTTTATATATTTTGTTATGTGACATATTAATGATTAATATGGTATAATCATTGTGCCCAAAAACCAAATAATGAAGATAGTATAAGAGCTTAATAGCTAGCTATTGATTCTGACCAGTATAGGCATTCTATGAGGAACAGAATCAGTAGTCTATCTATTGGTTTTTGGGCACCTTATGGGGTGCCTGTTTTGTTTTTATACAGAGCACTATTTATTCAAATAAATTTTAATATTAAAAATATGGACATAGATGGTATATCAAACTTTCTGGTAGGTATTGTAATTTTTATTTTGGTTTTAGGTCTTTACTTTTTACCAACTATAACAGCTATGCGTCGTAAAAAGAAAAATGATGGTGTTATTTTGCTTATAAATCTTTTGGTTGGTTGGACCGTTGTTGGTTGGTTGATTGCTTTAGTTATGGCAACTAGTGAACCGTCAGTAGTTGTTAATACTTCAGGGAGTATGGCTGATGAGTTAGAAAAACTTCATAATTTAAAAGAGAAAGGAATTTTGTCAGAGAAAGAATTTGAGCAAAAGAAAGCGTCACTTATTAATAAGTAATTGTATGTATTTATTAAGATTAAATAAAATTCAAGTATATATTAAAGTTTTACTTATAATCTTTCTGTTTCCTCTTTTATTTTTATTTCCATTAGGGACTATAATATATATTTTGCTTTTAATAATATTCACATCTAACAAATTTTGTGTCTCTATTGATAGTTTTTTAGAGGATAAAATTTATTCTTCTGGCTTCTTTAAAAAAAGTAAAGGAATCAATATTTATAAAGAAACATTAATAAATTATTTAGAAGATGGAGAATTGTCTAGTGAAGAAAAAGAAAAATTAAATAATATTATTCAAGAATATAATTTATCTGATAAGGATATTGAAAAATGTAAAAATATTGGTTTTAATTCATTTTTTACAAATATAACTTCCGATAGAAGAATAAGTGAAGATGAAAGATTAAAACTTATAAAAATCCAAGAGGATTTAGGGGTAAATATAGAGGATACAAATTACAGTCAGGAAATTTTTAATAAATATTACTCACTAAATCAGATAGAGGATGGAATATTACCTAAAGTTAATATTGAAAATAGTCAATTAGGTTTTTCTTTACAAAAAGGCGAAGAACTTTATTATGTAAGTAGGGCTTTTATTATAAAAAATAAATTAATTACACAAAGAATTAATTATAGCGGAATGACTGGTTCTATAAAAATAATGAAAGGGCTCAGATATAAGGTTGGAAGTATAAAAGTTCAGCCGGTAAAAATAGAGACTTTAGCAGTAGAAGATAGTGGTGTTATTTATTTATCCTCTTCAGGTTTCCATTATTTAGGAATTAAAAAACATTTTGATTTTCCTTATACAAAAATAAGTCACTTAGAGATAAGAGATGGAGTATTATATTTATATAAACAAGGTAAAGAAGCTCCTTTTATGATTTCTATGAGTGATTATGAAGTATCTTTGGCGGTAATTTCTTTCATGTTGAATAAATAGTATTTAGTTATTATTTGTATTTTAAATTTAAGTATATTAATCACTGTATTTTTTTATTATTGCTCATATTTTTTGAATTATGATATAATCTTTTCATAGTATATTTTATGATGGATTTTTCTAAAGTTGTTGAAAAGATAAAACCAAGTATAGCTTTTATAATAACTGGAAACGGCACTGGTTCTGGTTTTGTTTTTCAAAAAAAAGGAATATTAATAACGTGTAATCATGTGGTAGAAGGAAATCAATTTGTTTCAATACGTTTTCCAGATATTGATAATTTTATTCATGCTGAAGTTGTTTTGAGAGACAATGAACATGATTTAGCAATTTTAAAGTTTCAAGATGATTCAAGACATCCTTTATCTGTGTGTGAAGTTTCTAATATAAAAGAAGGTATGCCTGTTATATTTTCAGGATATCCTTTAGATTTGCAGGTTTTAACAACACATCAGGGTATATTGTCTTCTATATCTAAAGACCAGACAGGGAAGACAAATTATCTTATTGATGGAACTGTTAATTCTGGAAATAGTGGATGTCCTTTAATGGATAAAAATGGTGATGTTGTAGGTATTGTAAATGCTAAAAATATAGGACAATTTAGTGGTAGTGATTTATTTAATAAAGTTAAATCTATGTCTTCTGGACTTGTATCTATATCAGGAGTTGATATATCAATGATATTAAAAATATTATCTAGTAATACCCAAATGGGTATAGGTTATGCAGTTCCGGTAAGTTATGTTCCAGAACATAAAGATGTTAGTGATATACTGGTTGAAAAAGTTGTTATTGAAGATGACGGGAAGAAAGATGTGAAAGATAAAACAAAAATAATTAAATTATAAAAAATATGAACAATAAAAACAATTATACTTTTATATTTAAATCAGATGGAAGATATCTTGGATTTGTATTTGAAAATAATCTTTTTTCTAGAGATGGTGAATATCTTGGTTGGATAGAAGGTAATTTTGCTTGGGATAAAAATGGAAATTTTCGCGGAATAACAAATGAGATAAATGGACATATTTATATTTTTATAAATAAATTTAGTATTCCTCCAATTAAAAGAATTCCTAAATTGGATAATATTATACCTGTGATACCTCCTCCACAACAAAATATTTTACCAATTAGATTGCAAATAGAATTCCAAGACGGTTTTTAATAACTAATTATTGATTTTTAAATTATAAGAGCTATATTAAATTATATATGCTCGAAGAGAATAATGTAAATACACAATTAGATAATTATAATGGTGGTCCTAAAACAGAAGAGGGTAAAATTATCAGTAGTCAAAACTCTAAAACTCATGGAATATTTTCTTCTGAATTTTTATCTCAAGAAGAAGAGGAAGAGTTTGATTTTATATTTAAAGGAATATTAGAAGACTACAATATTCAAGAAGGGACCGCTCAAGCTATATTGGCTCTAAATCTGACTATGTCTTTTATAACATTAAGAAGAATAAATAAAGTAGAAGCTAATATTTTAGAAGATGAGCTTTCTAATAATCAATCTAAAAGTGATTTAAATCTAGCTAAATTAAATTTACTAGCTAGATATAAAGTATCAGCCGAGAATGGTGTTTATAAGGTTTTGGCGATAATTAAAAATGTTGGTGATGATGTTAGGAATAGCAGGTTCGAAGCTTCTCTAAGGGCAAATTCTAGCCTTATACGTGATATTATGGGGGATAAATTCTTCTCTAGGAATAATAAAAAAATGGTTATATAATATTCATATTACAAAACGAACTTAAAACCTATGAGGAAGCTAAATATAAAAGACTACGCATACATTTCAAAGTTATATTCTGAAATAAAAAATACATTGAAATCTAAAAATAATATTAATTTAGTAGAAAAATTATCTTTAGTTGTTAATTTTTGTGTTCTCTTAGAAAAATTAATAAAATTAAGACTCTCAGTAGAAAATAAGTTATTGGTTTATTATGGTAAAAGTTTTAATGATGATTTTATATTTGGGATTTTGAAAGATAAAATTCCTCCAACAAGCTTTGAAGCAAAAACTAAGACTTTTAATGAAGCAAATAATTTGTTTAATAAATTATTTGATGTTTTTTCTGAGAATGAAATATTATTGCTCGATAATATATACAATATAAGAAACGCTATTGTTCATAGTTATTTTCAAGATAATAAAATATTAGATAGTGAGGAGAACATAATAAAAGATATTTCTACAATTTTAGATAAAGTTAACTCATTACTTGAAGAAATGTTTGGAAAAGAGGCTATAGCTTCAATAAAAATTGGAGGAGAAGAAAAGTATTCTAAAGAAGAGTTGGAAGAGGTATTGAGAGAACAGGTTAGAAAAAAGATTTTATATGGAAGAAATAAAAGGACTAATTATTTTTTTGATAAGCTTTCTATGATTAAAACAGAAGAATATAGTTTTCCAAATAATGGACTATCATGTCCAGCCTGTGGAAATTATTCACTAGAAGGAAAGGATATTGAAAATAATTTTTATCCAATAGCTGTATCAGTTTTTAATTATAAAGATAAAGATATTTACATATGTTCAAAATGCGGCCTTCAATTAACTAAAAGGGAATACGAAATCGCTAAAGAAATTAAATTTAATATTTAAAAACTATGATTAGAAAAAATCATTTTAGTCCTATACTAGATAATACTTTATCTAATCTTATAGACATGTTGGAAGTTCTGATTTCTTATTCAGAGAAATATCAAATTGAAGATAGAGAACTAAAAAGAAAAATAGATGGACTGTATATAGATATTTTGTGGTCCGCTAGAAAATTAGATTCTAGTTTAGATTATCCAGATACTATATTTGGAAATAAAGATTTAGTAGTTAAAAAGAAACATCAAGATATCAAAATATATGATGATAATTATAGAAAATCAATTCAAAACTTTATTAAGACAGTTTCAGAACTACCTATAAAGTCAAAGAATTTATTTTTAATTGAAGTTGAAATTGACACAAAGGCAGGTGTAATCAAAAGATTAGATAATGGAAATATTTGTAAATTTAGAAGTCATAAAAATAGTAATAGATTTAGTTTTATTACTAAAATAGCAAAAGGTTATTCTAAAGGTAAAAGTTTGGCAGAAAAATTACCTTACCTAAGTAAGGATATTAAAATAATTAATGAAAGATTATCTAAAGATTTAAACTTAGTTGATAAGTTTATAATTAATGACACTAAAAAACAAACAGGTTATCATTTAAATGATAACTTCTATAAAGTTAAATTGATATAGTTAACCTTAATTCTTGCAATGTGAGTATTTTCTAATCTTGTAAAATAAGGTTATTTTTTCTATTGGGTTAACCTAAAACCAATTATATTTTTTCTTATAAAAATCTAAAATGTTCTTATGACATTAGAAGAGTTTAAAGAAAAAATATTAGGCGAAGATATTAAAAATATGTCTAATAAAGACATAGAAGACAGATATAAATTTCATTTGAATTTTTTTAATACTGCTTTTAAAAAATGGAAATATAATAAATCTAAAATGATATAATGGAAATATATGGAATCTCTTATTTATGTTATTGGTTATGCTAGAGTTAGTAGTGTTGACCAAGCTAGAGGTAATGACAGCTTAGAGAATCAAGAATTTAGTATTAGAGAATACTGTAAACGAAAAGGATATATTCTATTTGAAGACAAAGTTTTTAAGGAAGCATTTACTGGGAGTAATACTTTTCGTCCCGCATATACAAAAATAAAAGAAATTTTACAAAGTATTAATAATGGAAAGATTAAAAAAATAAAATATTTAATTTTTTATGATTTTGATAGATTAACAAGAGGTGGTTCAGATGAATACGAAAAGATATGGTCAGAGATGGAGACTTTCAGTGTTGAATTAAGAGATACAAAAGATGAAATAATTAAAGAGGATAGAGACTTAATGAAAGAAGAATTTGGTTTCGATTATAGTTTTTCTTGGGCAAAAGGAAGACCTAGTGAGGATATGGAAAAACAGAGAACTGAAGAAGCAAAGCGGGATAAAAAGAGAATTTTACAGAAATTAATTTTTTCAGAAATAAGATTAACTCAAAATGGTTATCAGATTGGTAAACCGGACTATGGTTTCAGAAACAAAAAGATTCTAGCTGGAACGAAAGAAAGATTTGTTCAGTCTCCTTATGAAGATGAAGCTAAGTTTGTTATTGAAATGTTTAATCTTAGAGCTGAAGGGGTTTTCTCAGATAATGAAATTTGCGACAAAATAAATGCTATGGGTTATAAGAGTGCTAGAAGAAAAAAATGGAGTAAGGACCAGCAAAATATTATTGGTTATACAGGTAGTGTTAAGTTAAAACCAAAAGAATTACAAAATTTTATAAAAAGAACTTCATATTGTGGAATTATTTGTAAGAAATGGACAAAATATATACCGATAAAAGCAAAATGGGAAGGTATAGTATCGATAGATTTATGGAATAGAGCAAACAGGGGAAAATTCTTTTTGGAGCAAGATGATAAAGATAAAGAATCTTTCATGTTGCTTAAAAATATAAATCCTAATTTTTCAAAAAAGAAACAAAAATATAATCCTAGTTTTAAATATAGAGGTATAGTTTGTTGCGATGTATGTGGCAATCAGATGACAGCTAGTTTTTCGCAAGGTAAAAGTGGTAAAAAGTTTCCTTTTTATCATTGTTCTAAAAATCATAAACAGTTTAGTAAGACTAAAAAAGAAGTTGAAGATATTATTGATAGCACTATTAATAGTATTTCTTTCAAAGAAAACTTTATTAAAGAACTTACAAAATCTCTAGAGTTTCAGTTTCAAGAACAAGAGAAAAATTTAGCAAAGTTTACTTCAGAGACAAATATTAATGTTAGTAATTTAGAAATTGAGAAATCTAAATTATTTGAAGCTTATATTAATGAGCAAGATGAATTTATTAAAAATGAAATAAGAGAAAGATTTAAAAGAAAAGAAGAGGAAATAGTGAAAGCTAGAAATGAAAGAAATAAAGCAGAGCTTGAAGAAGATGATGTGACTAACTTTTTAAGATTTGCTAAAGAATTAATGGAACACCCAGAAAAAACCTTTGAAGATATTGATTCTAAAGAAGAATTACTTAGTGTTTTTAGTCTGTTTGTAGAAGACCTCCCAAGATACTCTGATTTTATAAATGGAACACTAAATTTAACTAAATTTTTCAAGCTTAATAAGGAATTCAGTGATAATAAAAACTATTCTGTGGGCGATACAGGATTCGAACCTGTGACATCTACAACGTCAATGTAGCGCTCTACCAACTGAGCTAACCGCCCTAATTTTCAAATTATATCATAATTTAAATTTTTGAAAAATTTCTTATGATATAATTTATTTATTATGAAGAAAAATATTCCTGAAAAAATTATTTTAATTTCTGGTGGAAGTGATGGACTCGGTCTTGCTACAGCCAGAGCTTTATTTGAAAATAATACAGTTATAATTCTATCTCCCGAAAAAGATAAAATGATAGAAATTAAAAAGCATTTTGATATTGATTATGTCGTGGCAGATGTGACAAAAGAAGAAGAAATAGAATTAGCTGTAAAAGATGTGATCAAAAAATATGGGCGTATTGATGTTTTAATAAATAATGCAGGGATTTGGATTGAAGGAAAACTCGAAGAAAATGATTTTTCAAGAATTAAAAAAGTTTTTGATGTGAATGTTTTAGGATATATCCTTCTTACTAAAGAAGTTTTGCCTTATATGAAAAAGATAAAGAGTGGAAGAATAATAAATATTGTCTCTCAGGCTGGTCTTTATCCAAAAGCTGAAAGAAGTGTCTATCATGCAAGTAAATACGCTGTAAAAGGATTTATGGACTCTATGGCTATAGAAGTAGCACCTTTTGGTATTTCTGTATCAGGATTTTATCCAGATAAAATGAATACTCATTTTTTTGAAAAGGCAGGAAATAAAAAGGCCTGTAAAGAATTTATTGATGTGGAAGAATCTGTGAGATGTATAGAGTTTTTAGTTGATACAAATTCTGATTTAAATATTCCAGAATTAGGTATTAAAAAATTGAATCAGTATTAATTTTAAAGGATATTTAGATGATTTAATTTTCTTAACTTTTCGAGCAAAAAATCTGTTTTTATGATAGAATGTAAAGACATTTTTAACTAATATTTATTTTATTGCTGAAAAAGCTAATTTTTTATGGCCACATTTTTAAGTAAACTTTTTAAAACCGAAGATCAGAAATTATATAAAAAACTTTCACCAATTGTGGATGAGGTTTTTGCATTTGAAGAAGATTTAAAGAAATTATCTGATTTGGAATTAAAAGAAAAAAGTCTTGGATTGAAAAGTAAGATAATGGGTGAAATTAAAATCGAAGAAGATGTTTTGAATGCTAAAAATTTAGATGATTTAGAATATAAACTCGAAAGTCAGAAAATCGTTCAAGAAATTTTAGATAATAATCTCGCTCTAGCTTTTGCTCTTGTGCGTGAGTCTGCCAGGAGAACTTTAAATATGATGCATTATCCTGTTCAAATTATTGGAGGAGTAATGATGCATCGTGGACATATTGCTGAAATGCGTACAGGAGAAGGAAAAACTTTGGTAGCAACTTTGCCTGCATATCTTAATGCTCTTTCTGGAAAAGGTGTACACGTCGTGACTGTAAATGATTATCTTTCAAAAAGAGACGCTGTATGGATGGGAAGAATTTATGATTTGCTTGGTTTAAGTGTTGGTATTTTAAATCATCAAGTTTCTTATTTATTTGATAGAGATGCTGTAGGAAAAAGAGATGAGGAAAAAGAAAAGAAGGATGATAATGAAATTAAAGAAGAAGGAAGCTTCAAAATAGAAAATGAATATTTGAAAATGATTTCTCGTCGAGAAGCTTATAATGCAGATATTACTTATGGTACAAATAATGAATTTGGATTTGATTTCTTGCGTGATAATTTAATTTATAATGAAGATCAACTTGTACAGAAGGGGCATAATTTTGCAATTGTTGACGAAGTCGACTCTATTTTAATAGACGAATCAAGAACTCCTTTAATTATTTCTTCAGAAGCTACTGATTCTGATGAGCTTTACAAGAGATTTGCTCGTTTTGCAGACAAATTAATCGAAGATGAAGACTATGAAAAAGACGAGAAACAAAGATCTATTTCTTTACTTCCTACTGGAATTGAAAAAGCAGAAAAAGATTTTAATTTGCAAAATTTTTATGCTGCAGAAAATATAAAATTAATTCATCATCTTGAAACAGCTGTCAGAGCAAAAGCCCTTTTCTTAAAAGAAAAACAATATGTTGTAAAAGATATTCAAAAAGAAAATGGTCAAACTCAAAAAGAAGTCATTATTGTCGATGAATTTACAGGAAGAATGCAGCCTGGACGTCGCTGGAGTGATGGATTACATCAAGCTGTAGAAGCAAAAGAAAATGTTTCAATACAAAAAGAATCAAAGACTATTGCAAGTATCACATTCCAGAATTATTTTAGATTTTATAAAAAGCTTTCTGGAATGTCAGGTACAGCTAAAACTTCAGAAGAAGAATTTTTCAAAGTTTACAATCTTCCTGTTTCAACAATTCCTACACATAGAGCGGTTGTTCGTGATGATAGACAAGATTTAATTTTCCAAACAGAAAAAGGAAAACTAAAAGCTTTAACAAAAGAAGTTAAAGAATTATTTGAAAAAGGACAACCAATTCTTATTGGTACTATTTCTATTGAAAAAAATGAAATGATTTCTAAGTATCTTGAAAGAGAAAAAATTCCTCATAATATTTTGAATGCTAAAAATCATGAAAGAGAAGGAGAGATAATTGCTATGGCTGGTAAAAAGCGTGCTGTGACTATTGCTACAAATCTTGCAGGTCGTGGAGTAGATATTAAATTAGGTGGTCCAAATGCGTCTGATGCTGAAAAAGAGGAAGTGAATAATCTTGGAGGGCTGGTTGTGATCGGTACAGAGAGACATGAGGCTCGTCGTATTGATAATCAGCTCCGTGGTCGCTCAGGAAGACAAGGAGATAATGGTATGACACAATTCTTTGTTTCTCTTGAAGATGATCTTATGCGTGTCTTTGGAGGCTCTCCAGTAAAAAATATGATGAATAAATTTGGTATCCCTGAAGATATGCCAATTAAATCAAAAATGGTTTCTAATATGCTTGAGAGTGCTCAAGAAAAAATTGAAGGATTCCATTTCGATGCTAGAAAACATACTCTACAATATGACGATGTTTTGAATCATCAACGCCAAGGTATTTATGAAAGACGTAGAAAAGTTTTATTAAATGAAAATAATGAAATAAATAATATTTTGGCTGAGCTTTATGAAGTAAAGGCAGAGTTAAAAGATTTCATCGAAGAAAAAATAAATAAATATACTAAAGAAACTTTATATGAAGTATTGCGTACTGTTTATTTGCAAATAATAGACCAGTATTTCATGGCACATCTAGAACATATGGATCATATTCGTCAGTCTGTGAATCTTCGTGCTTATGGTCAAAGAGATCCGTTAGTAGAATATAAAAAAGAAGCTCTTGCGACTTATAGAGCTATGCAAGAAAAAATGAAAGAAGATTTTTATAATTTTATAACTCATGTCGATAATGTAATTGCAAATATAGAAGCTCAAAAAATAATGCAAAATTCACAATTAAAGAACCAAACTCACACATCAAGCGATAATCAAAATGGTGAAGAAAAAATAGGTAGAAATGATATGTGTCCTTGTGGTAGTGGTAAAAAAGTTAAAAAATGTGATTGTAGTCAATATGAATATTTAAGAAAATAATTATGTCTTTAGAAAGACCTGTAGAAATTAAAAAAGAAAAATTGGATGAGATAGATTTTTCTGATTATTTAAATATAAAAGAAGATGAAAAGCAAAAATTAAAAGAATGGTTAGAAATAAGAGAAGAATTGCCAGATTATTTTTGGGACAACATAAAAGATATTTCTCCTGATAAAAATTTAAGATATATTATTTTAAATATAAAAAAAGAGTTAGATAGTATTTATAAAAACAAAAAAACAAACATTACGTCTTTATCAGTATCTAGATTTATAAGTTTAAATAATGCTTTAAATGAAGGTATGTATTCTTGCGGCATTGCTACCAAAATATATGGGACATGTTTTAGAAAATTTAATATTCCCGTTAAATTTATTCATGGAAAAATTGATTCTAAAAAAGTTTTACATTCTTGGTTAGAAATTTATGATCCAAGAAATAAAAATTGGTTTGATTTTGACTCTACAAAAAATGATTTTAAATTATCAAATGAAGCTAGAAAAATAAACACCTATCATGATTGGGAAGAAATGAAAGATGATTTTTATAAAGGCAATATGTAATTAAAATGTTATAATTGTAATTAAATATATGAAAGATTTTTTTAAAAAAAATGTTTTAGCTATCATAACTTTTCAAGCAAAATTTGTACTCAAAAAAAATAATCCAACAATTATCGCCGTCACAGGCAATCTTGGTAAAACTTCTACAAAAGATTTTATTTACTGTGCTTTAAAAGATAATTTAGTTGATAATAATGGAGAGACTTTAGTAATTTCAAGTAAGAAAAGTATGAATAGTGATTTTGGTATTCCTCTTACTATTTTAGAATTACCAAGCGGTTGGGATAATCCAATTCTCTGGATAAAAATAATTTTCCAAGGATTTGTAAAAATGTTTGATAAAATGGTTTTTAAATATTTAGTTTTAGAAGTCGGTGCAGATACTCCTGGAGATATAAAAAAAGTTTGTAAATATATAAAGCCTGACATAACTATTGTGACAGGATTTGCTGAAGTGCCAGTACATATTGAATTTTTTGGTGGGGATAGAAATAGACTAGTAAGAGAAAAGAAATATTTGGTTGATAATCTAAAAGAAAGGGGAACTTTTATTTATAATCTTGACGATAAAGATTGTCAGAATATGGCAGAAGAATCAAAAAATAGAAATATTAATTTTAAATCATTTTCTATTAAAAATCCTGAAGCTGACATTTTTGCGGAAGATATAAATACTGATACTCATAAAAATGAAAACAGTATTATAAAATTAGACGGTATTTCTGCTAATTTAAATCTTAAAAATAGTGAAATAAAAACTATTAATATTAAAATGCATAATGTGTTAGGTGATGCAATAATTTATTCTTTAATGCCTTCAATTTTAATATCTGAAATTTTAAATATCGATTTAGAAAAAGCTGTAAAAGATATTGAGAATTCAAAAAGAACAAATGGAAGAATGAAAATTCTTGATGGTATATATAATTCTATTATTATAGATGACACTTATAACGCTTCTCCAAAAGCTGTTGTACACGGAATTGATACTATTAAAAAAATAGAAGTTTCAAAGAAGAAAATATTTGTATTAGGAGATATGCTCGAGCTTGGTGATTTTACAAAAATTGAACATGAAAAAATAGGGGAGAAAGTGGTAGGGAATTGCGATATATTGATCACAAGCGGAATCAGGGCAAATATTATTGCGACTTCTGCTATAAAACACGGAATGTCTGGAGAAAATGTTTTTCCTATGAATAATAGTATTGAAGCAGGAAGAGAGCTCTTGAAAATTTTAGAAATAGAAACAGAAGAAGATTATAAAAAAGGAAAAACAGAAAAAGAAATTGGTGGAAATTTAATTTTTATAAAAGGGTCACAAGGATCGAGAATGGAAAGGGTTGTAAAAATGATTCTCGCTGAAAATCATGATTCAAATGTTGATTTAGTCAGACAAGATAATATTTGGAGTCAAAAGAATTAATTTTCCACTTAATCTTTATGATATAATTTATTCATAATAATAAAATTTATGAATCATTATATAAGCGCTTTTAAGAATTATTCCAAATTTACAGGACGTGCTAACAGGGAAGAGTTTTGGTATTTCATGTTATTTGATGCATTGATTATTGTAACTCTCCTATTACTTATTATGGTTCATGGTCTTTTTTCTATTCCTTATCTGATATATGCTATCGGTGTATTAATTCCAAAATTAGCTATATTTGTTAGAAGACTTCATGACATAAATAAAAGTGGTTGGTGGTTCTTTATTGTTTTAATTCCAATTGTCGGACCTATTTGGCTCTTAGTCTTGTTGTGTCTTCCAAGTGTTAATGAGGGAAATAAATACTAATTAGATAAAAATAAAATTAATAAAAAAACAGCCGCCCATAATTGGACGGCTTTTAGTTGGTTAAAAAATTGGATATTAATTATCTGCTAATACTGTAGCAGGCAGGACTCTTGCCGGATACTTTGGTATTCCGATAAGTCTCACATAACTTATACCTTGTACATTTACTACTTCATTTTCATGTCTAAGACATTTTGGCTGCAGTGAATCAGCGTCTAATTCAATATACACATTTTCTTTTCTGACAAAAAAACTAGAATCAGATTTGTATTTCTTTTTCATTTCTAGTACTGTGCCGTTGCTTAATACCACTTTTGTAGTATTTGAATAACAAGAACTAAAAAATACTGACATTGAAATACTAACAAAAAGAACTCTCGAAAACCTCATAAAACTTTGTTTAAAAATTTAAAAAATAGATTAAAACGATTCATAATATAGCACTTTTTTAGATAAAAGTCAATTATAGGATCTGTGGAAAATTGCTAATATATTTGATTTGTGTTATATATAAAGAAATTAAAATCAAATAATGTCAATAAAAAGATTGATTTTTAACTATAATTAATATGAATGATACTTATAAAATAAAACTTTCCTTTATAAAAGGTCTAAAAGAAATAGTTTTGAAAGAAATTGCTGAGAAAACTAATTTTCAGGTTTTAGACGTGCAAGATGAATGTGTTTATCTTATTTTTGATGTAAATTTTCAAAAATTATTAATATTAAGAAGTGTTAATTATATAAGCCTTGTAATAGATAATAAAAATCTTAATCCTTTGTATTTATCAAATCGTAAATCAATCTTAAAAGATATGATTGATATAGTACTTAATAAAAAGCTGGATAAATTTTCTAAATTCAAAATATCTTGTGCTGGATCTATTTCTCCAGAAGTGAGAAGTATTGTTAGGTATATAGAGCAAGAATATAAAATGACTGAGAATGTTGATGCTGATTTAAAAATAGCTATAGCGAAGATAGGAGACGAATGGGAAGTTTCTGTACAAATTTCAAAAAGACCTATCTCTGTTAGAAATTATAAAGTTGGAAATATGGCTGGCGCAATGGATCCAACAGTTGCTTTTGCTTTAAATGAATATTGTGAATTAAAAGATAAAAAGACCTATTTGAATGCTTTTTCTGGAAGTGGAACTTTATTGATAGAAGCAGGACTCGCTTATCATAATTTAGAAAATATGATCGGTTTTGATAATAATAAAAAGCATTTATCTCTTTCATATAGAAATATTAATCAAGCAGGACTTATAAAAAGAATTAACTTAAAAGAAGAAAATATTTATAATCAACCAGATCTCGGTAAATTTGATGTGATAGTAGCTGATCTGCCATTTGGAATGGTCATTTCTAAAAGTGAAGATTTAGGAAATCTTTATAAATCTTTCTTAGAATATTCAATGAAATTTTTGAATCAAGACGGAGTATTAGGTGTATATACTAGCGAACATAAACTATTCAAAAGTGTAATGGATTTTTCAAAATGGGAAATTGTAAAAGAGGTAGAGCTTAAACTAGTGACAAGTGTTGACTCTTATTTATATCCAAAAATAATGATTTTGAAGAAAAAAGGTTAAATAACCAGATATAACAAACTTAGTTTTTTGATTTAATTAAGGCTAGCAGCTCTATCTCCTAGAAGGGTCGTGAATTTTGAATTTAAAAAACTATTATAAAACAATGCTTCTCGTGATACCATTTGATGGTGACCCTACAGAGAATCGAACTCTGCTTTTATCCTTGAGAAGGATACGTCCTGACCGATAGACGATAGGGCCTAAAATCTGCCTTTTTCAGATATTCTAATATTAGCACATTTTTTAATAAAGTCAAAATATTCTTATTTTATAAGGGTTTGTTATAATATCGATTTGACAGTTATAAAAAAGCATTGCAGGGTACTTGACTTTTTGATTTGAATTTGCTAACATATTCACATATGAGCAGCTAAGCTCATTTTTCGTTTCTATACGGAATATATACAGATATGGACAGTTGGCGGAGCTAAACCGCAATGTTATGAAAAATAAACTACAAAATACTCTACTCGTCTCAGCATTTATCCCAATACTTGCTTTGTCGACATTAGGGTTAAATATCGTCTCTGATAGTTCAAGTACTTCTAATAACGTAATTGAATCAAAGGGGACAAAGACTGATCAAGACAGTGGGAATGTTATCAGACAGGAAAAGGCAGATAAAATCAATGCTTATTTCCAAAGTAAATCAACTCCATTAGCAGGACACGGAATGCAATTTGTGCTTGTTGCGGAGAAATATGGTTTACCTTATAATCTTTTGCCAGCTATCGCTATGCGTGAGTCTACTGGTGGTAAATTCTCTTATAACAATAATCCGTTTGGATGGGGTTCAGCAAAGATAAAATTCTCGAATTTCGATGATGCGATTGAAACTGTAGGTAAGAATCTTGGTGGTGCGAACTCAAAGACATCAAGTTATTACTCAACTCCAAGTATTAAAACTAAGCTTTGGTATTATAATGGTTCGGTCATAAAAGGTTATGAAGACCAAGTTATGGGAATCATGGATACTATTGATAGTACAGATACAGGAAAAGTGGCAACATTAGCTGATAATTCTTAATAAAAAATAAAAAGCTCGTAGCAATACGAGCTTTTTATTTTATTTAATTATCTTAATTTTTATCATCTAATCTCTTAATAGGGGATTTAATGAATACAAAATAAACAACTATTAATATTGCAATGAAATTAATAGTTTCAGAAAGCAAATCTCCATATCTGAAAGTTATATTTGTATTTTCCATAGTAAAGCTCATATTTTGTATATTTCCGTTTTGTCCAAAGAAATAACTTATCACAGGACTGACAATGTCACCAACTACTGCTTTTACGAAAGCTTGAAATTCATACCCTATAATAATACCGACTGCTGCACCGATAACACCTTTTTCTTTTAAAAATTTTCCAAGTTCTTTAACCATATTTATATTATTTATATTTAGGCATTATACCATTTACTTGTGTATAAATAAAAATATTAGAATTTCAGAAAAATCTTTTTTTATGTTAAAATATTTGTCATTAGGGACGTGGTAAATAATGTTTTCTAAGAATTTAGTTTAATATATATGGAGACGTGTCAGAGTGGTCTAACGTACCTCTTTGCTAAAGAGGCAGGGTGTCAAAGCCCTCGGAGGTTCGAATCCTCTCGTCTCCGCCACGTTTTTTAATAAAAGGAGAATTGGATGAGTGGCTTAAATCAGCGGTTTACTAAACCGCCGAACCTTTACCGGTTCCGTGAGTTCGAATCTCACATTCTCCGCAAAAATAAAAAATCTCATTTGATTATGAGATTTTTTATTTTATAAAATTTATCTCGAAACCAAATACCAAACTATCATAGCGAGAGATCCCCACCATCCGAGATCAGAAAAAATCAAACTAACCATTATTTTATTTTGCCATTTTTGTGGTAAAAGCTCCGCTTGTTTTCCTTCTTTCTCTCTTTCGAGCATATATGGACTCACAGAAAATGAAAGGAAGAATCCGTTTATTATAAGTACTAAAGAAATTATTGTTAAATACATTAATATTCCAGAGAAAGAATGATCTCTAAAGAAAATATTTTCACCGATAACCACAAGAAAAATACCAACCCAAATCATAGGTTTTGTCACTTTGTGTGTTCGTGTAGTCGCTTCAGTCCAATATTTAGATTTTCTTCCCAAGAATCCATGAAGATCAATCACAGTCACAGCACCGAGTCCGATAATAAATCCAGCAAAAAGTAAAAATAGTCCAATAAAATTTAATATCATATATTTAATAGTTTAATAAATTTATTATATCACTAGTATATTCTTATTTTTTTTAATAATAATTTCTATTTAAATCTAACTTGACAACATATTTAGATTATGCTATGATATATATAGCTTAAATAAAAAGCACTTTGTAATTAATTAACATAAAAACTCGGGGACAGGTGGAGAAATCCGGCTGAACACAAATAAAAGTGAGAAAAATAATTTTAATTTTGATTTCAGTTTTCTTTTTCTTTTCTTGCAATAATGAAAAGAAGGAAGAAAAAAAGTTAGCTATTAAAATGGATTCTCGTGAACAAATCGGAATAGATATCCATGATGGTCATGGGGTAATCGACTTTGATATTGTTAAACAAGATCCGATTTATAAAGTTACTTTCGTCCTTACGAGATTAACAATGGGTAAAAATAGGAACGACATCGTTTCTATGTTTAATTTTAACGGTGCTCGTAAGGCTGACATGCAAGTTGGTGCTTATCATTTTTTTGATTTAAAAGAAGACGGAGTTATTCAAGCTACAAACTATTTGAACATCCTCTCTACTATTGTTAAATCAGATTTTCCTCCGATTGTAGATATTGAAATATTTAAGAAGCATATTGAAAAAGAATATGTAACTGTAAATAAAAAAATAACTAAAAAAGGAAAAAAGGGTCATATCATTCATATGATTAAAAAATCAAAAGAAATTAAGTATGTAACACATCCGACTGTATCAGAAGTGAAGTCATCTATCGTTGAATTAAAAAGATTTTTAAATGTTGTTGAAAAGAAAACAGGACAAAAGGCTATGATTTATAGTAGTGCTGACTTTTTTGACCAATATTTGAATGGTTTTGATAATCCTCGATGGGTTGCGGCTGTATCTCGGCCAACTTCTGAGGTAAAAGGAACTTTGCATCAGTTTTCTCAGACCTTGCACATAAAAGGCATTAAAGGATATGTCGATGGTAATCGATTTATTATCCAATAAAGATTATTTAAGTAATTAATAATCTTTAAAAAGCAGATTTTTTTAAATCTGCTTTTTTATTTTATCTTGTGTTAAAATTATTATTATGAATGAGATAAATAATACAATTTACGAATTAGAAATATCACTTTTAAATCCAGAAGTGAGAAGTTCTACTGAAATACTTAATAATTTATTAGTAGATGATTTTAAAGAATTTGGAAGCTCTGGATTAATTTATAATAAGCAAGATGTTTTAGAAAGATTACCATCAGATATAAATAAGACTGAATATACTGTGAGTGATTTTGAAATTAAAATATTATCAGAAGACATAATTATGACAAATTTTAAGACAGAAAAAGTTGTAAATGATACAGAAAGTTTTTCTTCTCTTAGGACTTCACTTTGGAGAAAAGAAGGGGAATCGTGGAAAATATTTTTCCATCAAGGAACTTTGATAAAATAAAATTATGGAAAATGAAAAAGTATTTATATCAATTACATTGATTCCTGAAGAGAAAATAGAGAATTTGGTTTTAAAAATTAATGAAGATTTAAGTGAAAAGTTTTCAATAAACAAACCAGATTCTAATAAAGAATACGCTCATATTTCTCTATATAATGCTAATTTTCCGTCTCATAATAGACTTTTAATTGAAAATATTATAGAAGATATTTCAAAATCTTTTTCGAATATTGAATTAGTTCCTGAATATATAAATTCCAAATCAAGATTTATTTCTATTGTCTTTCATAAAACTGAGATAATTGAAAATTTACAAAATAAAATTATTGAAATGTTAAATCCTTTAAGAGAAGGTTTGCTTCAAAGTGAATATACAGAAAAAACAGAATCTTATTCAGAGAAAGAATTATTTTTAGTAAAAATGTATGGATACCCTTTTTGTAAAGAAGAATTTACACCTCACATGACTTTAGTAGAGCTTAATGATATTGAAGATACTTCTTCTATATTGAAAGAAATTGTTTGGAATAAAAATGTATCTATCGATAAAATAAGTATGAGAATTATTTCTAAAAATGAAATTGGAGAAAAGGTTGTAAAAACAATTTTATTTAAATTGAAATCTATATAGTAATGTTTTAAAATTGGGCTATAATAAATATATGAAAAAATATATCCGTGAGATTGTTTTACTGGTTTTAGTATTAGTTTTTTGTATTTCTGTTTTTATTTATTTTAATAAAAATACACAGCAAATTGTAAATAATGAAAATAATACTGTGATTAAAAATCCTGTAGATCAGAATTCAAATTTATTTAAAGATGAGAAAATTGGATTTTCTGTTTTAGTACCAAAAGATTATAAAATAGATGAAAATTATTCTTATCAAGCTCTCGGTCCAGGAAAAGAAATATCAGGGACAAAATTTACTATTCCATTATCTATGGTAACAGGTACGAATCTTGGGCAGGATACTTATTTAAGTATTGAAAATATTCCAAATTTAAAAACTTGTTCAGCGAAAAACTTTTTAGATCAACAGATTTCTATAAAAGAAAATATTTTAGAAAAGAATGGATTAAAATATTCTGTCGCATCTTCATCTGATGCTGGAGCAGGAAATAGATATGATGAAGTTGTTTATTCTGTTTTAGAAAAAAATAAATGTATAGCAGTGAGATATTTTATACATTATAGTGTTTTTGAAAATTATCCAGCTGGGTCTGTAAAAGAATTTAATGAGTCAGATTTAATAAACAAATTCGATAAAATTAGACAAACTTTGATTGTAAATTAAAAGATTTAAGGAAAAATAAGGCTTTTTTGATTTTGTTAATAGGTGTGTTTCGTGATAATATATATCAATGCTTAAAAATTTATTAAGAAGATTTTCTAACGATATCGGTATTGATCTCGGCACTACAAACACTCTTGTTTCTCTTGCTGGAATGGGTATTGTGATAAATGAGCCATCTGTTGTGGCTATCAATAATAAAACTAATAAAATTGTAGCTCTCGGTACAGAGGCTAAAAATATGATGGGTAGAACGCCTGAGCATATTAATGTTGTTCGTCCTATTATTGATGGTGTCATCTCTGATTATGAAGTTACAGAAGAATTCTTGTCTTATCTCATAAACAAAGCAAATAGTATTAATAAAAAATTCTTTGGTCCCAGGGTTGTGATCGGTATTCCAATTGGTATCACAGACGTTGAAATTAGAGCTGTAGAAGATGCGGCTATTGCTGCTGGAGCAAGAGAAGTATTTATTATTGAAGAGCCAGCTGCTGCGGCTATTGGAATGGGATTATCAGTTCATACTCCTACAGGATCAATGATTGTAGATATTGGAGGAGGTACTACTGATATTGCTATTCTTTCTTTATCTGGAATTGTAAGAAGAAAATCTTTAAAAATAGCTGGAGATAAAATGAATTCTGATATTGTTGCATTTATAAAGACTCACTATAAAGTTTTAATTGGTGAAAAAACAGCAGAAGAAATAAAAATTGAAATTGGTAGCGCTCTTCCTGATAATGAGAGGGATAATCATGAAATGTCCGTTAAAGGACGAGATCTTGTGTCTGGTCTTCCAAAAGAAATATCTATCAGTGATGTCGATATCCGTGAAGCTATGTATCCGAGTGTGGTAGCCATCGTTGAAGCAACAAAAGAATTACTGGAGGTATCTCCACCAGAAGTTCTGGGTGATATTCTGCGTGATGGAATTGTATTAACGGGAGGAGGGGCTATGATAAAAAATATAGATAAACTTTTAGAAATTCAATTAAAAGTTAAAACTATAGTTTCTCCAAATGCATTAATAGACGTCGCAATTGGTTGTGGTATTGCTTTACATAATATAGAAAAATTTGATGAATTAATAATTAAAAATCCTAAAGATGTATCTTTTGTAAAATAAATTTATTATGAAAATCGATTATTTTAAAGTAAATTTTATTTTTATAGGACTTTTTTTAATTTTTTTAATTTTTTTTCCAGCTATAAAATCTAGTTTTAATGACAGTGGATCAAAAGAAGAAAATCAAATGAATATGCCAAATTCATTTTTATCTTCTGTTAATAATTCCTCTAATGCTTTTACTGGATTTTTTGTTGGTATAAAAGACTATTTTGTTTCAAAAAAAGATTTAGAAAATCAGATTTTAGATTTGAAAAGTCAGATTCAAAAAAGCCAATATAATTCTTTACTTACTTCTAGTGTTGTTTCTGATAAATCTCTTTCAAAAGATGGGCCTGTTTTAGCTAAAAAAGTATTTTCTGATTTTACTTCTATATATGATACCGTGATACTTAATAAAGGATTTTTAAATGGTGTAGAAAAAGGAGATATTGTATTTCTTTATCCAAATCAACTGTTAGGTCAAATAGAAAGTATAAATTCTAATACTTCTATTTTGTCTCTTTATTCAAAAGATAAAAATAAACTAGAAGCAGTTTTAAAAGCCAAAAAGAGTAATGATGTTATTTCTATAGACCAAAGTCAGTCAACTACAAGTTCTTCGTCTGAAGAAATTATAAGTACTTCCTCTTCTCCTTTTTTCTCCTCTTCTTCAGTTTTTAATCCAAATCCTAATTTTAAAATTAAAAATGATTCCGGTGGAAGTAATATTATTATAGATATTTATGGAAATGGTAGTGGTGATTTTACAGCTTCACTTCCTGATAATATAAAAGTTGCAACAGGCACTATAATTTATTTATCCAGTGATGAGAGTAAAGCTCTTGGTGAAGTTGTAAAAGTTGAAAATCAAGAGGCTTCATTTTTCCAAAATATTTTTATTAGGGGATATTATAATACAAGGACAAACGATGATTATTATATTATGCATAAATAATACATATGAAAATTATTAAACAACAATATTTAAAGATTATTCTGATTCTAGTTTTAGTTTTTCTTTTTATTTTTTGTGTCTTTTTTGATATTTCACTTTCTACAAACAATTTTCCAGTATTAACTACAATTTATTTTTCTATTTTTATTATTTATAGATTTTTAAAGCCGTATTTGAGATAATATATAATTATGGTTAAAAATTATTTTAAAAGAATATTAAGAAAAATAAATAAGAAAAAAGGAAAAGAAATAGATCCTGAAGACATATTCCTTGATTCTTCAAATTTAGCAGGACTAGATATGGATAGAATGGAGGGTTCTATAGATAGGCCTATTTCAAAATCTGCTGAGATAGTGCCATTTATATTTTTAATATTTATTTTTATTTTATTTACAGCAAGACTTTTTAATTTGGAAGTTTTAAATTTTGATACTTATAAAGAAAAAGCTGATAATAATAGATATAATACAGATCTTATTTTGGCGAACAGGGGAGAAATATTTGATCGTAATGGGAAAGTTTTGGCTAGTAATATATCCGCTTCCTCTAGTTATATTTTTAAAAGAGAATATATTTCAGATCCTGGATTTTCAAATTTATTAGGATATATTTCATACCCAAAAGCTGATAATCTTAAAAATTATTGGCAAGATGATTATATTGGAAAAGATGGTGTAGAGTTAATTTATCAAAAATTACTTACAGGTATTAATGGTAAGAAAATTGCAGAAAAAGATGTTAAAGCTTCTGTAGAATCAGAAAATATTATTGTAAAACCAGTTTCTGGGGCAAATCTAAATTTATCTATTGATGCAGAATTACAAAAAAGCCTTTTTAATTCTATTCGTGATGTAGTGAATACTCGTGAATATGTTTCTGGAACTGGAATAATAATGGATGTCACAAATGGCGAGATTTTAGCTATTACTACATTTCCACAATATGATAATAATTTAATGACAAATGCGACAGGTACTCTTGATAATCAAAAAATAGTAGCGTCTTTGAAAGATAAACGTACTCCATTTTTAAATAGACCGGTAAAAGGATTATTTACTCCAGGATCGGTAGTAAAGCCTTTCATGGCTTATGCTGCATTAAATGAAAAAGTTATTTCTCCAGAAAAAAATATTTTATCTACAGGAAAAATAGTTATTAAAAATAGATACGGTGGAGCAGATACTGTTTTTAAAGATTGGAAAGCTCACGGATATATAAATGTGGTGAGGGCTATAGCGGAATCTTCTGACGAGTATTTTTATCAAGTTGGCGGCGGATACGCGGATCAGACAGGTCTTGGTATTGCGAGAATAGACACATATGCGAGACTTTTTGGTTTTGCTTCTACTACAAATATAGATCTTCCAGGAGAGGTAGTTGGTGTTATACCAACTCCAGATTGGAAGAGAATAAATTTTGTTGATGGAGATTGGTTTCTTGGAGACACTTATCACACATCTATTGGACAGTATGGATTTCAAGTTACTCCTGTTGAGTTGATACGTTATGTGGCTTGTCTTGCAAATGGTGGAAAAATGGTGACACCTCATGTGTTTTTATCGGCATCTTCGAGTGATCCTTTTGCAGAGGCAGATGTTTTGAATGAGTATAATAATAAAGTTTGGCCGATGACTGATTTAAATTTAAATCAGTCAGCCCTTAAATACGTAAAAGAAGGAATGAGAGAAGTTGTGATGCCTGGAGGTACAGAGCCAATGCTTGAAATTCCATCACTTAAGATTGCAGCAAAATCTGGTACTGCGGAAATAGGGGTGGTAAAAGGAAGGGTGAATTCTCTTATTACAGGATATTTTCCTTATGATAATCCTAAGTATGCGTTTACTGTAATAATGGAAAATGGAAAAATTGGTAATTCTTCTGGTGCTGTGCAAGCTGTTCAGCCTGTTTTGAATTATATCGCTGCACATAAAGAGCAGTATATAAAGTAAAAACACTCAATTCACAAATGTCTATAAATATGTTATCATTAACATATTAATTAAAAACATATTTAAAAATTTATGGCAAAAGAAGTAAAAGAATATTTGACTACTGATAAAAAAGCAGAGTTAGAACAAGAGCTTGAAAATTTAAAAACTGTAAGAAGAAAAGAAATAGCTAGTGCTATCGAATGGGCTAAATCTCTAGGAGATTTAGCAGAAAATGCAGAATATTCACAAGCTCGTGATGATCAAGCACGTTGTGAAGCTAGAATTGCTGAGTTGGAAAATATTTTACAAAATGCCATAATTGCCAATTCTCATCATACTGAAAATGGAATCTATGTAGGGTCAAGAGTTGTAGTAAAAAGGGTTGATAATAATGAGATAAATACTTTTACTATAGTTGGATCAGAAGAAGTTGATTTACCAAATGGAAAGATTTCAAATGAATCACCACTTGGAAATGCTTTATTAGGAAAGAAGGCTGGAGATAAAGTTACTTTTATGACTCCAAAAGGTGAGACTTCATACATTGTAGAAAAATTGAATTAGTAAATATTATTAGAAAATAAAAAAAAGGGTTTACAAAATATTTTGTAAACCCTTTTTTAGTTTTCCTAAAAGAAAAACTAAGTTGTAGCAGGATCTGGAGCAGGAGAAATGCTTTTGAAAGTAACCAAAAATCCTGTTTGATAATCAGGCATATCGGCAAGTCCGTAATGCTTTTTGATATCAAATGTTATTTTTTCTTTTCCAAGCTCTTCTTTAAAGAGTCCAGGATTTGCGATTGCTAATTCAGCAAAATCGTTTAACATGTAGGAATTTTCTTTACTTTTTTGTTGTTTGGTTGATCTTTCTTTACTTTCTACAGTTAAATTTAAGTCCTCAATTTTAAAAGAAAAGTTTTTCTCATCTTTTATTTTGTTATAGATTTTTTGTTTTAAAAAATCATTTACAAATTGAAGACTTTCAGTATACTTCTCCAGATTTTCCTGTTTTGCTTGTTCTACGGTTTGCTCAACCGTATCTGGTAGATCTATCTTTTTTTTAGAACTACCCCATTTCCAAGGTCTTAATTCCATATTAAAACTATTTATTTTTTAGAACAATATCGCTCTGTTTATAATATACACAAAATAAATATACTTGTCAAATTTGTTTTTTTAAAAAATTATCCCCTCCAAAAAATGAAGGGGATTAATTCAATCTTTAAACTTTTAGAAAATTTTAATATTCATCAGGAATTTCGATATCTATTCCGAAATTATCGGCATAGTTTACTTTTGTCATAAAATTAGCTTTTATTAAAAGATTATTGTCGATACAAAACATCCAGGCCTTATATCTTGTTTTGTCGTAAATTCCATAATGATGAATACGGAGAAAATTCCTAACCTTAACCTTATCATCAGTTTTTTCATTTTGAATCTTATACAGATTACAAAGATGAACTAAAGCTGTTTCTGCTGCCCAGTGAGCCTGATTACTTGTTTCTTCACCATCGCCATTATTTTTTATTGCAATAGCTTGGAAAAAAGCTATTTTTCCAAAATTAGGATGCTTTGGTTTATACTTCGCCAACTCTTCCATAGTTTTTTCTATGATTCTTTGGTTTTTTGACTCTTTAAAAATTTTATTCAGACTTTCTCTTAAACAGAGATCTTCTGTTAAATTTAATTTAAAAATCGTCTCTATTACTCCAAAAGCTCTTTGTGGTTTATCGAAGTGGCCAACGCTAAGAATTAAAGAAGTTAATTCTTTTAGTGTGTATTGATCTTTTTTAGCTTTTTTAAAAATAAGAGAATTTAAATCGCTTATTTCTTTTTCATCATTTGTGATTTTTAAAATTGCACAAAGTTGTTCCAGTGAAAGTTTTTTAATAACCATTAGTAATAATTTTTTTTGTTTAAAAATATAATTTAAAATAACATTCCATTTGAAATACTACATAAAAAGGAATATAAAGTCAAGTTTGGATTTCTTCTTTCATTTTTACAAAAAATCAATTATAATATTTATAATTACACAAATATTTATGACATCTATTTTAGAATTAAAAGAAGAAAGGTTGAAGAAATTGCAAAAGTTAAAAGATAATGGTTTTGATCCGTTTACTGCTCATTCGGATAGAAATAAATCTATTAAAACTTATTTAGAAGATTTTGATAATTCTGAAGAGTCTAAAAATATTCTCGGTGGAAGAATTATGTCTTCACGTGGACAAGGGAATTTAATTTTCTTTGATCTTTTTGATGGATCTGCAAGTGAAAATGATAAATCTAAAGTTCAATGTATTATCAAAAATCCAGAATCTCCAGCTGAAGCTTTTGATTTTTATAATGAGTATCTCGATATTGGTGACTTTGTAGAAGTTGAAGGAGATAAATTTTTAAGTAAGACAGGACAAAAAAGTTTATTAGTTAAAAGTATAAAAATTCTAACAAAGTCTCTTCTACCACTTCCGGATAAATATCATGGACTCGAAAATGAAGAATTAAAAATAAGATTGAGATATCTTGATATTTTGACTAATAAAGATTTGAGAGAATTATTTTATAAAAAAGCACAATTCTGGAAAGTTGTCCGTGAATTTTTGAATGAAAAAGGAATGCTCGAAGTAGAAACTCCAACTATAGAGTCAACAACAGGTGGAGCGGAAGCGAGACCTTTTAAAACTCATCATAACGATTATGATATAGATGTATATATGAGGATTTGTATTGGAGAGCTTTGGCAAAAGAGACTCATGTCTGCTGGCTATGCTGGAACGTTTGAAATTGGTAGAGCATATAGAAATGAAGGATCTTCCCCAGAACATCTTCAAGAATTTACTAATTGTGAATTCTATTTAGGATATGCAGATTATAAAGATGGAATGAAATTAGTAAAAGAGCTTTATAGAAAAATAGCTACAGAAGTCTTTGGTAAAACACAGTTTGAAATGAAAGGATTTATTTTTGATCTTGCTGATGAATGGCCAGAAATAGAATATGCAGAAGAAATTAAAAAACAAACAAGCATTGATATTTGGACAGCGACAGATGAAGAAATAAAATTAAAGCTAGAAGATTTGAAAGTTAAATATGATGGAAATAATAGAGAGAGACTTCTAGATACTCTTTGGAAATATTGTCGTAAGAATATTGCTGGTCCAGCTTTTGTTGTGAATCCTCCAATGATAATTGTGCCTTTGGCAAAGCCTAATCCAGATGGAAAGACTGCGCAAAGATTTCAACCAATACTTGCTGGTAGTGAAATAGGAAATGGATATTCAGAATTAAATAATCCTATTGTACAAAGAGAGAATTTTGAAAAACAAAAAGAAATGCTCGAAGGTGGAGATGAAGAGGCTATGATGCCTGATTGGGAATTCGTAGAAATGCTCGAACATGGAATGCCTCCAACATGTGGATTTGGATTTGGAGACAGGCTATTTTCATTCTTGGCAGGACTTCCGCTCCGTGAAGCAATAATGTTTCCGCTTGTAAAAGAAAAGAAGAATTAATATTAAAAAAATCACCTCGAAAGGGGTGTTTTTTACTATTGATTAATTTATAAAAATATTGTATTATATATAAAGTTTAAACATAATAAATTCAAACAATGAATAAAAAAGGTAAATTTTATTTTATTTTTGGAAGTTATCATTTTGATAATGAAATTATTGTAAAAATCTCTATATCTTTTGATTTTGTAAAAGGTGAATTTTTTGGAATAGAATATATAAATGGTAAGAAATTTCCATTTATAGTCTATAATTTAAATTTTACATCTGAAAAGATTTCTTTTTATAAGAAAAATATTTCTAATTCTAATAAAACTAAAATTGAAACAAAATGTTTCAAAGCTTCTGGTATTTATCAAGGTTTTTCTAAAACTAAAGATAAAAAAAATAAGTTTATAGTTTATTTAGATCCTATAGAAACAAAATCAAATTTATGGGTTTTTTAATAATTATTATCTAAATTCTTTTTTCCACAGGCCTTCGGGCCTGTTTTATTTTATTGACTTATAATATTAAATATTGTAGTATGGGTATTGATATTGTACATTATTAATTTTAAATCATATTAAATGAAGAAATTGTTTATTAAAGGATTTTTTCCTGGTAAACCTGACACTTGTCTAAATGGTGATATAAATGTGGCAGGAGTTTTGTTAAATTTTAGTGGAGATAATACTAAATTTAGTGGACATATTTATATTTTAGATGAAAAAATAGATTCTTATATTTTAGGTGATAATATGGATGAGGATAAATCTTTACCATGTAGTTGTCTATTTAATTTAACAGAAGAATCTTTTTCTTTTGAATATGCTCAAAGATTTCATGTTATGGCTGGAAGTGGCTATCATTTTCATTCTCATAATTTTATTAAAAAAGATAAAATATTTATATCTGAAAATTTTTCTTATATATCTCGTTTTGATCAAGCTTTTGGGTATAAAAATAATGAAAAGAAATTGCAAATTCAAAAAGAATCTAAATTAACACTAAAAGAAATTTAAAAATTAAAATCTCAGACACTGTTTTCCACAAGGAAGACGGTGTTTTTTCTTGCTCAAAAAAATTAAGTGGTATATAATGGGTACAGGTGGGATATTGTGGGAGATATCAAACCAACTTTAGTTTTATGCTTATCGGCCATTACATACATCAACTTGATGACAAAAAAAGAATTTCTATTCCAGCAAAATGGCGTAGTCTTCTTGGTAAAAAAGTTGTTATTACAAGTGGTCTTGATAAGTCGCTCTTTGTTTTTAGTTTAAAAGAATGGCAAAAAATAGCAGATAATTTATCATCTTTATCTTTTACAAATAAAGAAGCTCGCAGTTTTACTCGTTTTATGCTTTCAAACGCTTTTGATACAGATCTTGATTCCGTGGGAAGAATTTTGATCACTGATCAGCTAAAATCTTTTGCTGATATCAATAAGAAAGCTGTCTTAGTCGGCATGCATTCTCGTATCGAAGTATGGAGCGAAGAAGAGTGGGAGAAATATTCTAATGCAAATAATAGAGATGCTGATTCTATAGCTACTAAACTCTCTGATCTAGGAATATTATAAAAGTATGCATATTCCTGTTTTAATAAAAGAAAGTATTAGAGAAATGAATCTCAAAGAAGGCGATATTGCTGTAGATTGTACTACAAATAGAGCGGGTCATTCACTTGAGATTGCAAAAGTTATAGGAAAAAATGGGACTTTATTCTGTTTTGATTTAGATAATTCTGCTTTGAAAGAAGCAAAAATATTTTTAGAAGAAAATTTATCAAAAGAAAAATTACCAAAAATTTTTTATATAAATGATAATTTTAGAAATCTAGAAAATGTTTTAAAGGAAAATCTACAAGACAAAAAAGTTGACGCTATTCTAGCTGATCTTGGTCTCTCATCACAAGAAATAGATGATTCTGGTAGAGGATTTACTTTTCAAAAAGATGAGCCTTTATTAATGACTCTAAAAGATAATGTTGACGAAGACGCTCTTACAGCAGAAAAAATAGTAAATATTTGGAATGAAGAAAATCTTGCTGATATAATTTTCTATTATGGAGATGAGAGGTATGCGAGAAGAATAGCCAAAAAAATCTGTGAAGACAGAAAGAAGAAATATATAAATACCACTTTCGATTTAATAAAAGTTATTTCAGAGGCTGTTCCTGAAAAATATAAAAATAGTAGAATTCATTTTGCTACAAAAACTTTTCAAGCTCTTCGTATGACTGTGAATGACGAACTAAAAGCAGAAGAAGATTTATTAGAATCTTTACCAAAAGTTTTAAGAGAAAAAGGTAGAGCAAGTATTATAACTTTCCATTCTGGTGAAGATAGAATTGTGAAAAATGTAACAAGAAATAATAAAGAAGAATTAAAGTTGGTAAAATTTGAAAACAAAAAAGATTTTTTAGAGCCATCTAGAGAAGAAATAAGAGAAAACCCGAGATCTAGAAGTGCAAAACTTAGAATTATAGAAAAAATTTAATAAAATATGCAAATCAGCGCAACACAATTAAATAAAGATAGACTGACTGGTAACAAGTTATTTTTACATAACTTTAAGAATTTTTCTACCACAAGTCCTAAAATTTCATTAAGAATGCATATTGTGCATGCTCTGCTTGCTATACTAGCTATTTTAAGTATTACTTATATAGTTTTAGTAATTTCTATAATTTTTAATATTATTAGTAAAAAAGAATCTCTTGCTGAGATTAATAATACTAACTTTACTATTGCAAAAATAGAAAAGAAATATAATTTTGCAGTGACAAATTTAACAAAAGATTTTGCTTTGACAAATGGATATGTTGATGCGGGTAATAATAGTTTTATTTCAAGAAAAGATTCAGCGGCTAGTTTATCTTTCCTTTATGAGGGAAAGTCTAATCAATAATATATTATAATTAAATAATGAGTATCAGTAATAAAAGAATAAATATTTTTGTATTTATAATACTCTTCATTTTTGCATTGATTGGAGTGAGACTTTTTTATTTACAGGTTGTACACGGAGAGGATTATCGTAGAGAAGGACAAGATCAATATTTTTATACTACAGGAGATAATTTTGACCGTGGTGCGATAAATTTTGCTAATAAAGATGGTTCTTCAGCTGTAGCTGTACAGATGACGAATGAATACGATATTGATATAGATCCAAAAACAGCAGCAAGTGATTTATCTTCAAAAATCACTTCAAATAAAACTGAGAATGATTTACAAAAAGAAATTTATAATAAATTAGCAAATGCTTTTTCAAAATTTTCTTCAGAAACTGTAATTTCTTCCACTACAGCTAGTACGACAGACAATATTTTGGTTGATGAAAACACATTTTTAAGTAAAATAAATAAAAAAACTTCTTCTTTTGAAACTTTGGCTACAAATGTGAATGAAGACATTTCAAATGAATTGATTAGTTTGAAAATTAGAGGATTAATTATAAACAGAAAAAAGAGTCGTGTTTATTTCACAAAAGAGGCAGGCTCTAAAGTTTTAGGGTTTGTGGGATATTCTAGTGATGCTTCTAGTACAGATAGGCTAGGTCTTTATGGTATAGAGAAATATTATAATGATGTCTTAATGAAAACTCCTATTACTAATTCAAACTTTTTTGCTGATATATTTTCAGATTTTAATTCCGATTCAAATAAGATAGATGTCAGTACTGTTTTAAGTAATAATCTGCAAGGTGATTTAAATTTAACCGTAGATATGAATGCAGAAATTTATTTACATAAAATTTTATCTGATGCAAAAGAAAAATGGCAATCTGAAAGAGTGGGAGGGATAGTTATGGATATAAATGATGGATCTATTGTAGCAATGGACGAAGTGCCTGGTTTTGATCCAAATAATTATAAAAAAGTTTCTGACATTTCACTTTATAATAATGATTTGATTTCTGGAGTTTATGAGATGGGATCTATAATTAAGCCATTAACTATGGCGGCAGCACTTGATTCTGATAATGTTAATGAGAGTACAACATATAATGATGCTGGAAGTCTTATGCTAAATGGATTTAGAGTTTCAAACTATGACAAAAAAGCCAGAGGTCCAAATACACCAATTCAGCAAATACTTTCTCAGTCTTTAAATGTTGGTATTGCATTTTTAGTTGAAAAAATGGGAAATGAAACTTTATCAAAATATTTTCATGGCTATGGACTCGGTGATTATACTGGAGTCGATTTACCAAATGAAGCCCATGGTCTTGTGGCAAATCTTGACTCAAATGTTTTAGTTGATTCTGTGACAGCAGGATTTGGGCAAGGTATAGCCGTTACTCCTATTCAGACAATTCGCGCTCTTGCAACTCTTGGTAATGGTGGAAAATTGGTCACACCTCATATTGTAAAAAGTATTATTTATGATGATGGTGATACAAAAGTTATGGCACAAAATGATCCTGTTAAAGTTTTTCAAAACGCATCTACAAGTGAGAGAATTTCAAAAATGCTAACTATTGTTGTAGATGATGCTATGCATGTGAAAAATCCAAAATACACAGTTGCCGCAAAGACTGGTACAGCACAAATGGTCAATCCTGAAAATGGTAAATATTATGATGACAGATATTTGCACTCATTTATGGGATATTTTCCAGCTACAAAGCCAAGATATATAATTTTCCTTTATCAGACTTATCCTAAAGGTGCTCAATATGCTTCTCAGACTTTAAAGGATTCTTTTTTTAGTTTGGTTAATTTTCTAATTAATTATTACGAAATTCCACCAGATAGATAAAATAGAGAAAATATTCTTTCGTGATATAATCAGATTATTAATCGTTTAAATATAAAAATTATTATTACAATATGTCAAATGTTATCCAGCATTCACGCGGAAATTCGTCTCCTAAAAAATCTAATGGTTTATTAGTTATTGTTATTTCTTTAGTGGCTCTCGTTTTTGTTTTATTTAGTCTAAATTATTATTTAAATAAAAGTACAAAGAAAAATTCTGCTGTTATTGAAAAAGTCACAGATAATAGACAGACAATGGGTGATCCAAATGCAAAGCTTAAATTGGTGGAATATGCCGATTTTCAATGTCCTGCATGCGCAAGATTTTCTACAATTTTTCCAGAAGTATTTAAATATATAAATGATAAATACGGATCATCTACTTTATCTTTAACATATAAATATTTTCCTTTAGTCTCTATTCATCAGAACGCTCTTCTTTCTGGAGATTCTGCAGAAGCGGCGAAGCAACAAGGGAAATTCTGGGAAATGCATGATGAATTGTTTGCAAAACAAGATGATTGGGGTGAGGCTCTTGACGCAAAAATTAAAATTGAAGGATATGCAAAAGATATGGGTCTTGATATGACAAAATTTGTAGTTGATCGTGATAGTCAGGCCGCAAAAGATTCTGTAAATGCAGGTCTCAAAGAATCTACACAGTTACAACTTGATCATACTCCAACTATATTTATTAATGGAGTAGAGTGGTCTGACATTTCATTAACTGTTCCTGCAATGGAAAAAGCTCTCGAAGATAAAATAAATTCTACTTCTACAGATATAAAATAATTAATATTTAAAAATACAAATATGGGAATAAAACAATTTTTTACAAAACAAGCCACAAAATACGCAACTCGTAATTTGCCTGAAGATCAAAAGGAAATGATTAATTCTTTAGTTTCTCTAAATCCAGAACTTTTTGAAAAGATAGCAAAAGAAACACAAGAATTAGTAAAACAGGGAAAGCCGGAAATGTATGCGTCTTTTGAAGTTATGAAGAAATATCAGAAAGAATTGCAAGATTTAACAGCAAAGGCTGGTTTGCAAAAAACTATCACAAGATAATAATAGGATACAAAAATATTTTATTTTACCTCTAAATTCACCCTATCCCTAGGGTGTTTTTAATTACTGTAATATATAGCTAATTATTAGTTATCCCCACTTTTAAATTATTTAATATATATATATATTGTTATAATTATATTAATAAATACTAAGTGGGGATTTATGTTATTTATTTTATTAATTAATCAAATCTTATTTTTATGAAAAAGTTTATTTTATCAAATGTTTTTATAGCTACAGCAATAATGTTTATTTCATTATTTTCTGTAATGTCTGGTCATGCTTATGCTTCGAATGGATGGACAGCGCAGGTAGGGGCAGGGTCAAGAAATTGGTCAGCAATTGCTTCTTCTGCTGATGGTACAAAGTTGGTAGCTGTTGTAAATAATAGTGATTATATTTACACATCTTCTGATTCTGGTTTAACCTGGATACAAAGAACAAGCGCTGGTTCTTATAATTGGAATACAGTCGTGTCATCGTCTGATGGTACCCATTTAGTGGCTAGTACATTTAATGGATATGTATATACTTCTAATGATTCAGGTGTTACTTGGACACAACAAACTTCTGCTGGTCAGCATGATTTTAGAACTATGGCTTCTTCTGCTGATGGTACAAAATTGATAGCAGCAGACACTTCTAATAATAGTAGAGGATATATATATACTTCTACAAGTTCAGGTATAACTTGGGTACAACAGACAAGTTCTGGTTCTCATATGTGGTCATCTGTCGCATCTGATGTTTCAGGTACAAAATTAGTAGCAGTATATAATGAAGGAGGTATCGGAGATTATGTTTATACTTCTTCAGATAGCGGTGTAACCTGGACTCAACAAACAGGATCAGGACAACATTATTGGGAATCTGTAGCTTCTTCTGCTGATGGTACAAAACTTTTTGCTGGAGATAATGGTGGATATTTATATACTTCTACAAGTTCTGGTGTAACCTGGACTCAACAAACAGGACCAGGAAAGCATAGATGGCAATCAATAACTTCCTCATCTGACGGAATACATTTAGCTGCGGCAGAAGATTATTCTTCATATCCAAATCCTGGACATATTTATTTATCTTCTGATTCAGGAAATACTTGGGCTACAGATACGAGTGCGGTATTAAATATTTGGTATTCTATTGCTTTATCTGCAGATGGTACAAAATTAGTAGCAGTGTCTCAAAATAGTAATAATTTAGGTACTGGATATATTTATACTTACGGTCCATTAAACACTCCTGTTGTAATAAATAATTCTCCATCTATAATAAACGGATCTACTTTGTTATTCTCTGGGTTTTCTAATACAGATAATACAACTAGAGGATTTCAATATGGTTTAACAACTTCATATGGTTCAACAACTGTAGAAACTGGTTCATTTAATTCTGGAACTTTTACAGCAACAGCGACATCTCTTACTGATAATACTATTTATCACTATCGCGCTTATGCTACAAATTCTTCTGGTACTGGATATGGTCCTGATAATACAATATTATTGACATATCAACCATGGATACAACAGACAGGGTCGGGATTACACCAGTGGGTGTCAATTGCATCTGATGCTTCAGGTACTAAGCTAGTTGCTGCTGATAGTAGTTATCCTGCCGCATATATTTTTACTTCTTCAGATTCTGGTGTAACTTGGGCAACAAGTACAAGTGTAGGATCTCAACAATGGAAATCTGTTACTTCATCATCTGATGGTGCTAAATTAGCTGCAGTTGTTAATGGTGGATATATATATACTTCTACAAGTTCAGGTGCTACTTGGGTACAGACTAGTGCTCCACAAAAATATTGGACATCTATCACTTCTTCTGCTGATGGAGCAAAATTAGTAGCAGTAGAAACAGGTCCATATATAGGATATTGGTCAGGAGGAAATATTTGGACATCTGCTGATGGTGGTGTAACTTGGACACAACAAACAGGGGCTGGATTACATGGTTGGTATTCAGTAACTTCTTCTGCTGATGGTACAAAATTAGCATCAGCAGCTGCTGGAGGTTATATTTATACCTCATCAGACTCTGGCACAACGTGGACAGCACAAACAAGTCCGGGATCAAATCAGTGGCAATCAATAACTTCATCTGCTGATGGTACAAAATTAGCTGCTTTGGCTGCAGGTTCATATATTTACACTTCAACTGATTCTGGTAATACATGGGTATCACAAACAAATTCTGGTTCATATAACGGTTGGCATTCTATATCATCTTCTGCTGATGGTATGAAATTGGTTGCTACAGTTCAGAGTGGTTTTATTTACACATCAATAAATGGTGGAGTGGATTGGATTAAGCAAGCTGGTGCTCCTTCGTTATCTTGGAATACTGCATTTAATAATTATACTGGCGAACATATTTTTGCTGGAGGTTCTGGTTCTGGCGGAGTAAACATATACACCTACTACAACGCTCTCCCTCAAGCTCGCTCAGTAACAGTATCAGAAGGACAATAAAAATAAAATAAAAACAATTCCCATGAAAAAAATAATCTCAATACTCTTCATCTTCACAATGATAATAACTTTTGCTTACACTCACCATGCACAAGCACAAACAGTAGGTGATACATTAACCGGTCACTACACATACTACGATCCAGAAGGAGACCCAGAAGGTGTCTCTCTCTATCAATGGTTAAGAGATGGAGTAGCTATCCCAGGAGCTACACATCTAACATATACAGTAGTTACAGCAGATCAAGGTCATACTCTAACTTTCCAAGTAATACCAGTAGCTCTTACAGGTATCTCTCCTGGTAATCCAATCATAAGTACAGGTATTACAATTGCAGCACCAGTAGTAGTATCTTCTGGTGGAGGAGGTGGAGGAATGATTTCAGCTATAATTGTTCCTGCAAGTACTTCTACTCCAGTTATCACTTATGCTACAACTACAGCATCTTCTACTCCTACTGTATCTTCTTCTACTATTACAATATCTTCATCATCTAATAATGATACAAGTAACACTACTTTAAACATTACAAGAACTCTAAAACTAAACTCTGTAGGTAAAGACGTTAAATCTCTACAAGTATATTTAAATACTCATGGATATCTAATATCTAAGAAAGGTTCTGGATCTCTAGGAAAAGAAACTAACTCTTTCGGTCCTGCTACTAAAGCAGCAGTAATCAAATTCCAAAAGGCGAATAAGATTAGTCCTGCTATTGGGAATGTTGGTCCGTTGACTTTAGAGAAGATGAGATAG
>JBAXSC010000004.1:0-82488 GCA_037130925.1 Candidatus Nomurabacteria bacterium
TAATACATTTGAGAATATAGAAGATGATGTAGAGTTTGTAGTGATCAAATTAGTAGCGGTAGCGTTAACAACATTCAAATTTGCTGTAGTAACATTTGTTTCTGAAGCGTTAGTAACATTTAAATTAATTACATTAGCATTATTAGAGAATAGATTTGATGATGAAGAATTTGTTGTAGATAAATTAGTAACAGTAGCATTTGTAGCAAATAAGTTTGTAAATACTGATGTTACAGCGTTTAATACATTTGAGAATATAGAAGATGATGTAGAGTTTGTAGTGATCAAATTAGTAACTGTCGCATTTGTTGTATTTAAATTATTTGCAAAAAGAGTATCACTATTAGCAATGATCATTGTTGAAGTAGAATTTGTATTTGGATCAAATATAAAATAAGTTGTTGATGTTGGTCCTTGTGTGATTATAGAGATGTATGTACCGTCCTTTCCTGATATACCTTGAGGTCCTGTCACTGGGACATAATTAGAAACATTATTTGTTGCAGCAGAAAAAGTAACATTACTAATATTTTGTGAATTTAAAATAGGATTAGAAAAGTTTGAAGTATTATTATAAGAATTTTGTTCTTCATTCGTTTCAGGAACTTCAACATAAACAATTTTCTGACCAGAAAAATTATTAATAGCTAGAGTATTTTTAGATATAGAAGAATTTTTATTTTTAGAAATATTTTTATTATCATTTATTTGTGTCTGCAAAGTTTTAATTTGTTCTGCTAAAGCCCTAGGAACTGTTGAAGAGGTTTTAGTATTATTAATACATTTATTATTAATTCCAAAAATATTTGTAAATCCACAATATACTTTTACAGAAAAATCATTCCAAGAAAAAACTGATGATGAAGCATTAACAATAGAAGCCGATGATATTGATACGGATAAAGATAATACTATTATTATTGATATTATTTTCGTTTTGATTTTATTCATATACGACAAAAAACAAAAGTCGCTAACGTAAGTTAGCGACCCTTGCTTATATGTATATATTATAAAGGACATACACATAAAAGACAATAATAAAATAAATAATTAATGTGGATAACTTTTATTGAATATTTGATGTTGCTGTTGTAGAAGAATTGTCTATTATAGGAGTTGTTGAGGTTGAATCTGAAATAGTTGAAGTTGCAAATGGGTCAGAAGGGGTTGAAGAGGAATTGTTATTATTAGAAGATGAGGAGTTAGAAGAATTATTATCAGAGACAATAATATTGTTTGAGCCAGAAATATTATTTCTATCCAATAAATTATTAAATTCTTCTTCAGAGACACATCTTGTACCTACACAAATCTCCTTTGTAACCACTTTATCTGAGGTTATTAATTTTGCCTCCACCTCCCCCTTCTCATTAATACTCCAGTTACCATTAATACCTTGAATAGCTTTAACATTTACTAGACCATTACCATTTAAATTAAGATCATAATTAGATAATGTTAGAGAATTAGTAAGAGCCTTAATAGATGATAATGATGATGTAGAGAACATGTCATGAAGATTGGTTAGAGTGTTAGTTATTATTGTTTGATCTGTAGAAGATGCAATGAATAAAGATAGATCATTGAATGAGGATTTAATAGTATTATTTATTAAAGTAGATGATCCAACAGATGCGAATGGGAGGTCTGAGATTTTTGTGTTTAGCTCTTTTATAGAAAGTGCCAAATATGGAGCAAAACCAGAATAAGCTAAAGATTTTAAGCCTGTTTTTGGATCTGTCATAACTAAATTTGGGAAAATTTGTTCTACCTGTTGTGCAATAAATCCAGCATGTTTAGAATGTGAATCATCTTCTGTTTTCCAATTATACATTACAGCATCTAAAGAAACTATTTTACTTAACGTGTCTGTACTTACTAAATTAATAGTAGATAGAATGAATGGGGTATTGTCTTGTATGGTTGTGATATTCTTCTTTAGATTAATATCCGATGAACAAGCAGATCCACCGGTCAGATTTGAAGGATCTATAGTACAATTAGTACCATCAATCGAATTACTAAAATTAGCAACCACAGTATCAGAATTACCTAAACCATTTGCAACATCAAGAGTATAGTTTGGAGTCACAACACCTATTCCTATCTTACCATTTGGAACCTCTTTATTTAAAGGAATAGTGTTTGCAGAATAACTATTCGTTCCTACCCCAAACAAAATCCCCCCAATATTTATAGCGTTAGAAGTATCATTTGGTAATGTTATATTAGTTCCAATAATAATATCATTTGAACCAATATGATTCCAAAAACGAAAACTTCCATTATAATACGCAGACATAGTCGATCCAGCATTATATCCAAACAAATTAGAATAAGAAGAATTGGAAAGACCATATCCGGCATTTGTACCAATAAAATTTGAACTAGATGCATCTGTTGCATTATATCCAGCAGAATCTCCTATAAAATTAGAACTATCTACATGTGACGCATTTTGTCCTGCAATAGTTCCTATGAAATTTGATTCAGATAAATTTGAAGCATTAACACCCGCACTAATTCCTATGAAATTTGATTCTAAAATAGAAGAAGTTAATGCTCCAGCACTATATCCAAAAAAATTTACATCCTTAACATTAGAAGAGTAACTACCTGATCCTACACCAAACATATTTGATTCTTTTATATTAGAACTATAACTTCCAGCACCATCACCAAAAAAATTACTCTCACTAGATGTGGTACTATAAGCACCTGCTAGTTGTCCCATACTATTTATATTATCTAAGTTGTAGGCACCTTCTCCCGCTCTTTCTCCAAAAAAATTTGAATATTCTATTTTTTCTGAACTATTTCCAGCTTTATAACCGAATATATTGTTACTTAAACTTGTATACATATAAAATCCTGCCTCTTCACCAAGGATATTACTTTTATGTATATCTTGACTATAAAAACCAGCTTTTGATCCAAAAAAGTTAGAATCAAAAACATTTATAGCAGAATATCCGGCATATGAACCTATAAATGTTGAAGAAGATACAAATTGAGCATAATCATTATTTTTACTTCCTCCACCAGCATTTGTACCAAAAAAGTTAGAGTCAAAAACACCTTCTGCTGCAGAACCGGCATAAGTTCCTAAAAAATTATCATTCTTATTAGAATCGCTTTCATATCCAGCATATGCACCAATATATGTCGAAGAGGATATATCATTAGTATGATATCCATTTATAGAATCAGACGCTCCAGCATTTGAACCGATAAAAGAAGAATTTGTTATATTATTCGCAATATAACCAGCATAGGAACCTAAAAAATTTGAATTATCTATTCTAGCTGAATAACCATTATTATAATCTCCACTACCAGAATTATATCCTAAAAAATTTGAATAAGAAGAATTAGTTGCTCCATTTCCAGCAGATGAACCTATAAAATTTGAAAAAGGAGAACTTGAAGCAAGCATACCAGCACCTTTTCCTATGAAATTGGAAGAAGCTGAATTTGGCGCACCCAATCCAGCATCTGAACCTATAAAATTTGAATCTGGCGACTCTAAAGCACCACTTCCTGCACTTGCTCCTATAAAATTTGATCTAGCTGTAGCAGTCAAAATGTACATATCAGATGGAATTGATGAATTTTCTCCAGCTCCGTATCCAATAAAATTTGAAAAAGGAGAACTTGAAGCATTTTTCCCTGCACCAACACCGATAAAATTTGAATAGAAGGAATTACCTGTTCCTTCTCCAGCATTTATTCCAATAAATACAGTATTATCTGTTGATCCACCTGAGTTACCAGCACCCTTTCCTAGCCATGTTTCACTAGTATTTCCAGGATTTGAATTAGAAACTATCCCTGATGTTTGGCCAATTAAAGAAGGACTACTACCTCCAGATCCTGTTAAAGAACTCAATGGTGCTGACAAAAATTTACCATCTGAATCAGTATAAATAAAATTAAGAGGAGGTGTTACGACAGAATCATTTCTTGAATTAATATAGGCAGGATTAACAATGTCATATAAAGTTCCAGAATTAGAACCAATCATAAATTGATTTGATGCTGTATTTACAGCTCCAGCTCCTATAGCAATAGAGTTTGAATACCCTCCTGTGTTTGTATTATCACCAATTAAAATTGATGTTCCTGGTGTTGTAAAATTATCTACATTATCTTCATATCCAGAATGATATCCAATAAATATAGCATTACTAGCATTATATGTTCCATATCCTGCACCATCTCCGATAAAATTTGCATCAGTAGCAGATGCTGCAGCATATCCTGCTTGATAACCAAGGAAATTAGATTTGTTTACGTCGGTTGAAAAACCATAATTCATATCTCCACCACCAGCACTAGTACCAATAAAATTTGAATAATGAGAATTTGAAGAATAATATCCAGACTCGCTTCCGATAAAATTGGAATAAGGAGAATATGATGCAGATACTCCAGCACTATAACCGATGAAATTTGAATAAGGAGAATCATGAGCTGTATCATCTAACTTATTATCACCATAGCCACCAGCTTTATTACCAATAAAGTTTGATGAAAAAGAATTGTATGCTCCATTTCCAGATTTTGTACCAAAAAAATTTGAATTAGAAGAATTATCAGCCAAGCTACCAGACTCTTCCCCAAAAAAATTTGAATGATCAGCATTGTTAGATTCTCCAGAATCTGCTCCGAAGAAATTTGAATCGTTATCATTAACTACATATGCACCAGCATTCTGGCCAAAGAAATTTGAATTACTAGAAGATATTGCACTATATCCAGCAAAAACACCTATAAAATTTGAAGCAGATGAAAAGTTTGCACCATTACCAGCACTGTTTCCAATAAAATTGGAACTTCCAGCAGATAATGCATCTTGTCCTGCAGAATATCCAACAAAAATTGAGCCATTAGAGTTTTTTGCATTTTTTCCCGCAGAATATCCAATAAAATTTGACCAGTCTGATCCTATTGCCCCATCCCCAGCACTATTACCAATAAATATAGTATGATCAGTTGATGCACTATTCCCTCCCGCTCCCTGTCCAAGCCATGTCTCAGTTGTAGTACCAGGAGCTGGATTAGAAATTATTCCTGATGTCTGACCAATGAGTCCTGAAGAATTATTTGAACTTTGATCTGGCACGACTACTGTTGATGTAGAATTTGTTAATGGACTATAAAATAAATATAATGTTGATGTTGATGTTGTGGCTGAAGAAAATATAAAGTTTCCCCCATCTTTTCCTGCTAGTCCAGCTGGTCCTGTTGGCCCTTGTACTGGATAAGAATTAAATCCAACACTACTTGATACTCCGTCCTTCCCATTCACCCCATCCTTTCCTGCAGGTCCTTGTGGGCCAGCTAGACCTTGAACATAGACCACATTGGTTGTATTAAAAGGAATATAGCTACTATTATTAGAAGGAGAAAATACAGCAGCCTGATTATTTATCTGAGTTGTAGTAGCATTAGTATTTTTAATATTAATATTATTATTAATATTTGTTTGTTGTACAATTTTACTAATAACATTTTGACTATCACATTTATTTTTTAAATTAAAAAAAGAATTGAATCCACAAAAAACATGTATAGATAAATTATCCCATACTGGGACAGTGGTTGTAGACGAAGCAGCAAATACTACATACGTAGATAAAGAAAATAATAAGGTTATTATTGATATTGGTTTTAATATTTTATTGTTCATATTTATAAAATATGTAAAAACAAAAGTCGCTAACCGTAGTTAGCGACCCTTGCTTATATACCAATATTATAAAGGACAATAATTTAAAAGACAAGTAAAACTAAAAGACAAATGTGGATAACTCGTCAAATCTTTAAAAAGAAAATAAGAAATTAATAAAAGACAAAATATAAGGAACTAATAAAGCAAATACCTGTACTGCTACAAAGATAATTCCAATCATCATAAAAGGATTAGAAAATAAAGATTTTATATAAAAAGACCAATTTCTGATATTAGAATTATCACCTTTATATTCTGGTTTATAAATCTTTTTATTAGAAAATAAATTTCTAATACTTAAAAATAAATTTCTACTTAATGAAGTAAGTTCTGAAAAAATAGAAAATCCATCAGCGGGAGGAAATGGTAGAAGATTAAAAAGTCCTAAGAATATATTAACAGTTGAAATAAACATTAAAATGTCTTTTAAATCAGGACTGACAAAATAATAATGTTTAATAATATAAAAAATAACCACAGATACAAACGCTATAAAGAAATTTGTAATGACTCCAGCAGAAGCAACTTGTAACTCTCCATACTTTTTATCTTTTAAATTATTAGGATTATAAGGCACCGGCTTAGCCCAACCAAAAGCAAATCCAAAAACTTTATACGATATGATAGGAACGATAATAGACCCAAGAAAATCCAGATGTTTAATGGGATTAAGAGTTAAACGTCCAGCATTAAAAGCTGTCATATCACCATTTCTATAAGCTGCATATCCGTGAGCAATTTCATGGAAAACTATAGAATAAAAGAGGATTATCGCACAAAATATAACTGTAATCATAAAATTTGTTTATTTTTCAATTATTATACTAAAATAGATACCAATCTCAAACATATTTACTAATAACTTGTAAAAAAAGAGAAAATGTGATAATATTCTTAAATCGATTTAAGAAACTAAATTTATGTCAAATATCTGCCCATCATGTCTAAAAGGAACTCTTGTTGTAGGAAAATACTCTAACAGTGTTCGTGCTACAAAATTTAATCCTTGCGGAAAAAGAAGAAAATACCCAAATCTACAATGGGCACGTATTCCTAATGGTCCTAGAGTTAAAATCTGTACAAGTTGCATAAAAAGAGGAGTACACTTAGAAGTTAAAGTTCAATAATATATAAAAGTTAAAAAGTCTATCAATTTCTTGATAGGCTTTTTACTTTAAAATAATTTAATTAAATACTCCTTAATCCTAAAACATTTTCACAGGCATCTATTAATTGCGTATCAATGTTTTCAGGATCATTTTTTTTTAATTTTTCCAAAAGTTTTTCAATAAACACTTTTCCTGTTTCAATCCTATTTCCTTCAACACTTTCTGTGTACTGAAGTAAACTAATCAAAGCTTTTTGTTTTACAGAAATCAAAACCTTTGAATGTTCTATTATCCAAATTAGATCTCCTTCTTTTTTAGACCTGTTTGATAATAAACAATCTATCAGTTCATTAAAAACTGAAACATCATCAAGTCTTACGAAATCATCATAAAAACTTAACAAAAATTTAATAGTTTCTATCTTGTTAAGATGCAAACTTTTACTCATAGTTAAAATATTTTAAAAGTAAATAAAAAGAACAAATTTGTTTGAGAATTTAATATAATACTTTTAGAGACTCGAGTCAAGTTTTTGTATTTATTTAGAAGTTTGTATTTCAAAATTCTTTCCATCGGTGGTAAAAGTTATATCTCCATCATTAATAGTATTCAAAATATTTTTACTATACTTTTCTAAAATTTTTAGAGTAGTTTCGTTGGGATGACCAAACCTATTATTCTTGCCAGCACTTATGACAGAATAATTTGGCTTAATCTTTTTTATAAAATCTTCACCACTTCCACTCGTTGATCCATGATGAGAAACTTTTAAGACTGTTAATTTTTTTAAATTACTTTTTATAAAATCAGAATCATTTTTATTAAAACAATTTTCTATTTCAAAAAATAATTTATTTTCTACGTCCTGACTCGCGTCACCAGTAAAAAGAAATCCATAATCACTGTAAACCAAAAGTATGACTACAGAGTTATCGTTCGTATCATTCACTATCAGATCATTTTGTTTTGGATGAATTATAAAAAATTTTGGAATTAAAATATTTTCTTGCTCACTACTTTCGTTATCTTCATCTTGATTTGAATTTTTAGAAAAATAAATCTCATCACCACAATTTGCAAAATATTCTTGTGAATTATTTTTTTCTTTTTGCTTACTAATTTCATTTTTTATTTCTGTATAAATTTCACTCTCTTTATTATTATCACCATTCTCTAAAATATTTTTTATATTGTAATTTTGAAAAACAGAAATAAATCCTGCAACATGATCTGAGTCAGGATGAGAGAGAATTGCGAGATCGATCTTGCGATCAAAAATAGAAAGTGAGTCAGATAATTTTTTCAAAATCAAATTACTTGGTCCAGTATCAATTAAAATATTTTCTCCAGTCGGAGTTTGTATCAATGCCGAGTCACCTTGTCCAATGTCAAAGAAAATAATTTTTAAATTTTTAGTAGAAGATATTTTTTGAAAAATAAAAATAGAAAGAATAAATAAAAATGTAAAAAATAAAATTAAAAATATTCTTCCAAAATCTTTATAAAAGATTTTTATTTTGTTTTTATTTTTATTAAAAATTTCTTTCAAGTTTGTATCTGACATATTTTTGTTTTAATTTATTTTAAAATTATTTTTCTATCTTCTCATTATGAGATTTTATTTTTTGCCTATTCGTTTCAAAATTAATTAATAAAAATAAAACTACATAAATCACAAAAAGTGAAAATGTTGAAATAGAAAATTCTATTTGTGAAAATGGTAAGTGAGAAATAAATCTCGCAACTGAAAAAATAAATTCACAAAAAATATAAGAAACATATCCAAAGAAAACAGAAATGAAATTTGCAAAAAACGAAAACAAAATTATCAAAACAGAAAACAGCATCACAGTCGGAACAAATGGCACAGCTAAAATATTTGCAAAAATTCCAAAGATAGAAATTTTTCCAAAAGTAAAAATTGTATAAGGCATGACCATGAGTTGCACAGCAAGAGTGACTTTTAAAATTTCTGAAATACTAAAAAATATTTTTTTAATAAATTTATTTTCTATTTTATCTAAATTCAAAATTTTATAATTATTAAAAATAGGTACGAGATACAAAATTCCAAGTGTCGCTAAAAATGATAAATGAAATGAAACATCAGACAAAGCTATTTCTGGATTTAAAATCATCATCACAAAAGCAGAGATAAAGAGAGCTTGTCTTGCGACATATTGTCTGCCATATAGCGAAGCCAATAATAAAGTTGATCCCATTATTCCAGCCCTAACAATTGATGCTCCAGCTCCGACAAATAAGATAAAAAATATTATAGAAAAAATTGAAAGCGTTACACGCCAAAAAAGTCTCAGATTTAATAATGAAAAAATATAAATTAATATAAAAATTAAAATAGTAATATTAAATCCAGATAAGACAATTATATGTGAAATGCCTGCTATACGAAAATCATTTATATCTTCTTTACTAAGGAGAGATGAATCCCCCAGTAATGTACCAGCCGATAATGCTGCTGTATCTATATTAGTATCTTTCTCTAAAATTTTCACAAATTGAGTCTTAATATTTTCTAATTTATATAAAATATTTCCTGAACTGTTTTGAGAAACGATTTGAATTTTTGGAAAGGACGTTTCACCATTTATACCCGACAATTTATTTTTAATTTGTGAGTCAAAAGATTTATTATTTTGTTCTAAATTAGGAAGAATAATGTTCTCTGTTTTTATTTTTCCAGTCACTAAAATTTTATCTCCTGCTTTATATAGAGGAAAAAGACTTGTAGTGATTTTAATTTTAAAAATATCTTGCTTAAAATTTTCATCTTCTATATTCAAAGTAAAATTTTGCGAATTTTGTGAAATGGAAACGTTGCTAATAATTCCTGAAAAGTCATTTTGATGTGAAATGGCGTTTTGGAATTCAGACTCACGAGAGAGAGAAGAGGATAGATTTAGTTGTCCAAACAAGATACCGAGAGACAAAATTAAAAAGAAAAAAGTAAGAATGGTTGGTATTTGTGACTTGTAGACACCGAATGATCTTTTTGTAAATTTATGAACTAAAAAATTAGAGACAGATAAAAGTAGTGAAACAAGAAATATTTCTGTAGAGAAATTTGCTGTGAAAGCAATAATTAATCCAAAGAATAATCCGAGAGTGATAGCAACTATATATTTATAGTACATGTAATAATTTTATCATGAAAGATTTTATTGAATTCTTATGTTTGACACAGCTTTTGCAAAATGATAGTTTTAAGTCAGTTACAATATTTTATCACCTCATAAAACAGACAAACATGAGACAGATTATCGTAGTTCTTTTAACAGTCTTTCTTTTTTATTCTTGTGGGAAGAAAAATTTTCCATATCAAATAGTTAATAGAAATGGAAAAAGTTTAGTCATAGACAGTCTGACAAAAAAGACTTTCTATACATTGAACAATAACACAGTAAAATACCCAAAAGAAGTTGATTCTTTGTTAAGGAACAATTTAACAAAGATAATTCTTCCAGGAGATAGTCTTGTACTGGTTAAAGATTTAAGCTCTGAGACTATCTATGTGTCTAATCCTAAAGAAGAAAAAAAGAAAGAAGACCAAACAAAATTATTTATTATACTGACAGCTATATCTATTTTATCAATCTGCATGGTTCATCCATTTATATGTGATAAAAAAAGTGTCGCTATCTGGATATTTTTTAGTATCAGTTTACTGTCAGAATGGTTCGCAATACAAGCAATACAATTAATAGAGAACAGACAAAGTACATCTTACATATTTTGCTGGATGTCTTTTATATTAATAGTATTATCATTCTTTATGATATATAAAAAAGAAAAGAGTATATTTAATGTTCTTCTTTTTTTTATATTATTAACAGAAATTATTTCGATAGTATACTTACTAAAGTAATAAATAATTTTGAAAAGTCTCAGCAGAAATGCTGAGACTTTTTATTTGACTTTTATTTTAATACTTGTTAATATATATACATTATAAGGGGTTAATAAGTGAGGTGTAGGTCGAGCAGAAATGCCCGATTTTTTATTTAAAAATTTAAAACAAATAAAATAAAATTATGTTAGATATCAAAGCTTTAAATCTTGCTCTTGCAACAATAGAACAAGAAAAAAAAATATCTCGTGAAAAAATTATTGATGCTGTAGAAAAATCTTTAGCTGCAGCTTATCAAAAAGAATACGGGAAAAAAGGACAACTTATCCGTTGTAATATAAATTTTGATACAGGAGAAACAACTTTCGAACAAATCAAAATCGTCGTTGATGAAAGTACTGTGAGAATAGTAGAAGAAGATGAAGAAGAAAATACATCTTCAGAAAGTTATGAGACAGAAGAAGGAGAAATAGTTTTACCTCGTTACAATGAAGAAAAACACATTTTAATTTCTACAGCAAAACTTTTAAAGAAGAGCGCTGAACTTGGAGAAGAAATTACTTTTTCCCTAGAGAATCAAAATGACTTTGGACGTATCGCTGCTCAAACAGCAAAACAAGTTATAGTACAAAAAATCCGTGAAGCAGAAAACGAATCAATCTCAAGTGAATTCGAAAGTAAAGAAGGAGAAATAGTTTCTGGTGTTGTACAAAGAGTAGAGAGAGGAAATTTATTTATTGACTTAGGAAGAACAACTGCGATTATTCCTTTTGAGGAACAAATTAAATCAGAAAGATTTCATCCAGGACAAAGAATTAAAGCATATCTATTTTCTCTTGAAGAAGGAGTTAGAGGACTATCGATTCGCCTATCAAGAAGTCATCCTAAATTCTTAATTGAATTATTCAAAAGTGAATCAAGTGAGATAGCAGATGGAACAGTTGAAATAGTTGCAGTAGCGCGTGAGCCAGGAACTCGTTCAAAGATCGCTGTTAAAAGTAATGATGAGAGAGTTGATCCTATCGGAGCTTGTGTTGGTCAACGTGGAGTGAGAGTAAATGCGATCAGTAATGAGCTTGGTGGAGAAAAAATCGACATCATAGAATGGAGTGATGATATCAAGAAAAACATTTCTGCATCATTATCTCCTGCAAAAGTTTTAAGTATTGAAATAAACGAAGAAGAGAAAAAAGCTTCTGTGAAAGTAAGCGTCGAGGAACAATCTCTAGCTATCGGACGTGGAGGACAAAATGTTCGCCTTGCTGCAAAATTAACAGGATGGAGAATTGATGTTGCAAGTGAAGGTGGAGATTTAATTGTTGAAGCTGATGAAGAAGGACTAGTGGATGCTGAAGTATTAAAAGATTCGCCTGAGGCTCATGGAGAAACTATCGAAGAAGAGATCGCAGAAGTGATAGAAGAAAACGAAAACAAATCAGAAGAAGATGTAAACCATTCAGCTGAAGAGCAAAAAATTATTGAAGAATAAATTAAGTAATTATGATTGATATCTTAAAAAAAATAAAACCTTTAACTAAAGAGAATACGATTAATCTAATAATAGAAATAGAAAAAGGTTCAAAAAATAAATACGAATTAGACAAAGAAACAGGACTTATAAAATTAGACAGAGTTATGTATACAGCCCAATCATATCCTTTTGATTACGGATTTGTACCAAATACTTTATGGTATGACGGAGATCCGCTGGACGTAGTATTACTAACATCATACCCTATACATTCTGGAATTCTTGTAGAAGCAAGACCTCTCGGATATATAAACATGATAGACAACAATGAGTCTGATGCAAAAATTATAGCCGTTCCTAAAAATGATCCGAGATTTAATAATCTAAATGATATACAAGATATTAACCCCCACACAATAGATGAAATAAATCACTTTTTTGAAACCTATAAAATGTTAGAAAAAAAGATTGTAAATATTCCAAGTGTTCACAATAAAAAAGAAACAATGGAAATAATAAATGAATCTATAAAACTATTTAAAAGTAAAGGTAAAAAGAAAAAATAAAATCAACAGAAAAGAATATGAAAACAAAAATTGAAAATCTAGACAATGGAGAAAAAAAGATAACAGTAACTCTAGAAAATTCTGAGTTCGAAAAATATCACGACAAAGGTTTTAGGAAAGTACAAGAGTTTGCAGAAATAGACGGATTCAGAAAAGGTAATGCTCCTGAAAATCTAGTAGTAGAAAAATATGGAGAGATGGTCGTCTTAGAAGAAATGGCTCACCTAGTAATAAATGACACTTACTATCCAGCTCTCATAAAAGAGAATGAAGATAAAAAAGAAGAAGACAAAATCTTACCTATCTCAAATCCAAAAATATCTATTACTAAAATTGGAAAAGGTTCAGATTTTGAATACGAAGCAACATTTGCAGTATTACCGAAAGTAGAAACAGCTGACTATAAAAAAATCTCTAAAGAAGAATCTAAAAAAGTTCTAGAAACAGAATTAGAGGAATTGAAAAAGAAAGATGAAAATGCAAAATTAGAAGATCTTAAAATAACAACAGACAAAGAAGTTGATGAAATCTTAGAAAATTTAAGAAAAGCTAGAAATGTAGGTTCACACATTCATGAAGATGGAACTGTTCATAATGAAGGACATGAAGAGGGAGAAAATTTGGAAAAAGAATTAGAAGAAGAAACTTTACCAGAATTCGATGATGCATTCGCTCAAAGTTTTGGAGATAATTTCAAGACAATGGAAGACTTAAAAAATAAGATTAAAGAAAATCTTGCTTTAGAAAAAAATGCAAAGCTTTTAGATAAACAAAGAAATTATATTCTTGAAAGATTAGTAAATGAATCAAAAATAAATTTACCAGAAATCTTAGTTGAAGATGAGCTTGAAAAAATGAAAGCAACAATGAAGACAGATATCGAAAGATATGGAAGTACATGGGATGAGTATATTACACATTTAAATAAGACAGAAGAAGATCTTAAAAAAGATTGGAGAGAGACAGCAGAAAAAAGATCAAAGTCACAATTAATCTTAAATGATATTGCTAAGAAAGAAAAAATAGAAGTATCAAAAGATGAAATTTATGCAGAAGCATTAAAGATTTTAAATCAAATGCCAGAAGCGAATGAAGATCATGTAAATAGTTATGTCGCTCAAATTCTATTAAATGAAAAAGTAATGAAATTGTTAGATAGTGAAATGAATTAGTTTTAAAAAACAAATAATTAAAAAACCGAAGAATTTATTCTTCGGTTTTTTAATACAGAATTATCAAACTAACACTATCAGACCACAAATAATATTTATGAGCTGAATAATGAAAAGGAAGATTTCTCTTCCTTTTTTAAATTCAATTAACTGGAACCACAGGCTTTTAATAATTCATCCCTATAATCAATAAATTTTTGCATATCCTCTTTTTCACTTTCTTCATAACAAACTTTTACAGGAAGAATTTCTTTTGCTTTCTTTGAAAAATCTTCTAGTTTTTTCTTACTTAAAATTTGTCCGACCTTACCCTCTTCGAATATTGCATCAACTTTTGCAGGATCATTACTTTTAACCATTTCATATAATACGGTAATAGCAAATTTTTTTACCGCTTCTTTCCTAATTAAATTTCTAAAAGTTGCCACTTTTCTCATTTTCTTTGATTTTATAATGAACAAATATTTTTATCACAATCAGACCACAAATTATTTTTAAATTTATGAGCTGAATAATGTGGACGATTTTAATTTTAGGCTCGTCCATTTTTTCCTATCAGTTATTTAAAGCTTTACTGACACATCTGTGACGTCTTATTTTTTTCTTTGTTTTAATTCCTCCACTTTTTCACAAAACTCATACACATCCCCATCAACAGAAATAGCGTTATTAATCCAAAAACCAAAAGATATTTTTGATTTTTTAAAATCACAACCATTTCCATTCTTCTTTAATTCTTCCACTTGTGTACTAGTAAAATTACGACCTTTTGCTATTCTTGTAAGAATTCTTTTCAAAATAGCAGTTTCATAATTTTCATTTTCTATAAAAAAGTTTTTTACCGGACAAGATTGTTCCCATGATTCATGTCGAACAATTTTTAAAAGATAACCTCTTTTCATATACAAACCTTAATAATGAACAAATATTTTTATCACTATCAATCCACAAATTATTTTTAAATTTATGAACTGAATAATGAGGGCAAACTTAGACAAGTTCGCCCGTTTTAATCACATTTAAAATTACCCTTATAAGAAATTATCGACTACCGTTTCCCATTGGCGTCATTATAATCGTCTTTCTTTCAAAGAACTTTTGCTGAGGTGAAAAGTTTTTCTTAGGAGACCCGTCAAATCTATATCCCGAATCAGTAAGAAGTTTGTTTGCTAATGCATAGACTTCTGCTTTAGTAAGTTTCTTTCCCATAATTTAATTAATTAAAATTATTATTATTTTTAAACCTAAGTAATAATATCACTCATATTTTTAAAAAAGTAAAAAATATGACAATTTGTAAATACTTTTGTAAAATATTAATAAAATGATTGACAAATAATAGATAAAAAGTGTAAAATATAATTACAATTAATATAAAAATATGAAATATAAGGCCGCTTTAATGAAAATAGGAATGAAAGATGACGAAGCTATAGTATATGAAACATTGCTAGAAGAAGGAGAATCTAATATTCTAAACCTGTCTTATAAAACAAATATAAATAGGCCTGCACTTTATATTCTTATACCAAAAATGATAAAAAAGGATTTAATAGTAGAAATTAAAAAGAATAAAAGAATACTTTATTCAGCAGTATCACCAGACAAATTAGATACTTTAGTTAAAAATTCACAAAAAGATCTAGAAAATATAATAAATAATTTGAATACAGAATATTCTAAAAAGAACATAATACCGAAAATAGAAGTCTATTATGGTGAAGATGGAATAAAAAGAATATTCTTAGATATTTTAACTTCTGTTAAAAAAGAATCAGAAATATTAAGATATAGTTCTGTGTTAGAATTTAAAAAAGATTATAGACCAAAAGATTTTGGAAAAAACTTAAGAGATAAAAAAGTTGAGACTTTGGTTATAACTAATACAGAAATCAAAGAAAAAAATGATATAAAAAATAACTTATATACAATGGTTAAAACTCTTGATAATTATATAAATGTAAACAATGTATCAAAAACTATATATGAAAATAAAATAGCTCATATAGACTATGAAAATGAAGTTGGATTTATTATGTATAATGAAAAAATAACAAAAATGGAAAAAGAAATTTTTATGAGTTTGTGGAGAAAAATATAATAAATCTAGTTTAAAAATAAACAATTAAAAAACCGAAGAATAAATTCTTAGGTTTTTTAATTGTTAAGCCGCTTTTCCTATATCATCATTTTTATCTAAGTTTTCTATTTTTTCTATTTGTTGTGTCTGACTATCTGCAGATTCTTTTTTATTTTCATCTTTATTTAAAAATCTAAATCCTAATCTACCTGACATGTTTTTGGCTGAAAATGTTTTTTCAATACCATTTATTAAACTTGAAGAATTTTTATTTAAATAAGCACCACATATCTCACATTTACAATCATCCAAATGTCCTAAATTTACAAGATACTGTTCTGCTTCATTCCTTAAAAATCCACCAGTTGTCCAATAAATTTCATTTAAGTCCTCTACTGAATTCTTATATTTTTTTATAATATAAGTTTTCATTTCATTTACAATTTTACTATCAAAACCAAATTCTTTTCCTGCTTTTTTATACAAAAGAATTTCATCTTTTATATTATTTAACGATTCTAATTCTTTTATGTATCCATTTAGCTCTTTTTCTACTGTTTGTTTTTTATTATTAAAAGATTCTCCAAATTTCATATATTTATATTATTATAAATTAATTATACTACTTTTGGTCAATAATTTTAAAACTTCCAACTACTGCCGCAGTTTCAGCTCTTAAAGTATTTTTACCAAATGAAACGATCTTTAGATCATAATCTTTAAACATTTTTCTTTCATTTTCTGTCCAACCACCTTCTGGTCCAATAAACAAGTAAAAATCATCTTTTATATCTAAATTATTTGTTGTGAAACTTTCTTCAGAAATATCACAAATCAAGATTTTACTTAATTTACCCTCTCTTTTAAAGTCTTTAAACATATTTTCGAGCTTTATAGGCTCACAAATAGTCGGAATATTCCCCCATCCAGATTGCTCAACACTTTCTATTATTATTTTTTGGACTCTTTCTAGATTAAAACTAGCTATATTTTTCTTTTCTACCCTTTCAGATATCAGAGGAATATAATTTAAAACCCCTATTTCTGTACATTTTTCTAAAATCAAATCTAAATTATCTTTTTTAATTAAAGATACACATAAATTTAAATTTCTTTTTTCTAATTTTTGATCTAAAGAAGCTACACTTTCTATTAATTTTAATTTCACAAAACTCTTACTAATAGATTCTATTCTAAAAACAAAGTCTAATAATTTTTCATCATTAAACAAAACCAGACTTTCGCCTGTTTTAAATTTTAAAACATTATTCCATTGATGGAGTAATTGTTTTTCTTTTATTTCCATCTCTTCACCAAGAGGTTGTTTTACAAAAAATCTATGCAACTTCATAAGTATGATATGAATTGCTATAACTTTATACAATTCAAAGAGACATTGCAAATAATTAAAAAGACAATATTTATCAAGCTCTTTTTTGAATTTAAAAATACAAAATTATAAAAGACAAAAATAAAATATTAATAAAGGACAGTTATCCACAGTTATTATTAGTTAAACAGTTGCAAATATTATTATGTCGTTTATAATACATACAGGGTGAGCAGTGACATACAAAGCTTCACCCAGCTTATGGGTATACAAATAAAGTATTCGTCAGCTGGACTCGCCAAACAGATCTTTTAAAAAAAATAAAATAAATAATAGCACCCAAACTTATATTTTACTTCATCTTTTCAATAATTTTAGATGAAGTAACTAATTTTTGTCCTTTTATGTGAAAAATAAATCAAAAGGACAAACTCAAATACTAGAGGATGATACCTCATTAAAAACAATCAATGTGTTTCGTTTTCGTGTCCAGCGAATTGTATTTAAAGATACAGCTCGCTGGACATGAGAAGACTCCTAAAAGCTTCCCAATCATGTCTAGCGTCAGGTAGAGCACTGCTCCCGGCTATATTTATGGGGAGTTTTTTATTTGTCTAAACATACAAATATATAATATATAAAATAATAAAAGGCTTACACGTGTAACACGGTAAGCCTTTTTTAATTGTCTTAACTATACGTTTAATCATCATCTACTTCAAAAGTCCAATTAATCAAAAGTTTCTTAACTTGATCAGATAATTCCCGACTTAAATCTATCGGGATCCTTAATTTAACTAAATCGTTATTTAAATGCTTAGTTATTTCTTCTACATTTTCATTACTTAAAATATCATAATATATTTTAGCGTCATTATTTATTGATACAGGCAATTCTTTTTTATAAAGAAAGTATAATTCCTTATAACGTACAATGAAATTTAATCTATAAACAGTAATAAAAGAGGAAAAACAAGTAAAAACCAAAGAAAAAGATGATCCAAAAATTTTAACTAAAAGATTTACTTCTTTAACGGGAATCACAGAACCGAGAATATAAACATTAAGACAAATTGATATTCCGATAAGAATAAAACATATAATTAGAGGTGGAGGAACATTAGCTGTCCTTAAAACATCTAATATATCCTTCTTTTCCAACATAGAAATACCATTTAAACTTTCCATCTTTTGAGAAATAGACTCAAATTCTTTTGATTTAAATCTAAAAAAATTAACTTTTTTCATAACGAACAATTTTATTTTTTAATAAAAAATAAGGTGACTTTTACAGAAAAATCACACAACTGAATAAATACTATCATTTATATAAGATATGTCAAGTTGTATTTTTTTTAAAAATAGCATTATAATATATAGGTATTCTTAAAATTAATTTTTGAAACTAAAAAAGATTAAAAAGTTAATTAAAGAATGTGCACATGATTAACAAAATAATATTAAAGATAATCCTAGGAATTTTATCTTATAAATATTTTCAATATATTAAACAAAACAAAACTATGAACAAAGTAGCCCTAGCAGAAGAAATTAATAAAGTATTAAACACATCAAAAGCAGAAGCTGAGAGAGTTGTTGAGGCTTTATTTGATTCAATTATTCACGCTCTTAAAAAAGGAGAAGAAGTGTCCGTAGCTGGATTTGGTAAATTTTCTATCAAAGACAGAAAAGCTCGTGATGCTAGAAATCCAAAGACTGGTGAAACTGTTAAAGTTCCAGCATCAAAAGCTGTAAAATTCTCAGTAGCAAAAGCTCTTAAAGAGGCTGTAAAATAATTTAATTTTTAATTAAGTTATCAACAAAAAATCGATCATAACCTGATCGGTTTTTTGTTTTATATTTTTATACAATTGTGATATATTACCGAAATACTGAAAGGCTTTTATTAGGAGAAATACAGAAAATCTGACTTTATAAATCTTGTGAAACTTAACAACGTTTGAAAAACAATTAACTATTTATTTTATGCTTATACCAACAGTGTTAGAAAAAACTCAAAATGGTGAGCGTGCTTATGACATCTACTCTCGCCTATTAAAAGAAAGAATTATATTCCTTTGTGACGTAGTAGATCATCAGACAGCTTCTATTACAATTGCTCAGCTTTTATTCTTGGAAGCAGAAGACCCTAAAAAAGATATTATTCTTTATATTAATTCTCCAGGAGGAGATATAAGTTCTGGAATGGGAATTATAGATACAATGAATCATTTAAAATGTGATGTTTCTACAGTTTGTGTAGGACTCGCAGCTTCAATGGGAGCAATGATTTTATCTCAAGGAACAAAAGGGAAAAGATTTGTTCTTCCAAATTCTGAAGTGATGATACATCAACCTTTATCTGGTATAGAAGGACAAGCTTCTGATATTGAAATAACTGCTAAAAATATTTTAAGACATAAAGATAACTTAGCGAATATGCTTGCAAAATCTTGTGGAAAAACAAAAGAGCAACTTATAAAAGATATGGATAGAAATTATTGGATGAGTGCTGATGAGGCAAAGAAATACGGTATCGTCGATGATATCTTGAAACCAAAGAAAAAATAAATTAAAAACATGGAACTAACCATTTATACAGTTCTTGCTGGATCAGCAGGATTAGCTGTAGGATATTTTGGTAGACATTATATAGCTCTATTAAAAAAGAATTCTATTGAAAATCAATTAGAAGAAAGAATACTTACAGCAAAAAAAGAAGCAAAGAAAATAGAAGAAGACGCTTTAAAATTTTCAGAAGAGGTAAAACAAAGACTTGATAAAAACGAATCTAGACTTGATAAAAAAGAAGACGAATTAGAATCAAGGGAAGAAGCGATAAAAGTTGAAAAAGAAAAACTTTTTACTGCCGCAGAAGAAATAAAACAAATAAAAGAAAGAGTTAATAAAAAAGAACAAAGCATAGACAGTCAGATAGAAAAAATAGCATCATTAACAAAAGAAGAAGCAAAGCACCTTGTCATAGCAAAAACTGAAAAAGAATCCACAGAAGATTTACAATCTCGCCTGCTAAAGCTTTCTCGTGACGGAGAACAAAAACTAGAATCAAAAGCGAGAGATATTTTAATTAATACTATTTATAGAATAGGAAACTCAAATATTACAGAGTTTATGACTAGTATAGTAGAAATTCCAGATGAAGAAACAAAAGGAAAAATAATTGGTAAAGAAGGAAGAAATATTAAAGCATTCGAAAGAGCAAGTGGTGTTGAAGTTTTAGTAGATGAAATACCAAATGCAGTAGTGATTTCTTGTTTTGATCCAGTAAGAAGAGCTATAGCAAAAAACGCTTTAGAAATGTTAATAAAAGATGGACGTATTCAGCCAGTAAAAATAGAAGACTTCCTAGAAAAAGCTAAAAAGGAAATAGGAACTTTTATGAGAAAAAAAGGAGAAGAAGCTGTTATGGAATGTAATTTACTTTCTATACCAGACGAAATACTTCCAATATTAGGCCGTCTTTACTTTAGAACAAGCTTTGGTCAGAATGTGTTAGACCATTCGATAGAAACAGCTCACATAGCCGGAATATTAGCTCAAGAGCTCGGTACAGATGTGAATGTGGCTAAAACAGGAGCATTGTTACACGACATAGGAAAAGCTGTAGATCATGAAATAGAAGGAACACATGTTGAGATAGGAAGAAGAATATTAATGAAATACGGAGTAGATGGAAAAGTCATCTTAGCAATGCAAGCCCATCATGAAGAATACCCTTATGAAACACTAGAATCTATAATAGTTCAAGTGGCAGACAAGATATCAGGAGGAAGACCAGGAGCAAGAAGAGATTCTGTTGAAAACTATATTAAAAGATTAAATGATTTAGAAAAAATAGCTTTGAGTTTCATAGGAATAGACAAGGTCTATGCCTTACAAGCAGGAAGAGAAGTTAGAGTATTTGTAGAGCCGAAACTTATAAATGATTTAGAAGCAATACAGCTAGCTCGCAATATAGCAATAAAGATAGAAACAGAGATTAAATATCCAGGGGAAATAAAGATTAATGTTATAAGAGAGAGCCGTGTAATAGAATTCGCTAGATAGGTTAAGTTTTTGTTAAGTTTGTTAAAAACAAGATTTTACAAATCTTGTTTTTTTGTTATATTAAATTCAAATGAAAACTAACTTTCAAACATTTTTAATAGCTTCTTTAGTCGTGTGTCTAACAACACTTTCTTTTACTTTTGCCCAAAATGACACAAATACTTCTTCAAGCACTGTTAATTCGACATCTTCTCAAGTAGATATCGCCTTCCCTGTTCAAAAAGACGATTTTCTATTATTTTATGGACTAACAAAAGATGATACTACAAATGCTAAAATTAGCGACCTTAGAAAGGATTTTGCTTCTAAATTTGGTGATTTAAAAGACCAATATCAAAAGTCTTTTACTGAAATTACTGGAGATAAAGAAGTTTCATTCTATTCAGCCTCAACAAGCATTAAAGAAATTAAATCAACTGTTTCAAAGGTAACAAAATCAGTAAAAAGTTTAAAAGTTGATGACACAGTTAAAAAATACATAATAAACAGTGATCAGCCAGCAGATGTCATAACTCCAGTAGTAAATCTAATAAACAATCAGTCACTTATACATACAGAAAACAGTTCTTGGTTCCAAAAAGTAAAAACATTTTTTAACTGGTAACAAATAAGTAAAAGTCCCTATAATTCAATGAGTTATAGGGACTTTTACTTTGTGCGGCGTAGGAGAATCGAACTCCTGTCTCATCCTTGGCAAGGACGTGTTCTACCACTAAACCAACACCGCAATAATGTTTATTATTTTAACATAAAACTTTATTTTTACAAAAAATAATTAAAATTAATTATCAATCCCCTATTTTACCATCTTTTAATACTTTTAATAAAATGAATACACTTTTTATATTTATAAAACAAATAAATATATAGATATTACTAAAGTTTAAAGATAATATTATTTGTCATAAAAGACTGAAAACTGAGTAAAACGACAAGGGTAACAAGTTTATAAAAGTCAAAAAAGTGGACAACTAAGTGTATATGTGTATAAACCGACACCAAAAAAGGTCTTTTACACAGTTTTGTCGATTTAAAACAAGCCTTATTTTTCAAAGTAATATTTTTATGCTTAATAAATAACCCTTATTTTATAATGACTTTTTAATAATGTCTTTTATTTTACACAGAGATATCCACTTATTTGCCGCTAATTATCAACTAAATTATACAATTAGTTTCACGTGAAACTAATTGTACTCGCCCCAAATAAAAGTGTTAGCAAATAAACATAAAAACTATCGTTTCTTGTGAAAGAAGACTATAAGCATTTCAACCTTGATATTTATTAACTAGCCTGTTACACATGAAATAAATACACAACTTACTAATCTTACAGAGACTTTAAATAGGCCTGTTTCTTGTGAAAACAATCGATCTTTCAAATACAGACTTTTATGATAAATAACAAATATTTCATGTGTAACGTAATTAATTCATTATCAACATGCTAAAATATAAATAATATAGCTTTTATGGCAGAACATAATGATATAGGCAAAAAAGGCGAGGAAATAGCATTAAATTACTTAATAAGTAACAACTTTATCTTTGTGGAACAAAACTACAATTGTAAAGTTGGTGAAATAGATATAATAGTTAAAAAAGGGGATAAAATTTGTTTTGTTGAAGTTAAGACAAAAAGAGTAAAGGACTTTAAAGAAATAGAGAACATGGCTTTTAGACCAGAATACAATCTCTCTAAAGATAAGAAACGTAAAATGTTAAAAGCTGTTAAGAATTATCTAAACTATAGAAAAATAGATGAATCTAAAAACAATATAGAAATAATAGGAATAATGGTCTTTATAAATATAGAAATAAAAAAAGCAAAAATTAAAATGTATGAAAATTTAATATTGTAATTAATATTTCTAAAAAATGTATTATAATTATAAATATTCTTAATTAAACTAAAAATAAAATGATAAAATTTATAAAAGCATTAATAAAACACTTTAAGACAATTTCTTTTATTTTCGGATTTAGTATAGATCTTTTCTTTTTACCAAAAGTAACATCTCCTTTATATATCTGGGTAGGACCTTTTGATATCGCTTTAGTCTTTGTTCTTATTCTAATAAGACAAATAATAAGAAAAGCCCTCAAAAAAAGAGATAAAAAATATAAAGAAGAAGTAAAACTTGCAGAACAAAAGGGAACAGAAGTTTCTCGTGAAACTATAAATGAAAAAACTAGCGCTCATAAACTATTTGAAAGAATGAATAACTGGGTCACATATATCGTTTCATTCTTCTTAGGAACACTTTTATCACATGTATTGGTATATTACTTTAGAAGTTCTGACATTTTACAAATGTGGCCAATATTTGCAATAATAATACTTGCGATACTTGCTAATGAATTCTTATTTGGAGTAGTACCTGATATTTTATTATTCTTTATAGCTACTACATTTTTTGTAATATTCAATGTTCCTATATTCTTAAACAAAGTAAACAGTAATACTTTTTTGATCTCAATACTAGTATCTGTAATTTTTACTTCTATAATGACCGTAATACTTCAAAGAATATATCTTTCTGGAAAAGAGTTTATATTACTTATACTTTTTTCATGCATATTCCCATTTGTATTATTAAGACTGTATTATATTAACTATATTCCTGCTGTACCTTTAGCTTTAGGGGATTCTGGCTTTTATTCTTATGTCTCAAAAGATAACACTTCTAATAAGACAGACTATATAAGACAAAGTAATGGACTTGTAGAGAATAAAAAATTCTTTTATTTGAAAGATGACTATTATAATTTCACAAACATAAAAGACAATGGCTTTTATTTCTTCTCAAGTATTATTTCTCCAGCAAATGTCACAGCAGAGATAACGCATGTCTGGGAAAAGTATGATTATAATAAAAAAGTATGGGTAGAATACAATAGAATTCATTATTCTGTATCAGGAGGAAGAGATGATGGATATAGAGGATATTCATTTATTCAAAATATATCTGAAGGGGAGTGGAGGGTTAGAGTTTTGGCTGATGATAGACTTGTCGGATTAAAAAAGATAACAGTTAAATAACTTTACAATTTAAATTTAATAATTGGAAAATAAATCATTTTATGATAAAATGATTTTACTTTAATAGTTTTATTAAAGTATTCAGAGTGTAGTTTAATGGCTAACATGGACTGGTTTTGCAAAGTAAACAGTCAGCGACTAGTCGCTAATCAACATTCTGAATTAAAATTAAATAATTCGGAGTGTAGTGTAACGGCTAACATTCTGGTTTTGGGTACCAGCGACTCAGGGTTCGAATCCCTGCACTCCGACAAAAACCTGTTAACAAAAATATGAATATAAAAGATTTTGATTTTATTATAGATGTAAGATCTTCTGAAGAGTTTCATATGAAACATATACCAGAAAGTATAAATGTTTCACTTGATAAAATTGCAAATAATTTTAATGAAACAGAATTATCAAAAATAGATAAAAATAAAAAGATTTTATTAGTTTGTGAAAGTGGAGGAAGAGCTGCTTTAGCTAAAGAAATTCTAGAAGAAAAAGGATTTAATAATTTAGAAAATGGTGGACCTTGGAAAAATTGGAAATAATAATACTTGATAAATATAATAGATTTATAATATATACAGTTTTCTAAAAATAAATCTCAAACAATAAAAACATTTTAAAAATGAAAAAGTTATTTGTATTAGCGTTGTTAGTAATTTCACTATTAAGTTTCAATACCCAAACAAAAGCACAGTTTTGGGACATTGATTATGTTGAAAAGGTGGTCTCCCGCAGACCTCCTGGTGTAACTAACTGGGTAGAGCTTGCAAGAATGGCTCAAAGACCATACGACCCTGATAATTTTGTAGTAGCTTGTATGAAAGCTGGAGTCGAAGGATATATTGCATTATTTCTAATGTTAATTTTAGTTTCAATATTTATAGTACCAATAATTTGCATATTAACTTTAGAATTACTAGATATATTGAATAAAATAGGAATAATAAAATATAAAATTGAAATCTAGTAAAATTACCCCACATAAACCCTTTATTAAAGTATATAAATACAAGATAAAGGGTTTATTTTTTTATTAATTAAATATCTTTGAAAATAAATTTATATTTGTTATTATATCTATCTCTTCCTCAAATGATCGCAATCTTTAACTTATTTTAAAGATTGAGGAAAGTCGGAACACATACACTGAGCTTGTCGAAGTGTTAAAATGATAGCGGGTAACGCCCGTCCGCCGTGAGGCGAGAGTTGCGAACAGTGACGAACCGATTTAGTTCGGATGAAACGGCAAAATACTTATCTGTGTGCAAGGCCGTGCTTCAAAAATTTTGAAGAGTGCCGCTTGAGAGTATTAGTAATAATATTCCTAGATAAATGATCATATAAACAGAATTCCGCTTATGAGAAGAGAAAATGAAAAGTCGCTCCCTTAAAGGTGTGATTTTTCATTTTTAAATAAAAATTTATTTATAGATTTTGTAAAAGTAAAATTTTATGATAATATATTAACTAATGCGGTGTTGGTTTAGTGGTAGAATACCTGCCTTCCAAGCAGGGGACAAGAGTTCGATTCTCTTACGCCGCACAAAATAATTCTTAATTCTTCAAATATTTGGTATCATATTTAAAAGCCTCCATGGTGAAATGGATATCACATCGGTCTTCGGAACCGCTGTTCTGGGTTCGAATCCTGGTGGGGGCACAAATAAAAAATACTGGTGTATAATATTGTTATTAAAAGTTTGGATAACTAAAAATAATTTATGTCATTTATAACAAATATTGAAAAACAAAGTTTAGAAAATACAAATTTTAGAACCGTATTATATACTTCTAAATTTATGCAAATTGTTGTCATGAATATTTCTGTTAATGAAGATATCGGAATGGAAATTCATCATATTGATCAATTTATTAGAATTGAAAAAGGAAATGCAAAATCTATTTTAAATGGAGTTGAGAGAGATTTAATAGATGGTGATGTTGTAGTTATTACAGCTGGTACAGAACACAATATAGTAAACACAGGGAATGAAGATCTTAAACTTTATACTGTTTATGCAACACCTAATCACAAAAAAGGAACTACACATGTAACAAAAGCAGACGCAATAGCAGATGAAGAAAATGATGTATTTGATGGACAAATCGACGCATAATGAAAACAGAAATAGAAAATATACTTAATATAAATAAAATTCCAAAAGATGTAATTTGGGTGTGTGAAGAATTATCTAAAAATAATTTTGAAAGCTACCTTGTCGGAGGATGCGTGCGTGACATGATTATTGATAGAGAACCAAACGACTTTGATATAACAACAAATGCAAAACCAGAAGAAATAGTAAAAATCTTTGGAATAGATGACACTGTTTATGAAAATAAATTTGGAACAGTAAGAGTAAAAATCAGAAACGAAAATCAAGAAACAGAAAAAATAATCGAAGTCACAACTTACAGAACAGAAGGTGACTATGAAGATTTTCGTCATCCAACAAAAGTGGAATGGGGGACAACAATAGAGCAAGATTTAGAAAGAAGAGATTTTACAATTAATGCTATAGCTTTTGATCCTATAAAAAATAATTTAGTTGATCCATTTAATGGACAAGAAGATATAAAAATAAAAACTATAAAATGTGTAGGGGATTCAGAAAAAAGATTTAATGAAGACGCTCTTCGTATGCTTCGTGCTATCAGATTTTCAGCACAATTAAATTATGTAATTTCTAGTGAAACATTTTCTGCAATTTTTAAACTTTCAAATAATTTAGAAAAAATTTCAAAAGAAAGAATCAGAGATGAATTTTCAAAAATCATAATGTCAGATGAGCCAATGCAAGCTCTCGTCATTTCACAAAAGCTCGGACTTTTAAAATATATTTCAGAAGAATTAGAATCTTGTGTTGGGGTATCACAAAACGGACATCATACTTATGATGTATTCGAGCATTTACTCAGATCACTAAATCATGCAGCAGAAAAACAATATGATTTTGAAACTAGAATAGCTGCATTATTTCATGATATAGGGAAACCAAAAACAAAAAGATTTGATCAAAATAAAAACGACAATACTTTTTATGGTCACGAAGTCGTCGGAGAAAAAATGACAAGAAAAATTTTAGAAAGATTAAAATTTGAAAAAAGCTTTATTGAAAAAGTTTCTAAACTTGTTCGTTGGCATATGTTTTTCTCTGATACAGAACAAATCACATTATCTTCTGTGAGAAGATTAATAGTTAACATCGGAAAAGAAAATATTTGGGATCTTGTAAATATAAGAATCTGCGACAGAATAGGATCTGGCACAAAAAAAGAAGAACCATACAGATTAAGACAATTTGAATCAATGATAGAGGAGGCACTAGTTGATCCAATATCTCTAAAAACTTTAAAAATAAATGGAGAAAAAATAATGGAAATATTAAATGAAAAACCAGGAAGAAAAATCGGATTAATATTAAACGCGTTATTTGAAGAAGCTATAGATGACGGAAATAAAAATAATGAAGAATATTTAAAAGACAGAACTCTAGAATTAAATAAATTAGATATAAAAGAAATAGAAGAGTTGGCAAATTCTGGAAAAGAAAAAATGAAAGACGAAAACGAAAAACAAAAAGAAGAAATAAAGAAAAAGTTTAGAGTATAAAATAAAAAAATGAAACATATAAAATTGTTTCATTTTTTTTAATTTTTTACCAAAACTAACTACGGTTTCACGTTTTCTATAACTTTCTGTACTTTTTTAGATTTTAAAAAAAAGTATATAAAAAGTCTAGTACTTAAAAACCCTAAAATCCAATTTGTAAAGAATGAATGAAATGGGGAAATTGTATCTATCACAGCCCCAAGATAAAAACCGACTAAAATAGATATAAATATCCACACAAATTCAAGAGTAATCCTTTTTTCTTTTTTCATAAAAACAATTTAAAAATTAAAACTTAACAAAGAATAACAAATATAAATACTTTGTCAAGTATTAGCTTTTACTGATATAATCCTTCTTATTATGAATATCACCCCATTACAAAAAAGAATTTTAGAAATAAAAAATATTGATTTAGAAAATAAAGAAAGTTTAGAAAAATTTTTAAATCCAAAATGGGACAAAGATATTTTTCCTAGTGAAAATATAAAAGACATCAATAAAGCAATAGAGAGAATTAAAAAAGCTGTAGATGAAAATCAAAAAATAGTAATCTTTGCAGACTATGATTGTGACGGAATACCTGGAGCTGTAGTTTTACATGATTTTTTTAAAAAAATAAATTATCAAAATTTTATAGTTTATATACCTCATAGACACAATGAAGGATACGGATTAAATAAAATAGCTATAGAAAAATTTATTAAAGACAAAGTTTCTCTAATGATCACTGTTGATATTGGTATCACAAATTTAGAAGAAATAAAATTCGCGGAAGAAAACAATATTAATGTAATATTAACAGATCATCATCTTCCTATATTAAAGGAAAAAGGTGAGCAAATTTTACCAAACGCTTTTGCTATTATAAACACAAAGCAAAGTGACGATATTTATGAGGAAAAATATTTATGTGGATGTTCTACAGCATGGAAATTGGTAAATGCTTTTTTAAATAAATACAGAAAAGATTTTAATATTATGGAAGGTTGGGAAAAGTGGCTACTAGACATGGTCGCTATTTCTACTATTGCAGATCTTGTACCATTAAAAAATGAAAATAGGTTACTAGCAAAATACGGATTAGAAGTATTAAAGAAATCAAAAAGACCAGGACTACAAAAAATATTATCAAATGCAAAAATAACTCAAAAAAATATTAATGAAGATGATATAGCTTTTGGTATAGCACCAAGAATAAATTCAGCCTCAAGAATGGCAGAGCCTCTAGAGGCATTCCATGCTCTATTAATGAATGAAGAATCAATAGACCTTGCAAACAAATTAGAAAAATTTAATAACAATAGAAAAATAGAAACTAAAGAGGCAGTAGAAAGTGTAATATTAGAAGATTTAAAAGACAGAAAAATAGTTTTTATAGGGGATGAAAAATGGGGACCAGGAATACTAGGATTAATAGCTGCAAAAATTTGTGAGGGGATAGGGAGAACATGCTTTGTCTGGGGAATGGGCGAAGATGAAAATATAATGAAAGGCAGTGTGAGAATAGGGAAGGATGATGTGAACGTGGTAGAAATAATGACAAAGGGTAGGGAGTATCTAGAAAATTTTGGTGGACATGAAGCAGCGGGAGGATTTGCAATACATAAAGATAATCTAAAAAATTTTGAAAATTATTTAAAAGAATTTGAAAAAAATATAGAAACAAAAGAAATCACAGAAAATATTAATTCAACAAAAGAGATATCTATACAAATAGAAGAAATAAATAAAAACACTTTTAATGAAATAAAAATCTTTGCACCGTTTGGTATAGAAAATGAAAAGCCTTTATTTAAATTAAAACTAGATAAAGAAAATCAAATAAAATCTAAAAGATTTGGAAAGAATGAAGAACACTTGGAAATAAGTATCGGAAAAATCAGAGGAATAGAATTTTTTGTTAACGAAAAAAGAGAAAAAGAATTATTATCTAAAAAAGAATTCTTAATAAATATAGAATGGGATACTTATAGAGGGGATATAGTCTTAAAATTTATTAAATAATAACCTTGACTCTAATAAACAAATATGAGATACTCCCTCCTATCAAATCATTTTTAAAAATTTATTTTATATGAGAAAAGTTCTTTTGTTTGGGTTAATGCCATTTTTTATAGTATCAGCATGTAATACAAAAACATATCTGATACAAAATAATGGGAAAAAGAAGATTGTTAAAGTAAAAAATCTTCCTAAAACGTCTAAGTTGGGCAGTTATCAAAAAATAATCCTAGAAGACAATACAAAAAACGACTACGTCTTCATTGGTAATTATTGTTACAACTGTGATTCTGTTCTAATTAAATAGAAACTAATCACAAAAATTCTTTAAAAGATGTCAAAATAACGACATCTTTTTTACTTATGTTAAAATAGTTTTATGAAAATAACATTTTATACTGATGGAGCGAGTCGTGGAAACCCGGGACCAGGAGGATGGGGGATATATATAGAAGTAGAGAAAGACAAGCTTTTTACAACTAAATTATCCGGAGGAGAGGAAATGACAACAAACAATAGAATGGAGCTGAGGGCTACAATAGAAGCTTTTAAATACCTAAAGAAAAACTTAATAAAGATATTAGAAAATGAATCTGTTCACATAAAAATAAAAACAGACTCACAATATGTAAAAAATGGAATAACTCTCTGGATAAAAAACTGGGAAAAGAATAATTGGCGAGGTTCAAATAAAAAAGAGGTTGTAAGTAAAGACCTATGGCAAGAATTATTAAAATTAAAAAATGAAATTAGTGAAAAATTATTAGAAAAGAAATTACCAGAAATAAAATTTGAATATGTTGCAGGCCACGCAGGAATAACCGGAAACGAAATAGCGGACACGTTAGCAACAACAGAGGCAGACAAATTTAAAAAATAAAATATTTTCATAATATAGATAAAAATTTTATCTATATTATTTTTTTATGATAAAATGTTTGCATGTCAAAATTAAAATTACCAATAATTATAAGTAATTGGAAAAGTAATCCGAAAAATTTATTAGAAGCAAAAACTATTTTGCAAAAACTTGATAAAGAATTTACCTCTTTACAGAAAAAAGAAAAAAAGAAAAAAAGTATTGATTTATTATTAGCGGTCCCGTCACCATTCATTTATCCTATACAAAGTTTTTTGAAAGAAAAAAGAAACTCAAAATTAAAAAACATTTTAATAGGAGCACAAAATTTTGATAACACAGAAAGATCGGACATAAATAATAGTATCTCTCTTACTCAATTAAAAAGTGTTGGCACACAATTTGTAATATTAAATGACGCAGACATAATGTCTGAAAATGAAAATTTAAAAAATATTTCGGAAAAGAAAGAAGACAGAAATCCTAACAAATTTGAAGCAAATAGGATATTACTAGAAAGAATAAATGGGGTCAGTACAAAAACAGAAGAAATAAAACAAGAAAATAAACCTAAAGACCCCATAAAATCGAATCCATTAATAATGAAGAAGCTTGAAAGACTTGAAGAAAAAATAAGAGCAACATTAGAAAATGGAGTAATAGCAATATTTTTTATAAAAGAAGATAATTTAGAAAACTTTAAAAACATTTCTGAAATAATTAAAAAGACAATAAAAAATATTCACTACAATCTCTTTGATAAACTTATAATATGTTATGAACCAAGCAGAGAATTCTTTAAAGTAGAGCAGACAGATATGGAAGACTGTATAGAAAAAACAATAGCGATCAGAAGAAGTATTGCAAATATGTTTGGGATAGATAGTGCGAAAAAAGTAAAAATACTTTACAGTGGAAAAATAAACGAAAACAATGTAAAGGAAATTTTAAAAAATGGAGGGGTGGATGGAATATTTATAAATGAAGAATCTATTTCACCAGAAGTTTTAGCAAAAGTAATTTATACAGCAAAATAAAAAATATGAAAAAAATAATTTTAAGATTAGATCTAAATGTGCCAATCGATTACAAAACAAATAAAATTTTAGAAACAGAAAGGATTGACGCTGTAATACTAGAAATTAAAAAACTTTCTAAAAAGAATAAACTCGTAATACTTTCACATTTAGGAAAAGGTGAAGAAAATGAAACTTTAAAACCTGTAGAAAAATACCTTCGTAGAAAATTAGATAAAAAAGAAAATGAAAATGTAGAAGTATTAGAGAATACAAGATTCCAAAAAGGTGAAACAGATAAAACTACATCAAAAGAATTTATTGAAACTTCAAAACATTTTGCATCATTAGGAGACGAATATGTTGATGACGCTTTCGCTTCAATGCACAGAGCTCACGCATCAATAGTAGGAATTCCAAAAATATTTAAAAAAGAAAAGAAGAAAATAAGTCTAGGAGATTTAGCAAAATTAGAAATAAAAAATTTATCAAAAAGTTTAGCATTATCTAAGAATCCTAAAAATAATACTTTACTAATAATTTCTGGAGCAAAAATTTCTACAAAATTACCACTTATACAAAAATTCTTGAAATTAAATGCAAATGTATTTATTGGCGGGGGAATGGCAAATCAAATATTAAAAGATGTATCAAAATTAAATATCGGAGAATCATTTTTTGAAAAAGATTTCACATTAAAACCAGCTGAGATAAAATTTCTAGCAAAAAGTATTAAAGATAAAAAGTTAATTTTACCAGCTGATGCTATTTTAGAAAACAATAGTGTTGAAAACATAAATACCTTAAAAGAAAAAGATGTCATTTGTGATATTGGGCCAGCAAGTTTTGCAATACTGAAAAACGAAATTACAAATTCAAAAAATATAATAATGAACGGACCATTAGGTATTTATGAAAAAGGATTTGTAGCAAGTACAACTTCAACATTAAAAGAATTAAAGAAAAATGGAAATAACGTATTGATTGGAGGAGGAGATACTTTAGTTTTAATAAAGAAGCTAAAAATTAAATCTGAAAATAAGATATTCATATCTACAGCAGGGGGAGCAATGCTTGATTTCCTAGCAAATGACGGGAAATTACCAGGAATTGAAGCTTTAAAATAAGTTTCAATAAAAAATAAAAGACAACTAAATGTTGTCTTTTATTTTTGTAATATTTATTTAAAAACTATGTAATATAATATATACAGAAAGACAGAAATTCTAGAAAAGACGTGAGTTTGGGTATTTATTTTAAAATAAGTTCAATTTATTAGTTCATTTAAATATAAAGTCATATCAATTATAAAACTATGAGAAGATATAGATCAGAAAGAATACAAAAAACGTTAATAGCCTTATCTGGAGCAGCATTAGCCTCAACAATGATGTTTACAAGCGCTCAAAACATCACACAAACAGATAATTATCCAGTAGAATCCTCTGCTTATAAATATTATCAGACAAAGATAGACTCTCAACTCCATAAAGCAGTAAAAGATACTAGAGGATTAAAGCATGAGAGTAAAAAACAAAAAGTAAAAAAGAATCAAAAGACTAATTAAAAAATAATCAATAATGGAAATACCTGACATAAACTGTCAGGTATTTTTTGTGGATAAAATTTAAAAATAAAAAGATTTAGTCTGATATAATTTAACTATGAATTGAGAAATTCTATAACTTGGTTTATTAATCACTTTATTTATTTTATTAACAAAAAATTATTATGAAAAAAATTTTAACAATACTTCTATCAGCTCTAATGGTTGTTAGTTTTGCTTCTGCAGCAACTAAAACAACAGCCACCACAACCAAAACAACTACTCAATCAAAAAATACCAGCAGCGTTCTAGTTGCAACTGTAAATATATACAATGCAACAAATACAATGAAAGATTTAAATAATTACTTAGTATCTTTTCAACTTTATAACCGTGTAGGTATCCAGTCTGGAATAAGATACGGAATCGAACTTGTAGACGCTTCTACCTCCAAAATAATAGATACACAGCTAGCAAATGAATCTGTAACTTTAGGAGAAAAAGAAAGTAAAGATATTAAAATGAATTATTCTATTCCTAACTTTATAACTAGTGGAAATTATAAAATGGTTATAGTCGCAGAAAACCAAAATGGTTTACCTTTAGCTTATGTGTCAGCAGGGTATCCAGAAAGAATCATAAATATAGCAAACAATTATATAGCACCATCAATAGACAATTGTTTCTTAACTGTTGAAAATGATTCTTCAACTACAGCAAAATATACAAATATACAAGGTGTAGATATTTTACCAACCGAAGTTCTAAAAGCTACATGTAAATTATCAAATACAGGAAATAGTAATTTAACTAACTTAAAAATTAGTTTAATCACTCATAAAAAAGATTTATTTGGAGATATTTTAAGCAGAGATATTGCAGGGCAAGATATAACACTAAAAGCAGGATCTTCTCAAGACGTGTCATTTAATATATCAGTTATAAAAACTCCTCAATCTTATTATATTGATGCTTCTTTAATTAATTCTTCTCAAGCAAAAATTTCAGAATCTCTAAAAATTCATTACATAGTTCACGGACCTTCAGCAACTATTCAAAATACTGTATTAGATAAAACTGATTACAAAAAAAATGATACGGCAAATCTACAAGTATTCTGGACTCCTTCAGTGGATAATTTTACAGGATCTAGACTAGGTGGAACAAAAGACAGCTATACAATAAAAGCTATAATTTCAGATGCTTCTAGTACAAATTGTGGAAGCATTTCACAAACTATTACGAATAATCCAAATAGTATAGGAACAAATAATTTAAAAATTAAAATAAATAAAGATTGTATTAAAGCTTCTGTAGCAGTAAGTATTACAGATAAAAATGGAAACGTATTAGATACTGCAAATATAGATCCAAATAAACCAACTAATGTTGTAGATATAAATCCAAACATTTCAACAGCTTCAACAATAAATAATGTAAACAAAATTTATGTATTTATTTTCTTAATCGTTTTAGTTTTAATTGGATACGGAATAATCGAAATGAAAAAGCAACACGAAAAATAATTATTAAATAAAATATTAAAGTCAAATTTTACTTAGTAAAAAATTAGATTTCTAAAAATACTGGGGCATGATCAGAACCAAACTGGTCTCCCAGTATTTTTATTTTCTTAACTTTTAATTTAAGTTTTTTAGATATGAAAAAATAATCAATTCTCCATCCAATATTTCTGTCTCTAGCTCTCGTCTTCATGTCCCACCAAGTATATTCTTCTTTATCAGGATTTTCTTCACGCCAAATATCTAAAAAGTATTTTTTAAAATCCGCCAATAATTCTCTTTCTTCTGGAGTAAGTCCAACATGTCCAGCATTTTCTTTTGGTCTAGCAAGATCAATATCTGCAACAGTAGCATTTACATCTCCACAAAATATTACAGATTTTTTCTTTTCTAATTTTAGAACTAATTTTAAAAGTCTCTTATAATATTCTAATTTATATAAAAAATGTTCCTCACTTTTTCCACCATTTGGAAAATAAATATTTAATAAATAAAAGTCTTCATATTCTGCAATTATAGTTCTGCCTTCATTGTCTAAAAAATCAGACTCTTCGTATCCCATAGTTCCGGATACTTTTATAGGATTAACTTTTGTATAAATAGCTACACCAGAATATCCTTTTCTCATTTTTGATGATTCAAAAAAAGAATAATATCCTTCTTTATTTTTTAAATCATTGTGAAGCTGCTCTATTTCTGATTTGGTTTCTTGAAGACATAAAATATCAGGGGAATAATTTTTGATAATATTATCTAACTCTCCTTTTTTCTCAATAGCCCTAATACCGTTTACATTCCAAGTTATTATTTTCATAAAACTATTCTAACATAATAATATATTTAAATGTTATTGGCTATTTAATTTAGACATAACATCTGAAAAGGAGATTTTTTGAATTATTCAAATTAATATTATATAATCAATTAAAGAATTACAAACTACAAATATGAGAAAAATAATATTATTTTCAACTCTAACAAAAACAAATTCTGATAAATTATTAGATTTGATTTTTACAAAAGATTTAGATAAAAAAGTCCTAGCATATATGCCGTCTAATGGAGAAGATATAAAAGAAAAATATGTGACTCTGTGGAAAGAATATGCACAAAAATATAATTCCGTTTTTTTATTGATTAATAATTTTACAAACACTGAACAAGAGTACAGAAATTTATTAAGAGCAAATATTTTAGTCATCTCCGGGGGAAATACTTTTGTTTTATTAAAAAATTTACGTAAGTCTGGTCTTGATGCTGCTATCAAAGAATTTGTAAAAAAAGAAGACATTATATTGGCTGGCATGAGTGCTGGAGGATTAGTCCTTACACCAACGATTCAGATTTGTGAATCTGTCTCAGAATTTAGTGATAACATTGTAAATCTTCACAATTTGACCGGATTAAATATTGTAAACTTTGAAATTTCTCCCCATTTTACTAAAGAAAAATTTGGAAAAGAATTGGTAGATTACAAATCTTTATCAAAAAATGAAGTAAAGGAAATATCTGATGATGATTATATTGTAATTGATTTATAATTAAATTATTCTAAAAATAAAACCTACTGAGTTAGTCTTTATAAATTTTTTATTTTCTCATCTAACTTCTTTCTTTTCCGTGGAATTTTTTAAATTGATCTTTTAAGAATTTATTTGTAACATTGGTATAAATCTGAGTTGTAGAAATAGAAGCATGACCAAGCATCATTTGCACAGTACGAAGATCCGCACCGTTACGAAGGAGATCTGTCGCAAAAGAGTGGCGAAGAACATGAGGAGTACACTTTTTTGAAATACCCGCAAACTCTGCATACTTTTTTATTATTCTTTCTATTGATCGAGAAGTGAGACGTAAATCTTTTCCGTCTGAAGTTCTACCTGAAGAAGTAAAAGATAAATCAATAAACATAGAATCATCAACATCTACTCTTTCTTTTAAATATTTTTTTATTGAATCAATTGCAGCATCAGAAAAAAATACAACTCTTATTTTTCCACCTTTTCCACGAACAGATATTTCACCATTTGATAAATCCTCATCACAATCGAGAGAGCAAAGCTCTGAGACACGGAGCCCTGTCGAAAAGAAAGTTTCTAAAATAGCTTTATCGCGAAGTGAAGTTAAAAATAATTTCTGTCTAAAATTTTCTGTATTTTTGTTTTTCTTCACATCAGTATCTTTTGATTTTAGTTCATAAAAATCTTTTGGTGCATTCAGTAAATTTTCAAGATCTTTTTCTGAAATCAAATCTAATTCTCTCTGTGAAGTTTTTGCTAATTCTATTTTTTCTGGATCATAAATTAAATCTCCTTTTTTACGACAATATTTTAAAAATGCTCTGAGTGCTATCAAGTGATAATTCTGAGTTTTTTTATCTAGAGTTTCAGAGAGTTTATTTTTAGAAGACTTGTTTGCACCAGAGGGAAGACGGTTTAAATAAAGTCTATATTCACGCATTGATCTATCATCTACAGAACTGAGTTTATTTTGTTCTAAAAATTTAATAAATCTAGTAATATAATGATCATAATTACGAACAGTCAAAAGTGAACGACCTTTTTCTATTTCTACGTATTCTAGAAAATTATTCTTTAGATTTATTAACTCTTTTGAATAAATATTTTGCGACATGTACATATTTTAGCATAATAAAAAATACTTAAATATAAACTTGACAAATATGCAATATGAATGTTAGGATAATTTCAGTATTAAAAACATATTGTACAAACAAAAAATTATTAAAGATGGACACAAAAACAAAAAGTAGAGCTTTTGTAGAAAAAGCTGAAATTTTCTTAAAAGATTTTAAAGAAAAACTGAAATCAAAACTAAATCCTTATCAAAAAAGGAATACCAAAATCAAAGTTGATTTTGATAAAAATTGGATTGATGATGCTAATAGTACTTCTGATGCATCAGTTATATCAATCGACATTTTCTTTTTCTCTCTAGGTAAACGTGAGGCTGAAGACGGTTTAATTTATTTCAACAAAAGAGGAGTGACTTTTGTATTAGCCCATGAAATAAATAGAATTGACAAAAAGAATCCATCGCTTATGCCAATTGTTTATTACAATGAGCTTGGGATACTTACAGAATATCCTGTAGAAGCCAAGATTTTCAAATTAGAACAAATTGGTTCTGAAAAAACTATAGATGCTTTAGCTAATTGGATAAACAATGGTATTTTAGATTTCAATGTTTTCTTTAAATAGTCCAAAAGATCTAATCTGAGGGGTCGGAATCATCCGGCCTTTTGTTTTATATAATACTTGCTTTTTTTTAGAATGTATGATATGATATACAAACTTATTCAAGTCAAGATTAATTAAAAATTTTTATGCTTACAAAAAGAAAAAAAGCTAACGCTATAAAGGAAGTACAAATGCACGCAACAGATACAGGCTCTGCTGAATCTCAGATCGCCATTTTGTCTCGCAGAATAGAAGAAGTGACTACTCATCTAAAAACTCACAAGAAAGACAATGGCTCAAGACGTGGTTTGATACAAATGGTAGCAGATAGAAGAACTCATTTAAAGTATCTTTCTAAAAATAAACCTGCTAGACATAAAGTCGTAGTAAGTAAACTCGGTATTCGTGGATAAATAAAAAACTCTCACATCCGTGAGAGTTTTTTATTTAATAATCTTGCTATACTTAATAAGTAAGAATTTTTTATATTATCAAAAGTGCAAAATTTTATATTAAAAAAATAAAACAAATATATGTCTATTATTAAACATAAAGATCAAAGAGTCGCTGTGCTCATTGATGCTCAAAATTTATATCACAGCGCAAAAAATTTATACAATGCAAGAGTTAATTTTAAAAATGTTTTAGATGAAGCTGTAGCAGGGAGACACATCATCCGCGCTATCGCTTATGTCATCTCAACAGAAGAGAGAGATGAAGCAAATTTCTTTGACGCTCTTACAAAAATAGGAATAGAAACAAAAACAAAAGATCTCCAAATCTTTTTTGGCGGAAACAAAAAAGGGGATTGGGATGTCGGTCTAGCCATAGACGCTATTCGTATTTCTCCAAAAGTTGATGCTATCATTTTAGCAACAGGTGATGGAGATTTTGAACCATTAGTTGAATATCTAAAAATTACAACACAGGTAGAAGTTATCTCATTTGGAAAATCAACTTCTTCAAAACTTCGTGAAGTATGTGAAGACTTTACAGATATGTGTGACAACCCTTCGAAATTTATTATCTCTCACAGAGGTGTAAAGGGGACAAGAAAAAGATTTCCTCCGAAAAATAAAAAAGTATTAGGAGAATAAAAAAATAAAAGCAATCTAAAAAGATTGCTTTTATTTTTCGTGATATAATTTTTACATAAACTTGCTATCTTAATTTATTTTATGGCTTATATTCCAACTATACACACATTCGAAGATGACATTAATGAAAACAGAGGCTTTGATGAAGCTCCTATTTCTGGCGGTATAGAAACAATAACTAATCAAAGCAGTATTTTGGTTCCTGCACAATCAGAATCTAGCTCTGTAACTAAAAAAATATTTACTTTAATTTCTGTAATTTTTATTTTAGGCTCTCTATCTACTGTAGGATATTATTTTTATAATAATTATAAAACCCAACAAGCTATAGATCTCGCTAATCAGCAAGCTTTAGCAATGAAGGCAGCAGATGATGCGGCGCAATCTAGTCAAAATAATTTAGCTCAAATATTTCCACTTTTAGCTCCTGGTATCAATTCTTATATAAAAACCTTTTCACAGAAAGATAATTTAATTATTTTAACCATTAAACCCAATGACTCTTCTAATAATACAGATAATTACAGTCAGTTGTATGCTTATATACTAGCCCATCAAAAAGATCTAGGAAAGGACTTAGCGGCAACTTTTAATCTTGATCAAATAGCAGCTAATACAGCAAACAATTTAACATCTGATAGCTTGATAACTGATAACTCATCCACAACTTCACAATCAGATTCTGTTTCATCAACAACATTAATTATAAATAATTCCACTACTTCTAAAAAGAATAATAAAAATAAAGTTGCAACATCTAGCTCGCTAGTACAAGTTGTAAATTTCTTTGATCCAAATAATCTACAAAAACAAATCTCTTCTGCTATAAATTCTGCCGCACCAGTCACTCTGGTCTCACCAGAAAATTTAGTTTGGGAAAATAAAACTTTAAACAATCAAGACTTCCAAATAGCAAATGCTGGAGTAGTCACATTAATTTATGGCTATGTAAAAAATAATAATTATATAGTCTTTGCAACCTCTCTCAAAGATTTCTTTGATGCAATAAATGGATTGCAATAAATAAAATAAAAATAAAACATATGTCTTTCGTTTCAATTAAATCAGGATTAATAATTGGACTCAGGGCGCAACTAATAAAAGTTGAATGTGATATAGGTAGAGGAATAAGTGCTTTTTCATTAATCGGATTAGGTGATAAAGCAATAGATGAAAGTAGAGATAGGGTTTGTTCCGCATTACGCAATGCAAAATATAGTAATCCACAGCAATCAGCACACAGAACAACTATATCTCTCGCACCAGGTGATATTAAAAAAGAAGGAACTAATTTCGACTTACCAATTGCAATATCTTATTTACTCGCAAACAAAGAAATTAATTTTAATGAAGAAGAAATAAATGATTCAATGTTTATAGGTGAACTCTCATTAAAAGGAAGCTTAGGGAAATTAAAAGGAGCTCTCGCATTAGCAGAATTGGCAGAGAAAAATAAAATTAAAAATTTATTTCTACCAAAAGAAAACGCAGAAGAAGCAGCTCTTGTAAAAAATATAAATGTTTACGGAATTGAAAATTTAGAAGAAGTGATAGATCATATATCAGGAAAAAATAAATTAAAAAAAGTAGATGAGACAGATCCAAAAAAGTTTCACGAAAAATATAATGATGAAAATATTGAAATAGATATACAAGATATAAAAGGACAAACTGGTGCAAAAAGAGCATTACTCATCGCTACAGCAGGTGGACATAATATCGCAATGTATGGACCTCCAGGAACAGGAAAGACAATGCTCGCTAGAGCGGCAAGATCACTCATACCAGATCTCGATTATAAAAATATTTTAGAAGTGACAAGAATACACTCTATCGCCGGATCAAATGAAATTGCAAAAAATAATTTAATATTAAAAGCCCCTTTCAGATCACCTCATCACACATCGAGCTATGTTTCACTTGTCGGTGGAGGATCAACACCAAAGCCTGGCGAAGTCACACTTGCACATGGAGGAGTATTGTTTTTGGATGAGTTTCCAGAATTTGAAAAGAAAAGCATCGAGGCACTTCGTGAACCACTCGAAGAAGGATATGTGTCTATTTCTCGTGCAAAAGGCACAGAAAGATTCCCGGCAAAATTTATGCTCATCGCAGCGATGAATCCTTGTCCTTGTGGGAACAAAGGAAATAAAGATAAAAAATGTATCTGTACTCCAAATGATATAGCGAGATATGAAAGAAAATTATCTGGACCAATTATGGACCGTATTGATATGTGGGTGAGTGTGACAAATATTTCTTATGAAGAATTGAGTAATAAAACAAAAGGAGAAGAAAATAGTAAAACTTTTAAAGAGAAAATTTTACATGCTAGAGAAAAAATGAAAGAAAGATTTTCCAGAGAACCCCTCAGTCTGATTACAGACAGCTCCCCTAAAAATCTAGGGGAGCAACCCAAAATCCAATTAAATAGAGACATGTCATCAAAAGATATTTCTGATTTTATTTCTTTAGATGAAAATATCAAAAAAGAATTAAATATTTTTGCCGCAAAATTAAATTTATCCCCACGTGCATATCACAGAGTACTCCGTGTCGCTAGAACTATTGCAGATCTTGAAGAAAAAGAAAATATAGAATTACCTCACATTTTAGAAGCATTACAATACAGACCAAAGGTGAATAATTAATTAAAACTTAAAACAAAACTGCTTCGCGTTTACGAAGCAGTTTTTATTTTGGATTATTATTTTTTTCCTCTTTTCTTTGCTAAGGTTTCAAGTGTTTGCTTTTTTATTGCAAGTCTTTTTACTGTCTTATGTGAATGAGATTTTTTATTTTTTCCTACACTAGTTAATCTTTTTGCCATATTTTTTATTTTAAATAATTTAGTAATTTATAAAAATATAACATATTTTCACTAAAAATACTTTTTATCCAAACGGATTTGCTGTACCACGAGTCTCAAAGTGAAGATGAGGACCAGTACTTTTTCCAGTATTTCCTGTTGCGCCCATAACTTGCCCTTGAGAAACTCTTTGTCCAACTGTCACATTTATCTGTGAAAGGTGAGCATAGATTGTCTGTGTACCATTTGGATGAGAAATAATAATGACAGAACCATATCCTCCATTGTATCCACCGAGAGTTGCACGGATAACTGTACCATCTGCAGCCGCAGAAACAGGTGTACCGATAGGACAGCCAAAATCAACAGCAGAATGATAAGGACCATGCAATCCTTGAGTCTCAACACAATTCAAAGGCCTCATAAAATATCCAGCAATAGAGTTAACTTTGTATTTTGGTAAATTAGCTTTTTTATTAACAACTTTTCCTTTACTATTTTTCTTTGGCACTACTTCAGTCTGTGTTTGACCTTCAGCATCTGGAATAAACACAGTATCTCCCTTATCAAGACTAGAGTCTAAAGCAATACCATTATATTCTACTATTTCATTCGCATCTGCATTATATTTTTTAGCAATAGCAGAAATACTAATAGAAGATTTTGCAGTATATTGTATCCCTGTAATAGGAAATATCAAAAGAGAGCCACCCGGTGTGAGCTTTTTACTTTTTAAATTGTTAGCCCAAATAATAGTATTCTTACTAACACCGAAAAGTGAAGCCACCGTATCTAGAGTATCTCCTGTTTTTATCTCATAAAGCGAAATAGTATCATTCACAGGCTTTTCTTTTTCTGTAGAAAGACGCATTGGACCAGACTGAACGTTTAATGAACCATCTTCATTTATATCTATCTGATTTTCATCGTCAGAATTATCTGAATTACTTTTTGAATTTGAAGATGAAGAATCCACAGAAACAAAAGAATTTAAAGTTGGCTTTAATAAATCATTATCTGAAAGTGAAGATTTTGAAGGAATCTCTTGAGAGAAAGTATTATTAGTAAATAAATTTATTATATTATCTATAATACTAGCCTTTGCTGAAAAAATATTGAATATAAAATATACAATAAGAAAACAAAAGAAGGTAAAGAAAATCCAGAAAGGCTTACTTGATTGATTGTTTACTGTCATAGTTTAAGAAAGAAATAATATTTTATAAATAAATATCTATAAATTACACTCCTTTTACCCAAAAACATTAGTATTTATAAGGGTATTTTTAACTAACCCATTATACCATATTGGATATTTTAAATAAAACTTAAAATTAAAATAATTTAACAATAAATATCCACAACATTTTATTTAAAAAATTAAAATATTTAATATTAAATAAAATAATTATGATATAATCAAAACATATAAAAATCTATTTAAATATTTATGAATAATAATATTGAAAATTTTGATAGAGATGAACTCTTAGACATAAAAAGTCCATATATTAAAAATAATATATATGGTATTGATGAAGTCAGAGAAAGAATCGCTAAAAGAGCTTCTGGAGAACATGAATATAATGTTGATAATTTTTTGTCTGTAAATAAAGAATTAGAAAAAGGGGGAAGCGACACTTTACTTCGCCAAAAAATAACTAATGTTTCCAAAAAAATAGTGGGGGAAGAGATTAAAAAATTTGCTGAAATAGCCGGAAGAGAAATTTCTAATGAATTTGAAAATTTAGAAAATAGACTTGGAATCAAATTAAAAGAGAATCTTGACACTAAGATCAATTCTGAAATATTAAAACTTAATACTTTATTAGCAGATATGGAAAGCAGAATAAAAGATTTAGAAATTTACTCTTTTACAAAAGAAAAAATGATTCCTGAAAAAGAAGAAATCGTTGAAGAGTATCAAAACGAAGACTATGTATTTGTATTGAATGAAAACAAAAAAACTGAGATAAAAAAAGAAGAAGAAATAGTAAATATAATCCCAGAAGTAATAGAAGAAGAAATTATTCCAATAGAAATAAAAATTCAAAAAGAAAAAAAGATTACTCCAAATAAAGAAGAAGAAAGTAAAGAAGAAATTCAAATCAAAGAAGATTCTAGAAGAAATAAATATAAAAACTTAGCAAACAGAGAAGAAGAAGAGAAATATATAAATGAACAAATAAAAAATATCTCTAGTCAGTTTGAAAAAGAAGGAGCCTTTTTTAAGAAAAATACTTTTACTTCTAAAATAAAAGATTTAAATGTAGAAGAATTTTTAAATGAACCAGAAGACATTGATATAGATAAAAAAGATAAAGAAAAAATCTATGAGATCTTGATAACCTTAATGGATTCACTAAATATAGATCCAAATGAAAACGATGATATAGAGAATTTTTTGAAAAAAGCATTCCAAAAAGAATATCAATTAAAAAATTAAAAAGTGTGATAAAATATTTCAATGCAAAATATTTTATTAAACGAAAAACAATTAGAAGCGGTACAAACTATAAATGGACCGCTTTTAATTTTAGCTGGCGCTGGTGCCGGAAAGACAAAAACAATAGTTGAAAGAGTTATTCAAATAATCAAAAGCGGAGTTGAACCACAAAACATTTTGTGCGTGACTTTTACAAATAAAGCAGCAAAAGAAATGCTTGAAAGAGTCTTAATTCGCATGCAAGAAGAAAATTTAATAGAAAAATTTTCTGACCCATTAGAGTTCAAAGTCTATAATAGATTTGATACACCAACAATTAAAACTTTCCACTCATTAGGTTTAATGATATTAAAAGAGCACGGCAAAGAGTTAGGCTTTGGTAAAAATTTATCAATTCTAGATTCTTCAGATACTAGTAGTTTAATAAAAAATATTTTAGTCGGACTTAATCTTGATCCAAAAATTCACGATGCAGGAAAAATTAAAAATGCCATCAGCCGTGAAAAATCAAACTGGCAATCTGTAGAAGACTTCACCAAAAAAGTTGCTAGCTACAACATGGAAATAATAGAGAAAGTTTGGAGACAATACGAAATAGAATTAAGAAAGCAGGGAGCCGCAGACTTTGATGATTTAATTATCAAAACAGTTGAACTCCTTCAGTCAAATAAAAACGTAAGAGAATATTATAAAAACAGATTTAAATATATTCATATAGACGAGTATCAAGACACAAATAATTCTCAATACGAATTAATTAAAAGCCTTGTTGATACAAATACTCAAAATCTCTGCGTAGTGGGAGACATAGATCAAAATATTTATTCTTGGAGAGGAGCAAATCTAAAAAACATTTTGCATTTTGAAAAAGATTTTGTTGGAGCAAAGACTATTTTGCTAGAAGAAAATTACAGATCAACTCAAAATATTTTAGCCCTCGCGAATGTTTCTATTCAAAAAAATAAAGCACGTTTTCCAAAAAATCTTTTTACAAATAAAAAAGAAGGTGAGACAATTGAAGTTTGTCCAACTTTTGACGAAAAAGCAGAAGCTGATTTTGTTGCTAAAAAAATAATAGAATTAAAAGAAAAAGGCGAAGACTTAAAAGAAATAGCAATACTTTTTAGAACTAATTTTCAATCTCGTATACTGGAAGAGGGTATGATTAAAAATGCTATACCTTATAATTTATTAGGTACAAAATTCTTTGAAAGAAAAGAAGTAAAAGACGCAATGAGCTATTTACGCGCAAGTCAAAATAGAAATAATTTAGCCGACCTAAAAAGAGTTTTTGACACACCTAAAAAAGGAATAGGGAAAACAACTGTAGCAAAAATATTTGCAGGACAAGAAAATGAATTATCTTTTACTGTACTTGAAAAAGTTAGAAACGTTTATAATTTCTTAGACAAAATAGACGAAGCCATAAAAACAGGAAGTAAAAAATTAAGCGAAGTTATGAATATGATAATAGTAGACTCTGGAATGGAAAAAGAATTCATGGATGGTACAAGTGAAGATAAAGATAGATTAGAAAATATAAGAGAGCTCGTAACTATCACTAAAAAATTCGATACTATAAATACAGAAGAAGCTTTAGAATTATTTGTCGAAGAGTCTTCTCTTAAGAGCGATCAAGATGATAATGACGAAAATAAAAATGGTGTGAGACTCATGACTATTCACGCATCAAAAGGATTGGAATTTAATTATATATTTCTTGTCGGACTAGAGCAAGATCTTTTCCCTCATGCAGATATTGGAAATAAGAAAAAAAGTTTAGAAGAAGAGGAAGAGGAAAGAAGATTATTTTATGTAGCCGTCACAAGAGCAAGAAGAAAATTATATTTATGTTTTGCAGAAATGAGAACAATATATGGTGATAAAAAAATAAATTTACCAAGTGACTTTTTAGAAGACGTAAATGATCTAGAAGAAAGCCAAGTGACTCATAATGAAATTTATTATCAAGATAATCTTAATAAAGACTTTTTAAATAAAAAGAAAAATTGGGACTTTGCAGATGATGACTGGTTTGATGAAGATGTGGTAGAATTCTAATTTTCTAAATTTTTGAGAGTATATCCTTTTACTTGAGAAGGATCAAATTTTATTGTTTTATCATCACCAGAAGATTCTAGTCTTTTAAATTCTTTACTATATCTATATCTGGCATTTTTATTATTTTTAAAATTTCTCTCATACTCTTCGACGGTCTTCTTTAAAAGCCACTCTTCTGCTTTTGGATGTAAATTTTTAGTATATTTAACATTAACTGCCACAAAACCATCTCTATAACCATTATCTATACCCATACCAGTCCAACCAGCTACAGCTACAAGGTATTTTCCATGAAATTCTTTCATAATTCCTTTATACTCATAAATAAAAGTGAAAGGCGTTGCTATACCAGCCTCTTTCCGCGCTTTAAAAAAAGAATCTTCACGAACGTCAAGATTTTCACCAGAATCTTCATTTTTTATTTTATCTATCAAAGTATTACCTCTTCCTGATCCTCCATTAGAATATACTTCAATATCAAATATCTTCTCTAAATACTGTTCATCTTCTTTTGTAAATTCTAAATTATTTTTTTCTATTTTATTATTGACTAAATATTTATCATCATTTGTTTGTTTGGATTCTTTTATATCTATGCTCTTTATATTAGAATCATCATTATTTGAAATCTCTTTTAATTTTGTTACCAATTTAGCAATAATTGGATAATCTAATTTTCTAATTTTTAAAAACAATTCCTTATCTTTAGGTTTTGTAAATACGTCAGAAATACCTTTAAAATACAAACCCATGTCAGATATAAATTTTTGTTTATCTTGTTTCTCTAATTTTTCAAAATAAGAAATAGCTTCTTCTCTAACACTTATTATCCCATTTTTCTTTTCCATTCCACTCGTCATATATTTTATATGTTATTATATTAAAATTATATCATTTATACCTTTATGAAACCCAAAAAATCTCTTGGTCAAAATTTCTTAACAAATCAAAAAGCTGTATTAGAAATAATAAATGCTGGGGAAATTAAAAAAGGAGAAAATATACTCGAAATAGGCCCAGGAAAGGGAGCTTTAACAGAAAAACTGCTAGAAACAGGAGGAAAAGTCTTAGCAATTGAAAAAGATAGGGAATTAATATGGTTTTTAAATGAAAAATTTGCCAAAGAGATTGAAAAAGGGGATTTAATAGTAAAAGAAGGAGATATTTTAGAAATTGACCCAAAAAATCTATTTAAAAATCAAGAATACAAGATAATAGCCAATATTCCATACTATATAACAGGAGCAATCATAGAAAAATTCCTATCAACCGACACAAAACCTTTAAAAATGGTACTTTTGATACAAAAAGAAGTGGCTGAGAGAATGGTAGCAAGAGATAAAAAAGAATCAATACTGTCTTTAGCGACAAAATTTTATGGAATACCAAAGTTAGTCTATAGAGTATCGGCTGGTTCTTTTTTCCCAAAACCAAAAGTTGATAGCGCTGTAATATCTATAAATATAAACAATACAAAAGTAGATAAAAAAGAAGAAGAATTATATTTAAATATAGTTAAGAAATCTTTTGCACATAAAAGAAAAATGATGCTTGGTAATCTAAAAAATGAAATCAAAACTGTAAACTGGGAAAATATATTTGAAAAATTAAAAATAAATCCAAAAATAAGAGGAGAGGATTTAACAAAAGAAGATTTCCTTAAAATAACTAAAGAGATTTTAAACAAATAATATTTTTACAAATATTCAAATATCTTTTCATGATACAATATATTTAAAATTGGTGATTATTAAATTTTAACAATTATAAATATATGGAAACAAAAGATAGTTTTATAGATAAAATACGATACATTTTAGCAAATGTAAGTATAAAAACTTATATCTACGGAATAGCAACAATAGGTGTGATAATTTTTATTGTTCTTCAAACAAAAAACAATACAAATACTTATTTAATAAAAAATAGTAGTGGAACAACACAGTGTAGAGACATGTATGGAAATGTTATAACACTAGATCCTAGTGATAGCACCCAAGGATGCGTAGATATTTTTGCGGCAGCAAAAGATTTTGGAATCAACCTAAGTAATTCTTCAGATAATTCTACGAGTCAAACTGATTATGTAAATAATACTGATAATAATCTAACAAATGACATATCTGTAGATTTGATAATGACCAATTTATACTTAAAACAAAATGGAATAACTGACAATGTAACTAGAGGAAAAGTTCTTGCTAATATTACAACTAGATATATTAATCAAGTTAGCAAAGACAAATATATTTTAAATGACTTAAATATAACAAGAGGAGAAGATGCTGATTCTTATCAAAAATATTATAACGATATATCAAACACTCTTCTTAAATACAGAAAAGATACTAAATCTAATAGCGGGTCTATTAATATAACAAAATCAAAACTTAATCCTGACGGATCACTACCAACAGCTGTTGTAAATCAAATTAACCAATTAAAAGACACAAACTCTGGAGTAATAAATTCTTTAATATCTATACCGGCTACACAAAAAGGGTCTGAGGCTCAACTAAATTTAATAAATTTATTTAATAAACAAAATACATATCTAGATTCATTGATAACTTGGCAAAAAGATCCGGCTAAATATTTAATTTTAAATAATAATAATGATTATTTTAATAAATTTAATACTGATTTTAATAGTAATATAGATGATCTAATTAATTATTTTAAAAGTCTTAATATAACAGAAATAAAATAAAAAATATGAAAATAAAAATTAAATTATACACACCAATATTACTTTTAATTATTTTATCTTTTAGCATAAAAGTATCTGCTCAATCTACTGTGACATGTACAGCTGTAGGATACGGATCTTGTGTGGCACCAAATATTGCCAGCCAAACTACCTCAGACAAAATCAAATCTAGATTAGATGATGTAAAAGAAAACACAAAAGGTACAAAAGAAAACACAAAAACAACAATAGATAAATTACAAACAATAATTGATAATTATAATAATTCACTAAAAGCTCAGAAGCTAACAGCTGAAAAACTAAAAACAGCAGGATCAATAGTCGCAAAAAATCTAGAAGGACCCAAAAAAACTTCAGTGAACCCAATGACTAATGGATCTCAAGTAGTCACAGACCTTAGTGGATATATAAGTAATAATGGAGAAAATGCTGTACGTACAGTGCTTGAAAATCAAGCTACAGACTCATCCTCAAATCCTTATCTTAGTGACGCATCAAAAACCACCGTACAAAATCTAAGAACATCAAGTAATGACCAAATAACTGTTCAGCTCCCATATGTAGCTCAAAATGAGATTTGTAACGATCCAAAATTAAAAGATGTCATTAAAAATGGGGAACCAAGTAATTGGGTAAAACCGAAACCGGCATTAAAAAATGTTGATATGAACAAATTGTGTAATGCTGATCTGGCGACTGATAAAAATTCCCAAGCTGCATTGATAGCTGTAGCAGAAGCTGGATACGGAGGAACAAGAACAGGTATCGCATTATCAGATCCCGCAAATACTCCTTCAGCAGTACAACAACAACTACAACAACAGATAGACAAAAAATCTGCAGCTGCAGAAGCAGATGCTACGAATCAATATTTAAGCAATGGTGGAGTAATAGGAAACCAAACATGTTTAGATAAAAATGGAAAAGTGAAAAACATTGATGCTACAAATCCAAATAATTCTTATTGTGACAAAATTGTAAATGCTTCGATAGCTGATACAGGATCTTCTATAAGATCACAACTCGATGCGGCAAGTAATAGTGGGTATTATGCTTTATCCTCAATGGCTGATGTTCCTGCGAACGACAGTCCAACAAACACATCCTCTTCAGACACATCTTCTTCAGCAACAGCAGCTAACGATCCTACAGACGTATCCTTTTCTGGAATTTTAGATTCTATTTTACAAAAAGGTGACGGTGCCTTGGAAGATTACGCATATACAAAATATGCATCTTATACAGATTCTTTAACAAAAATAGAAAATCAAGCTGCTGCTCTCAATGACCAATACAATAATACAAATTTATTTAACAATATAATTGATGGAGTAAGCCCAGATTTAAACAAAGTACCAGATATGATAACTGTGTATAAAGATTTAAGATCTATCAATATAGAAAAATTAAATACAGAAGTCTATACATATGCATTAGTAGAAACAGCTCTTGGATTTGAAAAAGTTCATACTGACAGTCTAAAAGCTCAAGCAGCTGCCATTATAGTAAAACAACTTGCCAATTCAATGATCGTAGGCATATCACCAACTTCAATACTCAGCTCTGTACAAAGCGGATCTATTCCTTCTGGATCAATACCAAAAGCTCTTCAAGATGAGATAGATAATGGAAATAATACAATAAAAGGTTTTGATACGGCGAAAAATAATTTAGGAAATGAAATAAAAGATCTCATAAAGCAAATGAGTTTGAATAACTATAAAGAACAACAACTAAATAAGGTGGAAGGATTTGTAAAAAATAATTCTTCCTCAACTGATATAAATAATTTCTTAACTCAAACATTGACTGGAACATTGACACAAAATGATGCAGACAAAATATCCAGTGATTGGTCTAATGCGCCTACAAGTCTCGATCCTAATACAGATGAATCTAGTTCTGCGTATTTTATTCCATCAAAAGAAATTATAATTTCACCTTTTTCACAAGACACATTAACAAATCTAAGATTAAAAGCTTACAAACTTACAGAAAAATATAATTCTGAAGATCCTTGTACTGTTTATAAAAAATACCTAGGACAAAAAATGTTTAATTCTGAAAGCTGTGGAAATCTTTCTGGCCTCTTTGATAACTTTGGTATAAGCAATCTCGCAAATTTCTTCCCAGACCTTCCAAGGGGAAATTATACAAATTTGATAGACGTTAATGATTCTATAAATTATACAGCTTCAGATTTTTGTAAAAAAACTGGAATAAATATCTGTAAATAAATTTAAAAAGAAAAATAACTGTCACAAAATGACAGTTATTTTTTTATGATACAATATATCAATGTTAAGAAATCTTTTTTCTAAAAATCTCTCTCTTAAATGGTTAAAAATTTTATTTATTTTAGTGTTAGTTTTTGGTTTTGGTAATATAAAAAAGGCTGATGCTATTATTTTTATAAATCCAGGAGGAAACGTTTGGACATTTAAAGCTTGTATTAATCCTAATGGAGCAATTATTCCAGGGACAGGCGTGGTTTCTGCAACTTTATTTAATTGTGAATACAAAGTTAATCTAAACCCTGATGACGGACATACAGATGACTATGAAATCTGGAAACAGAGCGCATCAAATAGAGCGTTAACAGAAAGTGAAGTTACAGATGCAAAAAATGATATAACCACATATTTAGCCAATATACAAACTTCTCTTTTAAAGGACTACACAGACGTAATCAAAGACAAAGAAGCTAGTATAAATGGGGCTGTAGCTGCTAAAGACCAAACAAATGAAGATAAAGCTGCAATAACTTATGCTAATACAGTATTAGAACAAGGAAAAGACAAAATATTAGCAATAGATTTATATAGCAATATATTTTTACCAATGGCTACAAGTAAAGATAAATATTATGAAAACGCAACCATAAACTGGACAGGAATAACACAAGACCAAGTAGAAGATACTGTTAGAATATGGAGAAGGGTATATGTATACAAAGAATTAAAAAAACTTTTAACAACAGGATCTACTACTATAGATATCACAAAAGTTAATCAAAACTTAAAAGATGCTATTAAAAAAATTAGTGACACAGCTTATTCTGGAGGATCTTGGAATCTTTCTAAAGCTGAAAGACAACTAGAAAGCGGTGAAATAAATCCTCCAGACAAATATAATGCTTATGGAGCAGCAAACTATAGCGGGAATTTATTTCTTTTCGGAGAAAGAGAAAAAAATACAGTAGCAACATCTACACCTTCTACTCCTACCACCAACAAAATTCAAGATGGTAAAACATCTTGCACAACTGATGTTTTTTGGGCAATGACAGGAGATACAATAATGAATCAATCAAGTTGTTCCGTCACTGCATATTTAACCAACAGTATTCTAAAAGGAATAGCTCAACTTTTTGGTATTGTGTTAGGATGGATGGGGGCTTTATTTGGCTGGGTTTTTGATATGAGTGTAATGCATTTTCATGAATGGATTGATAACTCTGGAGCTATTACTATCTATAAAACTGTAATTTTAGCATTCATTACATCATTGATTTTGCCTTTAGTTTTTTATTTGGTTATTAGAATGCTGATTGATGGAGATAGCACAAATATGGAAAAGATTCTTCCTAAAGTTTTATTGACCGCACTGTTTGTATATTTCTCATTTGGAATAACTGGATGGCTAGTAGACCAATCAAATATAATAACCATTTACATTTATAGATCAATAAGCACTTCAGGAGGATCGCAAAATTTAGGAGACGCAATGACTGGCACCTTAGGATTAAGTGCTGCAAGTACTCACAAATTAGAAAACATAAAATATTTAGGAGACTGGTCAACTGTACCATTCACATTTGGACAAATAGCAATAAATGCTATGGGTTTGTATATTTTATTTCAAGCAATGATTATATTTTTTGTGAGAAGTGTAGTACTACTTTTATGTTTAATATTTTCACCATTAATGGTACTTCCGGACTTTAACTTAAGTGGAGGGAAAGGGGAACTGGGAAAAATAGAATCATTCTTATCAGAATGGAGAGGTAAATTAATAACATATTTCTCAAATAATTTATTACTTGCTCCAGTATTCATGTTCTTGATGATGATAGCAATACAGATAGGGGGAGCTTCAGGAAAATTAATAAAATCTACTCCTGCTTTAGATGCTGTGACTCCCGGTAATCCATCTTTTCTTTCAGGTTTGATAACTACTATTATAGTAATAGCTGTCATGCAAGTAGCAATAACAGTAGCACAAAACCTGAGTGGAGACCTTGGTAAGGCAGTAGGTGCAAAAGTGTCTAGCTTTGTAGGAGGCGTCACAAGTGGAGCGGGTGGTGTGATAAAAAGAAGAATGTCTGGCGCAATACAAAACAGTAAAATGATGAATAAGGATACTGGATGGATGAAGCAAGGAGGTGTGGCACATAAAAAAATGACACAATTATTAAATGGAAAAAGTTTTAATGATAAAGATTATCATAATTCACTTAGCGATATGGGAAAAGAAAAACATTTAGATAATCTTTCTAAGTATGGAAAAGGAATGACAGCTACAAAATTAAAAGGAAAACCAGCACCTATACCAGTAAACAATCCTACTCCAGCCCCAGCTTCTATTTCTGAAAACCTTATCTCTGCAAAAGTTACAGAACAAATAAATCCGGGATCAATAAGAAGTAAAACATCAAACAATAGTGATTTTAGAAAAACATTAATAGGAAATGAAAGAGGGGCAGAAAAATTCAAAGCTGCAAGTGATATTGAAAAAATAAATATAGTAAAAGCTTATCATGCAGCTCAAGCAGAAAAAGAAAAAAAAGAAAAAGAGGAAAAGACAAAAGGAAATCCTATACCAACTAAACTAACTCAAGACGATCGATTGGATATGGAAAAAAAGAGAGATGAACTTAAGAAAAAATTTGGCACTAGTGAAAGAGTGGAAAATGGACAAATTGTAAAAGAAGATAACCCTTTATTGTTAGACCAAAGAAAACAAGAATTAAAATCTAAACAAGAAAACATAGCAAAACAGCAACAAAAACAACAAGAAAATGATTATCAAGATAAATCTGTAGCAGAATCACAGGCAAGACAAAATCAGAATAATAAATCACCAGATGATGACGGAGGTGGTGACAGACCTTCTGGTGGAGCTTCTCAAACAAATCAAAATAGTAATTATAGAGTAGAAGATGGAGGAGAAATAATTAGTATGAACAAAAAAAGAATGGAAGAAATTTATGACAAGAATCACCCCATTGAACCAGGTGAAAAAAAAGTAGCTTAAAAAATAGAAATCTTTATATATTAATTTATATAAAGATTTTTATTTTGTGTTAAAATATATTCAACAAAGTAAAATCTTTAAAGATTATGCAAAATGATACTAACCCAATTTTAAACACAGAAGAAAATAATACTGAAGAAGTAAATCATTCTGATTATGAGTTTCTTAATGGAAAAAACTCAACACAATCTGGCAGTGAAGCTGTGACAGATAAATTTGATATGGCTTTTAGTAAATCTTCAAAAGCTATACAAGACTATATTTTAAGTGAAAAATTTGAAGAAAATATAAGACTTATTTGTAAAATAGAAAAATTGGATGAAGATAAATCTAATATAATAATAGAAAATATTGCTGTTGCTATTTTAGTTGGATTATTACCAATAACAGAAGCAAAAACTACTCTTATTGAAAGTTTTAAAACAAGTGGCATTTTAATTGAAGATTTTACAGCGGGGATGGTTTTAAAAAATATTGATGCGTATATATTATCTGATATTAGAAAACAAATTATTCAAAGTAAAACTGAATCAAATAAAGAAATAAGACATTTAACATTAAGAGAAAGTACAGAGGAAACAGAAAAAGAAGAATTAAGAAAAATACTTTTAGAAAAAACAGGAAATATTACCGGAAAAGGCGAGGTTTTTGTACAATATAAAGATAGAGATAATAATATAAAAAAAGAACCAGAGATAAATAATAATCAAAAAATAAATAGAGATTCTTTACTAGAAACAATGAACTTAAAAAACATTTCTAATACAGATAAAATCAAAGAAAGAATGGCTCAGATAAAAAAAGAAGAAGAAGAAAGAATAGGGAAACTCAATGAAGAACAAAAAGAAAAACGAGATATCTATGAAGAAAGAGAGAGAAATACAAATAATGGAATTAAAGAAGAAATAAATACTGAAAATACAGAAGAAAATAATGAAGATAATAGTAAAGAAATAAGTAAAATATTTGCAAAAACTTTAGAAGAAAAAATTTCAGAAGAAGAAAATAAAAAAGACTCAGATATTTTAAAACAAGAAAGAGAAAGACAAAATAGTCTTGTTAAATCACAAAACCCAAATTATTACGCAAAAGAAATAGAAAATAATTCATCTGATACTCCTGTTGCTTTTGATCCTTATAGAGAAAGTATTTAGCTTTGTGTTAAAATATAAACATGCAATTTAGAATTCCTCAATTTTTAGATATTGAAGACAGGGTTTTTGGACCTTTTACTTTTAAACAGTTTGGATATATACTCGGCGCTGCCGGATTTGCATATATCTTCTGGAAATTAATACCAAATGCAATTTTATCCATACTTTTTATACTTATATTTTCTGGCACTTTCTTAGCTTTAGCTTTTGTAAAAATAAATACCAGACCTTTTGCTGATGTGCTAGAATCTGCATATAAATATGCACTAGGAAACAAAACTTTTGTTTGGCAAAAAACTGAAATAAAAAAAGAAGAAGTTTCTGCGCAAACACTAAGACAGCTAGAACTACAAAAACAAATTGACACAAAAAAGGATCAAGAAAAAATTATCACTCCAGATAAAATTAGAGAACTTGCAGGAAAATTAGATATTCTTGAAGAAAAAAAAGAAACTTTAAATTTAAGACAACAAATTTTAAAAAAATCAGGAAAATATCAAATATAGTTTTTAAAAATTTTATTTTTGATTAAAAATTAAATGCTATAATATTTAATATGATTATCAAAAATGCAACTCAAAGCTTTGTACCGATAAACGAAATACGAAATGGTATCGTAATACTAAATGATGGTAGTATGAGAGCCTTAATTTCTTGCAGTTCTCTTAATCTTTCACTTAAAGGAGAAGATGAGCAAATGGGTATTATTACGGGATTCCAGAGTTTTTTAAATTCTTTAGATTTTAATATTCAAATTTTCTTACAATCTACAAAATTAGATATTAGAGGATACTTGGAACTTTTAAAAGAAAGACAAAAATTAGTAGAGGAAGATTTGTTAAAAATTCAGATAAAAGAATATATAGAATTTATTCAAAAATTCACAGAAGAACAAAATATAATGACAAAAAGTTTTTATATTGTAGTACCTTATGAAGTACCTTCTCTTTCGAGTTCAGCAAAAACAATGACTGAAGGTGAGTTCATGAAAAATGAAAGCCAATTATTACAAAGAGTTTCTATTGTTACAGGAGGACTAACTTCTTTAGGTTTAAAGCTGGAACTTGTCAAAACAGAAGAGGTTGTAAACTTATTTTATAAATTATTTAATCCAAATGAATTGGATACACCTGTTTTAAATTCTAATCAATAAAATTATGGGATTACTAGATATTTTTGGAGGAAACAATGCAAATAATAAAAAAGATCTTTCAAATGAAGAGATTTATAATCAAGCAAGTATTGAGCTTAAAAATATCATTGCTCCATCAGGCTTAAAAATCGAATCACAAGAAATAAATCTTTCAGGAAAAATTGCAAAGAGTTTTTTTGTAACATCTTATCCTAGATATTTAGATGATTCTTGGCTTGCTCCAATTATTAATTTAGATAAAATTTTTAATGTTTCAATACACATAACTCCACTTTCAACAGCTGAGGAAATGAAAAAATTTCAAAAGAAAGTTGCTGAAGTTGAAAGTCAAATTTTTGAAAAACAAGAAAAAGGAGAAGTTCGCGACCCTATGCTTGAGACAGCTCTACAAGATCTAGAAGATCTTCGTGACTCATTACAGCAAGCTAGTGAAAAAATGTTTGATGTAGCTCTCTATGTGACAATCTATGGTGATACAGAAGATGAAATTAAAAAAACAGAAAATCAAATAAAAAATATTTTAGAAAGTAAACTTATTTATTTTAAACCAGCACTATTCCAACAAGCAGAAGCATTAAGAACAGTATTTCCTTTTGGAACAGATCAATTAAAAATTACGAATTCTTTAAATACTTCTCCGCTTTCATCTTTCTTTCCTTTTGTTTCTTTTGATCTCTCTACAGACAAAGGTATTTTATATGGACTAAATAGACACAACGGCTCTTTAGTCTTATTTGATAGATTTTCTCTAGAAAATTACAACAGTATGGTCTTTGCGACTTCCGGATCTGGAAAATCTTATTATACAAAGTTAGAAATTTTACGTACTTTAATGTTTGATACTAATGTAATTATTATTGACCCAGAAAAAGAATACGAATACTTAGCAGAATCAGTAGGAGGAAGATACTTTGATATTTCATTAAATTCAAATCACCATATTAACCCTTTTGATCTTACACCTCCCGGACCAGACGAATCTATTGGTGAAGTTTTAAGAAGTAATATCGTTAGTCTTGTAGGGCTTGTAAGAGTGATGCTAGGAGGACTTTCCCCAGAAGAGGACTCAATAGTTGATAGAGCCCTAACAGAAACTTATGCAATAAAAGATATCACAGAAGAAACAGAAACTTTAGAAGGATTAGAATTCCCAATACTTTCAGATTTTGCAGAAGTTATTTCTGGTATTGAAGGATCAGAAAGTATTACACAAAGACTTTCAAAATATACAGATGGTATTTGGTCTGGATTTATTGGCAAACCGTCAAATGTTGATATAAATAAGAAATTAATATGTTTTTCTATTCGTGACATGGAGGATGAATTAAAACCAGTTGCAATGTATATTATTACGCACTTTATCTGGAATGAAGTTAGAAAAAAATTAAAAAAGAGACTCTTAATTATCGACGAAGCATGGATAATGATGAAAAATGAAGATACTGCATCTTTCTTATTTGGTCTCGCAAAAAGAGGAAGAAAATATTATTTAGGATTAGCAACTATTTCTCAAGACGTTGGAGACTTCTTACGCTCACCATTTGGACTTCCGATTATTACAAACTCTAGTATGCAATTGTTATTAAAACAATCTCCATCAAGTATTGATCTTGTCCAAAAAACATTTAATCTAACAGATGAGGAAAAATATTTATTATTAGAATCTGGAGTAGGTGAAGGAATATTCTTTGCTGGACAAAAACACGTCGCTATAAAAGTTATCGCCTCATATGTAGAAGATCAAATAGTAAGTACAAATCCTGCTCAATTATTAGAAAGAAAAAAGAAAGAAGAAGAAAGCCGAAAACTGTCAGAAGAAGGAAAATAATAAATTGTTTGTTATAATATAGAAATGAAAAAAAATCTCAATAGATATATCATTTCTATATTTTTTATTTGTTTATTTTTTATTTTTGTAAACAAAACTTTCTCTCAATCTGATACTTCTAATGCTGATATTAATATAAACTGGCAAACTATAGATAGTTATACACCTTCACTATATGAAGGTAGAGCATTACCAGGTGAAGAATCTTATATAAAAGCTGTAGCTGAAGTAAAAATATCAACTCCCGCCGGAGATTTAGATTCTTCAAAACTTTTTTATTCTTGGACATACAATGGAAAAATTGTATACAATTACTCTGTAACTAACGGAAAAATTATATACTTTACTCTTGATAGTTTAAAAAATACAGATACTTTGGATTTAAAAATTTATTCAGACAACTCACAAGATAATCTTTTAGGTGAAAAAAGTATTACAATAACACCTTATTCTTCTGTTATTCCTTTATATAAACAAAATGATAATCCTATATTAACTTATTCAAATGTTATAAATAAAAGATACGAAACATATAATGTTAACACTGGCGATCTATTTAACATTCTAGCAGAGCCTTTTTATTTTTCAATTTCAAACCCTACAGATCTAGACCTTTCCTATGAATGGAAACTTGACAACATTTTAGCAACTAATAGTTTTACAAATATTTTCAATTATTCATCTCCAAATACAATTGGACAAAATTCTGGAATTTCTCTTAAAATAACAAATCAAAATTCAAATAAAAATCTACAAGAAGGAAATACTCTAGTAAATTTCAATGTTATACAATTAAAAAGTAAATAGTATTTTGTGTTAAAATATTTAAATGAAACATCTTTTGAATATCTATAAAAAAATATTATTAATCTCTTTTATTTTTTTTCTATTTTTTAATTTTTCTAAAGCAGCAGGAGATCCCACAATAAAAATAGGAGACCAGGGTAGCGCAATAACAAAATTAGTAAGGGTATTAAAACAACACAATTGTCTTCCTTCTGATTATAATGACTTAACTGATCATTTTACACAATCATTAGGGAATTATTTAATTAATTTTCAAAATAATAATAATATTAGTACCGCTGGCACGCCTGAGGTTGGGACAAACACTTGGGAAGCATTAAATGCAAATGTTGGAGACACATTAAAAGACGGGTCTGTTGTAAAAGATTGCAGTACTGTAACAACGAATAATTCACCAGCAGCATCAACTGCAGGAGTAAGTGATTATCAAAATATTTCATCTTTTAGTGGCGAATCTACAGTTACTACTAGCATTACAAATAAAGATACGGGCGCCCTAGGTGATGTTTTTAATTATATATTAACTATAATGTCTGTTCTAATTATAGTTTTAATAGTATTTAGAGTTTTACAAGGAGCTTTAATAAAAGGAACTCTAGATAATGTTTATGCCAGTCAGAAGGCAAAACAAATATTAAGTACAGCAGGGAAAGCTTTAATTATATTTATTTTTACATATGCAATATTAACTTTTATTAATCCAGATCTAACAGGTTGGACTTTTGTATCTTCAGCAATAGGACTAGATAGTGGAAATAATAATTCTACAGGAGGAAATTGTGCTCCTATACTACCAAAATTAACAGCCTACTCTCCACAATCAAGCACAACAAATAATAATTCTAAAATGGAAGGTGGGCTTGGCTCTGCTCAACCAGGACTAGATGGACAATCTGTAGTAAGAACTTTAGAAGACGTAAGAACTGGAAAAAGCGCTTATGTTACTTTAGCTGGAGATTCTGCTACTTATAAAAGTAAATATACAATACCGTCTATAACCTATATAAATACCGCTGGACAAAAATATACTTTATCAAATGTTACAGCTTATGTTCATGACACCGGTGGTGCTTTTAAAGGGGCAGGATATACGCATTTTGATGTAGCTGTAGATATTAATATGCCAACATCAGCAATAAATAAAGAACCGGCACCTTTTGGAAGTAACACATTATCCTTATCACCTCAAGAATGTCAGGGCTCAATACAAACAGGAAGCGATTCTGTAGCTGATAAAGTGACACCAAAATCAAACTGGACTTATACAATAGATAGCTCTGTAAAGTATTATTCTCAATGTGACCCAAAATGGGCAAACGATTTATATGCTCCACAAGGACATTCAACAATGTGTAAGTCTGCTTGTGGTCCAACCTCTCTTGCTATGGTTATTACACAAGATACAGGGAAAGAGGTTTTACCAACAACAATAGCAAAATTAGCTGCAGATAAAGGATATAAAACACCAAATAGTGGTACAGACCATTCAGCCATACCAAACATTCTTAAAGTGTATAATTTAACCTCTAAAGAATATGATGGTGCTTCTGGCTGGAATCAGGCTAAAACTTTTTTATCAAAAGGTAATTTAATAATAGTAATATTTGGTCCTGGACATTTCACACAAGGAGGACATTATGAAGTTATAACAAGTATGAGCAATGGAACTGTTTTTCTTAATAATCCCTATCCGAATAATAACATTAGAGATAGTAAAGGCGTTCCTGAATCTTGGGTAGCAAATGAGGGTAAAATCTTTTGGGTAGTGTCTAAATAACAAAAACTATGCAACCAAATAATAATCAATCTTTTTTTCAAGAAAACAAAACAGGAATAATTATATCTTCTATAGCAATAATTATTTTTATAATACTTTTATTTGTTTTATTTTTTAATAATAAAAATACAAACAATACGAACAATGGAAATTTATCACAAAATTCTGGATTTTCATTTTCTAATTTATTTAGTCTAAATTCAACTAATAATAAAAATTCTAATAATAAAACTATTAATAATAACAATAATACTAATGAACAAAATAACCCAAATACACAAATAGGGTATTTTACAGAAGGTTTACTAAAAGTTTGGTCAGAACCGGTTGCGGGATATGGATTCTACTATTCACAATACACATACAATTATACAGATTCAAATAATAATACAAAAACAGCAACAGACACAAAAACAACATTGATTTTTGTTGATAGTAAAACAGGATATATTTATGAGAAGAATTTATTAGACCCCACTTCTACACCAGTACAAATAACAGATTCATCTTATCCAAATATTTATAAAGCTTATTTTATAAATGACTCAAATGGAAATAAAAGCAAAGTTGTTATGCAATATTTAGACGGACAAAAAATAAAATCTTTTATTGCAAAAATACCAACTTATACAGGATTAACTTCTTCTTTATCTAATATCACAAATCTTCCTGACAATGTATCTTTTATTAACACTTCTTCTAATAATAAATATTTGGTTTATATAGTTTCTAAAAATAAAACAACTAATGGTAAAAAAGATTTTTATAGTGACTGGTATTTAATTAATAATTCAGATCTTGATTATGGAAATAGAATATATACTTCTGAATTAACTGACTGGAAATTAAACATTACAAGCACTGGACAAATTTACGCTTTTAATACTGATACTTCTCACGAGATTAGCAACTTGTACAAGTTAAATAGCAATAATCAAAATACACTTGGTTTATTAAACAAAATTTATACAGGAAATACAGGTACGTCATTTTTATTAAATAGTAATAATATTTTTATTTCAATGAATACTGGTGATGGTTTAAAAAGTTTTATAAGTAATAATAATTCAACAGGAAACATTTCACTTAATAATATTAATTTTTCAACATTATCAAACAAATGTGCACTATCTGACTCTTCTGATAAATTAATAATTTGTGGAGTTCCTAAAGAAATTAAAAATTATGATTCTGGTATTCCTGATGCTTGGTATCAAGGATTTACATCTTGGGATGATAATTTATATGTAATAAATAATGATTATCAATCAGGTTCTTTATTGTTTGATGTAAATAAAGACGCTTCAATTTTTGACAGTATTGATATGAAAAATCTAAAAATAAATAATACTAATTCTCATTTAGGGTTTATAAACAAAAATGACGGATCTCTCTGGACTCTTAATATAGAAAACATATTGAATCCACAAGTTGGTGATTAATTAAAAATTATAAAATAAAAATCTCTTCATAAAATTTTATGAAGAGATTTTTATTTTATTTATTAATTCTTATTTTTTATTATGGTCTTTAATAAATTTTTCTATATTTAATTTTCTTTTAATATACATATCTTGTAAAATATTTAAAATATTATTTATTGTCCAGTAGATACCAATTACTCCAGGAAGGACTGCTGCTGATATTCCAGAAAGCACAGGAAGGAAATAAGTCATTTGCATTTGTAGATTTTTAGCAAACATAGATTTAAAATCATCTTCTTTCTTTTCTTTATTTTGATTAGACATTTTCTTTAATGTGTCAGCTTGTCTTTTTGAGAATATAAACATTGTTATTCCAGTAAGAATTCCTAGCCACCAATAGTGTTTTGTCATATCTAAAAACCCAAAAGCTAAACTTTGTAAATTTGATGGAAAATGAACAAAAGAATAAATTAAATTATTATCAAATTTTATTCCATTTCTAAAAACAAAATATAAAGCAAAGAAAACAGGGATTTGAATAACTAAAGTAAGGATACTTGAGAATGGCTTTATTTTCTTTTCTTTATAAAGAAGCATTGTTTGTTCTGCTATCTTTTTATTATCACCAGAATGTTTTCTTTTAATCTCATCTATCTCTACCTGTGCTTCACGCATTAAATAAGAACTTCTTTGTGAAGACAGGTTTAAAGGTAAAAGTATTAATTTTACAAGAATAGTAGTTAAAATTATAGCTATACCAATATCATGACTAGGTATAATGTTTAAAAAAGCTATAACAATATTATAAACAGGTTTTAGAAAAAAAGTATTAAACATAATTATTAAGATTATTTGATTTATTAAAGGTTATTATTGAGAACATTATACAATTCTTTCTCTAAATCTTGAAATAGGGTATTTATAATTTCTTTTTTAGGATAAATTAATACATATTTTCCAGATTTTTGACTATTTTTATTACTTTTTTCTATTAAAGTATAAATTTGTCTTTTTATTTTATTTCTTTCTATTGCTTTTTTAAAGATTTTACCAGACAAAATAACAGCATATTTATTATTCCTTATTTCAGAATTTGAGAAATATTTTATATCAAATAGCTCATTTCTGGTATTTTTAAAAGAAAAAAAAGATCTTTCTTTTTTATTGAAAAGATCTTTTATTTCTAATGCTGTTAATTTATATATTTTAGCTAACATTATTTAAGTCTGTATAATTTATATACAGTAAAAAGACTATTTAGAACCTTTTGAAGATTTATAAGTAAGCATTCTCTTTACAAGAACCTTCTTTTCATCAGATACAGAAAGCTTTGTTCTTCCTTTAGCTCTTCTATTTCTAATTATATTTCTACCACTAGCTGTACTCATTCTTTCTAAAAAGCCGTGTGTAGTATATCTTTTTTTGTTTTTTGGTTTATAAGTTACTCCTCCTGATGCCATATATTTATTATGATTATTTTTCATAATATATAACAAATTGAACAAAAAAACAAGTTTTTATATTTAATATTTTTTCTAGCCATTTTTGTTGTATTAATCTTAATTCTTTTGTATAATGTGAAGCAATATCATTGTTAACCTGTTTTCAAAACATTATTATGGACTATAAACAAATCTGGGACATGGCCCTATCGAGAATAGAGTTAGAACTCTCTCGTGTAAACTTCAATACTTGGTTTAGAAATACTCAAATCATCAACTATAAAGACGGAATAGTGGTTATTGGTGTCCCAAACGAATTTGTTAAAGAATGGCTTTTTCAAAAACACCATAAATTCGTCTTAAGAATATTAAGAGAAATACATGAAGAAGTAAGAGGAGTAGAATTTCACACAGTTAAATTAGAAACTTTACAAAAAAAGGCGATAGCTAACAAAAATAAAGTTATAGAACCAACAAGTTCATTACCTTTACAAGATTTATATATTAATAAAGATGATGGATTGAATCAAAAATACACCTTTAACAACTTTGTGGTGGGTACATTCAATGAATTGGCTTACGCAGCCTCTCAGGCGATTATAAAGAGTCCTGGAATAGTTTATAATCCTCTCTTTATCTATGGAAATACAGGATTAGGAAAAACACATCTTATTCAAGCGGTAGGAAATACTATTAAAAACACATATCCTGAAAAAAAGATCTTTTATACTTCTTTAGAAAAGTATTATTTGGAGTTTGTTTCTGCTACACACAATCAAAAACTCAATAATTTCAAGGAAAAATACAAGAAATATGATGTTTTTATAATGGACGATATACAATTTATCAACGGAAAAGAGAAAACTCAAGACGAATTATTCCACCTATTCAACGATTTACATAATAATAACAAGCAAATTGTCTTTTCTTCTGATAAACACCCTAATTTTATAGTTGGTTTGGAAGATAGACTTAGATCTAGATTTAATCAAGGTATGATTGTTGATGTAGCCACTCCAGATTATGAATCTAGAATAAATATCTTGAAATCTAAGATTAAAAACCACGAAAAAATAGAGCCGGGGGTTATAGAATATGTAGCTGAGAGTGTTAATGGTAACATTCGTGAATTAGAAGGAATAATCAACTTTATTCAGGCTCAAATAGAGCTTTTTGACCAAAAAGTCACCCTGAATAGTATTAAAAACCTTATAAAAAACAATACCAGATCAAAAAAATCAGTATCTATATCAGAAGTTGTTAAAACTGTGGCTGAATATTACAATATTCAACAGACTTTTATTTATAATAAGACACGAAGAAAAGATATTGTAAAGCCAAGACAGGTAATAATGTATATTTTAAGGGAGTATTTTGATGTTTCTTATCCAACAATAGGTGAGAAATTAGGAGGAAAAGACCATACCACAGTTATCCACTCTTACGAAAAGATCAAAAACGAAAGAAAAGACGATCCACATTTAAATAAAGAAATAGAAGATATTTATAACACTCTTAAATAGGGATATTATTCTATTATGTTTATAAACCAGTTAATAACCTGTTCATAAACTATAGAATAACCACACATCTCATGTTAATAACTTTGATTGATAATCTATATTATTCATATTTTAAAAAATAAGTAAATAGATAAAAATTTTTAATCCTGTATTCAAAACTAGTTATAAACTTTAATATTATTTTTTATCTAAAATAAGCTTTATTTATCAAGATAAAAAACTTATTAACTTTATCAACATAGTTATATTAATAATGTGTTCTTTAAATAAAAAAGTATTAACCAAGAAAACAGAAATACAAAACATTTAATTTTTAATATTCTTTGAATATTGTTATAATGAATCTATTATAAAGATAAACTTATGAAATTCGAGATTAATTCAATTAAATTCTTTAAAGCTATAAACCAAGTAGGAAAAGCTAGAAATAAAAATACCTTAAATCAATATTTAACTAATATTTATTTAAAAGTAGAAGAAAATAGTCTTATAATGAGAGCTACTAATCTAGAAATTACTTGTGAAAAATCTACTAATATTAAAGGTATAGTAAACGGAGAATGTCTTATCAATGGCGATATTTTAACAAAAATTTCAGGACATTTTTCTAGTGTAGATACTAATATTACTTGTGAGTTAGTTGATGGAACATTTAATATTTCTTATTTAAAAAATAAACTACAGTTAAAAACTATAGATTTGGAAGATTTTCCAAATATTCCTAAAGCAGGACAGTTTTTAACAAGTTTAAATTTAAAGATTTATATTAATTTAATTAAGTCTGTATCTTTTTGCGCTGCTTCTACAGAAATAAAGCCAGAAATATCATCTGTTTATTTATACTCTAAAAATAGAGAGCTTTATTCTGTGGCTACAGACTCTTTTAGATTAGCTGAAAAGAAAGTAGTTTTCAATTCTGATTCAGAAGATATTAATATTTTAATTTCTCAAAAGAATATTAATGAAAAAATATCAATTTTAGAAGGAATTTTAGAAGATGGAGATGAGAATATTGATCTTTATAATAATGAGAATATATTAACATTGCAAAATGATAATATTTCTTTAGCTATTAGATCTATTAATGGTAATTTTCCTGATTATAAACAACTTTTTCCAAAAGAATTTGATACAAAAATTAAAGTAAACAAAACAGAGTTAAAAAATATTCTTAATTTATCAACTATCTTTGTTAATAATTATTCTTATATTGATTTTGAGGTTGATAATGAAAACAAAATAATTAGATCTAAATCTAAAAATGATAAAATAGGATCTCTGGAAAAAGAAATTAATATTATAGATGGTGATGGTCAAAATATTAATGCTAGTTATAATAGTAATTACTTTTTAGACGGGCTTTCTCATATTAATAATGGTGAAATTGAGCTATTTTTTACTACAAGTAATAAGCCTGTATTTATAAAAGATGCTAATGATGAGAGTTTTACATATCTTTTAATGCCTTTAAATAAATAAAAATATTTAAATTTAATATGATAAATAATTTTGAAGATTTATTTTTAAAATATAAATCTAAACTTTCTGTTAAGAAAAATATAGAAGATGTTTTTATAGATATTATAAAAAAAGAAATAGGTATTGAAATTAAAAGAGAAAATATTAAATTAAACCAAAAAGATAAACAGATTACTGTTTCTAATTTAGCTTCTAGTTATAAATTTATTATTAAAAATAAATTTCTAGAAAAAGATTTGGAAAATAAAATTAAAAATCAAATGGATTATAAAGTTGTTTTTAATTAATTAGAGTTAGTTAAAAGGACAACTGTTATTTTGTATCCAATTATCAGCAGGTATTTTCCAAAGAGAGTATTGTGAGTCGTTTGGTTCTAATATAGAATAACTTGCTCCTGGGGTATTTATAATTGAACAATAAATTCCTTTTACTGGAGGAGTTGTATTTGTAGAATTGGATCCTGTTAAAGATGGGTCGGGAGTGGTAAAATTTTCTATAGGTATATTTTTAACTGCGTAAGTCATAAATTCATTCCACATTGGTACAGCAATTAATCCGGAAAGTTGATTATCTATTACTGAGTTGTCGTTATTTCCTCCCCATACACCAACAGAAATAGAAGGGGTGTATCCAATTGTCCAAGCATCACGATAATTGTTTGTGGTGCCTGTTTTTGCGGCTACAGGCCTATTTCCAAAGTATAGTCCAGAACTTGGTCCTTCAAGGGGTGTTCTTGCGACATTATCAGAAAGAATACTATTTATTTCGTCTGCTACATAACTTGGTATGGCGGATACGGTATTTTGATTATATTTTTCTAAAACATTACCATCTTTATCTGTAATATTTAAAATAAATGATACCGGATTATAATTTCCTTCGTTTCCAAAAGTAGCATAAGCATTTGTCATTTGTAATAAAGAAACTTCACCTGAACCAAGAACCAGAGATAATCCGTAATTTCCATTTATATCAAGACTGGTTATTCCAAGTTTTTGAGCTGTATTTATTGAATTTTTTATTCCAGCAAGATACAAAGCTTTTACAGCTGGAATATTTAATGATTGAGCCAAAGCGTTTCTTATTGAAATTGGTCCTCTATATTTATGATCATAATTTTCTGGTGCATAACATTTTGCATCAGGATAATTTGGAAGCGGTTTGTTATTATAATCACAAGAAGTACTAAATTCTGTTGGTACATCAAATAATACAGTATCTGGTGTGTATCCTTCCATAAAAGCAGTTGCGTAAACAAAAGGTTTAAAAGATGATCCTGGCTGACGTAAAGCAGTCGTTATGTTAAAACTTCCAGGAATTTGTGTATCAAAATAATCTCTAGATCCTACCATTGTTAAAAGTTGTCCAGTTTTTACATCTATAGCTATTAATCCTGCATTTGTGGCATGATATTTTGCTGCGTTTTGTAAGGCGTATTTTTTAACAATACTTTCTCCTTGTACTTGTAAATCATAATCAAGTGTTGTTGTGACTTTTAACCCTCCTGTATCAACAACATCTTTTCCATATTTTTTTTCTAAATAATCTCTAACAAAAAAGACAAAATGGAGAGCTTTGCCGTCTGTATTGTTTTTTTGCCAAATAACTTTTTCAGTTTTTGCTTTTTGATATTCATCTCCAGTTATTATATTTTGATCATACATTTCTTTTAGAATAAGATTTTTTCTATCAGTTAATTCAGAAATATGATTTCCATAAGGAGAATAATAAGATGGGGCATTTGGTAATGCTGCTAAATAAGCAGATTCTGCAAGTGTTAAGTTTGCTGCTGGTTTATCAAAAAAATATTCTGAGGCTGTTTCTATACCGTAAATATTTCCTCCATATGAAGCCTCATTTAAATACATTGTTAGAATATCGTCTTTTGAAACTTGTGAATCGAGTTTTATGGCCATTGCCCATTCTGTAATTTTTCTGACAATATTTTTGTTTTGGGTAAGTAAAGCATTTTTAATAAGTTGTTGATCAATTGTTGATCCTCCTTGAACAAAAGATCCTGCTTTTATATTTGCTATTAATGCTCTCAATATAGAAGTTGGACGAATTCCAAAATGAGAATAAAAGTATTTATCTTCTATTGCAACAGTAGCATTTTTAACATAAGGAGAAATTTTGTCTCCAGAAATTTGAGTACGTTTTACATTATTATGAACATCGTAAAGTAAAATTTTACCTGTTTTGTCATAAATTTGTGTAGAGTTGTCTATTTTTCTGTTGGCAAAATTTGAAAAATCTGGAATGGTTATAGTTGAAATATAAATAGCTAAAATTGCTGAAAATATCAAAAATAAACCTATTATTATTAATAAAAAATGTTTTAAAAATCTCAAAAACTTAGATTTTTTCTTGTTTTTCCTTTTTTGAGAAATTGAACTTTTGTTATCTTTATTATTTTCTCCGGAAAGATAAGGATTTTGTTGATTATAATGAGAATTCATTTTTTTATTTGATTATTTTATTAGTATAGTTTATCATAAATCACTATGATATAATCGTTATAATAAAGATATGGCTATAAAAAATATAAACATAAATACAGATGAAGAAAAAATAAATATTCTCATGGAAAGAGGGGTAGAGGATATTGTCGAAAAAGATGAATTTAAAAAAGATTTATTAAGTGGTACTCAATTAAGAATTAAATTTGGTATTGATCCGACTGGTCCGAAAATCCATCTCGGTCGTGCTATTCCAATTAGAAAGCTTCGCGAGTTTCAAAGGCTTGGTCACCATATTGTTCTTATTATTGGAGATTTTACTGCACAGATAGGTGACGCTTCAGACAAGAGTGATAAAAGACCAATGCTTACTCGTGCTCAGGTTGATGAAAATTTAAAAGATTATAAAAATCAAATTGGAAAAATTTTAGATCTTTCTAAAACTGAATTTGTTTACAACAATGATTGGCTCGGAAGATTAACATTTGGTGAACTTGTAAAATTAGCAGAATGTTTTTCTGTGCAACAAATGCTCGCAAGAAGAAATTTTAAAGACAGATTTGAAAGTGGAAAAGAAATTTCTTTACGTGAATTTTTATATCCTTTAATGCAAGGCTATGACTCTGTAGCTGTTAAGTCTGATGTTGAGATTGGTGGATTTGATCAGCTTTTTAATTTGAAAGCAGGAAGAATTTTACAAGATTATCACGGAATGAAAAAGCAACATATTATGGTTTGCGAAATGCTTGAAGGTACAAACGGAGATAAGATGAGTACTTCACAAGGAAACATTATTTCAATAGTTGATGAACCAGGAGATATGTTTGGAAAGATAATGTCTATGCATGATCGTCTTATTATTAAATATATGGAGCTCTGTACTGATGCTTCAAAAGAAGAAATAGAAAGTGCAAAATTATTTTTAGAAAATAAAGAAAACAATCCTCGTGATTTAAAAATTAAATTAGCAAAAATGATTGTATCTATTTATCATGATGAACAAGCTGCAGCGAGAGCAGAAAATAATTTTATAGAAACATTTCAAAAAGGAGGAATACCAGAAGATATAATAGAAGTCAGTTTAAAAGATGAAGATAAAGAAAAAGAACTATCAGATATTTTGGTAGAAAATAATTTTATTAAATCAAAATCAGAATGGAAAAGATTAGTAGAAACAAATTCTATTAAAGAAATAGTTAAAGATAATGATCTTATAGAAGAAAAAACTCTAACCGATTATAAAGTTAAAGTTTTCTCAGGTATTTTTAAAATTGGTAAAAAGAAATTTATAAAAATTATCTTATAGTTTCCAAAGAGGATTCTCTTCATCATTATTTAAAAAGATATCATCTTCATTTTCTTCTGCAATTTCTTTTTCTTCTAACTCGTCTAAGCTTTCATCATCATCGACACCTTCCTCTTCTAGAGCATCGTCTAATGCGTCAGCATTAAAACTTTTTTCATTCTCAGGCTCATTTATGTCCTCCATATCATCATCGTCTCTTTTATCAAACGAGTCATTTGAATTATTCTTTTTTGTCATAATTTTTTGAAAAATTAATTATAATTATTTTAAGGTTATGGAGAGTATTATAAAGAATTTTAAATATTTTTCAAGTGATAATTTTAAAAACTGTGAATAACTGGTTTAGATCATATTATATATAGCTATTTTGTACTTATAGAGTGAGTGTAGGCGATAGCTATCGCGTCATACTCATCATCATGCTTTTTCTTTAATTCATTATTTAATTTGAGAATTTTGTTAAGCATGAAGTAAACTTGATTTTTATCTGCCTTTCCATATCCTGTCAAAGCACTTTTTATTTGTAGTGGTGTGTACTCAAATATTTTTACATTTAAATTTCTACAAAGAAAAATTATTGCCCCACGAGACTCTGCTACACCCATAGCAGTTTTTTGATTTGTAGTAAAAAAAAGTTTTTCAATCGCTAATTCATTTACTTGATATTCTAAAATTATTTTTTCTAATTCTTTTCCTATTTTAAAAATTCTTTCACTTACTTCTTCTTTTTTGTTTGACTCGAGACAGGTAGAAAAAAGAATTTTATTTTCTACATTAGAAATTTTTTCCAACACACATACACCCATTCTATCGTATCCTGGATCTATACCTAAAATTATTTTTGATTTCATTTATTTATTATTTTCTATTTCTTTTGGATTGGAATTATCTACCGCATTTTTGAGACGTTCAAAAATAATTTGTAATTCATTTTTAGATGAGACATTGTATTTTAATTTACTAGTGTCAATGTATTTCCAGTTATTGTTTTCTTTATTAAATTCGTAAGTTTTAACTAAGTTGGGGTTTTCAATTTCTTGTTGTTGTATAGTTATGTAGTTTTCAGTTTTTCTTATTTTTATAAAAAATGCTGTATCGTTAGACACGACCCTTATTTCAAAAGGGTGTTCACCAACATAATTTTGTCCACCACATAATTTATTAACTAATTCAGTAATTTGATTATCTATGTTTGGTATTTTTTTATTTTCTAAACCATTGAATCTGTTTAAGCTTTTCATGTTTGAATTTTAACATAAAAAAATACCCGTTATTTGACGACGGGTATTTTGCAGAATCTTTTTATAACTTTATATTTAGCTATTTTATAGCCGATAAAATATCCAAGTGTTCCACCTAAAATTAATAATATACCAAAAAAAATTACAGTTGCTACAATTATTGAGCTATCATTCCCACCTAAGTCTAATAAGTATTCATATTTTTTATCTATACAATTAAGTATAATAGATATTATTGAATACATGCCACAGCTTACAAAAGCAAGAAGTAATACTCCGCAACCAAGGGCTTCTTGTAATTCACTAGCGCCTTTTTTGATATACCTTTTTTGTAAATGATTTAATTCCATTTTTATTCTTTTTAAAATGAGCAAAATTGTTTAAAACTAACTTAATTAATATAGCATAATTAATTTAATTTGTCAAGTATCTTTTATTTATTTTTCTTTAAATGTTCTTTTGCTTTTTCTGTTGCGATGCGGCCACGAGTTGTGCGATCAATGAATCCGATTTGAAGTAAATATGGCTCTATCACATCTTCTATAGTATTTTCTTCTTCTCCAATTGCGGCAGCGAGAGTATTAAGTCCAACTGCTTTGTCGGCAAAAGTATTTACTAATGCATTTAATAACATTTTTTCTGCAATACCTAGACCGAGCTCGTCTATCTCGAGCATTCTTAAAGTATTATCTACCACTTCTATGTCTATGATAGCTTTATTTATTTGAGCATAGTCACGACATCTTTTTAAAAAGTAATTTGCTATACGAGGAGTAAAGCGAGATCTCTTTGCTATTTCAAGAGCTGCCTCATCTGTAATTTGTATATTTAAAATTTTTGCAGAATTTTTTATAATTTCTGATATTTCATTTTCATTATAATATTGTAGTCTGTGTATACCTCCAGAAAATCTTGAACGAAGAGGGGAAGATAGTAGAGAGATTCTTGTTGTTGCTCCTATCAATGTGAAATTTGGGAGATCAAGTTGTATTGTTCTTGCACTTGGGCCTTTACCAATAATAATATCAAGCTTACCTGACTCCATTGCCGGATAGAGAACTTCTTCGATTAATTTATTTAATCTGTGTATTTCATCAATAAATAAAACATCACCCTCACTGAGATTTGTTATTATCGCTGCCAAGTCTCCAACTTTCATAATTGCTGGACCAGATGTGACACGCATATTAGTGTTTAATTCTTTTGCGACAAGATTTGCTAGAGTAGTCTTTCCGAGTCCAGGTGGACCATAAAAAAGAATATGTTCTGGCGAAGCTCCTCTTTCTTTCGCTGCTTTAATTAATATTTCAAGATTTTCTTTAATGACTTTTTGTCCAACATAATCCTCCCATACAGTAGGTCTAAGAGCGTTATCAAGATAACCTTCTTCTTTTTTTATTTCTTCTGGCTCTAAATGTTCATTTTCCATAAAAGTTTTATTTATTAGGTTTATTTTATCATAAACTAAAATATAAAAATATTCTTTCCTAATTACTTGACAAGATTGTCAAGTATATGCTATACTTTATTCGTTGATAAGTTGTTAAATTTATTCGTTTATTATTAATAAAATAAAAATATGAAAACAGGTTGGATTATAGGTATAGTATTATTTTTTTTATTAGCTAGTGGACAATTAAATAATTTATTAGGTAACACTCTCAATGATTATCAAGGGTCTGATGGAATGATGCATTCTGGTCTCATTAGACTCATAATTATCGGAACAGTAATTTATGGATTATTCAAATCCCCAGCAGGCGAAGTAGTAAAAGCTGCAGCTGGTAAATAATAAATAAAAACCGAACATTAAAAACCGCATAGATCTCTAAACAATTGAAAGCTTTGCTTTCATACTTTATTCACAGAGGACAGAATAGTTAAATTTATTTTACACTGCGCTTATCCTTATGTAAAAGTTTTCTTCACCAAGAGGTTGTTTAGAGATCTGTGCGGTTTTATTCTTCATAAAGATCGACAACAGAAGATACTTCTTCATAACTTGTCTCACCTTTAAGTATTTTAATTATACCATCTTCACGCATAGTAGGGATCATTTGAGGAATAGCTAACTCTTTTATTTTTCTTTCATTTACAACTTTTTCTGTAGCAAGTAAATCTGCTATTGCTCCATCCATTTTAATTGCTTCGAAAATTCCCATTCTTCCTTTATATCCTCCGTGACATTTTTCACAACCAGTTTCATTTGCTTTAAATATTTTATATTGATTAGCTGGCTTTATTTCTCCTAAATTTTCTTCTTTATGATTTGTAATCATGACTCCTAAAATAGTCGTGATTTGTTTTACTTGTTTTTCTGTTGCATCAATTTCTTCTTTACAATTTGGACAAAGTTTTCTTACTAGTCTTTGTGCAAGAGAAAGAGAGAGTGCGGAAGCGAGGATGCCAGCGTTTGCTCCGAGCTCTAGTAAACGAGGAACTGTACCAGCAGCATTGTTTGTATGAAGTGTTGAAAATACCAAGTGACCAGTAAGGGCCGCATTCACTGCGACTTTTGCTGTATCTTGATCACGAATTTCACCGACCATTATAATGTCAGGGTCCTGACGCATTGCAGCACGGAGCCCAGACAAGAATGTGTATCCTTTATCTTCTTCTACTTGTGTCTGAACAATACCCTCAAGATGGTATTCGACAGGATCTTCAATAGTAATAATTTTTGTTTCTGGAGAATAAAGTTTATTTATAAAAGCGTAAAGTGTAGTAGTTTTTCCTGATCCTGTTGGACCTGTTGTTAAAATAATTCCGTTAGGCTTTTCAATAGCATGTTGAACAATATCGTAAAGCTCTTTACTCATTCCTAGAGACTCAATATTTGCCATGATATTTCTAGGATCTAGTAGTCTCATAACGTAACTCTCTCCATAATTTCCAGGGATTATGGAGACACGAACTTCAATTTCAATATTTTGATCTGTTATAGAGAATCTGCCGTCCTGTGCGTTTTGTGTGACAGATAATTTTAATCCAGATAAAAGTTTTAATCTTGAATTAATTAATCTCATTGTGGGAAAATCTACAAAACAAATATCTGCTAAAGCCCCGTCTATTCTGTAACGGAATCTAACCTTTTCTTTTTCTGGCTCAATATGTATATCTGAAACTTTAAAATGGAGAGCTCCAGCTACAACTAATTCTATAATTCTTGAAATTCTAAAATTTTTAGAGCTATTCGCAACAGTAATAACAGTATTCCTAAGATCATCTAAAGTTACAATAGTATCCAGCATTTCTTTTAAAGTTGCAGAATTTAAATCGAGCATTCCAGCTATTGTCTCTGTGACTTCTACAACATCGGCATATCTACTCCATACATGCTTCAATGAAGAGTGTGAACATAAAAATTTAATTACAGTAAGTCCATGACTTTCTAAATTTTTAATTATAGGATCTACTTCAGGATTTTCTGGAGAGAACATTGCTATATAAAGTTTTTCTCCTATTTGTTTAAACGCAGCAAGCTCTGCTTTTTCTGAATCAGCTTGCTTGATTTGTTTTAGGGCGTCTGGCTCTGGAGCGAGACCTTTTAGGTCTATATAAGGGAGACTGAATTTGTCAGATTGCATTTTTACGTATTCTTCTTCCTCTTCTTGATGCATAAAGCCAAGAATATCGTCTTCTTTTTTTTCTTCACCTTCTGTTTGGAATTTTAAAGAGTGATGTAAATTATTGTTGTTTGAATTTTGATTATTTGCATCCATAATTTTAGTATTATAACATTTAAAATTCTTGTTTTTTTAAAAAACAGTTGATAACTTTTTGCATTTATAGTTTTTCTATTCTATAATTTAATATATAAATATATGAATAAACATTTTGAAGCTTTACACGAATTACATCACAAGCATCTTCTTACTCATAAAGTGCTATCTTTAGTTGGTTTTACTATTATTGTTATGCTTGCAGTATATGGACTTTCTAGAGTGAAGGCAGAGCAATCAATTTATGTAAAAGTTCCTAATGGTGATGTTGGAGTTTGTTTTAAAGAAGGTGGAAATTTTAACGATCCATCAAAACATGTATCATGTAAAACCCATGAGCCGGTTTGCCAGACCAATTTTGGTACTTTAATTGGTTGTAAGACGGGTATCCTAATTACAGACTAGACAAAGATATAAATTAGTTTCCTTTATATTAAAAATAACCTTATTTTATAAGGTTATTTTGTTTTTATATGTAAGTATAAGTGATATGGTATTGACAAATTATTTTAAAGGTGTATACTATGTTCAGTTTAGATAAGTTCTTTGAAAAGTTAAAAAATAATTTTCATAATAATTTGTTTTGAAAATTCGATTGAACATTTGAGTATAGAATGATTTTTATATTCAAATGTTCAATCGAACTAAATTAAAATAAAAATAAATTAATTAAAAATCAAAAACAAGTTATCATGAGAAAGTTAAGTATGTTATTTATGACAGCTGCAGTTGCAGTTGCAATGTCTTTAGTGTCTTGCAATGGGGATAAGGATCCGCTTAGTATGGAGAATTTAAGAAAAACATCTGAGCAGCTTAAACAGGAACAGCAAAAGATCGAATTGGTCGATACAATTGCTATGCAAAATAGGAGGCTACATTCAGGATATTTTAATTATTCCATTCTTCCAAACGGAAGTACGGAGACTTATGATCCTTGCAAAAAACCTTGCAAATCCTGCGATTCGGCAGCTACTGCGACTTCTGCATCACCCAGTGTTAATCAAATAGTAATTATTAATGAAAATAATATTACAGTTAATACAGGAGGTGGTAATAGAAGAAAAGGTAGTCATACTAAGAAAGAAGAGCCTGCTCAGCAACCTTCTGTGCCTAAAAAGCCAAAAGAAGAAAATGGGACCGCTTCTGTTCAGGATCAATATGTTTTATGGGCTATGAAAGATGGTAAACTTATATTGGATTCTTTTGGAAACAAAATAGAAATTCACCATGAGAAAACAGCTGAAGCTTTGGATGAATGGACTAAAAAACATTTTCCAGCGAAAAAGGCTGCTCTACTTGGCTCTAAGTCTATAACAGCAGAAGATACTCTGAACATTACCTACTAAAATTATTTTTTAACACACATTTAACATCCTTGTACGAAAGTACAGGGATTTTTGTTTGTATTGACAAATAATTAATAGTGTTATAGTATTGGTATAGCTATAAATTATAGTTCTTAATATTAAATAACAAAAAATAGTTTTAAAATGAAAAAAATGTGTTTTATTTTGTCATTATTAATAGTGACATTGAGCGTCTTCGGACAAAAAGAAGTTATTAGTCTTAACAAAGCGCTTGCTTCTAAAGACAGAATCGTACAAAGATCGGATTCTACTGTAACAACCTATAAGGTTAGACATTTTCTAGGCTGGACAATGTTTAAAGCGGTATCGGTTCAGCAAATTGATAAGCCGGATGCATTACTGATTACTACTAATACAGTAAAATCTGTAAATGATTCTTTAAAAAATGTTTCCGTAAAATCTGATACAGTAAATTCTGTTTCTGCCTCTCTTGTTTCTGTACAAAATTATGTGTCTTCAAATAAAAATGAAGAATCTTATACTATATATAAACAAGGAAAAATATACTCCATTAAAAATGGGGTTAAAAAAGAAACAAAACCTGTGGATTTTATAGATGAAACTAAAATTAAAGAAAGTCTTGAATTGGGGCCAAATTTGGAAATAAGAAAATTTCCAAATAACCGAGGTGGTTTTGATTGTTATTATTATGACAATAATGGTAATAGAGTAACAATATAAAAACTTTCCTTTATTAAAAAGAAAAAGCAATCCGAAAGGGTTGCTTTTATTTTTTCATGATATAATATTTTTATTAAAAATACTTTAATCTAAATATTAAAAACTATGAGCATTTTTTCAAAAGAAAATTTCAGCCACATTAATCCTATAGAAGGAGACAAAAATAAAGAACAAAAAGAAAATAGAGATTCAGTTGCTTCTTTTGTTAAAGAGGTTAGAGATCTTATATCTCAGGATACTAAAGATATTTATGGTTCTGTTAATAATTTATTGAATAAATTAAATCCTAAAGTCAGAAGATTGGCTATGCTTTCTATTGCTGGAATATTGGGTATGACTTCTTTAAAGGCTCAAGATTTAATATTAAAAACAGATTCTACTGGACATACAAATGTTATCAAGCGTGATGTGAGTACAAAAAGTAGACATAATGGTAAAACTACTATCACAACAATCAAAGATACAAATTTAGGATACCTTGCTAAAGGTGGACATAATGAAAATGTTGGTGTTTTAAAAAATGTTGAAAAGAAAGATACTACAGCAGGAGCTCAAGAGATAGATATAAATGCTCAACTTAAAAAAGAAGCAAGTTCTCCTATGGTTCGTCTAGAGTCTTTACAGGATCCTAATGGTCAATATGGATTTACTTATGAGGGTAAGGTTTATAAATTTGCAACAGAGACTAATCTTCAAGAGGGTGCTAAGATTTTAGGTCTTAAATTAGGAAAACCAAAACTTGTAGATTTGGCTGGTCCAAGAATGGAAAAGAGGAATAATCTTTTAAATCAAGTAAAATCCTTAACTGATCCAAATGGAACTTTTAGAGTTACTGATAAATTTGATGGAGCTGTTTATTTGTTTGCTACAGCAGAAAAAGCTAAAGAGGCTATAGCTATTTTTAATGAAATGAAAAATTTAAAATAATAATTTGATATAATTAATATATAAAATAAAAACAAACTTATGGAATCAAAAAGCTTTTTAAAAAACGAAATTAAAATAAAAGAGAATTCTATCTCAAATCAAGAGAAACTTATAAAGCGTCTTCAGGATAAAATAGATGTAATCAGAAAACAAATTTCTTATAGAGAACAAATTATAAATCTTGGTAAAGAGTTGCCTTTAGAAAAAGTTCCTGAAAAACAACAAGCTATAAGAGATAAAATAGAAGCTTTGCGCGATAAACTTATAGAGCATCATAAAACTATTCGAAATCTTGAGATAGAAAAAGTTGCAATTCAAACTCAAATAGATGCAGAGTATAATATTAAAAGAAAGCTTGAACAAGAAAGAGACGGTCTGGTTGCCAAAAAGAATACTATACCATTCGAAGTATCTAGAGGTACTGTAAAGACTGCTGTAGGTATTGCAGCAATGACAGCTTTAGGGGCTGGTTTAATGTATATGTATAATGTTAAAAAAGATAAGTCTGCAGACAAAACTCCTGTTCCTACTCAGGCTCCAGCAAAAGATACAACGGTAACTAAAAAGGATACAACAGTTGAAAAAAAGGATACTGTTGCGCACTACAAAGATGGCGTAGTTAGTCCAATACCAAAAGTTATTGATAAATATAATATTACTGATCAACATGGAAATGTTTTATTTAAAGATTCTAGTGAAAATGCTAAAGAACATTTTGAAGCTTGGAGAGACAAATGGAATAAGGAACATCCAGATGCTCATATATTTTTGAAAGGAGAAAAAAAACTTAAATAAAATAAAAACACCTCTAAAATTAGAGGTGTTTTTATTTTATATTATTTATTTATACGTGTTATAATTGTTTTATTAATAGGGGTGTGGTGTAAATTAATTATCAGTTTTAAAAATCATGAAAAAATATTTATTATTAAAAGTTTTTATAGTAAGTTTGTTTATTGTTACGTTTTTTTCTTATTTAAATTCGTTTGATTCAGGAACGGTTTCTTATAAGTTGTTTAGTGTAAATAACGCTCGTGCGCAGACACAGTATGACTATGGTGTAGATACATCAGGAACACAATACAATTACGGAGTTGATACTTCTGGTACTCAATATAATTACGGTGTAGATACATCAGGAACACAATACAATTACGGAGTCGATACTTCTGGTACTCAATATAATTATGGTGTAGATACTACACCTACTTATACTGACTATACTGTAGATAGTACACCAACAAATACCAATACTAATTATTATGATTATTCTGTGACACCATATACTGACTATACTGTAGATAGTACACCAACAAATCCAAATAGTTACTATTATGATTATTCGGTAACCCCATACACTACACCATATACTCCTTCAATTTATGTTCAGCCTTCATATGTTGTCCCTGTATATACTCAGCCTTCTTATAATTATCCAACATATCAGCCACAGCAGCAACAGCAAACATATCAATGTTGGAATGGATTATATGTTTATAATCTTTCACAATGCCCATCAAGACAAACACAAACATGTTGGGATGGGTCAGTGATACCAGTGACACAAGCTTGTCCAAATAGAACTCAACAAACATATCAATGTTGGAATGGTACATATGTATACAATTTATCTCAATGTCCTGCACAACAACAAACACAAACATGTTGGGATGGGTCAGTGATACCGGTTAGCCAGTCATGTCCTCCACAGTATCACTATTGTCCAGATGGATCTATACTTATAGACTCTCAGACTTGTCCTGTAAATACTCATACATGCTGGAATGGGACAGTGCTTCCAATAAATCAATCATGTCCTGTACAAACACAAGTTTGTTCAAATGGATCTATTATTCCAATTACCCAATCATGTCCTGCACAATATCAAACATGTTGGAATGGAACTACTGTACCCGTAAATCAATCATGTCCTGCACAATATCAAACATGTTGGAATGGGACAGTTATACCAGTTACACAGACTTGTCCAGTAAAAAATACCACTGTGATAATAAAGCATGTAGAGATCAGAGATCATTCAGCTGAAACAGATCTTGCTAGTAGAGTTACACAAACATCTGCACAGTGTAATGGGGTTGGATTTATTTCTGGAGGACTTTCTACTATTGGATGGTTTGAATATGGTACAAGTATATCTTTAGGAAAAAGTACAAATTCTGCAAATATTGGATCAGGTGAGCAAGAATCATTTTCAAATGTCATAACAAATTTGAAAGCGAATACTACATATTATTGTCGTGCTGTTATTGCAAATACAGACGGAGTTTATAAAGGAAAAATTGTTTCTTTTAAAACTTTATCTGCATCAACAAAAGCTGTAGTTTATCCAACAACTAAAAAGTCTACAAAAGCAAAAACAAAGACACAATTTGTTTGCTCTGATGGATCTCTTGCAACAGCAAAAACTGTCGCAGTTGCAGATACTGTAAACGCTGGAGGAAAATTAATTTCAATAAATATTGAAAGAAATAATCCAGATCTTGTTCAAGGAAGTTTATTAAATTACAGAATAACATTAACAAGCAATTCTGATGTTGCAATAACAGGCACAGAAGCTAAAGTTGTTTTACCAACAGAATTATCATTCGTCGATGCTACAACAACAGGTGGTGTAACAGTTAAAGATGGAATAATGACTGTACCTATTGGAAATATGAACGCAAAAGAAGCTAAGACATTTATACTCCCTGTAAAAGTTGCTACTGATGCAGAAGTTGGAAAAGCTGTAATGACAACCGTTTATGTATCTTATAATTTACCAATTACAGGATCACAAGTTGTAAAAGATGAGACATCTTCATATATGGTGGCAAATATAGTTTCAAGTACAGCGGTTAAAACTGCAGACACATCAAAATCAGGATCATCACTTGCTGCATTTATATTCCCTCAAACTTTGTTAGGATGGCTCGTATTATTTGCAATAGTATTGGTACTTGTTGTATTAATAATGAATATCCATAAATGGATTATGGATAGAAAAAAGGAGAAAGAAGAAAATGCTATTCATCATCATATAGCTTAAAATCTTAAAAATAAAACCACATAATTATGTGGTTTTATTTTTTTGTTTATAAATTCTATTGTGATATATTATTTTCATGAAAAAAGAATTTACAAATATAAAATTAGAAGATCTAAATAAAGTTGCAACAGAAGTTGAGAATTTAATTTCTGTTTTTTTGAAAAAAGAAAATAGGGCTTGTGTTGTTTTTTTGAATGGAGATCTGGGGGTAGGGAAGACAACATTTGTAAAATCTTTAGGAGAAAAATTAGGTATAAAAGAAGTTGTGATTTCTCCGACTTTTATTTTAAGAAAAGATTACGGAAATTTAATTCATATAGATGGATACAGATTCGACAATCCAGGAGAGGGTGCTGTTTTAGAATTGGAAAGGGAACTAGAAGAAAAAAATAAGATAATAATTATAGAATGGCCAGAAAAATTTGTTAGCCATTATGGCTTGAATCCTGATATAAGTATTGATTTTAAATATATAAATGAAGATGAGAGAAATATTTTCTTAAATATCTTATAAATGCTAAAATGTAGGTATGAAAAAAAGACTCGTCCTACTAGATTCACATGCGCTTCTACA
>JBAXSC010000005.1:0-31835 GCA_037130925.1 Candidatus Nomurabacteria bacterium
ATTAATACTTATACAATAAGCATCTATTTTTCTAGCATTTAATTCATTGAAACAAAAATCACACATCTTTTTAAAAACTTCACTAAGATAACCATTTTTTCTATATTTTTTACCAATCCAAGAACCAACATTAGTAATAATATTACTTTGCTCATCATATTTCATACCAAAGTTACCAATATAATCATTAGAATCTCTCTTATAAATAGCAAAAATCCATTCCTTACTTTTATTCCATGAGTCTTTCATGTCTTCCACGTATTTATTAGCTTGTTTTAATGTGTAAGGAAAAGTAAAGCCAGCCTCAAAAAATTCAGCAACATCTTTATCATTTGCTTGTTTCTGAAGATCTTTAGCATCAAGTTCAAAAACAGATTTTAAAATTAATCTTTCTGTTTCTATGTTTATTTTTTTACTAAGTTTTTTCTTCATAAACTTTAACTTGCTCTCATTAACTTTTTATAGACTTCTACCAAAGCTCTGGTATCAGCGAGAGCTGTATGAGCTTTTGAGTTTTCAACTTTAAGAAGTTCACATAAAAATTTCATAGAAAATTTATCAGCTTGTGGTGCATCATAAAGTCTTGCGAAAGCTATTGAAATCGTATCAAGTTTACCATAATGCATATCATTTTCAATACCAGTTTTTTGATAAGCTTTATTTACAAAACCATAGTCAAAAACGAGATTATGAGAAACAAAAGTACAACTTGCTGCTTTTTTATTAAATTCTTCAAGCACATTTTTAAGTGGTGAAGCAAAAAGCCAATCAGCCTCATTGTATCCATTAATACGAAGAGCTTGTTCATCAGCATCTTCTATACGCTCTGGTTTTATTTTCCATTCATACTCACCAAGTATTTCTACAGACGGACCTTTTCCTTCTCTTTCTGTTTGTTTTAAAACAATGAGAGCGAGCTCGATTATTTCATGTTTATCAAAATCTGTTCCTGTTGTTTCTACGTCTATAAATGCTAAATTGTGTACTTTCATATTTAATTTTAATTATTATAATTTTATTTTAAATGTTTTTTAATATTTACTAAATGTGTCTCATAATCTTTCGCATAATACATTTCTCCATCTCTACCTGTTATGTAATATAAATATCCTGTCTGGGTTGGATTTAATGTTGCATTTATAGCTACTAATCCTGGATTATTTATTGGAGATTTTGTAAATCCTTTTATTTTATAAGTTGTCGATGCTGCGTCTATTTGTAAAAAATATCCTATCTTAATACGCGTCCACAAAACTCCAGAAACCATCTTCATATCTTTATCATTATTTGCCTCACCTTCAAGATAGCTGGCCATTGTTAAAATATTCTGAATAGAAAGAGTTGTTGTGCCAAGATCATTAACAATAGTAAGTTTTTTATTTAAATTAATAGTTTTTGTTTTATCATTAAAATAAGCAGTTAAATCTATCTCCCTCAAATCTGAACCATAAAGTTTAACATTTGTATTCTTATTTTCTTTTGTAATTTCTTTTAAATTAGTAAACAATTCTTTTAAATTATCATAAGATTTATCTTTTAATCCTGAAACAACTTGATCGAGTGAAGTATTTGGTAAAAATAAATAAGTTTCTGGGAATAAATATCCTTGTAAATCTTGAATAGAATACAAAACAGTAGAAGTAGAAAAATCATCATGTTCAAAATAAGAATTTGTATTCTCCGTAAAAGACTGATTAATAATACTTGCTATTTCATAATTATTACTTCCTTCTGGAATTGTTATTTTTACTGGCGATACAGCATATTCAGCATATTTTATTTTTCTAACAATAGAAAGCAAATTATCATCTTTTGTGAATTTATAAATTCCTGTCTGTGCAGCATCTTCTCCAAAAGAGAATCTCATATAAGCTTTAAAAATAAAAGTTGATGAAATTAAATTTTCCTTTTTTAATTCTTCTGCCACATAATTAACACTTTCTCCATTATTAATTTGGAAAAATCCATTTTTATCTGTAATACCAGAAAGGTTTATAGAAGCAAAAAATATTTTATAAATAAACACCAAAACAAAAACAAAAGCTATTAAAATTAATATTCTAATTTTATTATTCCATAAAGCTTCAACTAGTGTTTTGGATTCTGTATCTTCTTCTATCTTTCTTATTATAAAAAAGTTTTTAAAATCGTCTTTTTGACCCATAAGTCCTGTAATTTAGTCTATAATATAACACATTTTTCTTTCAATCTAAAAATAAGCTACATAGGAAGATTCGAAGGAGAAGAAGATTTTGTAGAGTCGATACGAGGAAGTGAGGGTGTCGCTGCAACTTCTCCAGGGAAATGGAAAAGAGTGGCAAGTTCTTCTATGTTTAAAGTCATACCAACACTTAAATTCATTGTTGGTTTAAATGGATGTAAAAATACATTATGCATAACAGAATATATTTTTTTAAAATGAGGAGGATAATTAAAGAAAATAATATCTAATTTTTTCTTAGCAGGTTTTCCCATGCCGCCCAAAAAACTAAACATACCACCTCTATCCGCAAGGTCTCCATAAGCATTTTCTTTTCTCCAAGGAACCAATCTTTTCATTGTATTCTGCCATGGAAAATCATACGGATCAGTAAGAGACCCATCCACATCTGGTCTAAAAGAATTAAATCCGTCTTCTGAAAATGGTCTCATAAGACCCATAACCATAGGAATTCTCGTACCAATATTGGAATAAGAATCAGCTACGTAAGTTGTTCTTATTATTGCAAAAACTTGAGGCTTGCCAATTTTTCTTTGAATAAGTTCAAGATTTTTCTTGGCATCGTCATCTCTTTCATTTGGCGGAATTGGTTTTAATTCTACAATATTTTTAGCATAAACTATTTCTTTATCTTCCATAATAGGTTTACCATCTGCATCTTTTTTACCAGTCGGTACTGGCTTCATTTTTGGCATACCAGTATCATCAGTACCAATAGATTTACCTTTTTCTTTTAAAGAAGACTTAATTTTATATTTATCTATCTCAAATTTTACAAGATCAGATAATTTAACTTTTACAGAATCTTTTTTCTTATTTCTTTCTATTTCATAAACTTCATTCCATTTTCCAGAATCTCTTATTATTATTTGAAAAACTAAATATTCACCTTTCCCTATAGCACCCAACTGTTCTATAACATAAGTTAAAGGATCATGCTTAAACATTTCTTTCGGATCTTTATCAAGTCCCCAATCTTTATAAGTTTTAATAGGATACATATCTCCTGAATATTTTAGTTCGTCTATATTATCGCCTGCTTTATTTGGAACTTTAGCATCACCTGATTTTGTTAATACCCATTCAGAAGACCATGTTGCTGGCATTTCAGGATCATTATGAACAATCTTAGGAATCTTATCCATATAATCTGGAACCTCCACTATTTCAACATTCGGATACTGAGAATAAATGGCAGCCTCTATACGTGGCCTATATTTTGTCTCGATACGAATATAAAAACGAACAACTCCTTCAATAGAGGCTATTTCGAGAGCTGCAGTATTTGGAATATTGCCAAGCCATTTTTCTTTATACCAAGTACCAAGACCTCCACCCTCTATCATACTGCGTAAGAATAATTCAGCAGCTTCAGGACTTTTATTTATCTCTCTAGGTAATTTTATTTCTAAAACTGCCCATTTGAGACCTTTTTCAAAAATTTGGTTTGCATTAAGCATCCAAAATTTCCAAGCCCAAGCAATAAGCAAAGTTGTAAGTCCACAATAAATTAAAAATAAACCTATATCTATTAAAAGCTGCATAAAATTGATATAAAAATTATATCACAAAATAAAACACCCAGAAAATATCTGAGCGTTTTATTTATTTTCTATTATTTTAGAGAATATTTTCCATCTTTATCTTTCTTGAAGATTTTAGCGTCTTGAAGATTAATAATAACCGTATTTGGTTTTACCATTCTTTTTGCTAGAACTTTTTCTACAATTTCTTGTTTTGTTAATGGCTTTCCGCTTTCTTTTAGAGTTTCAGTGATTACGTCTTTTACAACTCCTGCTGCATGACCCCATTCTTTTAGTCCGTACATTCCACGTCCTACTAATACAAATCTTTTATCTTTAATTAATTCATTATGACAAGTTGCTGTATTTGTTTTCTTTTTGAAAACTTTAGCGATCTCAGTAGCAACATCTTTGAAGTGCATAGGCTTTCCATGTTTTCTAACAACTAGATAAGCATAGTCTTTCACACCTCTTGCTTTGATATGAGGAGAAGTAACTTTTCCCCATTCTCCCAGATCATTCTTGTCGATTAATTTAGAAATAGATAAATACTTATGAATAATTTCTCTATTATTTTTGTATTCATCTACAACCTGATCAAGATGAGAAACAAATTTTTCTAACATTTCTTCTTCTAATAAAAGTTCTTCATCTGTAATTTCTCCATGAAGAGTTTCTAGAGAATCTTTTATATGTCCAGAAAGTGAATCATCAACACTCCAGTGTGGGTGAAAATCATCAGTTTCTTTTATTTTAGTAAAATGTCCACCAATGACTAAATATAAGTTTATATGATTTTGAATAACTTTATCTTTAGAAATATGATTCATTAAAGTTTCTTCTTTCACTACCGAGCCTAACTTTTTAACTATCTCTTTTAATTCATCAAAGACGAATAAATTCTCTCTGTATTCTGGGGATTTCTTAATTGTTGCTAAAGCAAAATTTTCGATCTGGCGAACTCTCTCACGAGTGATGTCGTAATTTTTTCCAATAGCCTCAAGGGTCATTCTTTTTTCAGTTTCAAGTCCATAGCGATTAGAAACAATATCCTTCATTCTAGGATTTAAAGCTGAAAGAAATTTCTTAGAAACCTGTTTAGGTTTAAAAGATAAATTTGTTGATTGTTCTGTCATATTTTTTTTAATAATTCTGTGTTTTAATAACCCCACAAATAAACTTACATTTGTTTATCTCTCTATTCTACTACAACTTGACAAAAAAGTCAAAATCAGTAATCCACAACTAAATAACTATATTTATAAGCCTTTTTGGAACAATAATGATCTTTTTGATTTGACTCTCTTCTAATATGTATTTTTTATACACATCCAATTCTTTAACTAATTCTTTAACTTCGTCTTCAGATGCATCAGCTTTAATTTTGAAAGTTCCTCTGAATTTTCCAGAAATCTGCAAACTCATTTCTACTTCATCTAGAATTATTTTATTTTCATCATAATCTGGCCAAACAGAAATATGAATAGAAGAATTATTATTGAAAATATCTTGATAAATTTCTTCTGTTATATGTGGCGCAAATGGAGAAATTAATTTTGTAAAATTTTCAAAAGTATTTTTAGAAATCTTATTTCCTTTTTTAATTTCTTCTTCAAAAGTATTAAGACAAATCATAAGCTGAGAAATAGCTGTATTAAATTTAAATCCTTCAATATCTTCTCCAACTTTTTTAATACTTTGATTAATAATAAATTCTATTTCTTTTGAATCTATTATTTCTTCTTCAAGATTTATTTTCTCTGCAAGATTATAAAATCTTTCTAAGAATCTTGATACTCCAGCCATACTATTTGTATTCCAAGAAATAGCTTTATCGAATGGACCCATAAACATTTCGTATGTACGCATTGCATCTGCTCCGAATTCTTTTACAACATCATCAGGATTAACAACATTTCCATATCTCTTACTCATTTTCTTTCCATCTTCTGCCATTATGAGTCCCACTGTTTGAAGTTTATTAAAAGGCTCATCATAAGATACTAATCCTTTATCGAATAAATATTTATGCCAAAAGCGAGCATATATCAAGTGACGAGTCGCATGCTCCGCCCCTCCTACATAAAAGTCTACCGGACTCCAATTCTTTTCTAATTCTTTATCAGCAAAAACATTATCATTTTTTGGATCAATATATCTCAAATAATACCAAGAGCTTCCTGCCCATTGTGGCATTGTGTTTGTTTCTCTGAAAAATTTTTTAATTTCAGACTTAAATAATTCGAAAGAAATAATATGGAATTCTGTATTTTCATCAATACGTTCTCCATAATATTTCTTAAAATCAATTATTTGTTCTTCTTTTGAATTATAAGTAGTTCCATTTCTAGTATCATTAAAATCTAAATCTTTTAATTTTTTAGATTCTATTTCTAATATTTTTCCAAAACTAAAAATAGTATCACTTTGATCCTTAAAAGAAACAATACAATCCTTTTCAAAATTCTTTTTATCTAATCTAATAGTATTTATTTTTGTACCAGATAAAATATCTTCTATCATCCTATCTTCAAATCTAATATAGTTTCTAATACTTTCAAATTCACCTTCTTCATTTATAAATCCATAAACCTCAACCCAATCTTTTATATTTGCGAGAGGAGATTCGCCAGTGCCTGTCGGCTCGTAATTTTCCACATTTGGAAGTATCACAGGCAATTCTTTATCTGCCACAGCAAAACTTTTTCTATTTTCATCGAATACAATTGGAAAAGGCTCTCCCCAATATCTTTGTCTTGCAAATACCCAATCTTTCAATTTATATTTACTTACCATTTTTCCTCCAACTTTTTCTGTAATTTTTACACGAGCTTCTTCACTATTCATTCCAGAAAAATCTGAAGAATTTACCAAAATACCTTCATCTTCATAAATTTTATTTTCTATAAAAAATTCAAAAATTTCTTTATGGTTTCTGGTATTCAATTTTTCTAACACTTCTTCCTTACTAAACCAATTTATAATAAAATCTTCCTCCAAATATTCTTCTTTTTTTTGAGAAACTTGTTCATTAGAATTTAATTTAAAATGATTTACATAACTCAATCTATGTCTAATCCCTCTATCTCCCATATCAAAATAATTTTCTGTAACGATCACTTGTCTAATCAAAGACACATCAAGATATCCTGACTCTTCTTTTATTTCTCTTTTTGCAGACTCTGTTATATTAATATCACTTTCTTCTATTCCTCCTTGTGGAAATAAAAATTTATTTTCTTTTGTAGACAAAACTAAAAACTTATTATTATCTTCAACTATAGAAATAGTTGCGTCTCTTCTTTTTAATTCACCATTTAGAACTTCTTTTGCTGGTATAGCAACAACTTCCTTAATTTCCAAATTATATTTCTTTGCAAATTCAAAATCTCTTTCATCATGTGCTGGTACAGCCATAATTGCTCCAGTTCCATAATCACTCAAAATATAATTCGCAATATAAATTGGAACGCTTTCTCCATTTGCAGGATTAACAGCCTTGATACCAGTATCAACTCCTTCTTTTTCAAGTTTACTCATATCAAAATCCAAAGTTCTTTCTTTTTCTTCTTTTTCTAACTTTGTTATAAAGTTTCTTATTTCGTCATTTACCTCCCATCCATTTTGAATCCACTCTTTTGCAAGAGTATAAGATATAGCCATGAATGTACAACCGAACAAAGTATCTGCACGAGTTGTAAATATTTTTAATTTCTTTTCTTTAAAAGATTTTTCAATTAAATTTTCAAGATTATTAAAAATATAAGAAACTTGAGCAAAATCATTTTTCAATATTTCTTCTTTTGTAAATTCAACTAAAGTATTTCCTTTTTGATCTAATTCAGAAGGTATAGCTTTATAACCTTGTTCTATTTCAAATAATTCATAATATTCACCATTTCTAAAAGTTGCAATTGGAGAAATATGAACGAGTCCCGTTATACCTATTTCCTCTCTTGTCTCACGAATAGCATTTTCTATACAATTTTCACCAAACTCTTTTCCTCCACCAGGCAAATAAACACGACTATCATCTGGTTTTTTAAAACCTAAAAATTTATCTGTACCTTTTATTTTTATAATAGCCACAGTTCTTTTACGATCATTTTTATAATTCTCATCACCTTCGTCATAAATTGTTTTTAAATCAAAACCAAAAACATTTGGATTTAATATTTCAAAATCAATTTCACTTCCTTCACTTTTTCCAATCCAATTTCTTTGAGACTCTTTTATGTGAGGCTCCCAATTCAATTTTTCAATATCATTTAAAAGTCTATCAGCATAATCCGTAATTCTGATTGTCCATTGGCGAAGTTTTTTCTTTTCTACGATTGTTCCACATCTCTCACAAGCATTACCATCAAGATCTTCATTTGCGAGACCAGTTTTACAACTTGGACACCAATTAATAGGATCAAAAGATTCAAAAGATAAACCATCTTTATACATTTGCTTCCACATCCATTGTGTCCATTTATAATATTTCGGATCAGTAGTATTTATCTCTCTATCCCAATCATAATTTATACCAAGCATTTCTATTTGTTCTTTATATCTTTTTACATTTTTTTCTGTAGCGACATTTGGATTAACTTTATTTTTAATAGCAAACTGCTCCGCAGGAAGACCAAAAGCGTCCCAGCCCATTGGATGAAGAACATTGTATCCTTGCATCTTTTTCATACGAGAATAAACGTCTGTCGCAATATATCCTTTTGGATGACCTACATGAAGACCTTCTCCAGACGGATAAGGAAACATATCAAGAACATAAAATTTACCTTTAGAACCAGAAAAATCATCAAGAGTTTTATTTGTATTATTCTCTTGCCAATACTTTCTCCACTTATTTTCTATTTCATTATAATTTAGTTTGCTCATAATTTTTACTATTAAAATTAATATTAATTACATGAATACAATATAACAAATAAAAGAATAATTAAAAAATTATAAATATTCCCAATATTGACAAATAAAATACTTTATAATAGTATTCAATTAGATTCTTTTCAAATTATTTTTAAACAATCAAATTTCAAACAATGAAAAAGTTAAATTTTTTAGGAATTATTACAATAATCCTAACAATGAGTTCTTGTTATCCAGGAGGAGATAAAAAAGAAGAGGCTTCCACTATTTATTCGGATTCTGGTTTCTTAAATTCAAAATCTCCGATAGATTTTGATAAAAAACTAGGAATAAGCTTACTAGTAAAAAAAGAAGATTCTCTTGGTTTAATGAGTTACGAACCAGTTTTCATTTCTAGCCCTGTTTACAAAATGATACCAAATATAACTGATACTACAAAAGTATTAATATATTATGTTGAAAATTTAGCATATGGAAGTTGGGGTGGAAAAAATGTATCAAATGAACACCTTTTTAACATTTGTACCGGATATAAAATAATAAAAACTAAATAATATTATTTTATATCTAACTTAAGAAGTGATTAATAAATTTATTAATCACTTCTTTTAATTTAATATTCTATGTTAGAATAATTTTAATCAACTATTTATAAAATAAATTATAAACTCTCTATTAAAATAATACTATGAAAAATAAACTCGAAAATTTTGCAGGAAAAATAATAAAATCTATAGGATCAATCTGGTCTATAATGATCCATACTTTTGTATTCTTATTTTTTATAGTTTTAATACTACTCGGATACAATGCAGACAAAGTAATGCTCATCCTTACAACATTAGTTTCTCTTGAAGCTATTTATCTTTCTCTATTTATTCAAATGACAGTAAATAAACATTCAGAGCATATTGCAGAAATCGCAGAAGATGTGGAAGATATTCAAGAAGATATTGAGGAGATCAGTGAAGATATCGAAGAAATTAGCGAAGATGTTGATGATATTCAAGAAGATCTTGAAGAATTAAGTGAAGAAGAAAATAAAAAATAAAAAACCGACCAACAAATTAATGTTAGCCGGTCAGAACCGAAATACCTCCTTTTGTTTTATTAAAAAAAATTATTTCAACACTTTAATACTAACAAATAAAATCCTATAAATCAAATTTTGATAACACCCACTGAATAAATCCATAAACTAATCCAAAAATAGCCGCCTGCCAAAATGATGTAAATAAGAATCCTGGAGTTAATCTGCTTGCGAGCATAAGCATCAAAACATTCAAGACTATATGAAATAATCCTAAAGTCAATAAATTGATTGGCAAAGTTAAAAACTTTAGTATCGGCTTTACTGTCGCATTTATAATACCCAAAACTAAAGTAAAAATAATCAAAGCTTTCCATCCTGAATAAAAAACACCGACTATTTTAACTGATAAAAGTACTGATAATAAACTAAAAATAAAATGAATCATATATTTGTATATATAAATTATATCACTTTTTTAAAAAGACTTTATGATATAATCCTAGAATGAAATACAAAATTATGAATAATATTAAGAACTTTTTTAAAGACAAAACAGCTGTGGCGATAATTATTGCAGCCTTCATTATAGGACTCTCTATATTAGGATATGCTTTTATAAATAAAAGTAAAAATAATGATAATCTCTTAAATGATTTAGTAAATGCCGATAAAATTTTCTCTGGAAGAGATTTTAAAGATAATGAATATATTCTAGGAAATACAAAAAATAAAATTACAATAATGGTCTATTCTGATTTTGAATGTCCTTTCTGTAAAATGCTACAAGAAAATACAATTCAAAAATTACAAAAAGAATATTCTTTAAATAGTAAAGATTTATCTCAAGGAAAAATAGGAATAGTTTACAGACATTTTGCTCAAAGCTATCACACTAAAGCTCCACTTGAGATCAATGCTTCACTTTGTACTAGAGAATTATATGGACAGGCTAGCTACGAAAATTTTATAAATAGAATTTATTCTGTAACACCAGCAAATAATGGACTAGATACATCGACTCTACCAGATATAGCAAATTTTGCGGTCACAGAAGCAAAAGAAAATGGAGAGGCTGTAAAAAAAGATTTTGATAAATCAGAATTACAAGCTTGCCTGACTAAAGAAACTTATAATCAAGAATTCCTTGATGATGCTCAAGATGCTATTGATGCAGGATTAGACGGAACTCCATATACTGTAATATTATTTAATGACGGAAATAAAAATATGATTATAAATAAAATATCAGGAGTAAAAGAAACTTCTTATTTTGAAAATATAATTAATAAATTATTAAAAATAAAGTAATTTGACTATTATAAATAAAGTGTTATATTAATACAGATTATTTATTTTTAAACAATAAAAAATATTAAAAAAATGGGAACAGGAGAGCAAATGTACTTTGGTTCTAGTGATGACAATTATGAAGATATTTTAGATTTCTTTGGGCTTAGTTCTAACGAATACTATGTAAGCAGTATTCGTGATGGACATTCTGGTGGAGGAGGAGATGATTGTTGTTACGTTACTATTACAAGAAAAACATCCATCTGTGGTGTAGTTATTGATAGTGGCGATGACGACGAACGTACAGATATTTAAGAATTCTTCAATAACTAAAAAGCTGTAAAAATTTTTTTACAGCTTTTTTTTAAATTCCTAATTCCATTTTTAATTCCTCACTTGGTTCCCATTCTTCACTAAAATCTAATTCTACTTGAGCTTCACCGAGATTTAAAAGATTAACTTGTGTTTCAACTTGAGAAATAATTTCATCCGCGAAAGGACACATAATACTAGTCAAAGTCATTGTCACTTTTACAAATTCATAAACTTTAAAATCTTCCAAATATTCCCCTAATTCAATTTTTCTAATTAATCCAAGCTTAACAATATCGAGACCCAATTCTGGATCAGCAACATTTTTTAACTGCTCCATTACTTTATCTTCTATTTTTTTTATTTCTTCTTTATCTAGCATAAATTTAATTTTCCTTCTTTCATTTCATAATTTCTATCTATCTTAATAAGATCGTTAAGATCTTCTCTGTGAGAAATCACACAAAAAGCAGTTTTATATTCTTTATTAAAATCATCGATAATTTTAAAAACTTTTTTAATAGCTTCTTTATCAACTCCTGAGTCTATTTCATCCATAAAGACAAATTTTGGCTTCATGGCAAAAAGATGAAGCATCTCAGCTTGTTTCTTTTCTCCTCCAGAAAATCCAACATTCAAATCTCTTTTTAAAAATGTTTCTTCTATTCCGTATTTATTACAAAAAGCTATAATTTCTTTATTAAAATCAAGTACAGATAAATTATTATTTTCATTTACATTTTTGTATGATCTGTATAAGAATTGTAAAAGATTCACACCTTCAATTTCTGGAACATGTTGCAAAGAAAGGTAAAGACCATTTTTTGCTATTTCAAAAGTTTTCAAATTAGTTAAATCAATACTTTCTTCGCCTGTCTCTAAAATTATTTTTCCTGATTCAATTTCATAATTTGGATGCTTGAAAATACTAGCCAGTAACGAAGATTTTCCAGATCCATTTTCACCAGAAATAGAAATAATCTCGCCTTCTTTTAAATCAAAAGTAGCATTTGAAATAATCTCTTTTTCAAGAGCTGATAATTTAACTTTTAAGTCTTTAATTTTTAATTCCATAGGGTTTTTGTTATTTAATATAATAATATAATTTTGTGTTTAAGGAAAGACTTGACTTTATTATATTAATTGTTATAATATATATATTGTTCATTCTTAAATACGTGTATATGGCACAAACTCTTGAGCAACTTCTAAAAGAAGCAAAACAAGACTCTCTTGATTTTAAAAACAAAACTGATTATTTTTACAAAGAAGGAAAAGAATTATTAGCTAAATTAGCCAAAGCAACTAGTAAAGAAGGAAAAAAATCTATAAATCAGGAAATAAACAAACTCGCAAAAGAACAAAATGATCTTTTAAAAGAGTTTATGAAAAATCAAGATCAGAGAATTAAAAAAATGCTGGTTCTTACAGAAATCAAATTGAATAACCAAGCAAATTAAAAAAGAAAAAGAAGGATAATACCCTTCTTTTTTTAATTTATCTTTTTTAATACATTTTCTAAACATTTATAAGAAAGCAAAGCACAATTCACTCTTGCTGGAGAAATTTGAACACCGAGCAAATTGTAAATTATAGCCGGTGACCAAAGTTTTAAATCTTGGATACTGATTCTATCATTTTTAATTTTTTCTGTCACCATACTCATTCCTGCTTGAGAAATAGCACAACCATTCCCAGACCAAGTTGCATTTACAATATTTCCATCTACTATTTCTAAAAACAATTCAGCTCTGTCACCACAATCAATATTTTCTCCTATTCCACAAGTCTCACACACTTCAAAATCCCTCTCCACTTTATTCTTTGGATTTCTATAATGTTCTAAAATATTTTCTTCATATAAAAAGTCTAAATTGTCCATATCTGTTATATAGATAATATTATAAATTAATATTTTTATAAAGACTTGACGTTATAACTCTATAATGGTAGATTTAAAAAAGTAATTCATATTTTTTTATATTTAAATTTATAAACAATGGACACGAATAATGTTTCAAAAGGAAAAGATTCTTTAAAGCAATTTCTAAATCTTTTAGAAAAAGATCCTAATAATTCAATGTCATTCCTAAAATTAATTCTAGATGAATTTGTTTCTTCTGCTGGAACTTTAGCAAAGAAAAAATTATTGCAAAATTTATTTTGTAATGAAGAATTCGATGTTGATATAATAATCTATTACAAACTTGCCAGAGTGTTTAATCAAGAAATACAAATAGATAACATTAAACACATACTACAAGAAGAAAAAGACATTAAAAACATAATTCTTGCTATTAATTTTATAGAAAAAGAAACATTAAAAGATAAGGAAGATTCTGCTGGATTAGAAATCCTTTCATTTCTAAGGAATAATTTTTCTTTCAAATTAGCTTAATTATTATTTAGAAATTATAAAAAGTATCAAATTTAAAACTTGATACTTTTTTATTTTCCAAAAATTTCTTTCACTTTACTTAAAGCTTCTACTACACGAGATATGTCACTTTCATTATTATAAATATAAAAAGAAATACGAGTGAGACCATTTTTAACTCCTAAATAATTCATAAGAGGCTCTGCACAATGATGTCCTGCCCTGACTGCGATATGGTATCTATTAAAAATATCCGCCACATCATGAGGATGAACTTCTTTTCCTTTTACAAATGTTTGAAAAGAAACTATTCCAATATTATTTTCTGATTTATTAGAAAAGATTTTTATTTCTAATTCATTTTGATTTGCCAAATTAATATCTGAAATCTTTTTAATAAATATATTAACTAGTTTCTGATCATGTTTTAAAATATTTTCTTTAGAATTTATTTCTTGTAAAAATTTAACAGCTTCGCCGGCTCCAATAACTCCTGCAATATTTGCAGTACCAGCCTCAAATAATTTGATATCACTTCTGAATTCTGTCTTTTCTCTTTCTACATGAGAAACTATTCCACCGCCAAAAATCGTAGGCTTCATAGCTCTAGACAATTCTCTCTTCATCCAAAGTACACCGACACCAGTAGGACCAAAAGCTTTATGTAAAGAAAAATATCCAGCATCAATAAATTCTCTCAAGGATTTTAAATCTATTTCAGTATGACCAAATGCGCTCGTCATATCACAAATCACAAAAATATTATTATTTATTTTTCTTATTTTCTCAACAATATCTTTCAAATTATTTATAGCCCCTAAAACATTTGAAGTCATACAAATAGAAACTATTCTCGTCTTACTATTTACCAAACTTTCCAAATTTGAAATATCTAAAGTAAAATCTGGATTTAATTCTAAGAATTTTAATTTTAAATTCTTTTTTTGAGATAATGCTTGAAATGGAAGAAGTGATGAATGATGCTCCATTATTGTAGTTAAAATTTCGTCACCTTCGTTTAAAAATTTATATTCATCATCATGAAGAGAAATCATATCTACAAGCATATTACTAGCAGCAGTCGCTCCACTAGTCCAAATAATTTCATCATCATTACAATTTAAATATTTAGCTAAAATCTTTCTAGATTCATCAAATCTACTTGTCGCCTTTTGTGCAATATTAGAAATAGCTCTATCAATATTAGATCTATAATTAAAATAATATTCATTCATCTTTTCTACTACAAGATCTGGAGTTAAAGATGACGCTGCAGAATCTAAATAAATTAGATCACTTTTATATTCTTTTTTATAATTTTCAAAAATAGAAAATTCTTTTTTTATATCAAGCATAATATTTATAATTATAACTTAATATTTTATTTATTAAAAACATCTTGCATTTCATTTGAGAAATAAAAATAGAAAGCAATTGATCCGAAAGAATATTTTTGTCCATTTAATTGAATCTCTGCTCCACCAACTTGCGGATTTGGATTTGGATTTGATTTTGGAAATCCAAGATTATAAACAGTTGCAACTATTTCTGGCCTATCAGAAATATCATATCCAGCTTTTTTCCAAGCCGTGAGTATTTCTTTAATATATAGAGCCGCATATAAATATGAATAAGTATGATCTTTTTTATCTGTTAATCTCATTATCCTCTCAGCGTCAGATCCTGTTAACAATAAAGTACTAGTAGTCGCATCTGTGGTTGTAGATATGGTCGTAGATGAAGTAGAAGCTGTAATATTTGAACTAGAAGAATTTGTATTCTTGGTAGGATTTATGGGTTTTTTAATAATTTCAAAACTATTTGAATCAACTAATATTGTAGTTGTTGAATTATCATAATCGAGCATATGTTCATATTCAGGACCAAGATAGTAAGGACTAGTATTATCTTTTAAATTATTTTCTATATCTCTTGCAGTTTTTTCTTTAATACCATAAATACCAAGACTAAATTGTGTTTGTGCACCAAGTATAGATAACGGCTGGAAAAACTTTTTAAAATATTCACGCTCGCTAGTCATGAGACGAAGTTGCTCTACCACAAGAGGAGCTATCAAGAGTCTTTCTGGAACACCTGTTTTTTGTGAGACATTAGAAATTATTTCTTTATCTTTTAAAATTCCATTTTTAACAACTATCCATTCTTGAATTTGCTGTATATCATTCCAACCTTTTTCAGCCACATCTTTTCTTTGTCCATCACCAGTACTTTGTGAGTCTTTATACAGTCCGGCGAAATATGCAGACTGGTCATCTATCACTCCTCCTGTTTTAGTAAAACCAAACTTCATAGCAAAAAATACAACTATCAACAATAAAACCCATGCAATAAATACAATAAGTAAAATCTTTAAAATTTTTTGAAATCTATTTTTAGTCACAATTTTTTCTTTTTAATTATCACCTAATAAAATTTGTTTAATTTCTTCTTTAGACATTTTGTTTCTGTAAGTATCTTTATTCTCCAATTTAGCTTTTATTTGTAAATCAAAACTATCTGTGAGTGGTATAAGGTGAACATGTACATGTGGAACACCAAACCCTTCTACTATAATTCCAACTCTTTTAAAATTTAATTTTGATTTTAATCTTTCGTCTATAATCTTAGCAATCTTTTTTGAAGTTTCCATTAAGGAAAAATAAGTCTCGTCATCCAAATCAAAAATATAATCAATTTCTTTTTTTGGAATAACTAAAGTATGACCATCATGTAGTGGATTTACGTCAAGAAAAGCAATAAAATTACTATCTTCGTAAATAATATCTGCAAGAATTTCCCTATTGATGATTTTTGTGAATATTGACGACATAATTTTAACTTACTATTAAATATAAACCAATTATACCAAAAATAATACCTATCCATTGAACAGTAGAAATAGGATTATGAAAGAAGATCATATCTATGACAACTCCTGCAATTGCAGAGCTTGTAGCAAATAATACAGAAGCTCTACCAAGACTAATACCATTTTTAACAGCTATCACCCAAACTATTGCTCCAATAACATAAACTAAAACAGCAATTACACCGAAATATATTTTTTGAGTTTCTCCAATCTTTCCAGTAAAATAATCACCTATCAAAGAAGCTGTCACGTAAAAAAATAAACAAATAGAAACTAAAAAATTCATAATATATATTATTAAATAAAACTTAAAATAAGTATCAAAAGAACAAGTATTATCCAAACAATACAAATTGTTGGCCATTTACTACGATGCTTTAAACCTTGCTCTGTATATTTTTGAATTCTTTTTCTTTGTAAACTACCCAATAAAAGTCCTAAACCACTACTAATAAAACCGAAATCATTATTAACTCTTTCAGGATGATATTTTTTCATATAAACATTTAATAAAACAACAAAAATAGAAAATACTATTCCTAACACTTTAAAGAGATTTCCTTTTTTAACATTTCCCATTTCTATTTCATTTTCACCAAAAAGATAACTAGAAACAAATAATCCTCCTAAAATAGCACCTAAAACAATATCAAATGAAGAAAATAATCCTTTTGATTTTTCAGTAACTGACTCAGTTTTTTTGCTCTTTCCAAATATTGATGACATAATTTTTAGTTTACTCTTATATATTAATTTAAAATAATATATCATAAAATATATTATTAAAATAATTTTAATAATTCTGATTCTTTATCTTTATATAAATCTTTAATATCTAAAAATCCTTCCTGATCTGCCATAAAATTTGCCCCATCTAAACATTCTAATGCTCCATCAATATCTCCAGCAGCTACATAAAAATCAATTCTAGTATAATTTATAATTAACATTCTCTTTTTTAGAGTGGTACTAATTAAAAATTCTCTTTGGGCCCATTTTTCAGCTTTGTTATACCAACTATTTACAGCCTCAATACTTTCTTCTAATCCCTCTTTTTTAATTAAATCTAATACATGCTCAAACTCCATTTTTAATACAAGATCGATTTCTAATTCTAGATTTTTTGGCAAACTTGTTTTTCTTTCAAATTTATCCATAATATGTTTTGTGCGCCGGGTTGGATTTGAACCAACGTAACCCGAAGGGTGACAGATTTACAGTCTGTTGTAATTGACCACTCTACCACCGACGCATACCCAAAAATCAAAATAAATAAATTTAAACTGATTTTCAGATTCAAAAATTATAGCATAAAATAATCGAAAAAACAAAAATAAAAAAGACCCATTTCTGAGTCTCTTTCTGTTTTAATTACTAACTTAGCTTTTTTACTTTCTATTTAGCCATTCTTCTACGGTAACTTCTTTTGAATTCAAAACGGTAATATTTCCACCCATTGCTTTAGAAAAAGTTTCTGGAGACAAATAAGTTATAACCGTTTTCCTTGCAGAGAAAAGTCCAAATAAAAAATAGCTCAAATAATTAATACTAAAATAACCACTGCTACCCATAATTAAAGTTTTAAAATAATTAAATCAAGATTCCAATATAAGTCTATACTTTTAATAAAAGTATGTCAATTATTCTATTTCTTCAAAACTTTTTTGAGATATTGCCCTGTGAAAGACTCTTTTACGTTTGCAACATATTCTGGAGTTCCTTGTGCCATCAATTTTCCACCACCAATACCACCTTCTGGACCAATATCAATAATATGATCAGCTGATTTAATTATATCTAGATTATGTTCGATCATGACAACAGTATTTCCACGATCGACTAATTTATTTAAAATATGAAGAAGCTTTTTCACATCTTCATAGTGAAGACCAATTGATGGCTCATCGAGAAGATATATTGTCTTCTCAACATGCGGACGATAAAGCTCACTTGAGATTTTAACTCTTTGAGCCTCTCCACCAGATAAAGTTGTAGCACTTTGTCCAAGTTCTAAATATCCAAGCCCTACATCATCGAGACTTTTCATCCTATCATAAACAGCTGGGATACTATCAAAAAATACTAAAGCTTCTTCTACTGTCATACATAAAATATCATGGATATTTTTTCCTTTATATTTTACTTCAAGAGTTTCTTTCATAAATCTCTTTCCATTACAAATATCACAAGTCACATAAACAGTTGGAAGAAAATGCATCTCAACAGCAATTTCTCCATTACCTTCACAAGCCTCACAACGTCCACCCTTTCTATTAAATGAAAATCTTGAGTGAGACCATCCACGTATTCTTGCTTCTTCTGTATTCGCAAAAAGCTCACGTATATGAGTCCAAGCTCCAGTATAAGTCGCAGGATTACTTCTTGGAGTTCTACCAATTGGAGATTGATCTATCATCACCACACGAGACACATACTCTGTACCCGTAATTTCTTCACAATTATAAACTTTAGCTGTACGATATTTTCTTTCCAATCTTCCTAAAAGATTTTTATAAAGAATCTCATACATAAAACTAGACTTACCAGATCCAGAAACTCCAGTGATCACATTAAATTTACCAAGCGGAACTTTTACATTTAAATTTTTAATATTAAAAACATTTCCATTTTTAACTTTTATTTCAGCACCATTACCATCTCTTCTCTTTTTTGGAATTTCAATAACTTCTTCACCACGAAGATATGCGAGAGTCAAAGATTTAGATTTATTTGTTTTTGCCATCAACAGTTCATCTAAATATCCTGAGACTATTACCTCTCCACCATGAACTCCTGCTTTTGGTCCAATATCAACAATATAGTCACTAGCAAAAATAGTATCTTCATCATGCTCTACCACAATAATAGTGTTTCCCATATCACGAAGATGAGTCAAAGTTTTAATCAATTTATCATTATCGCGTTGATGAAGACCAATAGTTGGCTCATCGAGTACATATAATGCTCCTACCAATTTTGATCCAAGTTGTGAAGCAAGACGAATTCTTTGCGCTTCTCCACCAGACAGAGTATCAGCTTTACGATTTAATGATAAATAATTAAGACCAACATCGAGCATAAAATCTAGACGAGATTCTATTTCATTTATTATCACATTCGTTATTTCTAATTCTTTTTTAGAAAATACATCTTTTAATTTTTCAAAATATTTTCTAGCATCTTCAATAGACAAACTTGTTATATCGACGATGTTTATTCTATCATCTTTTTTATCAGACAAAAATACATTAAGAGCTTCTTTACGAAGTCTTTTTCCTCCACAATCTTCACATTCATCAAGAGCGCCAAAATATTTTATTCCGAGACCATTACAAGTCTGACAAGCTCCATATGGAGAGTTAAATGAGAAAAGTCTAGGCTCTATTTCTGGAAATGAAAATCCACAATTCGCACAAGCAAATTTATTCGACATAATAGTCTTTTCTATTTGACCTTCTTCATTTACAGTTTCTATTTCTACTAGACCATCAGCTTCATGCAAGGCCCTCTCAACAGCTTCAGATAAACGAACCATTGCGTCTTTTTTACTTACAAGTAATTTTAATTCATCAATTAAAACAAAATCCACAACAAAAGAAATATCATGCTTTTTTGTTTTTGATAATTCAATTCTCTCACGAAGACTCTTTTTTTCTCCGTCTATCACTACATCTTTATATCCTTTACCGAGCATATCGTAGAGCATTTGATAATACTCACCTTTTCTACCACGAACCATAGGAGCGAGAATTCTCACACCGAGATCAGAAAAATTTACACCTTTTATAGTTTTTACTTCTTTTTCAAATTTTACATAATCTATCTTTTTTACTTTTTCTAAAATAAAATTAATTATTTCTTCATTACTTAATTTCTGAATTTTATGTCTACATTCTATACAATAAGGTTTTCCAACTCTCGCATAAAGCACACGAAGATAGTCATATATTTCTGTAATAGTCGCGACAGTAGAGCGAGGATTTCTTCCTGCACTTTTTTGATCAATAGATATTGCTGGAGAAAGACCAACTATTTCATCCACATCAGGCTTTTGCATTTGATTTAAAAATTGACGTGCATAAGCTGATAAACTTTCAACATATCTTCTTTGTCCTTCTGCAAAGATAGTATCAAAAGCCAGAGAAGATTTTCCACTTCCTGATAATCCTGTAAATACAATCATTTTGTGACGAGGCATTTCTACTGTCACATTTTTTAAATTATGTGTACGAGCACCTCTCACAATAATATTTTCTATTTCTTTAGGACCTTCTCTTTTTAGATTTTTGTCTTGAGATTTTTTTGGCATATTCTTATTCTAGCATTTTATTTTAATTTTTAAAATCAATATTAATATCTATTTCTTAACCAAGTTAATTATCAATTTTACAATATATTTTAAAGTGTTATATTGTCAGTCCAAGTTCTTTTATATTTTTTAATCTTTAAAACATTAACAATGTTTACATTTACAGTAAGACAACAAAGAGTTGCAATAGTAGTAATTTTAGTCTTAATTTCCACAGTTTGTATACTGTGTAATAAAACCCAAAAGAAAGATGAGAAAGAGAATCTTTTTACTCAAAAAATTGAAAATAAAAAAGATTTTCAATTCATTCAATTATTGGATGAGCCAGATTCCAATCTGTTAGATTCTTACAGTTTACCTCTTGTAGAACAAGGCTGGTATACAAGATCAACAAAGAATAATCTTTGGACACCCATAAATGAATCTCAATACACATTCTTAGAACTAGACTCATCAGATCAAGAAAAAGATTCAATGAATATTCTCAGAATTGGAGGAGACGTTAAATCTGTAATAACACAAACTCCCATACAAGATGGAGTTGGTGTAAAAATGCTAAAAGTAAGACTGTTACTTTTAGGTGAACGAAAAATTAAACCAGTTTTTACAGGTACTACTATTGAATATTATTTGGAGTAATTATTAATGCCATTTACTATTAAAAAGTCTATTTAAAATTTAATTTAAATGGACTTTTTGTTTTTATTTTAAATATTGACAAATAAATATTAATGTGATAGTTTTAAAAAGGCAAACAAAATTCTTTTTACAAATAAATTATTTTAAATGAAAACAAAAAATTTTTTCAAGAGTATTTTTTCAAAATTAGTATTAATGTCTCTTTTAGTTACAAGAAAAAAACAATGTACTTGTCAGGCTAAAAAAGTTTTTAATCAAAACTTGTGCAAAAAAGGTATAATACCGATAGATTTTTACTTTGAAGATCCTCGCGATGTGGCTGAAGCAAGACAAAACATAACCATTTCAATCACAGAATATGGTCATAAAAAAATATATCTTATTATAGACTCTGGCGTAGGAAAAACAGATCTAGCTTTCAAATTGTATGTTTTTTTAATAGGATTATCACCCTCTGTGGAAATCATAGGTATCGTAAATGGTAAATGTATATCTTCTGCTATGATAATTCTTGCAGCATGCTCTAAAAGATTTTCTTTCAAACATAGTACTTTTTTATTACACGGAATTACTTTGAGAGATATTTCATTAAACAGTTTAGAGGAAGAACTTGAATCTATATTTATGAAAAAACTAGAAGATCTTAAAACAATATCTTTAAATTATGAAAATATTGTCTTAAGTAAATTTTCAATTTCAGAAGAAAAATACAAAGAATTGTCTAATGATGGAAAAAACTTTAATAGAAAATTTTTTCCATCAAAAGCTAAAGAAAATGGTATTATTGATGAAATTATAGAAAAATTTCCATTTATGTAGTTAAGAAATTAATATCCCCGCATTTTGCGGGGATTATTTTTTATTTTATTTCAAAGCTTCTCACAATATCTCTCGATAATTCTTGAGTGGAAGTCGAATCAGCTTTTGTATTCTCTACAATATAAAGCCAAGGCTCACCATTGCCAGCTTTTATACTTGAAATATAATATTCTGTATTTTCTTTTTCATTTAAAACATATTTAACAGAAGGAATTTCTTCGTCAACAAATTTAACATCTTGAATTTTAGTATTACTATCTTTATTTTTATTTATAACATTTTGAACATAATCTTGGATACTCCAACCCCTTCCTCCTTCATAAGTAAAATATAAAGTTACATAATTCTTTTTTTCTTTATCTAAAATTTTAAACCATTTTTCTTGATCGCCTTTTCCTTGCTCAATTTTATTTTGATTATTATAAACAAAAGAAAAAGCTAAAGTTTGTAATCCTTCGAAATTAGCATTTACCTTACTTTCGTATTTAGAATAAATTTTATTATCAACCACATCTATACTTTTAGTTGTGGTACTATTATCATTCCAAATTTTTAATGAGTGACTACGGAAACCTTTTATAAAAGAAATAGCAATAAAAATTATTAACAAAATTAAAATTACTATCAAAACTTTTTTAACTAATTTAAATTTACTTATATTCATATATGTTTTTATTTAAATAAATAATACTTTATATATAATATAACATTTTTAAAATTAATATTATTTAGAATTTCTCTCTTTCAAAACTTTTATCTCATCTCTCAAAATAGCAGCCGTCTCAAAATCGAGAGATTTCACAGCTTCATTCATTTGTCTTTCTTTTAATTTAATTAATTTATTAGGATTCTTTGCAAAAAGCTTTTTATCTATATCAAGCTCAAAAGCCACAGACTTAGCATGATCTTTTTTGAGATCTTCTGTGATATCCATAATATTTTTAGAAATAGTTTTTGGAGTAATATTATGTTTTTTATTATAAGCAAGCTGAACAGTTCTTCTACGCTCTGTCTCTCCTATGGCTCTCTCCATTGAGCCTGTCATCCTATCAGCATAGAGAATAACCCTTCCATCAACATTTCTAGCGGCACGTCCAATTGTTTGAATAAGAGATGTTTCACTTCTCAAAAATCCCTCTTTATCTGCATCAAGAATTCCAATCAAAGTCACTTCTGGCAAATCAAGCCCCTCCCTCAAAAGATTTACTCCAACGAGACAATCAAATTCCCCTTTACGTAATCTTGTTAAGATTTCTATTCTCGCTAAAGTTTCTACATCACTATGTAAATATTCTGCTTTGATATTTTTTTCTTTTAAATATTCAGATAAACTTTCTGCCATTTTCTTAGTCAAAGTAGTAGCAAGTACACGTCCTCCTTTTTTAATTTCTTTTACTGCTTGCTCGATAAAATCGTGCACCTGACCTTTATATTTTCCTTTTTCCATTACTGGCTTTATCTCAAGTACTGGATCAATCAATCCTGTAGGACGAATAATCTGCTCGATAATTTTATCAGCATTTTCTCTTTCATAAACAGCTGGTGTAGCAGAAACATAAACAACATCTTTGATTCTCGTCTCAAATTCTTCATATTTAAGAGGTCTATTATCTTTTGCACTTGGAAGACGAAATCCAAAATCAACAAGAGTTTGTTTTCTTGCTTGATCACCATTATACATAGCTCTGATCTGTGGCACAGTCACATGTGATTCATCGATCACAGTCAAAAAATCTCTACCATTTATTCCAAAATATTCTATCAAAGTATCTGGCGCTTCACCTGTTTTTTTATCTGAAAAATGTCTTGAATAATTTTCAATTCCAGAACAATATCCGAATTCTTTTATACTTGCAAGATCATACTGAGTTCTTCTTTTCAATCTTTCTATTTCTAAAATTTTTCCATCTTTTTCCAATTCTTTTAATCTTGTTTTTAATTCTGCTTGAATAGTTTTAATAGCTTTCTCTTGTGCAAATTTATCAGAAATAAAATGTTTTGCTGGGAAAATAAAATAATCATCTAATTCTTTTATCTCTCTCATAGAAACAGGATCAGTAAGAATTAATTTATCTATCACTCCATTTTCTATTTCTATTTGTAGCATTATAGTCTCACTCATAGGCATAATATCTATTCTATTTCCAATAGTACGAAATGTCCCAGATGAAAGATCTGCATTTGTTCTTTCATAATGAATACCAATAAAGCTTTTCATTAATTCAACTTTAGATATTTTTTGTCCAACATAAATTCTTTTATTTACTTTTTCATATTGAATTGGAGAGCCAAGACCATAAATACAAGACACTGATGCGACTATAATCACATCATTACGAGTCAAAAGTGATTGAGTCGAAGCATGACGCAATCTATCTATTTCTTCATTTATTTGTGCATCCTTTTCTATATATGTATCAGTTGTTGGAAGATATGCCTCTGGCTGATAATAATCATAATAAGAAACAAAATAATGTACAGCATTATCCGGGAAAAAAGATCTGAATTCTTGAGCGAGTTGAGCTGCGAGAGTCTTATTATGAGCAATTACAAGAGTTGGCTTTTGAATTTGCTGAATAACATTCGCAATAGTAAAAGTCTTTCCGGTACCTGTCGCACCGAGCAAAGTTAGTTTTTTATTTTTCTTTTTACCTTCAAGATTCTCTACTAATTGAGAAATAGCCTTTGGCTGATCTCCAGCAGGTGTCATTTTTGAATTTAAATTAAATTGGTTTTTAGGATTAATCATTAGTCAATTCTATCAGAAAAACAGAAAATAAAAAACAGTACTTTTTATTTTTTATTATGATAAAATTTTGAACCAGAAAATAAAAATAAAACAAATCCTAATAAAGCTCCCATTGTATCCATAAGCATATCTTTTTGAGCATCCCAAATATCACCTTGAGAGCCAAGCACTTCTATACCAGCAGTAGGATTTACTGAAACGGCATATTGCCATTCAAATAATTCATAACTCATTGCAAGTGCCATAATGAAAAATATCGCATAAGTATAAGCGATCCATTTTTTATTTACTAATTTATATTTTAGTAGAGATTCCATAATTAAAAAAGAATATAATCCCACAGACGCATGAGCCACTCTATCATACATATCTCTAGTAGAACCAATTAAATTATCAAACCAGCTAAAAGGAACATTTGCAAATGTGTAATGAGCACCAATAATGTGCATAATTGGAAATATTACACACAATAAATAAGCAAAATTAGAAAATCTAACTTTAAACAAAAATAAAACTAAAAGCACAATAACCGAAATAGCTGAGGTTATAGCTTCTACTCTCCAAACAGAGACATCTACAGGATTAATCGCGCTCCATACAAAAAATATTAAATAAATACTTAAAAGAATTAAAGGAAATAAATGTTTTTTCATAAAAGTTTTAAATAATTAAACTAAAAATGAAAACTATTACTAGAAATGTAACAAGATTAGAAAATGAATCAGAAAAGAATTTCTTCCAAACTAATTTTTTATCACAATTACTCCAAAGCAAAGCTTGTCCAATAAGTGGAATTGTAAAACAAAACCAAATTGCAAATATTTCAACATATACAGCTAATACTGTAGATTTTTGATAACTTAAAATAGCAGCAATGAAAGCAGAAGTTAAAAATGATAAAAACATTTGCAATAAATAACTCTTCCACATATTAGGCTTTGCTTCCTCTATTTTTTTCTTTTGCTCTTCCTTTGATAATTTATCAAAGCCAAGAGACTTCATATGAATTTTTCCCATTGGTGTACCCATTGAATACCAAAGTGTACCGATCACTGCACTGATAATAGCTCCCAAAATTCCAAATAAAATTATTGTCATCATATTTTTTATTTAATTAATATATATAAATTATAACAAATAAAAAAGGAGCCGTCTTACAGCCCCTTTTTTTAGAAAAAGTTTCAATTAATCTTTTTCTAAATTTCTTTTTTGGTTCTCTGAAAGAATTTCTAATCTTGTTTTTTCAATGTTAAAATCTGGTCCAGCATTTGCAATGGCCCATAATATTAAATCATACTTAGTTGACGTATAAATAATCTCTCTATTAAAATACCCTTCTGAATCGGGTATTTCTTTTAAAGAAACATAAACACTGGCATTATTATCACCATCAACAATTAGGTGAAATACTAGATTATCAAATTCTAATTTATTATCAAAGCCATCATTAACTTTCAAATCTGAAAATGAAGAATGATCCAAATACTGTTTTACAGCATTTACAAATCCTGGCTCTGATATCAAAATTAAAGAATCAATAGTCATCATAATTCCATTAAAAATAATAATTAAACCATTGTGAAAAAAATTAAATTCTAAATAATTAGAATTACTCTTGCGGGAAGAAACAACTTTTTTGTCTTGCATTATAAATAAATTTAAATTGAAAAAAAACGAACAATATCAAAATTATGTTAGCATTTAAAATAAATATTGTAAATACTAGAAAACTATTCCTATAACTCCTAATTTTTCCTCATCTTCTTTAGAATAAAATTGATATAAAACCTCTAAAAATTCCTCTTTAGTATCATAACCGAAATCTTTTATATTCCTATCAATTAAGAGTCTTTCAAAACTTATTGCAAAAATTATATCTTTAACTTCTCTCATTAAAGTTTCACTATTCTCTCTATTTAAAAATAAAATCTTATCTCCAACTTTTATCAATTTTCTTTTTTCATCTAAAAGTCTAGCCTCTATTTTCTTTGAACCATTTTTTATTTTCTCAAAAGACTCATTATGTAAATGTGAATTGAGTATCATAATTTTATTTATTATATTTTTCTAAAACTTCTTTTTTAAATTCAAAAAATCTATCTTCTAAAACACTCTGACGAATATTTTTTACAAGATGAACTATAAAATGAAGATTGTGTAATGAAGAAATAGTTGCTGCGATCATTTCTTTACTTCTAAAAAGATGAGCAAGATAAGATTTTGTATATTGATGAGCATAACAATTAACATCATCACAAACAGGAGAAAAATCATTTTTATATTTCGAATTAAAAAGATTAATACGACCTTCTTTTGTATAAAGAGATCCATTTCTTGCTAATCTTGTAGGAGTCACACAATCAAAAGTATCAATACCATATTCAATACCTAAAAACAAATCTTCTATCTCACCAATACCAAGAAGATGTCTTGGTTTATTTTCTGGAAGATTCTCGGTAGAAATTTTTACAGTCTTTGCCATATCTTCTTTTGTAAAACTCCCCCCTATTCCAAATCCGTCAAAATACTTTTTCTCTCCATTAATTTCAATATTCATTTCTCCTAATGTCTTTGCAGAATGTTTTCTTAGATCGTTAAATGATCCACCTTGTACTACAGCATACAGAGCCTGCATATTATTTGTCGCTTCACTTGCTCCCAATTTCTGATGATGAGAAAGTGATCTCATCGCCCAGCGATGAGTTCTTTCTAAAGATTCTTTTTGATAATCTAAATTTGCGAGAGGGCTAGTACATTCATCAAATGCGAAAAATATATCTGCACCGAGATCATGCTGTATCTCCATACTTTTTTCTGGAGTAAAAAAATGTTTTGATCCATCAATAATAGATCGAAATTCTACTCCATTTTCAGAAATTTTTACAAGAGATTTTTGTTTTTTAATATTATTTAAACGAAATTTCTTAAAAAATAAATTATCTATAGCAAAAAAAGAAATAGACATTATTAAAAGATTTAAAAGAAGATTCATGTCTTCACTAAAAATTCTAAAAATAAAACCAATAAAAATACAAATTAAAATCTCTATAAAAAAATATTTACGAGAAATAATAAAATCTTTTAAATTGAAAGATTTGTTTTTGTTTTCTAAATTTTTATCTATATTTTCATTTGTCAGATCTGATCTCTTTGCAATTTTTGAAACACCGACACCCATTGCTGCTCCAAGAGAAAATACTTGAAATCCTCCAGAGTCAGTAAATGTCGGTCCTTTATAATTCATCATTTTTGCAAATCCTCCATGCTTTTTTACAATTTCATTTCCAGGCTCAAGATAAAGATGATAAGTATTCGCAAGACAAGCATCTGCTCCGACGTATTTTTCAAAATCTTCCGGCAAAATACTTTTAACTGTCGCCTTTGTACCAACAGAAATAAAAGCCGGTGTCTCTATATCACCATTTGGTGTATGAATAATACCAACTCTTGCAAATGGAGCTTCAGAACTTTTTTTAATGATTTCAAATGAGAAATTTTTCATAAAATTTATTCATCTAATATAGCAAATTTTTATACTTTACAAAAGTAATTTTGTCTGATAAGATAATCTCAGATTTAAACAAAATTGTTAAAAAATAAATTTTAAAAATGAAAACAAAATTTTTATCGCTCTTTATTTTTACCCTGATTATCTTCAGTTGTAATAAAAATAAAAAAGAAGAAAAATTAAGCCTTATAAAGGTAAAATGCACTTTAATAGAAAAAAATATTTCTATATTTGCTTTAGTGGATACAATCAAAAATCCAATAAAAATTGGTGAAATAAAATTTCTTGGAACAGATATTACAAATGATTGGATAATACAAAACGAATACTCAAAATTTACAGCTAAAATAGATTCTATTCTTCATTAATTAAAAATGAAATAAAATCTAAAATACCTTCAGTTTTATAAAACTGAAGGTATTTATTTTTTATTTTACCATCCACAAATTTCTTCACATTTAGAAATAATATTTCTCGGAGATAAATCTTCTTCTAACCCTAATCTTTCAACCCTGATTATTTGATTGTTTCTACTTTCTGTCACAGTCTCTGCCACAAGTGATCCGAGTCCTCCATTTTTTGAATGTTCTTCGACTGTTAAAATATTTTTATTCGTATTAGCAAAATTCAAAATGAAAGATTTTATTTTTTGATTTATATATTCACTGTTAGAAGAAATCAAAGAAACATTTAAAATAGTCACATCATAATTTCTTTCTTCTAATTCCCTAGCCGCAACCAAAGCGTTATAAAGCACTGGTCCTGTTGTAATAATTCCAACCTTAAATGCGGATTCATTATTTTTAGAAATAAAAACAACTTCTGGCATCCCTGTATATTCACGCAAATTATCATATTCTATAAAATAATTATCTTCAAAAATTTTTGGAGAATCAGCATTTGATAATCTAAAATAAGAAAAACCATTTTGCACATTTTTAAATATTTTCTTTTCAGAAACTCTAATTAAATATTCAGCCTCATTTGCATCTGCTGGTATGAAAATATTTACTTTGTTTAAATCTCTAACCATCGAAATATCACTCTTCTTATCTTTTGATTCTGAAGATAAAACATTTATAAAAGAAAGACTTATTTCTTTTGATTTGTTTCCTATAAATTTAGGTAAAGTTTTTATGAATCCAGAATAAATTTTCAAAAAATTATCAATACTATCTTTTATACTATTTACCAAAAATACATTTTTGCTTTCTTGATTAGAAACAACAGATCCTATTTGAATAGAATCTTCCGGCTTCAAAATATGACTTTGTAGAGCAATATCTGAATCTATTTCAAATATTCTATTATTTTCTTTATTCAATTCAAGTAAAGAAAAAAGTGCTTTTTCTGCTTGATTTTCCCTCTCTTCTTCTTTTGTAAATAATTTTTGAGATAGCATAAATTTATTTTAACTAACATTTCCTAAAATAATAGTTGGCTTTTTCAATTTTTTCGCATAAACAATAGCATCACACACTGAGCCGACATTATCAGCTGTCACAACTAAAGTATCAAACCCAAAAGACATGAGCTTTGCATTGAGTCTATTTTCTTTATTCAATTCTTCATTTGAAGACTTTGTATAAAGTATAGTTATAATATTATGTATTTTATTTTGATAAATATATTCTAAAGAAGAAAGATTGGCAAAAATATCTTTTTCATCACCGACAACATAATAATATCTCTGATGTTTATCTTCTGAATCTTTTGTAGATATATGATGGCCTATCGCCTCTGCGAATGAATTTTCAACTTTCTCAAAACTATTTAATTCTAAATATGCTTTTAAATTATCAAATTTTTCATATCCAGAATGGATTTTAGTAATATTTTTAACTATGTTAGAAAAATTATTTGTAGCAAAAACTCTGTCCCTATTTTTCCAATCCTTATTTTCTGGATTGTGATTTAAAATTTTAAAAAAAAGAGATGAAAATATAGGAGAAAGACTTGTTAAGTTTTTAACAAATTCAGGACCAAAAGAAGAAAAATTACTTTCTATAGTAATATTAATATCTTCTTTTACCCTATTAAGAGCATCTAGCTCATCACCAGTCAAAGTCTTCATAATACAAATATTATATCATAATGAAAAACTATATTTATAACAATTTTTGATAATGTGGAAGGAAAACATTCACATCTAAATCTTTTTCCAAATAAGATCCGACAACTACAGCATCTACACCGACGTCTTTAACTAATTTTACATGGTCAACATCCATAGATCCATCAACTTGGATAAATAATTCATTATGATCAAAATTTTCTCTTAAGAATTTAATGACTTCTAATGATCTCATGTCAAAATCTTGTCCTTGCTTTCCAATATTTTCAATACCCATGACTTGGACGAATATTTTTTCTTGATATCCTCTAACTTCTTTTAAAAATCCTAAAAATTCATCTTTTTTATCAAACATAGTATCTAATTTTAAGCAAAAAATTAATCTAGAAGGAGTATTCTCTGATTCTAAAAGTAAATCTACAAAATATTGTTTGCCTAGCTCACCAGAAAAAAGTTTATCAATATGAACTACAACAAATTTAGAATTTGTTTTTTCTGATAATTCAAAATACTTTTTTTGATTATCACACATAATATGAAATTCGAGATCAAAATATCTTCTGTACTCATTAAGAGTTTCTCTTTCTTCTTGTCTTTCTTCATCTAAAAGCCAAGTCGTATTTTCAACAAAGCTCCCATCACACAGATCTATTTGAACCATATCAAAATCAAGATGATTTTCAGTCTTCATTTTTACTAAAAAATCTAATTTCTTTTTGATTTCTTCAAAATCATTTTCCAAAATTGCCGGTATTATTTTCATATATTAATTATCATCTCTCTCTTTTTTCATTTCTTCAAAAAGTTTTAATTCATTTAATTCTTCTGCATTGATTTTTAAATCAACTTCATTTTCTAATTCATCTATTTCTTCTATTCTTCTTTCATGTCTTGTCTCTTTACCATCTTCTGTTTCTAAAAATCTTGTAACAATAAAAGTCTTTGCTGCTTTTTTAGCAAAATCTTCACTGATAAATCTCGCACCAAAAGAAAGAATGTTTGCATTATTATGTTCACGTAAAAGCTTTACCAATTCTATATTTTCACTATTTACAACTCCAGCTCTCACGCCTTTATATTTATCAGCAACGATAGCCTCACCTTCTCCAGATCCGCCAAATACAAAAGCTAAATTATTTTTAAGACCAGTATAAATATCAGCAGAAAGAGCTCCAGCACACACAGAAATAAATTTTGGATAATCATCATTTGCATCATATTGATACGCTCCAAAATC
>JBAXSC010000006.1:0-13881 GCA_037130925.1 Candidatus Nomurabacteria bacterium
CAGAAATAAATTTTGGATAATCATCATTTGCATCATATTGATACGCTCCAAAATCCACGAATTCTATATCTGGTATTACAAGACCATTTTTTTCTAACTCTTTTTTAATCTCATCTTTTTCTAATTCTAAATATAGATGAATTGCTTCTTTCATCTCAAAACCTGCATGATCTGTTGCTAAATATATTTTCATAATAATTATTTAATTATATTATACTATAAAAATAACCTCGTTTTTAAAGCGAGGTTATAAATTCATAAACTACATTTACTGTTTTGAGTCTTTTTTCAAATCTTCAATTTGTTTTTCTTTAGTATAGATTGGAATAGAAGCTTCACAAGTAGAACATTCTAATTCTGTAGCCTGATCATGAGGACAATAAGAATTTCTACATCCATATCTTTCTATACCCTTTTCTATCTTTTCTTTTTTCAACTCTTCAAAAGGATCTTTTCCCATAATGTTTTAATCTTAAATTATTAAAAAATAAATTTCCAAATACAAATATAGTCTTAAAATAACAGCTTGTCAATATTTGATTAATATTTATCTAATAAATACTTTTTCAACATATTTCTCCATAATCTCTTTAAATTCTTCCATTTCTTTTTTAGAATATGAATCTTTTTTAGAAAATTCAGGATTATTCAAATCTTCTAATGCTTGAAAATTCTGCAAATAATATTTTCTTGAACCTTTTATAATTTCTCCCATTTTTTCAAAATCTTCTTTCATTAATTGTCCTGCTACAACTGTAGTTCTAAATTCATAATCAAAATTTTTATTTTGATCTTTATAATCTTTTATAATTTTAATACTTTCTAAAATCAAATTTGGATCAAATCTCGAATTTGTGACTTCTTGATATCTTTCTATAGGACTTTTAATATCCATTGCTACATAATCCACATTTCCTTCTTCTAAAATTTGTTTTAAAAATTTTGGAGAGCTTCCTTGACTATCAAGCTTCACTAAAAATCCTAAATCTTTTATTTTTTTAATAAAAACATTTAAATCTTTATGAAGAGTTGGCTCACCACCTGTGATAACTACAGCATCTAACAAGTTTTTTCTTCCTTCTAAAAATTTAAAAAAATTTTCTTCACTTAATAAATCTTTTAGGAATCTCTCGTGAATAACTAAAGATGGATTGTAACAAAAATCACATCTAAAATTACAACCCAAAGTAAAAACAATACAAGCTATTTTACCAGGATAGTCTATTAATGTACTTTTCTGTAATCCGGCTAAAATCATTTTATTTTTTAATTACAGCTTTATTTTCTATCAATGAGAAAGTTTTACGTTTTGTAAATTCATTTCTCTTCGCATCATTCCAAAGATGAATAGGTCTCAAAAATCCTACCACTCTAGTATAAATTTCAGTTTCTTCTCCACAATCTTTGCAGACAGTTTGCTCTCCAGATAAATATCCACAATGGTCACAAACAGAAAAAGTCGGAGTAATACTGAAATATGGAAGATGATAATTCTGACAAATTTTCTTAACTAAATTTGGAACCATTTTTATATCATGAATTTGCTCTCCTAAAAATAAATGTATTACCGTACCACCTGTATAAAGAGTCTGCAATTTGTCTTGTAAATTTAAACTCTCAAATATATCATCTGTATAATTCACAGGAAGCTGTGAAGAATTTGAATAAAAAGGAGTACCATCACCTTGATTTGCAGTTTTAATTAATGGGAATAATTCTGTATCTTTTCTAGCCAATCTATATGTCACACCTTCTGCCGGTGTTGCTTCGAGATTATAAAGATTACCAGTCTCTTCTTGAAACTGAACTAAAATTTCACGCATAAAAACTAAAATATCTTCTGCAAATTTATTTCCTTTTTCTGTACCAATATCTACACCTAACAAATTTTCAGCAGCTTCATTGAGACCAATCAATCCGATTGTAGAAAAATGATTCACCCAATATTTTCCAAAATTGGTTTTAATATTTCTTAAATAAAACTTTGTATAAGGATAAAGATTTTTATCAGTAAAATTTTCTATTATTTCTCTTTTAACTTCAAGACTTTCTCTAGCAAGGAGCATTATCTTTTTTAATCTCTCTTTAAAATCTTCTACATTTTTAGAAAGATAACCCAATCTTGGCATATTAATTGTCACAACACCCATACTTCCAGTAAGAGCATTCGCACCAAAAAGACCGCCGCCTCTTTTTGTTAATTCATTCAAATCAAGTCTTAATCTACAACACATACTTCTCGCATCTTCTGGATTCATATCAGAATTTACAAAATTTGAAAAATACGGAACTCCATACTTTGCTGTGATTTCCCAAAGTCCATTTAAATTTTCATTTTCAAAATCAAAATCTTTTGTAATATTTACTGTTGGAATTGGAAAAGAAAAAACACGTCCCGCAGCATCACCTTTATGCATAACTTCAAAAAATGCCTTATTAAAAAGATTTACTTCTTCTTGAAATTCAGAATAAGTCTCTTTTTGCATTTTGCCTCCAATAATCACAGGAGTATCTTTAAAATTTGGAGACACAAGCAGATCTAAAGTTATATTTGAAAATGGTGTCTGAAATCCAACTCTAGTGGGAACATTCATATTAAAAATAAATTCCTGAATACATTGTTTAATCTCAGTAAAATTTAATCCATCATAACGAATAAAAGGAGCAAGTAGTGTATCAAAATTTGATAACGCAATAGCCCCAGCAGCCTCACCTTGCATTGTATAGATAAAGTTAACAATCTGTCCAAGTGCAGTACGAAAATGCTTTGGAGGAGCAGAGGCGACTTTTCCTTTTACTCCACGAAATCCTTCTTTAAGCAAATCAAATAAATCCCAACCTACGCAATACACAGCGAGAGTACTCAAATCATGTAAATGAAAATCTGCATTAAGATGTGCTTCACGAATTTCTTTTGAATACAAATTATTGAGCCAATATGTCTTACTAATCTCTGCTGCTATATAATTATTCAATCCCTGTAAGGAATAATCCATATTACTGTTTTCTTTTACAAGCCAATCACTCTTTGAAGTATACTGATTAATTAAATCAATGCTATTTTGAGCATTCATCTCACGCATAATACGATGCTGATCACGATATAAAATATATGCCTTGGCTGTTGCTTTGTATTTTGAACTCATCAAAACATCTTCTACAACATCTTGAACTTCTTCAATATTAAAAGTTTTTTTATTCTTTTCAAGCAAAGTCAAAAATACTTTTTGTGCAAGAAAAGGTGCTTTTTTATCATTAAATTCCCCTGCTGCTGTGCCAGCTTTTGCTATTGCAAGAGTTATTTTCTCTTGAGAAAATTTTTGTTTTCTTCCGTCTCTTTTTTTAACAAAAAATTTATCAGTATTTATGTGAACATTACTAAGATTGTTTTTAGGATGAGTTTTTTTAGGCATATTTTTAATATTTTATTTTAAAGTTCAAACAGTAATAAGAAACCTTTTAAAAAAATTAAAAACGCCCACACTCGTTTTATAAATCTATCATATCATGATATTTTTAAAAGAATAAAATAAGACCTAAAAATGAAAAATCTCACTGAAAAATATAAGTGAGATTATCCACAGGGATTGACATTAAATATGAAAATATATTACAAAATATTCATCACTTTCATAACATGCTGAACAAGAGTATTTGTATATCCAATTTCATTATCATACCAAGCGAGAACTTTAACTAAATTTCCATCGACAACTTTTGTCATCTTAAGATCCGCAATAGATGCAAAACGAAGACCTTGAATATCAGTAGAAACTAATTCTTCATCACTGGCTGCAAATATATTTTTCCATTTATCAGTTTTTGAAGCATTTTCTAAAATTCTATTCACTTCTTCTACACTTGTATTTCTTTTTGAAATAAATGTAATATCTGCAATAGACCCAGCTACACTCGGCACACGTATTGATATACCATCAAAAAGTCCTTCCATCTTTGTAAAAGCTTTTGTTACGGCTATAGCCGCACCTGTTGTACTTGGAACAATATTTTGTGCTCCAGCCCTTCCTTCTCTCCAATCTTTTTTATTTGGCCCATCAACTATTGATTGTGATGCTGTATATGAATGTACAGTATTTAAAATAGCTTTTTCAATTCCTATCGCCTCATCTAAAATAGCCAAAACTGGTGAAGATGCATTTGTGGTACAAGATGCATTACTTGTAATTTTACATTCTTTTAATTTTTCTTCATTGATACCCACTAACACCGTCTCAGAAAAATGAAGAGCTGTTTTCTCATCTTTGCTTGGAGCAGATATCACAACATGCTTTGCACCAGAATCTAAATGGAATTCTGATTTATCATAACTCACAAAAAGACCAGTACATTCTACGACCACATCAATACCAAATTTCTCCCAAGTTTTATTTTCTACAAATTTATTTGTATCTTTTTCACTCAAAAATGAAATTTCTTTTTGAATTCCATTTTGGAGAGTTATAACAATATATTTTTCTGTATCACTCACTATTTTACTTTCGATATTTTTAAAAACTTTTTGATGATAAACAGAGTCGTGCTTTAAAAGATAAATCATGTTTTCTATATCACCTAGATCATTTATTACTACAACTTCAGCTTCTTTTAAAACGCTTTCGTCTGTTAAAGCTAATTTCAAAAAAGCACGACCAATTCTCCCAAAACCATTAATAGCTATTTTCTTCATAAGATATTTTATTTAATTATTTTTATACTTAAATTTTATCATGTAAATTGATACATAAATTTAACTTGACAAAATATTTATATGAGATATAATGTCATAATTAATTAATCAAAAAAATTGTTCTTTATGTTACTGACAGAATTAACACCACAAATGTGGAATTATCTTTTTTATATATCGATAATATTATTTATTTTATCGATATCCTTACTATTAATTTCTTCGAAGAGATATTTCTTTGACGGATCAAAAATGTACCCTACATATGATTATAGTAGAAAAATAAAAGAAAAAATGGAAAGGAGAAAAGAAAAAGAATTCCCTATGGTCAAAAAAATCATTAAGTTTAATATCTTCTTGATAATAATCTTAGCGATTATATTAATATTTTTTGATCATTACACTTGTTAAGATTTTCAAAAAACCGGAACGTTGTAAAACGTGCCGGTTGTTTTTTTATTTAATTTTTATATTTTAATTACTCAAATCACCTAAATAGAAATTTGGAAGAAGACCTTTTGCTCTTGGATCCATTCCATGCTTTCCATCGAAAAGCCCTGTTCCGTCTTTACCACAAATAGCTAATATAGCTCGGGATCCTCCTGGATGTTTTGTAATGAAACTTGTAACATCATAAACTTTTCCAGAAATAGCAGTCCAACAACTAGCTTGAGAATTATGTGAAGAAATATCGGTCATTACAATTCCTTTTTTTACATTTGTAGTAGAAGATGTGACAGGAACTGAATTCTGAGCTTGTGAAGATGTGTCTGTTGTATTCATAGTTTGAGAAACTGGAGTATTTGAAACATCTAATTGTGTATTATTTTTAGACTTCATAAATAAAAACAAACCTAAAACCACAACTAATAAAATTATTAAAACCCAAATTATTTTTTTCATATTGTTATTTCTATATATTTATTATACAAATATATCATAGAAATATTACAGATTATTTATTTAATAAATTTTAGATTATTTTCAAATTCCTTATTTAAATCACTGTTAATAGCGACTTTTTTGCCAGGATTTAAAATATTATTCTCATCAAAAATATTTTTTATTTTTCTAAAAATTTCAAGCATTTCTTCGTCATACATTTCGTTTAAAAATGGAGTGCGTATCAATCCATCATTATGCTCCCCTGTTATAGAGCCATGATATTTTTTAATTAAATCATAAACTTCATGACTGCAATCTTTTATAGTTTGAATATTTTCTTCTCTTATTTTTTTATCCGTAAAATTCATAAGTGGAATAATGTGCAAATTCCCATCACCAACATGTCCAGCAATAGTATAGAGCAATTTATATTTATCTAAAACAGGCACAAGATCTATTAAAAATTCTTCCAACTTTTCTCCTGGGACAATAATATCATCAATAAATGGAGCAGTATGTAAATCACCAGACTTTTTTCTTAAAAGATTAAAACTTTCTCTTCTCATATTTAGGTATTTTTCTTTTTCAAAATCTGTCTCTATAAGCTGAGTTTTTATATTTTTAAAATCATTTATAATTTCCAGATTACAATTTTCTATATCTTTTTCTAATTCTTTTTCATCATCACTAGTAAAATTAACTAATAAAAATAATTTAGGCAAACCAAAAGATAATACTAAAATAAACTCTTTCCAAAAAGAAAAAGCTAATTTAAAAATATTTACATTTCCATCTTTAGAAAAGATACTTTTTATAAATGCTGGTAAAAATCTTATAGCAACTTTAAAAGTGTGATCATCATAGCTCTCAAAAGTTTCTGGTTTATATTTCATTACAACATTTCTAATTTTTCCTAACTGATGAATATCTTTTATATAAATCATCATCATTTTTGAATATTTTTTAGGGGTAATTAATTTTAATTTTATTTTTGTCACCATAGCCAGAGTTCCTTGTGATCCGACTATTAATTTAGACAAATCAAAAAACTTTTTACCATTTTCTTCAGATAAAATATTCCAAACAAAATACCCAGATGAATTTTTTGAGACTACAGGCTTGTTTCTATTTATTATCTCTGTGTTTTTAGGATCAGAGACTAATTCTAAAATTTCTTTATAAATTTTATATTCTAAACTTTTCTTAAAATATTCATCTTCAGAATTTATAAATTTCTCAACTTCTTCTATAGTCTTTTTCTCAAAATTTACAATTTCACCGTTAGATAAAACAGATTCTAAAGAAAGAATATAATTTTCTGTTTTCCCATAATTCAAACTCATTTCTCCACCAGAGTTATTTGAAATCATTCCACCTAATGCACATATTTCTCTAGAAGCCGGAAAAGTCGGTAATAATAAATTATGTTTTAAAGTTTCTTTTTCAAAGTCACGATAAAAAACTCCGGGCTCGACAATACTTTCTTTATTTTCAGAATTTATAGAAATAATATTATTAAAATATTTTGTAAAAGATAAAACTATAGAATCAGTCAAAGGCCCACCAGACATATCTGTTCCAGCACTTCTACCTGTGATCTTATAATTTTTATTTTGATTTACAAATTTTAAAATCTTACTTATATCATTTTTACTTTTTGGAAAAATGATAACCGTTGGACGAATTTTAAAAAGACTAGTATCTTCACTAAATTTTTCTAGATCGTCTACAGAGATACTAAACTCTATATTAAAATTTTTTAAAAAATCAGAAAGTTTTTCAAAATTTTTATTGGATGACATGTGTTAATTTTATATTTAAATTATATTTATTTTACTAATCTCAACTTTTGTACCAATATTTTCTTCACTTTTTATTTTAATAAACCAATCATAGCTTTTTACCAAATCGCTAACGATCGCAAGACCAATTCCTGTACCAGAAATTTCACCTTCTACATTTTCTCCTCTAAAAAATCTCTCACTAACCTTTCCTAAATCTTTTTTCTTAATTCCTCTTCCTGTGTCTTCTATAGAAAATCTTAGCTTATATTTCAATTTGCTTCTATATTTTTCTAAAACTATTTTTATTTCTCCATCTGAAGTAAATTTAAAACTATTAGAAATAAGATTATTAAATATTCTCTCTAAGTGAAGTTTATTAACTCTAATCTTATTTTCTAAATCTTTTTCTGTAAAATCAAATTCTAATATCACGCTAACATTTTCTACTTTATTATGAGAAAGATTTTTAATAACTTTTTCTAAAATCTTTTTAACTTGCAAAAGTGAGACGTCTTCTACTTTATCTTCACTATATTTTACTCTCGCTTCGAACAATAAATCATCTATCAGATTTACTATTCCTTTTATTTCAGAATCAATATAAACAACACTACTTTCGACACTATTTACAAAATTACCATCTAAATCGTTTGATTCTTTTACTTTTTCAATTCTATCTAAAAGTATTTCTGAATGCATATTCATTATAGAAAGAGGTGTACGTAGTTCGTGGGACACATTTTCAGCAAATCTTTTTTGCACATTTGAAAGATACTCAATCGGAGCAAGCATTTTTTTTACTAACTTATCAAAGAGATAGACAGACAGAAACAAAACTACAATATCCAATATAATTAACAAAAATATAGTTTGTTCTCTAAAATCAGAGAAAAGTTTATCAACATTTATATAATTAGAAACTCCACTACTTTTAAAGACAGGAGAAATCTGGTAGATCAAATCTAAAGTTAAAAGACGATAAATAGTAAAAGAAAAAATACCTAAAATTGAAAATACAAAAAGAAAAGCTATAGCATCAAGCTTAAATCTTGTAGATACGAATAAATTTTCTTTTGAGCTTTTTACTTCGTTTTTCATTTTATTAATCTAAAATTAATTTATATCCAGAATTACGAACAGTTTCTACACGACCAGGAAAGTTATTTTTTAATAATTTATTACGTAAGTTATGAACGTGAACATCTACAAAACGACTGCTTGGAGCTTCTGATTCATTCCAAATTTTCTCAAGAATAGAATCTTTACTTATTGGAGTATTATTTTTTTCTAAAAGAATTTTAAAAATATTTGATTCTTTTCCTGTTAAATATATTATAGTTTTTTCATCATTTTCTTTTTCCAAAACTATTTCTCCAGAATTCAAATTAAAACTAAAATTTAAATCTTTATTTTTTGAAACGATTTCTATTTTATCATTTTCAATATCTTTCGTATTAGAAAATTCTTTAAACTCAGAATCATTTGAATTTGTATATGAATTATTTTTTACAATATCTTTTTTAATCAAATTTCTACGATATAGAGAATGTATGCGAGCCATTAATTCTTTTACATTAAAAGGCTTTACCATGTAATCATCTGCTCCTGCAGCAAGACCAAAGACTTTGTCATCAACAGTATCTTTTGCTGTTAAAATTATTACACCACTACCAATTTCCATATTTTTAATATCACGAAGAGTTTCTATACCATCTTTCATTGGCATCATTCTATCTAAAATAATAACATCATATTCTTCATTTTTTTTCTTAAGATCTTTAACTTTAGATAACGCCTGAACACCATTAAATGCAGTATCAACAGTAAATCCATTTTCATCTAAATAGATTCTAATAGCTTCGTTTAATTTTGCATTATCTTCAACCAAAAGTATTTTCATATAAATATTATAACAAATTTAAAGAAATAAAAATTAAAATTGTTAATTTTATGAAATTATTCATCATCATCAGAACCAAATTCTCCTTTGAAATTTTGAAGGGCTTCAATGATGGGACCCATTTCGCCTAACATTATCTTTTGAATTCCATGCCAAGATTCTTTTATTCTATGATCTGTAATTCTATCTTGAGGAAAATTGTAAGTACGAATCTTTTCACTTCTATCACCAGTACCAATTTGTTCTCTTTTTGCATCTACATTTTCTTTATTAAATTTTTCCTCTTCCATTTGATCAAGTCTAGCTTGAAGCATTTCCATAGCACGCTCGCGATTTTTAAGCTGACTTCTCTCAATCGTACACTTAACAGCCATCCCTGTAGGCTTATGAATAAGTCTCACAGCTGTCTCCACCTTATTTACATTTTGTCCTCCAGCTCCACCAGCACGAGAAGTCTCCATTTCTATATCAGCAGGATTAATAGTAGTATTTCTAATTTTTCTAATAGGCATAACAGATACTGTAACTGTAGAAGTATGTACACGACCATTTTTTTCTGTATCAGGGACCCTTTGCACACGATGAACACCCATTTCAAATTTGAAACTATCCCAAGCAGTTGCTCCTTTTATTTCAAAAGATACATCTTTGTATCCACCAACATCAGATTCAGAATAATCGAGCTTTTCAAAACTACATCTATTTTTTAAAGCATAGTTCTGATACATATTTGCAAGTTCGGCAGCAAAAAGAGAAGATTCATCACCTCCTGCTCCAGCAGATACCTCCAAAATCATTGCTTTTGGTTTTTCTTCTTCAATTTTATCTTTTTGTAAAATCTCAGACATTTCTTTCCAAAGTTTTTCTTTTTGTTCAGTGACCTCTTTTAATTCTTCTTCTGCTATTTCTTTCATTTCTGGATCTTGTAAAAGAGAACTAGCCTCTTCTTCTTTTTTTAAGAGGTCTTCATATCCTGGGAAAATATATTTTGTCTTTTCGTGATTTTTAAAATCATCTAATGTGTAATCCATAATTTTTATATTATATAATGATTCAAAGCAAAATAAAAACACTCGCAAAAACTTCGCGAATGTTTTTATTTAAAAAGTTAATCTTCTTTACTTTTCTTTGCAGCTTTTGTAGCTGTAGCTTTCGCAACTTTTTTCTTAAATCTATCTACACGTCCAGCAGTATCAAGAACTTTCTCTTGTCCTGTGTAAAATGGATGACAAGCTGAACAAATTTCTACTTCGAATTCCTTTTGAGTAGAGCCAACAGTAAATTTAGCACCACAAGCGCAAGTCGCTGTAGCATTTTCAAAGTATTCTCCGTGTATATCTTTCTTCATAATTTTGATTATTTAATCTACAAATATTAGCATAAAATAAGGAATTAATCAAATACATCAAAATATTAAGATATTTTATTGATAAATAAGTGATTTTACTGTAATATATAAAAATTGTTCATTAAAACATCAAAAATGGGAAAAATAGCTAATTTTATTGTGGATTTTTTATTTTTTTATTCATTCGTAATAGTCTTATTTTTAATTGAGATTATTTGTCTTATGTGGATATTTAAAACTGAATTTAGTTTTATGAAGCCAATAACAAGAAAACTCAGTGAAGATGATGACTGTAATGTAATGGTAATTATAACTCTTTTTGATTGTGTACCTTTTGTGATTATATTAATATTTCTTATATCAAAAATAGACGCATTCTTAAGAGGGTTTAGAGAGTAAAAAAATAAAAAAAATTATCAATTAAGTTATTCAATAATATGAATAACTTTTTTAGTTTATAAAAAATAAAAGTCAATTTTATTACTTGACACAAATACAAAGAAATTATAGTATTAGATTAGAAAAAATTATTCTTTAATCATTTAAATTTTATAATCATGGATGAAATAACTTCCAAACAGCTATTATTACTTTGCGAATTAAGAAAAAAACCAATTATAGCAACAAATCTAAAAGATTATAATTGGACTTATAGACATTATGACTGTCTAATAAGAAAAAAACTCCTTCATTTGACAGAAGACGAGACAAAAAAAGAAATAGAAAATATTTCAAAAGAATTTCCAATAATGGAAATTAAAGAAAGAATTTTTATTTCTTACGAATTACCCAACCTGGATCAATGGTCCTTGTCTGACAAAGAAGAAGATATGTCCTGGTATCAACCAAATGGATATCCTGCAATAAAAGACTGGAGATATGACGGATTATTCAAATTAAAAGAGCAAATGACAGAAAGAGAAAACTATTTTTTAAAGCAATATGCTTCTCAAAAATTAGATTAAAACAAAAACCAGTAAATAAGATATTTTAATATCACATTTACTGGTTTTAATATTTAAAAATTATTCTTCTTTTAAAGAGCTGTTTTCTAAATATTCTTTTACTTTTTTGAATAAAGAATCCGAAAGTTCTTTGTTAAACTTTTGATTTTGTGTATAAACAAAACCATAAGCTCCATATTTTTCTTTAGCTTCTTTATCTTCTCTGTCTATAAGATAGAGTACTTTCATTTGATCTTTTTTTAAAATACCCATCGAAAATATTTTTTCAATAAAATAAACGATTTGATTTTGATTGTTTGTACCAGCCAAAATATTATCATCTATCAAAATAAGATCAGTCGAATGAAAAAACTGAATCAACTGGTTTCTCTTAAACTTATTAAGAACCTTTGGATCCTTAAATTCATTAGAAACATAAATTCCTTCTGGGACGTTTTCTTTTATATAAGAAAATCTGTTCTTTGTTTTTGTAATAACAACAATATTTTTATTCATTATTAAAATTTAAAATGTTAAAAAAATAATTTAAATGCCTAATAAAATATATACTTATAAAAAACAAAAGTCAATTTTATGACTTGACATAAATATTGGATATGATATAATTAAAATAGCTATTAAAAAATAATAGAACATTCTTAAACAATATTTTTAAATTAAATTTTTTACAATGAAAAAGATTAAGTATTTTTTTGTTTCTGCAGACGTAAAATTCTACAAAAATTACGTAAACACAAACTACAACCCAGACGCCACAGACAGATACGAATTCCAACTTAATGAAGTTTTTGGAATAGAACAAGAAGAAACAGAGTCTGTGGAAATATTTTACAAAAACCTTAAAGTAAAAATAGCAGATAAAGTATTATTGTGGATGAACACTTGGACTGAAGAGCAAAACCAATCTGCCAACAATGCCAACATGGGCTGGGAATGGAAAAAAAATGGTTATAAAATTTTTAACATTTCAAGAGTTTAAAGATTAAATAAACCGGACTTTTAAATATTTTTAAAATATTTTCAAGACCGGTTTTTTATTTTTAGATTCTAAATTCTATAACATCTCCATCTTTCACAATATATTCTTTTCCTTCTATACGAAGAAGACCTTTTTCTTTAGCGACTTTGTATCCTCCACAATTTAATAGATCCTGACAAGCTATAACCTCGGCACGAATGAATTTATTCTGAAAATCTGTATGAATAGCTGCAGCGGCTACAGGAGCTGTAGAGCCAGCTTTAATAGTCCAGCCACGAGTCTCAACCTCACCTGTTGTAAAATAAGTCTCAAGGCCAAGCATTTTATATCCTTCATGAATTAGATTTTTTATTCCATCATCAGAGACGTCATTTGAGATTTCTCTTCTCATTTCATTTTTTTCCTCCCCTTCAAAATCTTTTAATTCATCTTCTACTTTTGCATCTATGATACAGTGACTGAAATTGTTATCATTAAAATATTTCATCAATTCTTGATATCTAACATCATTTAATTCATCTAAATTTTTCGCTCCAGACTTTTTATTTAAAGCGTAAAGAATCGGCTTCATTGTGATCAAGTGTAGATCTCTGACGAGTTTTAATTCCTCTTCATCAAATTTATTTTCAGCAATTAATCTATTAGCAAGCTTATCAGCTTCTAAATATTCTTTTATTTTAAGCATTGCACCTTTAAATTTAACAGCAACTTTATCTCCCTTTTTCACATCTTTTTCTATAGTCTCAAGTCTTTTATTTACAGTAGCAAGATCAGCTAAAATTAATTCCATATTAATAATCTGAATATCGAGATATGGATCAATTCTATTTTCGACATGAATTTGTTTTTCATCTTCAAAAATTCTCACAACTTCTAAAATAGCATCTGTATCACGAATATGTTGTAAGAATTTATTTCCGAGTCCGGCTCCTTCTGACGCACCTTTTACAAGTCCTGCAATATCTACAAATTCCACAATAGCTGGTACGATTTTTCTTGTATTACTCATTTTTGAAAGAGCATAAAGTCTATCATCATTTACTTCAACTATTCCAACTGATGGATCGATAGTACAAAATGGATAATTTTCAGCAGGCACACTATTTTTTGTTAGCGCGTTAAAAAGTGTTGATTTGCCCACATTTGGTAAGCCGACAATTCCGATAGATAATGACATAATATTATATAGAATATATCAAAAAATATGTTTTTTTCAAAATAATAAAACACTTAGAATAATCTAAGTGTTTTATTATTTAATTAATTTAAATTATTTTTCTATCTCATCTTCTCTAAAGTCAACGGACCAACATTCCCAATAGCAGGACTAATC
>JBAXSC010000007.1:0-2050 GCA_037130925.1 Candidatus Nomurabacteria bacterium
TTGTAATAGCCTTATTAGATGAGCCTTTTTTGCTTTCATCAGGAATTATTTTTAGCTTAAAATTTAAGTCTTTCTTTTTAACTGTTACTATTTTTTTATTATTATTACTTTTATTAAAATTTTTCGCTTTTTTTATAGAGCTTTTTTTTATCATAAGAAAATTTTTTCAAAGTATAATATATTAATTTTCTATATTTCTCAATAAATTACTAAGTAACTATTCAAAACTTGCAAAATATAAAAGAAAGATGCAAAGATGAAACATGAATTTACGATGGAAAAGCACAGACGAAGAGAAGCGAATTCTAACTATAAAGTTAAAAGCATCGCAACGTGCTCACAAAAAGCAGAAAGATAAAAATGAAAAATTATTAGATGAAATAGAGGCTCTATCAAAAGAAATAAAAAACCTAAAAAAAGCATTAGAGTTAGAAGAAAAACAAATTGAGACTTTAGAAGCTGAGAATAAAAAAATCAGAACAACAAATAAGAAATTACAAGGAATGCTTTTTAAAACAAATTCTAAACAAGAAGAAACCAAAAAAGGCAAGATAATATCTTCAGCAGAAGATCCAAATAATCAAATTTCAGAGAAGAAAAAACGAGGTGCTCAAAAAGGCAATACTAATCATAAATTTTCATTACCAGCTCCAGATAAAACAGTAGGACTTCATTTATGTGAATGTCCAGACTGTCACACCACATTAAAAACAGCTAAAAAGACAGCAAGAAAGATAATAATGGACATACCAGATTTATCAGCAATAAAATGCAATACAGTTGAATACCAAATAGAAAGACAATATTGTCCAAACTGTAAAAAAGAAGTAAAAGCCACAGTAGAAAACGCAGTACCAAACAGTAATTTTGGATTGAATGTTTCAATATTAATAATGATCTTAAAATATGAAGCCAGAATTCCAATAAGAATAATATGTAGTTTTTTAAAATATCTTTTCAATATAAAAATATCTACAGGAAATGTAGAAGAGATCTTACAAAAAGGAGCTAAAATGCTACTAAAAATATATGAAGATATTTTAGAAATAATAAGAGGTTCCCCATTATTACATGCTGACGAAACAACATGGAAAATAAATAAAGAAAAATATTGGCTATGGGTAGTAATATCCAAATTAGCAGTATTGATCCGTATCGTAAAAAGCCGAGGAAAGAAAGAAATTCATAAAATAATAGGAATAGATAAAATAACAAAACTGTTAAAAATAATTTTGGTGACGGATGACTATGTAGTCTATGAAAGTCTAGGAATGGAGCGTCAAAGTTGCTGGTCTCATTTATTGAGAGAATCAAATACAGGAGCTACAGATGAAAAAGCATCAACTGAAATAAAAGATTTGCATAAAGAATTAACAAATATGTTCGAAGAATTGACAAAAATAATAGAAAGTCCATTTGAGAAAAAGACAAGAATGCAAGAGCATAAAAAGAAGCTAGCAGAAATAGAGAAAATATGTGAAAGAGAGTATAAAGAGACAGATGCTAAAAAAGTACAAACCAGAATAAGGAATCAACGAGGTAATTTAATAACAGCACTGAAATATGCAGATGTACCGCTGACAAATAATTTAGCAGAAAGATGCATAAGACCATCAGTAATAATAAGAAAAATATCAGGAGGAAGCAGATCAAAAGAAGGAGCGAGAACTCATGAAATAATGATGAGTGTAATTCAAACAATAAAGATGCGAAAAGAGGATGTTTATGAGACATTAACAAAATACTTGAAAGAAGCGATACAAACAAAAGACTACTTGAACGTTAATCTTTCTGCAGATTTTGAATAGTTACTTATTTGCCTGATGATAAATTTAAATTACTTCCGTTTTCTAATCTGGCACATAATAAAAAATCTTGTCCTGAATTAATTCGTTTATAAACAATAATCCATTTATTTTCACTTATTAACTCACCTTATATGCGGCGATGAGAATTCATAGATATCGTTTAAAAATCCTTGAATACTGGATAAATCACGTGCTCGTGCCGTCTGATCCTTTTTTTGTAAGCTCTATTACTTTTTTCCCCC
>JBAXSC010000008.1:0-1615 GCA_037130925.1 Candidatus Nomurabacteria bacterium
CTATATTTATATTTTCTATCTGTCTATAAGGTATAAAAACTTCTTTTTTATTAAAGATTCCCCTTCTTACACTAATTGCATTTTCATCCAAGGTATATTCACAACTAATATAATTAATCCAACTCATTACTACGCCGTACAATATCAATAAAACAGAAACAATGAATAAACCATTCACTAAAAAGCTAGCAATAGCTAGAGCAGTAGTTAAAGGGATAGCCAATGCCATCTTAGTAACCATGGTTCCTTTTAAAGAAGAAACAATAAATGAAACTACTAGTAAAAAAATGCCAGAGACTACCCTCTTTGAGAGATAATAATAGAATACTTTGATTCCTAACTTTTGATTTGTAAGCATAAGTGTATTATAACAGAAATATTTGTATTAATGATATTTCTTATTTACTTAAAAAATCTATTCTTAGTTAATTATTAATTGACACACTAGAATCTACATTTTGAATTATTTCTTCGGATGTTGCTATATTAGTGGATTTTTCTATTTCTATTTCGTTTTCATTTTTTAGTTCTTGTGTAGATTCTAAATTTTTGTTCTCTGTTATGTCTTTCTTTCCTTCTTCTATCTTTCTCTCCACCCTTTCTGTTGCTTCTTTTGTTAAATCTTTTTCCATCTTTTTTATAAGTTCTGGTATTATTTCAATAATTTTTGGTAGTAATACAATCCCCTTTTCATAGACACTAGCCAAGACTTTAGCATGCTCAGGACTAAGTAAACCTGTTGATTTACTATCAAAATTATCTCCACTTATTTTTTTGCCAGTATTAAAAATACTTTCAAATTCCTTAGGATCAATATTTTTAAATTCTTTAAATAATTCATCGAACTTTTCTTGTAATATTTTTTCTTTTTCTTCATTTATTAATTTTTCCTTTTCTTGTTGGCTTATAATTTCTTCTTTTTGTGATTCTAGATCTTTTTTATCATCTTGCAATTTCTTCATTCTTTCTTCTCCAGAAAGAAGACTTGGAGCTTTTTCTTTATCTTCTGGAAGACCCAATTCTTTACGTAAATTTTCCAAGGCTGTTTCTGTATTTTTATTTGACTCAGCCAATTTTGCAATTTGTGTTTCTTGACTACTAATTACACTTTCTATGTTTGTTAATTTTTCTTCTGTTGATATTACAGGTAGTTCTATAGATTTATCTATAGACTTTTCTGTATTACTTTCAACAGAAACCTCTGGGGCACTATTATTCTGAGATGTATCTACTGAACTACTATTTATATTTTCCATAATTACATTATATCAATAATATTTAAATTATGATACAACCCTTACTTTCAATATAAATTCTTAGTAATCTGCAAATGGCAGTAACCATTGTTGCATCTAAGTTACTTTATAGCAAATGTTTTTCCTAATTCATTTGAATAATAGAATTCAAAGGCTAAACCACCAAATGTATAAGTCTTCTCCCCCACTTTTATATCTGATCCTCCAACTTCTGGATTATCTTTTGGTTCTGAATGCTTAAATCCTAAATTAAAAAGAGTAGCTGTTATCTCTGGTCTGTCTGATATTGGATACCCTCTATCTCCCCATTGTTTCTCTATTTGTTTTATAAAAATTGCAGTATAAAGATATGAATAATA